>JBBSBW010000052.1:0-45595 GCA_038250865.1 Thermoanaerobaculia bacterium | reverse complement strand
TCACCCCCGCCCCGAGCTGGGGCTCAACGCGCCCGGCACGTTCTGCGGCCCCGCGCACGCCCCCCCGCACTACGGGCCGCGCCCGCCGCGGGTCCCCGGGCGGGCGGCCGGGCCGCGCCTTCCGCCGCGGCCGCCGATCCGCCGGACGCTCCCGCAGGCACCGTCGGCACCGCGATTTTGGTCAAGAGAGACGTCCGCGCCACCCCGCCGGGCGCGGCGGCGCGACCGGTCAAGACGAGCGACAAGATCGTGCTGAAAACCCGGATCGATACCGGCCGCGCCTCGTCGTTCGCGATGACATTTCCCCCCGGCGGCCGGCTCGACCTCGGTGCGGAAAGCGCGCTCACTTTCAACCAGAGGGAGGTCGATGCGGCGACGGGTCGTACCAACTCTTCTATTTCTATCTTGTCGGGTCGGGTGCGGCTCGGAATCAGCAAGCACCAGCAGAATATCGAGGTCGGCACGCCGCACGCGGTCGCCGGGGTGAAGGGGACCATCGTGCGGTTCGTCGTCCATCCGATCGCCGGCACGTTCGTCGCGGTCGACGAGGGGCTGGTCGGGGTCCGTTCACGCGCCGGGGGCGACGAGGTCGACGTGGCCGCCGGCCAGTGGGTCGTCGTGCCGCCAGGCGGCCAGGCGACGAAACCCGCGCGGCTCGACAAGCGCGGCCTGCCGTTCGAAGATTCGCCGCTCCTTGATCAATTCGATCTTCAACGGGATCCGCCGAAGCCGCCACCGCGGCAATGAGGCGCCGGAAGAGGTAGGCCATGAGCCGCTCGCGCGACCGCTCTTCGATTTCGGCCTTCGCGCTGTTTCTCGCCCTCGCCGCGTCCCCCGGCCGCGCCCTACCCCCCTGCACCAGCCAGCTCGACATCCAGCCGGCCCCCGGCGCGGGTGCCCAGCTCGGCAGTTCGGTCGCGACCGATGGCGCGATCGTCGCCTCGGGCGCCCATGAGGATTCCGCCGCAGCCCCCGGAGCGGGAGCGATCTACGTGCTCCAGCGCAGCGGCTCGGTTCGCCTCACGGCGGCGGACGCCCGAGCCGGCGATCTGCTCGGCTTCGCGCTCGCGCTCGAAGGCTCGACGATGGTCGCGGGCGCACCGCTGGGGGACGCGCCCGGCGCGGTGGATGCAGGCGCGGTCTACGTCTTTTCGCGCCCCGGCTCCTCGTGGAGCGCCGCCGCGCCGCAGGTCAAACTGACCGCTCCGAACGCCCGCCGCAACGACCAGTTCGGCCAGGCGCTGGCTCTCTCGGGCGATCGGATCGCGGTTGGCGCGCCCGACCGGACCGGCGCCGGCAGCCTGTCGGGAGCGGTCTATGTGTTCAAGCGGAGCGGCTCCTCCTGGGGGCTCGAGGCGGAGATCGCCGATCCGGACGCGGCGTCGTTCGACGGCTTCGGTTCCGCCCTCGCGCTCGACGGCGACACTCTCGCAGTCGGCGCGCCGTTCGCGAACAACCCCGGTCGAGGCAGCGGCGGCACGGTTCATGTCTTCGTCCGTGAGGGTACGTCCTGGGTGCGACGAGCGCGGATCGTCGACCCCGAAGGCTTGAGCGGCGACGAGGTCGGGTTCTCCCTGGCGCTGTCAGGGGAAACCCTGGTCGCGGGCGCCCGGCGCGCGGATGTCTTGGGGTTGGTCGACGCGGGAATCGTATTGGTCTTCGCGCGCGTCGATGCCACGGCCGCCCAATGGACGTTGCGCGCGAAGCTGACCGCCGTCCATCCCGGGGCGGACGACCTGTTCGGCATCGCCGTGGCGATCGCCGGCTCGCGAATCGTGGTCGGCGCGAGCCATCACGACGCGGGAGGGCACAACGCGGGCGCGGGTTTCGTGTTCGATTCGTTGACCGAGCCGCCGCTCGTCCTGCTCGGGCAGCCGCCGGAACCGGGCGCGGCGCTCGGCCAGTCGGTGGCGGCGTTCGGCGACTCGGTCGTGCTCGGCGCGCACCTGGCGGATACGGGTGGCCGCGTCGATTCCGGCGCCCTGCTGGCCTGCCCGTCGCCGCTGGCCGGACCGGTCTGTCCGAATACGAGTGTGAGCAAGACGGACGGTCTAGCCTCGGTTGAGCGGGGCCAGACGATCACCTATCGGATCGAGGTGACCGACGCGGCGCCCGGAGCGGTCGTGACCGACGACTTCAGCGCAATCCTGTTCAACGGCTTCTGGTGCCGCGGCGATCAGTGCGAAGACTTCCGGCCCGGCCCGCTGGCAGATACCCTGGCGAACGGCGGCTCCGCGATCTATCGGGTGCGCGGCCGGGTGGGGCTGGACGTCCCGAGCAAGATCGAGAACCGGGTCCGGGTGGAGGCTACCGGCTGTCCGACCCGCGAAGCGTTCGACCGGGACCGGGTGACCGGCGGGCCGAAGCCCGACCTCTACTGCACCAAGAGCGGTCCGGTCACCTCGCGAACGGGCGACGAGGTGACGTACACGATCGCAGTCGGCAATCAGGGGGAGCGGGCAGCCCAGAGCGTCGTGCTGCACGATTCCTTGCCCGCGGGGCTCGCTTTCGTGCGGGCCGACTCGCCCTGCGCCGCGGACGGCACCTGCGCGCTCGGTACGATCGTGGTCGGTGGAGTCCGCAATCTGCATTTCACCTATCGGGTGACTGCGGCGGGGCCGACGACGGTGACGAACGTCGCCGACGCAATCGGCTCTATGGCCGATCCGACGCCCGCCGATTCCACCTGTAGTGCGACGACCCGGATTGAGCCGCCGCGAGAAGCAGATCTCGCGGTCGCGCTCGCCGTGCCGGCCGGGCCGCTCGCCTGCGGCGCGGGCTTCTCGTTCCAGGCGACCGTGACCAATCACGGCCCGGATGTGGCGGCGGGGGCGTTCGTCGACATCACCGCTCCGGGGCTCTCGGGGCCGCCCTCGTGCGTCGCGCAAGGCAACGGCCTGCTGCGCTGCGCGCTCGGCAACTTGGCTCCGGGGGCGACCTCCACCGTCACGTTCACCGGTCAGACTCCGGCTGGCAATCCATGCGGCGCGCCGCTCCCGGCGGTCGAGATTCACGCCGGCAGCGGAAGCTCTACGCCGGATTCCGTTTTGGGCAACAACTCTGACCAGAAGAGCCTTGCGGTTTCCTGCCCGCCCGCCGCGCCGAGCTTCGGGATCACCAAGAGCGACGGCCTGC
Source organism: Thermoanaerobaculia bacterium (assembly GCA_038250865.1). Lineage (GTDB taxonomy): Bacteria > Acidobacteriota > Thermoanaerobaculia > Multivoradales > UBA5704 > DASYKS01. Next base: position 42,460 of record JBBSBW010000052.1, on the reverse strand, counting down.
CGGCTGTCCAACCGGGGCAGCAACTGCTCTACACGGTCACCGTCACCAACACCGGCGATTGCCCCGCCACGGCGGCGGTGGAGGATCTCCTGCCGCCGCAGGTCGAAGAGTTCCGCTGGTGCCGGGGCGCGGGCTGCACGCCTTCGATTCCCACCGAGCTGCACGACACGATCGAGGTGCCCCCCGGTGGCTCGGTCGTCTACCAGGTGGGCGGCCAGGTCTCGCCGTTCGCCTCCGGCGCGATCTCGAACACCGCGAGCGTCCGCTTCGGCGAGGGGGGCGAAAGCTCTGCGACTGACGTCGACGCGATCGTCCTGCCGCTCGGGGTTACCTGTCTCTGCACCGGCATCGACGGGCAGCCCACGCCGGGGGGCGTCGTCAACTACACCTTTGCCTGCCACAACGGCGGACCGTTTCCGCAGCAAGACAACCCGGGCGACGAGTTCTTTCTTCAGATTCCGGGGCTGCAAATCGTCAACGCCAGCGCGTCGAGCGGCTCCGCGATATTCGGGCCGGCGATGGCGCTGTGGGACGGGGCGATCCCGGTCGGCGGCCAGGTGGTAATCCTGGTCTCCGCCGCGATCCCGCCGGCGACCGCCGTCGGCGCGACGTTTTGCGCCCAGGGGCAACTTCTATTCGATGCGGACGGCAACGGCACGAACGAATCGAACGGGGTCACCGACGATCCGGATCTCCCCGGCAACGCCGATCCCTGTTGTTTCAAAGTGCTCTCCAACACTCCTCCGGGCATACCGACGCTCGCGCCGACCGGGGTGATCTACTTCATCCTGCTGCTCACGATCGGGGCTCTGGTTCGGCTTCGCCGCAGTTCCTGACGGCAAGGTCCGGCCGACGCGGCTATACTCCGCGTCCCTTCCGGGTTTTCGAAGCCGGGAAGGCCCCCAAAACCCATGAGCGCCCGCCCCGTCCTCCTCAGTTGCGACTCGATCGCCAAACAGTTCGGCGCCCGGCCGTTGTTCACCGGGTTGTCGTTCGGCCTGTTCGAAGGGGACCGGGTCGGCCTGGTGGGGCCGAACGGCGCGGGCAAGTCGACGCTGATGAAGATCCTCGCGGGTCTTGAAGAGTCGGACGCGGGGACACGCTCGGTGCGGAAGGGCCTGCGGGTGGGGTACGTGCCGCAGGATCCGGTGTTTTCGACCGACCATTCGGCCGAGCAGGTTCTGGTGGAGGCGCTCGCGGGGCTGCCGCTTGAAGAGTACGAAAAGCACGTGATGGCGGCGATCGCGCTCGGCAAGCTCGGCTTTGCCGATCCGGACCAGACGGCGGGTACGCTTTCGGGCGGCTGGCAGAAGCGCCTGGCGATCGCCCGCGAGCTGGTCCGCGAGCCGGATGTGCTGCTGCTCGACGAGCCGACCAACCATCTCGACCTCGAAGGGATCATCGAGCTGGAAGGGCTGCTCGCCTCCGAGCCGCGGGCGTTCGTGGTGGCAAGCCACGACCGTTACTTCCTGGAGAACGTGGCGCGGCGGATGATCGAGCTGGACCGGGTCTATCCGGAAGGGCTGCTGCAGGTCGAAGGGACCTATTCGGACCTGCTGGAAAAGCGCGACGAAGTACGGAAAAACCAAGCCGAGTACCAGGAGTCGCTCGCCAACCGCGCCCGGCGCGAGATGGAATGGCTGCGCCGCGGCCCGAAGGCCCGGACCACGAAATCGAAATCGCGCATCCAGGAGGCGAACCGCCTGATCGGCGAGCTGGGCGAGATCGAGCAGCGCACGGTCGAATCGACGGCGAGCATCGATTTTGCCGCCTCGGGCCGGAAGACCAAGCGTCTGTTGATCGCGACCGGCATCGGCAAGAGCTACGGCGAGCGGACCGTGATCGATGGGATCGACCTTTTGATCCGGCCCGGCACCCGGCTCGGACTGCTCGGTCCGAACGGCAGCGGCAAAACCACCCTCCTGTCGCTGCTCGCCGGATTGATCGAGCCCGACCAGGGGGAGATCGAACGCGCGCCGTTCTTGAAAGTCGTCCTGTTCGAGCAGAGCCGCGAGACGCTCGACCGCAGCCTGACCCTCCGCCGGGCGCTCGCGCCGGAGGGGGACTCTGTCGTCCACCAGGGGCGCGAGATCCACGTCGCCGCCTGGGCGAAGCGGTTCTTGTTTCGCACGGAGCAGTTGGAGACGCCGGTTTCCCGCCTGTCGGGAGGCGAGCAGGCGCGGATTCTGATCGCCCGGTTGATGCTGCGGCCGGCCGATCTGCTGATCCTCGACGAGCCGACCAACGACCTCGACATCGCGACGCTCGAAGTACTCGAAGAGAGCCTGCTCGAATTTCCCGGCGGCCTGGTCCTGGTCACCCACGACCGCTACCTGCTCGACCGGGTCTCGACCGAAATCCTGGCGCTCGACGGCAAGGGGGGAGCCCGGACGTTCGCGGACGTCGCCCAATGGCAGGAGCAGAAGGACAACGTCGAGCCGGCGAAACCGTCGGGAGTTGGGCCGCGGGCTTCCCAGGCGCCCCCGAAGGCGGCACCCGCCACGCCGGCCGCCGCCCCAAAATCCGCCGCCAAGCGCCTGACGTTCGCCGAGCAGAAAGAGTGGGACCGGATCGAAAACGACGTCCACGCGGCGGACGAAAAGCTCCGCCGAAGCGAAGAGGCGGTCGCCGATCCCAAAATCGCCTCGGACGCCGCCGAGCTGGCCACCCGCTGCACGAAACTCGATGCGGCCCGGGCAGAGACCGAGCGCCTCTACGCCCGTTGGGCGGAGCTCGAAGCGAAGCGCAACGGGTAGGGAGGTGCGCAGCGTTCATCGTTCCCAGGCCTTCAGCCTGGGCTGAGGTGACACGGCCCTTCAGGCCGTAACGACACGATTCGCGGATTTCGGCGGCCTGAAGGGCCGCGTTCCGTTAGCCCAGGCCAACGGCCTGGGTCACGGATTCGCCGCGGCCGCAACAACACCTTTCGCTTTACCGCCCCCAGTTCACGATCGTCTCCGCCGCTCGGGCGATAACCTCGGCCCCGCGACCGATTTCGGTCTGTGCCGTGGCCGGCCGCCCTTCGAGGCAGATCCGGGCGCCGTTGGTGACCCGGGATAGAGCGCTCCGGATCTCGGTTTCCAGCCGGGGCTCCGGCGCTTCCGGCAGCGTCGCGGCCAGCCGTTCGGTCGCCACCTGGAGGGGATAGCAGACGTTTCGCGAGCCGCGGCCGATGGCGGTGCGTAGGGTCCGGAGCGTCTCGTCGACGAAGCGGGCGAACGGCGGCCCCTCGGCTCGGAACGCCCGGGTCCAGGCCTGGGCGCGGGGCGCGAGCGACCGCTGGCGCTCGCCGTCCCGCAACTCGCGAATCTGCTGGTCCCGGGCGGAGAAATGGGCGGTGATCGAGATCTCGGAAGGCAGGTCTGGATTGACCGGCACCGGATGGTATTCCGGCTCCGGCGCCTCGGGGGGTTTCGGGTTGTCGGCGTTCGCCGTTTCGGATGGTCGCTCATGCTTGGCTGCCGCGCGATGTCTCCCGGAGATTTTGGGTGCCTTGGGGGCTTTGGGAGCTTTGGGTGCCCTGGCCGCGAAGGTAGGGAGGCCCGCAATGCTCATCCAGAGGAGGACGAGCGCGCAGGAGAACGTGCGACGGGCAAGGGGGGAGGCGGGGGCGGGGGAAAGAATCATCGGCGGTCTCCTCTGGTAGGGTCGGTTCCGCGATCGAAACTGATCCGTAACCCCCTATGACGCTTTTGACCCCCCTACTTCTCGATACTTTTCGCGGTCCGGTTGGAAATCCCTCCGGAATCGCCAATCCCTACCGCGACGAGGACGACGATCTCGACCGGTCCGGAGCGGCCAAGCTGAGGCGGAAAAACCTCCGGATCTACCTCGAACGGGTGGGGGTGCCCCGGCTGGTTCTGCTCGGCGAGGCGATCGGCTACCGCGGCGGGCGGTTTTCGGGCATCCCGTTTACCAGCGAGCGGCAGATCGTGGGGTCGGGCGGCGAGCGGCTCCCCTGGACCGAAGGGGCGGGCTTCCGCGCCACCAGCCGCCATCCTTCCCTCTGGCTCGAACCGTCGGGGACGATCGTCTGGGGCGCGCTTTCCGCGCTGCCGGCCGTACCGCGCGGTGTGCTGCTATGGAACGCCTTCCCCTGGCACCCTCAGGGAGCCGCCGGTGCCCTCAGCAACCGGACGCCGGAGCGCGCGATGCTGCGCGAGAACCTTCACATCCTGGAGACTTTGCTCTCCCTCCTCCCCGCCCGGTCGCGGATCGCCGCGGTCGGCCGGACGGCAGAGGCGGCGCTCGGCCTGCTCGGGGCGACGGCCGTGCCGCTCCGGCACCCGGCCCATGGGGGAGCCACCCGGTTCCGCGCCCAGCTCGGTAAGCTCCTCGAAGAAACCGGGATTTCTCGTGCTACCATCGACAGTTAAGAATCGTCGTTCCCTACGAGTCGTGCCGAGAAAATCGCAGGAGGAGCCGGCCATGATCGCGAAGTCCCTCACCCCCCGCCGCATCGCCCTGGCGTTGGTCTGCGCATTCGCCTTGCTCCTCATGGCGCCGGTTTCGCCGGTCGCCGCCGAGACCTACCTGATCACGCTCCAGAACGGCACCTCGATCCAGAGCCGCTACCAGCCGCAGGAGTCGAGTTGGGACGCCGGGATGGTGCTGTTCATGACCGAGACCGGCAATTGGATCGGCATGAAGAAGGCGGACATCGTGAGTGTCGAGCAGGAGAACAACCTGCGCGGCTTCGGCTTCGTGGTCAACCCGACGACCGTGGTGATCGGCTGGGCGCCGAACGACGCGGCGGATCCCAACGCGCCGCAGAACGACGTCGGCGCCCGGCTGCTCGAAGCGCTGGGCGGCGGCGCCCCGGCTCCCGCTGCGAAGCCCTATTCGGTTCAGCAAGGGGTGAGCACCGAGCAGACCCAGGGCATTCCGCTCAGCTACGTACCGGGCGGCTCGGCGTACGGCGGCACCCCCCAGCAGTCTGCTCCGGCGCCGAACGTGGTCGTGCTCCCTCAGTCGGCGCCGTCTGAAACCCCGTCGCCGCAGCAGTAGCCGCCGCGATAGACTTAAAGCCAGCTTTTCGTAACCTCCCCGGCGTGGGGAGGGCTCTTTGACAGAAACGATGGAGCGGTGACGACACGATCTCGGAGCGATTCGAGGCGCGCCGTTCGAAAGAGGGAAGCCGGTTGAAAGCCGGCGCGGCCCCCGCCACTGTAACCGGGGACGAAACCGGGACATGCCACTGCACGGAAATGGATTTGCGAAGCCTTCGAGCCTCGCGGGTCGTCCGGGCGGGAAGGTCCGGGAGTAGGTAGATCCGGGAGCCAGGAGACCTGCCGAGCCATCCGACGCCACCCGCGGGGTGCGGGCTCGGAGACTCATGTGCCGGTTGCCCCCTTTTGAGGGAACGGCCCTTGCCCTTCGCCCCGCTTGCCAAGCGGGGCGTCGCACTTTCCGGGCCTATTTGCCAGGAAGGAACCGCTACATGCGCACGACGCTCGCCGTCGTCACCGTTTTTGCCGGCCTCCTCGGGGGAGAGTCGCCGGTCTGGTCGCAGGAACCGAATCAGACCGCCATTCCCACCTTCAACGATCAACTCCTGGTCAGCGCCTCGCTCGACGCCGAGGCGAAGGACAAGGCTCCGGCCTCGGCGACGGTCGTCCCGGCCGCCGAAATCGAAGCGCGCCAGGTGACGACGCTCGCCGACGCGATCACCCTGGTGCCGGGCCTCTCGATCGTCCAGACCGGTGCGCCCGGCCAACAGAACTCGCTGTTCGTCCGCGGCGCCGAGTCCGACCAGACGCTCCTCTTGTGGAACGGCATCGCGCTCAACGATCCCTATTTCGGCGGCGCCAACTGGCAGTTCGTGCCGACCGACGGCGCGGAGCGGATCGAGGTGATCCGCGGCCCGTTCTCGGCGCTCTACGGCAGCGGCGCGATGGGCGGGGTGGTCTCGCTCCTCACCGGGCGTCATGACGGCGGCTCGGCGCACCTCGAAGGAGGCGAAAACGGGTACGCCCGCGGCTCGATCGCGGCGGGAACGACCCTCAGCCGCTTGCGGCTCGACGGAGTGGGAGTCGTTCGGCGCGGCGGCACCGAGATCGCGAACGACGATTTCGACGCTGACGACCTGACCCTTCGCGGCTTGTTCGACCTGCGCGAAAACACCAACGTCGGCCTGCTGGTCCGCGGCAACCAGTCCGAAACCGGCATTCCCTTTTCCGGCCGGACCGCGACGCCCGATCAGAGCATCTCCTGGCGCGAGCGCGAGGTGGCCCTGCCGGTCCATGCGGTCGTGGACAGCAATTGGGAGATCGAAGGCCAGCTTGCAACCACCCGTTTCAACAACGCGTTTCGGGCGCCTAGCGATCCGTTCGGCTTCACCCGGTCGGACACCGAGTCGGAAGGCCGGCGCGGCCGTCTGGTCGGCAGTTGGCAGAGCGCGCACGATCTGCGGATCTCGTTCGGCGGCGACGCCGAGAGGCTCGAAGTGACCAGCAGCTCCACCTTCGGCACCAGCCTGGACGGCTCGCGCCAGCGCACCTGGGCGGCGTTCGCCGAGGCGAGCGCACCGGTGGGCAAAGGGCAAATTCACGTCGGTCTGCGCCGCGACGACAACGACGTGTACGGCGAACAGACGAGCCTGCGCGCCGGGGCGGTCGTGCCGTTCGCGGGCTTCCGGCTGCGCGCGAGCTACGGAGAATCGTTCCGTGCGCCGTCGCTCGGCGAGCTGTTCTTCCCCGGCAGCGGCAATCCCGCTTTGCGCCCGGAGGAAGGCAAGAGTCTGGAGCTGGGCGTCGAGCGCGAGATCGGCGTCGTCCGCCTGTCGCTGGTCGGATTTGAAAACCGCCAGAACGATCTGATCGATTTCGATCTGGCGACTTTCACCAACGTCAACGTCGCCCGCGCCCGATCGCGCGGCTTCGAAGGCGAGGCAGAAGCCCGTCGCGGCATCGGTACGGTTCGCTTCACGGCGACCTATCTGGATGCCGAGGACCGGGCGACGGGCGAGCCGCTGCTCCGGCGGGCGAAGCGCAGCGCGACGCTGCTCGCGACTCTGGCACCGAAATCGTGGAGCTTCGCGCTCTCCGGCCGCTTCGTCGGCTCCCGGCCGGACGTCGATCCGGTCACGTTCGGTCGCACCGAGATCCCTTCCTACACCCGCTTCGATCTCTCCGCCCGCTATGCCGGGTGGTCGAAGCTCGAACCGTTCGCCCGAGTCGAAAACCTCGCCGACCGCAAGTACGAAGAGGCGCTCGGCTTCCCCTCCCCGGGCCGGACCTGGGTCGGCGGACTCGCGGTGAGGTTCTAGGCCGATGGTTTGCCGCGCGCGGCTCCTTCCGGCGCATTTTGTGTTTTTTGCGTTTCTTGCGCTTACAGGATGCCCCCGGAAGGAGCCCGCCGCGGCTTTACCTGTCCATTTTCCCCAGCGCCTGATCTCGCTCGCCCCGAGCGTCACCGAGACGCTGTTCGCGCTCGGGTTGGGCGACCGGGTGGTGGGGGTGGGCGATTACACCTTCTGGCCCGCCGAAGCGACGAAGAAACCGCGAATCGGCGGACTGATCGACCCCAACCTCGAACGGATCACCGCGTTGCGACCCGATCTCGCGGTCCTTCTGCCGAGCGAAAAAGACATCGGCACCAAGCTCGCCCCGCTCGGGGTGGAAACGCTGATCGTCCACAACGAAAGCCTTGCCGACATCGAGGCCTCGTTCCGCACGATAGCCATCCGCTGCGGCGTGCCGGCAGCAGGGGATAAGCTCGCGAGGAAATGGCATAAGGATCTGGACCCTCGTCCGTTGATTTCGAGCTCCTTCGCGCCGAAAGTCTTGATGGTGGTCGAGCGCCAGGCCGGCCGGCTCGGCGAGCTGTACGTCGCCGGTCCGGGAACCTACCTCGACGAGCTGCTCGGAAGGCTCGGCGGCTTGAACGTCTTTGCCGATGCGCCGAACCTCTACCCGCAGGCGAGCCTCGAAGAGATCGTGGCCAGGAAACCGGATCTGATTTTCGAGCTGCGCTCCGATACCCCCGACGAGGCGGCGCGCCGCGCCCTGGTCGCGGATTGGCAGCCGCTTTCGACCGTGCCCGCCGTCCGAGATGGCCGGATCCGGGTGATCGCGGGGAATTTCACCCTGATCCCCGGGCCGCGCCTGCCGCAGCTCTATCGGTCGATGGCCGGGGCGATGGTGCAGCCCCTCGCGGAGCACCAACCTTGAACGAGCCCCCCGTCCTCGCCGCCCGCGGCTTGGTCCGCGAGGAGCGGGGGCGCGGCAATGCCGGCTGGACGCTCGGGCCGCTCGACCTCGACATCGCTGCGGGCGAGTGTCTGGCGCTCGTCGGGCCGAACGGCGCGGGAAAGACCACCCTACTCCGCTCCCTCGCGGGGTTGCGGCGCCCTTCGCGCGGCGATGTCGCCCATCGCGGCCGGAGTTTCGAGGGGCTGTCGCGCCGGGACCTCGCCCGGCGGATCGCCTACGTGCCGCAGGTCCGGCCGGCGAGCGTGCCTTTGACCGTCCGCGAGGCGGTGGAGCTGGGCCGCTATCCGCACCTTTCGAGGTTCCAGCTCGCGCCGAGCGCGGCGGATCACCGGGCGGTCGACCAGGCGCTCGCCGCTGCGGGCATCGAGGCGTTCGCCGACCGGCCGCTCGACGAGCTTTCGGGCGGCGAGCGGCAGATGGCCTGGATCGCCGCCGCGCTCGCCCAGGAGGCGGAGGTGCTGATCCTCGACGAGCCGACCACCCATCTCGACCCGCGCCACCAGCGCGACGTGGCCGGCCTGCTCCACCGCCTGCATCGCGAAACCGGTGTGACGGTCCTGCTAGCGACCCACGATCTCGATCTGGCGGGCATGTTGGGCGACCGGGTACTCGCACTCCGCGCCGGCCGCATCTTTTCGCTGGGACCGCCGCGCGAAGTCCTGGCCGCCGAGTCGCTCGCCGCTCTGTTCGATGCGCCGTTCCGCGCTGTATCCGAGGGCCGCGCCGCGCGGCTGTCGCTCGCGCCGTAGACTGCGTTCTCCAGTCGAACCCCATGCGTCCGCTCCGGCCTCGCTCCGCCCTCGCACTCCTCGGCCTCGTCTGGCTCGCCGTGGCGCTCGGCGCGCCGCTTTTGGGCAGCCAGCCGATCGGCCTCTCCGACCTGCTGCGCGGCGATCCGACCGCGCTCGCAATCTTCTGGCAGCTGCGCCTGCCGCGCGTGCTGCTCGCCCTGCTCGCCGGGGGCGCGCTCGCGACAGCCGGTTTGGGCTTCCAAACCCTGTTCAGAAATCCGCTCGCCGAGCCCTATACGCTCGGAGTGGCAGGGGGGGCCGCCCTCGGCGCGGTGCTCGCGCTGCGCGTTTCCGAAGGCCTCGGAGCGCTCGGCTTGCCGCTCGTGGCGCTAGCGAGCTTCGCCGGAGCGCTCGGGGCGACCGCCCTGGTGGCGGGCGTCGCGATACGCCGGAGGGAGGGCGAGACCGGCACCCTGCTGCTCGCCGGTATCGGCGTTTCACTTTCGACCTCGGCGCTGATCCTGTTCGTCCAATACCTAGCCGACGCCACCCAGACCTTCCGCATGGTGCGCTGGATGATGGGCGGCCTCGCGGTGGTCGGCTACCGCGAAGTGCTCTGGCTGCTCCCCTGGACGCTGCTCGGCCTCGCCGCCCTGCTCGCCGCCCGCTGGGACCTAAACCTCCTGCTCGCCGGAGAAGAGATCGCCGCCTCGCGCGGCGTCGACATCCCGCGCCTCCGCCTGCGCATCCTGATCGCCACCTCCCTGATGATCGGCGCCCTGGTCGCCGTGGCCGGCCCGATCGGCTTCGTCGGCCTGATGGTCCCCCACGCCCTCCGCCGCCTGGTCGGCCACGACCACCTGATCCTCGCCCCCGCCTGCCTGCTCGGTGGAGGAGCCTTCCTCGCCCTCGCCGACCTCGCGGCCCGCACGGTGATGGCCCCCGCGGATCTGCCGGTCGGGGTGCTGACCGCGCTGCTCGGCGGGCCGTTCTTCCTGGTGCTGTTGGCGGTGCGGCGGGGGCGGGGGTAGGGCCGCGAGTTTCGTATCTGGACTCGATACAATCCCCATCATGATCCGCCTCTACCGCCTTGCTCCGGAAGGCCTGTTCGCCGCGACCGATCCCTCGACCGACGAGGTCCGCGTCCTCTACTCCGATCCGTTCGAGACCTGGCCTGGGGGGTGGGAGTATGGCCGCCGGGTTGATCTCGACGGCGCTTCGTTTCTGGCTCCGGTCGCTCCGTCGAAGATCATCGGTATCGGCCGCAATTATGTGGAGCACGCCAAGGAGCTGGGCAATCCGATGCCCACGGAGCCGCTGTTTTTCTTGAAGGCGCCTTCGGCGCTCTCCGGCCCGCGGGCGCCGATCGTCCTTCCTCCCGAGAGCGAGCAGGTGGAATTCGAGGGGGAGATCGCCATCGTGCTGCGCCACCGACTGCGCCGGGCCAGCCCCGAAGAAGCACGGACGGCGATTCTGGGCGTGATGCCCGCCTGCGACGTGACCGCGCGCGATCTGCAGAAGAAGGACGGCCGCTTCGCCCGGGCGAAGGGATTCGACACCTTTTGCCCGGTGGGCCCGGCGGTCTGGATCGACCCCGACCTGGACGATCTTTCCGTGGTCACGCGGGTCAACGGCGTCGAGCGCCAGCGTGGCCATTGCCGCGACATGGCGTTCGGCATCCTGGATATCCTGGTCTATCTGTCACGGATGATGACGCTCGAACCGGGAGACGTCGTCCTCACCGGAACCCCCGCGGGGGTCGGTTCGCTCGCGGATGGAGACGTCGTGGAGGTCGAAATCCCCGGCCTCGGCGTGTTGGTCAATCCGGTCGAGGCATGGCGGGCGGCTGAGGCGGGGTAGCGACGCCGTCCAGGAGTGCAAGTGATGAAGGCATCCGCACGCATTTCCCTCATGATTGGGCTCGCGCTTGCCGCTTCCGGGGCCTGGGGGGCGAGCCAGGGTCTCGACGAGCCGATCGATCTCGATGTGGTCAAAGCTTCCGGCGTGTTCGATCTCTTCGCTCGAACGGCCGGTCTCGACCCGGCGATCGACCCCGTGATCGCCGAGCGCAAGCTCACCTTGCGAATCGAAAAAGTCCGCGTCCGCACCGCGCTCGACGCGGCGTGCGACAGCCTGGAATGCCGCTGGCGGGTCGATGGGGGGAAACTGATCGTCGAGGCCAAACCGCGAACTCAGCCGAAGCCGGTCGAAAAGTCGGTGCAGCTCGACGAGCCGATCGACCTCAAGGTGACGAAGGCACGGGCCTCCGACATCCTGCGGACCTTTGGCGAGATCCTGGGGGTCGAGGTCGACATCGAGGATGCGATCGCGGGGGAGCTGACGCTCGATCTCGAAGCGACTCCCGTCCGCGCGGCGCTCGACGCGGTGTGCAAAAAGCTCGCTTGCCGCTGGCACATCGAAGAGGGGGCCCGGCGACGGTTGGTGTTTTCGGGGAAGAAGTAGAAATATCCCCTGTGCTAGCCTCCCCGCAACTTTTTGGCCGGCTGGGAAAACAGAGGAGGGGAGTGCGATGAGCGAGCCCATGAGCACCTCGGCGAGACCATTGAGAACGTTGAGGACATCGCTCCCGATCGGCGAGCTCCCTGAATTCACCTTCCGCGCGATCGCCGCGGGTGTCGTGTTCGGCGTAGTTTTCGGCGCGGCGAACGCCTATCTCGGCCTGCGGGTGGGCTTGACGGTGGCGACCTCGATTCCGATCTCGGTGCTCACCGTGGCGCTGTTCCGGTTGATGAAGAGCGACCGGAGCATGATCCTGGAGGCGAACCTCGCCCAGACCGTCGGCTCGGCCAGCTCGTCGCTCGCCGCGGGCACCATCTTCACCATTCCCGCGCTCTTCCTCTGGGGCATCATTCCGCCCTACTGGCAGATCGCGGGGCTCGCGTTCTTGGGCGCGGTGCTCGGCATTTCGGCCATGGTGCCGCTGCGGCGCCTGTTGATCGTTCAAAGCGCCGACGAGCTTCCCTATCCGGAAGGGACCGCCTGCGCCGAGGTGCTGCGGGCGACGACCGCGGAATCCTCCGGCGGGCGCTGGATCTTTCTGGGTTTGGGCGTGGGCGCCGCGATCAAGCTCGCGATCGGCGCCGTTTGTTTGATCGAATCGAATCTGACCACCCTGGTGCCGTTTCTGCCGAAGGCGGAGCTGGCGCTCGAAATCGCCCCCGCGCTGCTCGCGGTCGGCTACATCCTCGGCTATCGCCAGTCGGCGATCATGGTCTCCGGCAGTTTGATCTCCGCCCTCGCGCTCACGCCGCTGATCGGCCTGGTGGGCGACGGCCTGACGAACCCGCTATTCCCCGAATCGACGAAGCTGATCCACGATTTGACCGCCGGGCAAATCTGGTCGCGCTACGTGCGCTACATCGGCGCCGGCGCGGTCGCCGCGGCGGGGATCGTGACGGTCATCCGCTCGTTGCCCACGATGGTCCGGTCGCTCTCTGCCGTGCTTCAGGGGCTGAAGAAATCGAATGTCGCAGGCGTTGAGGGGGCGGGAGAAACCGTCGAGCGCACCGATCGGGACGTGCCGGGCTGGATGGTGCTCGCCGGGCCGGCGATCGTGATTCTCGGCCTGATCGGCATCCCCGGCCTTCTGGCGGGCGAGATGAGCCTGGTGCCGCGGATCGCCGCCGCGCTCGGCGTGGCGATCTTCGGCGTTCTGTTTGTGGTCGTCTCGTCGCGGATCGTCGGACTGATCGGGGTCTCCTCGAACCCGACCTCGGGGATGACGCTGGTGACGCTCCTGGGCACCGCGCTCGTCTTCGTCCTTTGCGGCTGGACCGACCCCTCCGCCCGCGCAGCGATCTTGACCGTCGGCACGGTGGTCTGCATCGCGGCCTCCAAAGCGGGCGACATCTCGCAGGATTTAAAAACCGGCTACCTGGTCGGCGCCACCCCCGCGCGCCAGCAGCTCGGCCAGTTGATCGGCGCGGCGTTCGCCTGCTGGGCGATCGCGGGGACCGTGCTCATCCTCGGCCAGGCGTTCACGTTCGGCTCCGAGCAGCTCCCAGCGCCGCAGGCGACGCTGATGAAAACGGTGATCGACGGCGTGCTCACCGGATCGCTTCCCTGGGGCCTCGTCGGCACGGGCGCCGCGTTCTCTCTCGGAGCGATGCTCGCCGGCCTCCCGGGGCTCGCGTTCGCGGTCGGCATCTACCTGCCGCTCGGGAGCCTCACCCCAATCTTCCTCGGCGGCTGCATCCGCGCCCTGGTCGAAAGGAAGCGTAAGGGAAAAGCGATCGAAGGCGACCCCGGCATCCTGGCCGCCTCCGGCCTGATCGCGGGAGAGGGCCTCGCGGGCGTCGCCATCGCGCTCATGGTCGCGATCCAAACCCGCGGCGGCACCTTCGGAGCCTGGCTCGCGAGCTGGCACTTCGCAGAGAAAGGCTTCGTCCGCCTGGAGGGCTCGCTCGCCGTGAGCCTCGGCTTGGTCCTGATCGGCGCGATCTCCCTTTTCATCTATCGGGCGGGGAACTCTGCGGAGGAGAGTAAAGTGGAGGCGGAATGAGCTTGACCGATCGATCTGAGTGGGTGCTCAACCTGGAGCGCGACATCCCGACGACGCCCGAGGATGTGATAGCCCTGCGCAAGAATCGACCGGTGCGGGGCGAGAATTGGCTGGAAGACCTCCATCGCCTTACTCAAAAGCTCCCCGGAGTCGAGGAGGCATTGCGTCGTCGCCCCACTTTTGAGGGCTGGGAGCCGTTCGAGCTCTGAGCCCCTTCGGGGCATCCTCCCACCTCGCCCGTTGCCTCCTGGCGCCGGCACCTGTACCCTTCGTCGAAACACTGTCGGAATCACCATGATCGATCTCACCCAAGTTCCGCCCGAGCTGTTCACTGTGGCGCTGGAGAGCAATCTCCGGCGGTTTGCCGCGGACTACAAGCTTTCGGGGCATTTCGTCGAGGCGGCGCGGGTCCGCCTGGAGGCGGACTGCGCCTGGCTGATACCGGACCTGGATGCGATCGACGAGGAGAATTGGCGGCCGATCGTGCGCGGCGGGACGGGGACTCGGGGTGCGCGAGAGTGCGAGCCCGGGCTGTTCGATCTCGCGCTGGCCAAGGACTTCCTCGCCAAGCGCCGACCGAAGATCCCGCCGACCACGATTCTCGCTCGGGTGATCCGCTTCGGGCGCCAGGTGGGCCTCCTCGGGGCCGTGCGGCGCGACCGGCCGTTCGAACCGGCCGACCGGCGCACGCTCGACCGGCTGGCCGGGGTGCTGGCGACCGAGCTGGGGCGGCGCGAGAAGAAGCGGCTCTACAAGGTCCTCGATCGGATCAAGGAGAAGGTCGTCGCCGAGCTGCGGCCGCGCGACCTGGCGTACCAGATTCTCGACGGGTTGGAGCAGTTGGTGGCCTACGATCACTCCTCGGCGTTCCTCACTTGGGACGTTTCAACCGGAGTACTCCGGGTCGAGGCCGAAAAAATCGCCTGGACCAAGGCGAAAAGCGCCGCGGTCGGGCGCGAGATCCCCGTGAGCCCCGAGGTGATCGAGATCCTCCAGAGCGGCCTCCACCTTTCGAACGAGGGGCCGGGCGGACCTTCGGCCCACGACGCGGTGCGGCGCCTGCTCGACGACGGACCTTCCCCGGGCATACCGCCGATCCGAAGTCTGCTGGTGGCGCCGCTCTTCTTCGACGACCGGTTCTTAGGCGTGCTCGAAGTCGCGGCTTGGAAACGTCGCGCGTTCGACGCCTGGGACGCCGAGGTGGTCGAGCGCTTCCTGCCGGTCGCCGAGGTCGCGATCCGGAACGCGCAGTGGAACCAGACGCTCGAAGCCCAGGCGGCGCAGGCGGAGGTCAAGGCGAGCCTGGTCACCCTCGCCCGGGTGGTCGCGCACGACGTCAACAACGCCGTGGGCGCGATCCTGCCGCTCGCCCAGCAGATGCAGGACGACCTGCGGCTCGGCGATTTCGTTCGCGAGGAGGCCGAGGAAGACTTGGCCGTGATCGTCGATCGCGCCCAATTCTGCAAGCGGATCTTCGCCAACATGCTGCGCGCCGGCAGCACCGGCCGGCTCGGCGAAGGGCCGGTCGATCTCAACCGTTCCGTGCGCGAGACGGTTTCGTTCTTCGAAGCCGCCGCCGTCCGCTCTGGAATCGACCTGTCGCTCGCGCTCGACCCGGAGATGCCGGTGGTCCTGTTTTCGCGCCAGGATTTGGAGCACGTGCTGCTCAACCTGGTCACCAACTCGCTCGAAGCGCTTCGCGCTTCGGGAAAATGCATCAAAGTCCAAACCGGTCGCACGGAATCCGGCCTCGCGTTCTTGCGCGTGACGGATGACGGCCCCGGCATTCCGCGCCATCTGCGCGACAAGGTGCTCGAACCGTTCTTCTCGACCAAAGAGGGGGGCCACGGGCTCGGCCTCGCGCTCTGCCGGTCGCTTACCTGGCAGAACTGCGGCGGCTTCGAGATCGAGAGCGAAGCGGGTGCGGGAACGACCGTGACGGTCGAGATGAGACTGTTCACCCCGTCCGAAGCCGCGCTCGGTCCGACGCCCGAGCCTTCGCCGTCGGAAGCCGTGCCCTCGGAACCGGTGGGGATGGGCTCGGGCCGGCTGGAGATTCCGAATGTCTCTTGAGCGGAAAATCCTGGTCGTCGACGACGACCCGGCGATCCGGCGCGTGGTCAGCCGCCTGCTCAAGGGCCATCGGGTGATTCCCGCCGCGAACGCCGCCGAAGCCCTGGCCGCTGCTCGCTCCGAGCGCTTTGACCTGGCGCTCGTCGACGTCCATCTGGGCCAGGCGGAAGGGGACGGTTACGCGCTCTGCCGCTCGCTCCGCGTTGAGAATCCGCACACCGAAGTGATCCTGATCACCGGTTCGGTCTCGCACGCCGACGAGAAGCTCTACCGCTCGCTGGTCGAGGACGCGTTCTATTTTCTCTGGAAACCGTTCGACCGCCGGGTCCTGCTCGCCCTGGTCGAGCGCTGCCTGCGCCTCCAAACCGAGCGCGAAGCGAAAGAGAGCTACGCCCGGCGGCTGGACGAGGATTTCGAGCGCGCAAAACTTTTCCAGCTGAGCTTGTTGCCGCGCGACCCGGTGGCCCACGCCGGCTGGAAGATCGCCGGGCTTCTGGAGAGCTGCGATGCGCTGGGGGGCGACCATTTTCACACCCAGACCTGGGGGGAGGACACGGTCGATTTCGCGATCTCGGACGTCGTCGGCCACGGCGTCTCGGCCGCCATGTACGCCGGCATGCTGCGCTCGACCCTGGACGCCGCGAGGCGCCGCTCGACCGATCCGGAACGCGTCGTTCGCTGGTTGTACGACGGGGTGGATTTCTTCGACGGGCGGAAGTTCGCGACCCTGGTCTACGGCCAGCTCGCGCCGGAGGGGCGCTTGCGCTATTTCAACGCGGCCCACCCGCCGCCGCTGCTGCTCGGCCGGAGCGGCCTCTCGACGCTCGAACCGACCGGCAGCCTGGTCTGCACGCCGTTTCGGATGAAGCCGCCGACGATCGCCGAGGTCACCCTGGAGCCCGGAGATCGCCTTCTCGCCTACACCGACGGTGCGTTCGAAGCGCGCAACGAGGCGGACGAAGAGTTCGGCCCCGAAAGGCTCGCCGAGGTGTTCGAAGCGACTCGCGACTTGGAGCTCGGCCCGGCGCTCGACGGCCTGCTCGCCGAGGTGAAGACCTTCGCCGGCCGCCGGCCGCTCGGGGACGATGTGACGTTGCTGCTGATCGAACGGGAGTAGGGGCGGTGTAGGATCGCCGCACTTTGCCTCGCCGCTCTTGGACCCCGGGCCGCGTCGTCGGCTTCATCGCCGGCCTCGTCGCGTTCGGCCTGTTCGTCTTTCTCGATTCCCCCCTGCGCCACGATCCGCAATTCGGCACCCGGCCGGCCTTCGCCGCGGGCATCGCCGCTTTGATGGCGATCTGGTGGTTGTCCGAGGCGCTGCCGATCTACGTCACGGCATGCGTGCCGCTGCTCGCCTATCCGCTGCTTCGGCCGTTCGGCCCCACGATCTTCGAGAACGTGCGCTCGACGGTCGGCGCTTACATCGATCCCTACATCTTCCTGTTCGCGGGCGGAATGGCGATCGCGGCGGCCATGCAGCGGTGGGATCTCCATCGCCGGATCGCGCTCAACATCATGGCCGCGATCGGCACCGATCCCAAGCGCCTGCTGGCGGGATTCCTCTGCGCCACGGCGTTCATCTCGCTCTGGATCTCCAACACCGCGACCGCCACGATGATGGTGCCGATCGGCATCGCCGTGCTTGCCCAGATCGAAATGCAGCGTGGGGGCGAGCGGCTCAAGCACTACGGCATGGCGATCATGCTGGCGATCGCCTACGGCTCGAACGTCGGCGGCATCGGCACCAAGATCGGCACCGCGCCGAACGCCCAGTTCGCGGGCTTCGCCGAACGGTTCGGCATCCAGGTCTCGTTCCTTCAGTTCATGGCGGTAGGCCTGCCGTTCGTGATCATGTTTCTGCCCGTCGTCTGGTGGATGCTCTGGCGCATCGGCCGCGGCGACAAGTTGGGCGAGACGATGGGCGCCACGGCGGTCGCCGACGAGATCGGCAAGCTCGGCCGCATCCGCCGCGAGGAGCGGATCGTCCTCGGCGTCTTCGGCGTCACCGCCGCTCTGTGGATCGGTGGCAAGCTCCTGACCGGCTGGTTGAAGCCGCTGGTTACCGCGTTTACCCTCACCTCGGCGCACGTCGAAGGGGGGATCGCGATGCTCGCCGCTCTCACCCTCCTCCTCTGGCGCAGCCGCGGCCACGCGGTGCTCAACTTCCAGGCGCTTAAAAGGGTGCCGTGGGAGACTTTGCTTCTGCTCGGCGGCGGCTTCGCCATGGCCTCGGCAATCCAGGCGAGCGGCCTGTCGAACCAGATGGGCGCCCAGCTCTTGGGTCTCCGAGATTTTCCGCCGTTGGTCCAGATCCTCCTCGCGAGCCTCGCCACCGTGGCGCTTTCCGCCGTGGCTTCAAACACCGCGACGATCGCGGTCATGCTCGTTGTCCTGCAACAGGCGGTCGCGGCCAACAACCTCCCGACGGTGCTGTTCGCCGCCACCCTCGCCGCCTCCTGCGATTTCGCGCTGCCTGCGGGAACGCCGCCGAACGCGATCGTCTTCGGCAGCGGCTACGTCACCATCCCCAGGATGGCGAAAACCGGAGTCGTCCTCGACCTGCTCGCCGCGTTGCTCGCGGCCGGGTGGTGTTGGCTGGTGGTGGAACGGGTGCTTTAGAGCTTGATTCGGTCGAGGTGACGCCGTAAGGCCGCAGCCGCATCGGAGGCCAGGGCAAGATCGCCTTCGACCTCACGGAAGGCGCTGCGGATTCGCTCGACGGCCTCTTGGACGCGCTGGGATATCGCTTCTTCCGAGACCCCGCATTTTCGGGCCAGGCGCTCAAACGATGCAACGCTGATCCGGTAAAAGTCGCGTTCCTTGCCGAGCTTTAGCGCGAGATCTTCTTGTTCGTCCACATAGGAGAGGGTGGACACCTGGTCGTAGGCCGGGGCGAGCGCGGCATTCCGCCCCAAAGGGTCGGGATACCAGAGCGACCAGTTTTTGAGGTGCGCGTCGCCGTTGCCCGAGAGAATCACGAAGACGAGTCGGTCGACGTACTCCAGCAACTGGGGCAAGCCGCCGAGGGCGTGGAGAATCCGGCCGATGTTCTCGTAGCTCGCCTTCGCGTATTTGTAGCGTTTGCTGGCAGAAATTCCAAAGACCTGCGCGAAATCCTCCTGGTGGACTCGTCCTCCGCCTTCCGTCCGGTCGTAGCGCCGAACGGCGAGGGCCTTGTGTCCCCGGCTTCCGGCGGTCTCTCGTGGAAGGTTCTCAATCGCTGCCGCCTCCACCAGTTCGTGATCGGGGACAGTAATTCCCGCCTGCCGAGCCCAGGTGAGCATCGACCACTCGTTTTCGGGAACCCCGGCGAAACGATGGTCGGGCAGTTTCACGATCCAATGCCCGCCGCGTCCGGTGGCCGGCAGCGTGAACCCCCCTTCTCGCCGATTGACCGAGAATTTCAGTTGGACGCCTGCGAGGGAAAACTTGAGCGGCTGCCCGCCATTCTCCTCGTCTGTGGAATCGGACGCGCCGTGCTCGGCTTCTTCCGTCGATTCCGGGGCGCCTTCGTCGGCTTCGCGGACGAACAGTGCTCCGGGAAGATCTTCACCCAAGAACGCAAGGAGGTGCGCTTCACGCGCGGGATCGACCCCTGCTTTTTCCGCAATCAGCTCGCGGAGCGTTCCCTCGGGCAGCAGGTTCGAGAAGAACTCGGGCAGCCGCTGGGTCGAGACGTACGACCGTTCGAGGTCGTCCTCGAAGAACTGGCCGAGAATGGGCCGCGGATGGCGCTCCTTGTAGTCCTGGCGAAAACTGAAGCGCCACCGGTCCGGATAGGAGGGCACGGGAGTCAACCATCCGACCGGCACGATGCCGAGATCGACGCGGAGAGGCTTCATTCATCTTCCCCCGAGGGGTCGGACAACAAAGCGGCGATGGAGGGCCGATCCGAATCTCCCCACTCGGCGCGGCGGTCTAGGAACGCCGTCACGAGTGGACCGAGGCTCTCCTCGCGGAGGGCGAAAAACCGATCGAGATCCTCGCGAAGGAGAGCTTCTCGGGCAGCCGGAGTAATGGCGTGGCTGGCGAGCGTCTCTAAGGAAGCTGCCCGCACCGCGCCGCGCAGGGCACTCGGTGTCGAATGAGCATGAACGAGCCGCCCGGCGAGGCCGCGAGCGGGGCTGTTCGAGGCACTTTGAGAACTCAGTTCGGCGACGGGGCTCTCTTGCTGCTCACAGAGGTCGGCGACATCAATCGGTTCGAGAGTACGCAAGTCCACCGGGTGGCTTTCTGCGAGCGCCAGTACCTGGAGCTTCGAGCGGGCGTAGCGAAAATTGAAGGGCCCCAGCTCGATCGGCTCGCTCGGACCCGGGCCGGTAAGCTTGAGCAACCGCTGGAGGCTGGCTTCTTCATCATTGTCGATCGAGGCGATCGTTCGTCGGAGAAGTCCTCGGTCTCCGCGAGGAGTGCCGTTGATCGCTCCCCGCCAGAGCCAGCGTGAGAGAAGTCGGCGCGAGCGTGCACTGGGCTCTGGATGAAGATCGAAGAAGAGTGCCAAGGCGGCCAGCGCCAGGCTGTATGGGAGAAGGCGAATGTGAGGAAACCCTGCCTGGCCGCGCGCGAAAATGATCGCCCGGCGGAGAGCCGCGGAGGTCTGGGAAAGCGCCTCCGGCACATCTGCCGGCTTGATCTGATCGATGTTGCCGGCTGGATCGAGTTTCCGAACGAACAACAGCGAGCGCAGGATTAGCTCGCCGTCGAGGACGCCGAAACCCTCGGCCTGCAAAATCTCTCCGATCTCGCGTAATGAGGAAGGCGTTTGCGTGAAGCTCTTTTGATGCAGCGCGTCAAAGACCTCGGACAACTTGAGTTCTTTTCCCTGCGTATTCGTTCGCCGAAAGATCTCGCGAAGAACAGCGTCATCTTCCACCTCGACCAGATAGGCGGGTACTTGATACTCGCGTATGCGTTTGGCCAAGTCGAAAGCCCGACGCCGTAGCTCGTCGGGGACTCGGTGGAAATGAGCCCATTCGAGCAACCTTTCGAGGCCCGAGATCTCGCGAAGGGGTAGAAAGCGTGGAGCGCGCCGGTCGGCCGGCTTGCCCCAGATCAAGTTCTCGGCCTCGAGATCAGCGAACAACTGCTTTCCTTCGCCTGGCTCAGCCACCAAGGAGTCAGCGAGGGTGGTTAGTCTCTGCTGGCCGTCCACCACCCACAGAGCGTCAGACATCTGTGGCGCGTCGATTTCGAGAGAGCCCAGGCGAATTCGCCCTGCACCGACCGGCTGTCTCCAAAGCAGCAGGGTTCCCACGGGGTAGCCGCGAAAGAGACTGTCGAAGAATAGGCGGCGGTCCTCGTTGTCCCAGTTGAGAGGGCGCTGGAAGTCGGGGATGCGCAGCTTGCCGTCCTGGACGAACTTGAGCAGATCTTCGACCGAAAACGCGCGGGCCTCGGGCCGACGATCCAAATGCCGCGGTCCGCGCTCAGGAGCAATCATCTGAGGATCTTAGCGCTTCCGCGGCGCCCGCTGAGGCGGCACCGCCGCCCCTTCGATCCGCCGATAGATCGCGAGATACCGCCCGGTTTCTCCGGGAAGCGCCGAAGGGAAACGCGCCACCTCCCGGTAGGCCTGGGGAAACCAGGGGCGATCGACGATCGGCCGGGTGCCGCCGCGCGCGTTGTAGGTATGGAAGATGACGAACGTAGTGGGCTTCGCGAGGAACGCGCCGAGGCGATCCTGGGCGTAGGGGAGGGAGCGGGGGGTGACGAGGCCTACTAGATCCTGGACCGGCCGGTCGGCGGTGAAGGCGAGAATGCCGATTTCCTCGTAGGCGATGTCCTCGTCGGGGGTCGAATGGGCGGCGATCCAGGTGCCCGCCTGGGAGTAGGCCGGAAAACGCCAATCGCCCGCGCCGGGGTTCTGCACGGCGCGCAAGCCGCCGATGAGCGAGCCGACCAAGGGGCAAGCCAGAAGGACGAACACCGCGAAACGCAGCCCGCCCCAAGGGATTCGCCGCACCGCCGCGCCGATCGCGAAGGGCGCCGCGGCGAGCAGTGCGATCAGCGGCGGCGCCGCGTACCAGATGAAAAACGGCACGCCGAGCAGCGGGTAGATCAACGCGAGGGCCGCGCCGTAGAGCACGAGCAAGAGCCCCGGCCGGCCGGCGCTTCGCGCCAGGAACGGCAACCCGAAAAGACCGAGCCCCACGATCCCGAGCGCGAGCGGTCCCGCCGAGGAAGCCAATAGCTCGTAGCCCCGACTCCAGAACGCGAGCCCGCTCTGCCACCGCTCCGGATCGAGCGCGGCATACGCTTGTTTCGCCGCCAGAGTGTTGGGAATCAAGGTCCCGAACCAAACCCGGGCGGCGATACCGCCAAGGATCACCACCCCCGCCGCCGCCAGGCCATAAGCCCAAGCCGGCGCCCACCTCCTCGGGCGTTTCTCCTCGGGCCTGTTGTCGTCCTTAGGGTCTTTGAGGTCCTTTGGGTTCTTGAGTCTCTGACGCCCCAGCCACCCCAACAACCCCAAAATCGCCACCCCCACCAGCGCATCCGGCCGGCAGACGACCGCTAGCCCTGCCACCCCCCCGGCCCGCGCCGGGTACTTCTCCTGCCAACTGGCCGCGAGGAGAAGCAGGGCCAACGCCACGGGAGGCCCGGACCCCTGCGCCGCCCAGAGCACACTCGATGTGGCGAGCAGAATTCCCGCGGCGATCGCTTCGGGTCGGCGCTCGTTTCGTCGCGCCGCGGCGATCAGAAGGCCGACGATCAGGGCGATCGAAAGCGCGTGGAGCCAAGTGCCGAGGAGGGGAATCGGCAGTCCCGTCGCACGACGGGCGGCGGCGAGAAGGATCGCCACGCCCGGATCGGTGACGCCGAAGATCCGCTCACCCGGGTTGAAGACCAAACCCCGACCGGCCGCCAGGTTCTGGGCATAGCGGTAGGTGATGTACATGTCGTCGGTCGCCCGGCCGGCGAGGCGGACGGCGAAGCCTGCGAGCAGCGCGAAAGGCACAAGGCCAAGCAGGAACGAGCCTGCGATTCGGCCGGGCCGGGCGCGCTGGATTCTTTGTGATGACGTGGGCACGGTAGGATTATGGGCGAGAGCCGAGGGTTCCGGCCGCAGGAATCGGCCGACCTTTGGGTTTCAGGGGGCGAACGTCACCCTAACTTTCGAGGAGAACGCCCATGAGCCACAGAAATCGTCGCCTCGCCGCTCTCTGCCTGCTGGTGTTGGGGCTGGTCGCCCTGGCGCTTCCCGCCACCGCCGCCTACCGCAGCCGTTGGATCCTGCTGGGCGAGAGGTCGGTCACGGACAAACTCGACCACGACACCATCGTCGTCACTGCCGCCCGCGGCCGGTTCGAGAAGATCGCCCTCCGCGTCTTCGGCCGGGCGGTGCAGTTCCACGACGTGAAGGTCCACTACGGCGACGGCTTCGTTCAGGACGTTGAAATCCGCAGCGCCATCCCCGCCGACGGCTGGTCGCGCCTCATCGACCTCTCCGGCGGTCGCCGTGTGATCCAGTCGATCGAGTTCTGGTACGACGCCCAATCCCTCGGTGGAGAGGCGACAGTCCGCGTTTTCGGCCAGCGCTGACCGGCGCGCGGTCCGCGAATTCGATTTTCCGGCTGGGGAATTCCATTTTCTCACCCGAGAAATCGTTCATCCGGTTCGCGAATTCGACTTTCTCATCCGGAAAATCGAATTTCCCGGCCAAGAAATCGTTCATCCCGCTCGCAAATTCGATTTTTCCATCCGTGAAATCGTTCATCCGGTCCGGAAAATCGAATTTCTCACCCGCGAAATCGTTCTTCCGGTCCGCGAATTCGATTTTCTCATCCGGAAAATCGTTCATCCGGCCGGGAAATTCGAATTTCTCTCCCGCGAAATCGATTTTCTCACCCAGAAAATCGATTTCCGCGTGCCTCACGCCCCTTTCCCCCCGGGGCTCCTACGCCGCCCGCCGCTCCCAAGCCTCCCGCACCCGCGGCGGGGCGTAGACCGATTCCGGGATCTCCGCCAGGCGCGAGGGGTGGATCTGGGGGCCGAGTCCGAAGAACTGGCAGAAGCTCATGATCAACGGGCGCCATTTGGCGGGGTCGATGCGATTTTCGTGGTCTTTCATCACGATCTCTTCGGCGACGTGGACCCGTTCGATGCGGACTTCGATCGCGACCAGGGTGGATGGTTTTTCGGGATCGCGGTCGCCCACGGGGTGAGAGGCCGTGAGCTTCGCTTCGAGTTGGACGGGGCACTCGGCGATCCGCGGCGGGCGGACGAGATCGGAGGGGACGGCGGAGAGGCCGCTGATGCCGAATTTGTCGCGTTCGTGACGGTAGCCCATCGCGACTTTGTGCGGCGGCATGGGGTCCGAGCCGGTCGTGCGGGCCAGGCGGTCCACGTGCGAGACCAGGTCGGCCGACGGCAGGTTGAGCACGCACTCGCCCGTGCGGAGCAGATTCTGCGGCGTGTGGGAACGCGCTCCGAAGCCGAGCAGGCAGTTCCAGCCGAGCCACCAAGCGGAAGAGATCGGGGCGAGGTTCGCGCTGCCGTCTTCGTTGAGCGTCGAAACCAGGACGACGGGGGTGCCGAAGTAGAGGATCGCTGGATCGAGTGTTTTGTGCATGGCGGGATCGTAGAGATCCCGCCCCAGCGGTCGCACTCCGGATCTTGCGTTCGAACTCTTACTCCGAGCGAACCGCTGAGACCTCCGGGGGAACCCGATCCGCGTGCTGCCAGATCGCGCGCAGCTCCTCCCGCGCCCGGGCGGCGGTCGCCTCGTCGTGGAGCCGGGTCGCGGCGCGCGACAGGCCGAGGAGAGAGGTCGTGCGACGGGGCGTCCGGGCCAGAGCGGTTTCGAACGCGACTTTCGCGCCGCTTGGGTCGCCGCTCGCGAGCAGGATCTCCCCGAGCAGCTCGTTGGCCGGTTTGTCCACTGTCGGGGGCCCGAAGTCGACTGGCATCTCCCCTTCGATCTTCGTCGCGGCGACCAGGTGCTCGACCGCGGCGGCGTTCTTGCCCTACGCTGCGGCGATCGCTCCCTCCAGCTCTAGGGTGAGCACCTCCGTGCGCTGCTGCGGCGAGCGGTCGGTCGGCTTGTCGGCCGCGAACTTGGCGTCCAGCTCCGCCTTGGCGGCGCTCATCTTCGCCGCCTCCGCCTTGGCGGTCGGGAGATCTCCCCGCCGGGCTGCGGCGAAACCGCGGGCGAAGGCGAGGCCGAAGCGGGTGGCCGGGCGCGGCCCGGGATCGATCGTCCAGCCGGCGACCTCGCCGCCGAAATCCTCGCTGTCGATCAGGTAGCGCGACCACATCGAGACATAGGAACCGACCGACGACCGGTCGGGGTCGTATCCCGGATCGTTCGCCCCCAGGGCATCCGCCGAGGTCGCCTCGGTTCGGCACTCTTCGAGGACACGGCGGGCGTCGCGCAGACGGCCCTGTTCCTGGTAGCCGTAGGCGAGCCAGATCGCGTAGTGCCCGCAACCGCGTCCGTGCTTGCCGTGGCCGGTGAGTAGGCGATTCCCCGCGGATGTGGCGGCCTCGTTGGCGGCGACCACCCCGTCCCAGTCTCCCAGCGCCAGAAAGATGTGCGACGTCATGTGGAGGGCATGCGGCGCCTCGGGCGCCACCTGGCCGTAGCGGCGCGCGGCGCGCAGGCCGAGCGGGGCGTGGGCCGGATCGTCGTACGAGTGGATCAGGTAGTGGAGGATGCCGGGGTGGTCGGGCAGGCGGGGGTACCACTCTTCGAGGATCGCGGCGGAGCGCATGTAGATCGCCACGTCGCGGCCGGCGTGGGCGGTGCCGAGGATCGACAGTGCATGGAATGCCGCGGCGTTCGGATCGTCGGGGAAGCGCCGGGAGAGGTCACCCATAGCGGCCTCGTAGCGGAAATCGCGGTCTTCCTTCGATCCCTCGCCGTAGAGGATCTCGATCGCCGCGAGGTACCCCTTCTCGCGATCCGTCGGCGCTTTGGCTGCTCGCTCCGCGGGGTTCTTTCCCAGCTTGGCGAGAACCGCCCGGGCGCCCGCCAGATCCTGCTCCATCCAGATCGCGTGGTTGAACGTCATCGCCTCGCCCCAATAGGCCATGGCGAAGCCGGGGTCGACTTTTTCGGCCGCCTCAAATGCCTCGGCCGCGGTCTTGTACTCGAAGTTGTGCAGCTGGGCGAGGCCGTAGAGGAATCGCTCCTGCGCCGCGGGCGCCCCGGAGTTGGGAAACACAACCTGGCCCGCGGTGGCGGCCGGCTGCGCGAGAGCGGGGAGGGCGAAGAGGGATAGGAGGGCGCCGAGGTGGGCGATTCGCCGAAGGGATGTCATGGGGTGAGCTTATCTTGTCCCCTCGCGACCGTCCCAGAGTCCGCCGCCGGTCCCTGGATTGCGCCGAAGTCGTCCAGGAGCCAACCAAGATCAGGTTCGAGGGATCGATCTGTCCGGTCTGCCTGCGCGACATCTTCCGGACCCCCGTGGCAGGTGTAAATCATTAGAATGGCGGTCGTCGTCTCGCCGCCCTCGAGCCATAAACCGCTGGCGGCAGTGACTTGACCTCGGGAGGTGCGCTCCAACATGACGACGCAGGCGTCCGGCGCCACCTGGCAAGACGAGCTCGCGCTCACGGGGCGGACGTCTCCTCTTTACTTTCCTGACATTGCCTCCGTCGAGGCGGCCGGGACGGCTGCCACCCAGGCCCATTACCTCCGCCGGGCGTTCGAAGTCCTCGAACTCGACGGGATCCTGTGCCAAGGCAATGCGCCGATCGCCTACTTTCGCGAGGTGCCGCAGCTCACGCCCAACCTCGTTTCCGAACTCCATCGCCGCTTCTGGAATCTTGGCGTCTCGCCGCTCCTCGTACTCATCGACGCTGCCGAGGTACACGTCTACTCGGGCCTGGCCACTCCCCGGCCGGAAGGGGGGGCGGCCGCGGCGGATGAACGCTTGGTAGCCCGACTCGATCGGATATCTCAGGCCTTCGAGGTACGCCAACTAACGCTCGCGATTGAGTCGGGCGAGATCTTCCACCGCGAGCAACGGGCGTTCGATCGGAACCGAAGGGTGGACCGGAAGCTTCTTCAGAACCTTACGGCGACGCGGGATGCCATGGCGGCCATCGGCCCCGCTCGGATCGATCCCAGGAGCTTGGACAACTTCCTGTGCCGGGTCGTGTTCACGTCCTACCTTTTCGACCGCGAGGTGATCGACGAGCGATACCTGCGCGATGCAGGTATCGACGGCGCCGCGACTCTGAGGGACCTTGCGGAGCAGAGGCAGCTTTATCGGCTCTTCGAGCGGCTGAGCGAGGACTTCAATGGAGATCTCTTCAGTGACGACTTGGCGGCCGAGGCGCGCGGGATCAGTGAGGCCCACTGGCGCATCCTGACGAGCTTCCTCTCTGGCACCGACATCAAAACCGGCCAGGGCTCCTTCTGGCCATACGACTTCTCGGTGATTCCCATCGAGACGATCAGTGCGATCTATGAGCACTTCCTGAAGGCCGCGGACCCTGGCGCCAAGAAGGACAAGGGCGCGTTTTACACGCCGCGTTTCCTGGCCGAGATTACACTCGACATGGCTCTCGCCGACGTCACGGACCTTCTCGGCAAGCGGTTCTTGGACCCGGCCTGTGGCTCCGGTGTGTTCCTGGTCGGGCTCTTCAACCGGCTGGCGCGGGAATGGTCACTGCGCAATCCGAAGGCAGACTATGCCCGGCGTGCCGACGGTCTCATCGGAATCCTCGAGAGCAATCTCATGGGCGTCGACGAGAGTCCTACCGCCTGCCGGGTCGCTGCATTCAGCCTCTACCTGGCTCTGCTCGACCAGCTCAAGCCCCCTCAGATCCGCGAGCTGCAGAGGAAGAAGCGATTCCTCCCGCGGCTCGTGTCGCCTCCAGCGACCGGCGGTAAGGGTGGGACCATCCATTGCGGCGATTTCTTCGATCTGGCGGTTAACGGCAATTTCGACGTGGCCGTGGGAAATCCGCCATGGGCCAGCCTGTCCGGTCCGGAGAGGCCCGCGGAGCGATGGTGCAAGTCCAGGAGTCTCCCTATCGCGAACCGCCAGATCGCTCTTGCTTTCGTGTGGAAGACGGCGGAGCACGTGTCCTCCACGGGTCACATCTGTTTCGTTCTGCCGAACGGTGTTCTTTTCAACCACCAGGCGAAGGCCCTCCAGTTCCAGCGCACATGGTTGACACTTCACGGCATCGAATCCGTTCTGAATCTGTCCGACTTCCAGCGGTTCCTTTTCGAGGAAGCTGAGTTCCCGGCGGTGGTCATTCGATATCGGCCCACGGCAGCCGGGACGAAGCACGTGAGCTACTTGTCGCCCAAGACGGACTGGAGCGTACTCCACGCCGAGGTGGTGTCCGTCGCGCCGGAGGATCGAATCGACCTCCCGGTGTCGACTCTGCTCGCCGAGTTGAAGGATGCGGACGCTCCGTTGCCGTGGAAGGTCCGTTTCTGGGCGACTCCGCGGGATCTCAAGGCCATCGACAGGCTCAGCAGCTATCCGCGTTTGGCGGCGATCACGTCTCAGCCGCGCAGCGCGGAGCGCAAGCGCTGGCTGGCCGCGCAGGGATTTCAGCCTCACAAGCCCGGCGAGCCGGCGCTCGCCAAGAAGAGCCCGTGGCCAGCAAGCACTCTCTTCCTAGAGGCCACGAGCGCGGGCCTGGACCTGATTGTCATCCCTGGTGACGCAACCCAATTGGGAGACCGTTTTCACCTCCTACGGCGCCTTCCGGACGCGGAGGTTTTCGCCCCCCCACACGTACTGGTCAGTAAGAGCCTCCGTGTGGCGTTCAGTGCCGATGAAGTCGTATTCCGTCACGCCCTTCAGGGCATCCACGGCCCGGAGGAAGACAAGGACCTGCTGAAGTTCCTGGCCGCTTATCTGGGGTCACCCCTTGCTCGCTTCTACCTGTTCCACACGGCGTCGACGTGGGGCACGAGCCGCGCCGAGGTTCACCTCGCCGAGCTGCTGGGCGTGCCGTTCCCGCTACCTGAGGACACCAAGAACCCGAGGAGGGCTCGCAAGATCGTTGAGCACGTCGGCGCCTTGATGGAAGGGGTCATGAAGCAGGCCTCGCAGCCGTTCGCCGATCGCCGCGGCGTGGTGTTGGCGGCCAAGCGTGAGATCACGCCGCTGATCTACGAGTACTTCGACGTGGACGAGACGGAGCGCGTCGCAATAGAGGACACGAACGAAATCGTTATCCCCAGCACGCGTCCAACGAACTCGGCGAGCACTTTGGCCACGCTGAAGCATCCTAGTTCCGCGGCCCAAGCTCAGTACATCGACACGTTGACCTCGACCCTGAACCATTGGGCCCGCGGTGGCCCGCAACGCGTGAGCGGGAGATCCATGACAGCCGTCTGGAGCGGTGTCGGAGCCGTCGAACTGAGGCGGTTCAAGGGCGCGGAGCCGTCGCCGCCCGCGGGAGGCGACAAAGAGTTGCTGGCCACCCTCGACCGCCTGCGCAAGGTGTACCGCAAGCAACTCGGCTCGGTGGAACTCCTGCGGGGTTTGAAGGTCTTCCACGAGGATACCCTCTACCTCTTCAAGCCTCTCCAGATGCGGTTCTGGACACGGACGGCGGCGCTCAACGATGCGGATTCGATCGTTGCCAGCATCCTGTCCTCCCCGCCGGAAGGCCGATGACGGTCGGCGATTCGCGGCTCTGGCAGCCGCTTTTTCCCGACGCGCTGATCCCGCTGATCCTAGACCTCGTCTGGGAGACGTGGCAGCGCTTCGACAAGCCGGCCGCAGAGGAGCACGAGGTGCCCATCACCCGGCGCTTCAAACATGCACTCAAGCAGGAGAAAGACTATCGCCTGCTGCCCGTGCGCATCGAGCGCGAGCCAGCCGAGGACGATCCGGTGACGGGTGACGAACTCGGGCGCATCGACCTGAAGTTCAACCCCGCCGAGAGTGCTCTTGAGGAGGTGTACTTTGCCTTCGAGTGCAAGCGCCTCTACGCACTCGTCAGCGGCACCCCCCGCGCGCTCGTCGGCGAATACGTTAGCCACGGGATGATGCGTTTTGTGGCCGGGCAATACGCCTCCCGAATGCAGAATGGCGGCATGATCGGATACGTTCTCGACGGCAATGGCGAGCAAGCTCGCAACCAGGTCGCTTCCGCCATCGCATCCTTGGCGGCGAAGCTCCTGCTGTCTCCTGGAACGGGACTCGATGCATCCCTATTGCGGCCCGCCAACGCCGACATTCTCTTGACGTCACACGTCGGACCGCGGGCCGGTGGATTCCGGCTGCACCATGTTTTCCTGGTCCGCTGAAGCTGCTTCTCTCCGCGCCGGGGCGCATCCCATGAGCCTCTCCACATAGGGATTTGGCCTCGATTTCATCGCTGCCAAGTCGTACGCCTTTTCCATTTCTCACCTCCGGTAGAGTTCGACTTCGCTCTTAGTAGCGTCTCGCGCAGAGTTCCGAGTCGCCATGATGCGTCGCGCGAGAGCCGCCTTCACCCCACCCGCCCCAACCACTCCGCCATCCCCCGCCAGAGATCTTCCTTCCGGTCCGTCAACCGGTGGTCCCCATCGGCATACAGCCGCAGCTCGATCTTGCGGAAACGGCAGCGGGCGACGAAATCGACCACGTCGGCGTAGGGGACTGAGGCGTCCATTCGGCCTTGGAAGATCAGGGTGGGGGTCTGGAGCAGCTCCTGGAGCTTCGTTCGCGGGTAGCGCCGGAGGTCCTCGATCAGACGCCAGGCGAGGTAGCTTTCGACGAAGCCGTTGTCGAAGCGGATCGTCCCTTCCCGCTGCCACTGCGCTGTGCGCTCGGGGCCGGCCCAGGTGAGGAGGCCTTTTTCCATCTCCAGGGCCGGGGCGATCAACAGCGCTGCGGCCACCCTCTGGGGATGCTGCGCCGCGTACCAGAGGGCGGTGGCCCCGCCCATGGACGAGCCGATCAGGGCGAACCGTACCCAACCCAGCTCGGCGCGGACCCGCTCGACGTCCTCCAGATTGCGGGTCAAGGTAAGGTCGGAAAGGGTACCTCCCGAGTTGCCGTGGCCCTGAAAATCGAACGAGGCGAAGCGGTAGCCGGCGGCGAGCGCCTGTTCGCGAAAGAAGTCGGCCTTCTCGCCCGCTTGGGCCGAACCGAAGCCGTGCAGATAGAGGATGCCCGGCGCGCGCGGGGTGCCTTCCGGGGTCGCGATGCGCAGCGAAAGAGACGCCGCTGAGGCGCCGCCCCGCCCGACGGGGAGCGTGCGGACGATCTCGGGCGGTCTCATTTCGGGTCGCGAGGGGCACTCCTTGCTTGGCGGCGATGGCCCGAATCCTAGGCCGAAACCCGGTTCAGGTAGAATATCTTCCCCGGAACCGCTCCGTGGACGTATCAGGAGCCCTCCCGCCCCGTCTTAGCGATCCCCGACCTTCCTTCTCTATGAGAGAAACGGAGCTTGTTTTGTGACCCGAAGAATGCTGATCAACGCCCAGAGCCCGGAGGAGCTGCGAATCGCCGTAGCCCACGGCACCAACCTCGAGAGCTATCACGTCGAGGTCGCCGACGCCGGGATGACCCGGGGCAACATCTACCGTGGCGTCATCGCGGGCATCCAGCCCTCGTTGAACGCCGCCTTCATCGACTACGGCGCCGAGCGCAACGGATTCCTATCGATTCAGGACGTCGTACCCGAGGCCTACTACCGTGAGCCTTCCGGTGGCCGACCCAGGATCGAAGACGTGCTCGAAAAGGGCAAGCCGATCGTCGTCCAAGTGAGCCGCGACCCGGAAGGGCAGAAGGGCTCGGCGCTCACCACCAATCTTTCTCTGGCCGGTCGCTACCTGGTGCTCACCCCGTTCGACTCGATGCGCGGCGTCTCGCGCAAGGTCGAAGACGAGGACGTGAGGAAAGAGCTGCGCGAGATCGCGCACAAGCTCGAAGTGCCGGAAGGCTGCGGGCTGATCGTGCGGACCAACGCGCTCGACCAGAACCGGACCGTGCTCGCCCGCGATGTCCAAGCGCTGGTGAGGCTGTGGAAACGGGTGCAGAACGAGGCGATCGCCGGCCGCCAGACGAAGCTGCTCTACTCCGACCAGGATCTGATCCTGCGCGCCATCCGCGACGTCCTCGACAGTTCGATCGAGGAGGTGCTGGTGGATGACGACGCGGCATTCGAAGCTGCGGGCGAGTACATGCAGGCGTTCCTGCCGCGCAGCAAGACCACGCTCGTGCGCTACACCGAGCGGGCGCCGATCTTCTTTCGCTATGGGGTGGAAGAGCAGATCGACAAGATCTACGAGCGGAGCGTGGCACTCCCCTCCGGTGGCTCGATCGTTATCGACCCGACCGAGGCGCTCACCGCGATCGACGTCAACTCGGGCAAATCGACCCGCGGCGGCAGCCAGGAAGAGACCGCCCTCCAGACCAACCTCGAAGCGGCGGCGGAGGTCGCCCGCCAGCTGCGCATGCGCGATGTCGGCGGCCTGATCGTCGTCGATTTCATCGACATGCGCTCGATCAAGGCGAAGAAAAAGGTCGAGAAGGCGGTCAAGGACGCGATGAAGGTCGATCGCGCCCGGAACAACGTCGGGCGGATCTCGTCCAACGGCCTGGTCGAGATCAACCGGCAGAGGATCTCGCAGGCGCTGCGCCTGCGCACCCACCGGGCCTGCCCGACCTGCGCCGGCACCGGCCGGATCGCGAGCCCCGAGATGGTCTCCTTGAACCTCCTGCGCCGGATCGAAGGGCGCGCCGCCGCGGGCCGGCTCCAGAGCGTGCGGGTCTCCCTCCATCCGGAATTGGCCGACGCGCTCCAGAACAGCCGGCGGCAAAAGCTCGCCGCGCTCGAACGGGAGTTCCAGATCGGCATCGAGATCATCGCGAGCACCAGCCTGCACCGGCCGGAAGAGAAGATCGAATGGATCGATCGGCCGGGCGGCGCGATCGTGCTGCCGCAAAAGAGCGGTGAGGCGACGGCGCTCGAATTCTCGGCTCCGGCTCTGCCGGCGGCCCCTGCGGCCCCGGTTCGGCGCGACGACAAGCGCCGCGGTTCAGCGAACCAACAGGCGAACCAGCCGGCGATCCAGGCGCGCGAGTTGGCGATACCGGCTCCTGAGAAGCGGGCCCCGGAGAAGCGGACTCCCGCCGGGGCGGCGCCCGAGACCGAAGCCGACCGGAAAAAGAAGCGTCGGCGCGGCGGACGGAACCGGAAGAAGAACGGCGGCACGGCCTCCGAGGCGCCGCTCGATCCGAATCAGGTCCGAGTTTTCGGCGACGAATCGGACGCCGGGGATTTCTCCGGTCCCAACGGGGACGACTTCGAAGCGGACTCCGATCTTGATCTCGATCTCGAAGGCGAAGACTCCGAAGCGCTGGAGGCCGGCTCGCTCTCCGAGACTGGAGAGCCTGAGACCGCGGCGCAGAAAGCCAAACGGCGCCGTCGCGGCGGGCGCAAGCGGAACCGCGGCGGGAAAAACGTCGACGTGCCGAACCCCGGGCCGAAAGGCGCAGGGGAAGGCGGGGGCGAAATGACCGCGAGCGCCGAATCGGACGAAGAGGATGGCGACGGGGGAGATGAGGGCGACGAGGGGCCTGAAGGCGACGAGGACGGATCGATCGAGGCCGCCGACGGAGCCGAATCGCCGGCCGGGCGCGGGAAGAAGCGCCGGCCCCGCCGCCGCGGCGGCCGGAAGCGGGCCACCGGAAGAGCGAGCGCTGAAAGCGCCGAAGGCACCGAAGCCGGCGGAAGTACTGAGGGCACGGAGGGCACCGTGGGTGCCGCTGGCGCCGATGGCTCAGACCCTGCCGAGGGAAACGTCGTGGAGAGAGGAGAACCGCCCATCGCGGAAAAGGCTGCCGTTCCCGAGGCGGCTCCCGCTGCAGTGGCTCCCCTCGAGTTCGAGCCGCCGCCGACGTTCATCGATTGAGCCATCTGGAGTCGATCAGGGTCTAGCACGAGGGATGGCCTTGTGCCATGATCGGCGCAACGGATTCGACGAAGGTTTTGAGCCCGGCCGAGCCGGTGGGCCGGCGGTGGGCGCGGACTAGGGTGCATTTTGTTACGCCCACCATGGCGACGAGCGCGGGCATGAGCGGAACGCAAAACGAGAGCGGTGCGATCGGAGCTAGAAGTGGCCAGACGGCCGGATCTTCGGCCGGTCTGGCCGATTTGGATGTCACGGATCCGGTCGACCACCGCGCCCCGCTGATCCTCGGCGCCCCGACTTTCCACGCCATCACCGAGGTGGTGGCGCGACCCCTCGAACGCAAGCCCACCCGCGGCTGGTGGATTTGCTTTCTCACTTCCGTTGCGATGGTCGGCGTACTCGGCGTCTCGATCGGCTGGCTGTTCTGGGAAGGGATCGGCGTCTGGGGCCTGAACAATCCCGTCGGCTGGGCGTTCGACATCACCAATTTCGTCTTCTGGGTCGGCATCGGTCACGCCGGCACGCTGATCTCGGCGATCCTGTTCCTGTTCCGCCAAAAGTGGCGCACCTCGATCAACCGCTCCGCGGAGGCGATGACGCTGTTCGCCGTCATGTGCGCGCTGATCTTCCCCGGCATTCACATCGGGCGGCCGTGGGTCGCCTATTGGATGTTCCCGATCCCGAACCAGATGGGCATGTGGCCGCAGTTCCGCAGCCCGCTCATGTGGGACGTCTTCGCGGTCTCGATCTACGGTTCGGTCTCGGCGCTGTTCTGGTTCGTCGGCCTGGTGCCGGACTTGGCGACGATCCGCGACCGCTCGACCGGCATCCGCAGAAAAATCTTCGGCGCCCTGGCGCTCGGCTGGCGCGGCTCGATGCGCCACTGGCAGCACTATGAAAAGGCGTACCTGATCCTCGCCGGTTTGGCGACGCCGCTGGTGCTGTCGGTCCACTCGATCGTTTCGATGGACTTCGCCACCTCGCAGCTGCCTGGCTGGCACACGACGATCTTTCCGCCCTACTTCGTAGCCGGCGCGATCTTCTCGGGCTTCGCCATGGTGGTGACGCTGATGGTGATCACCCGCAAGGCGTTCGGCCTCGAAGAGATCATCACCATGAAGCACTTCGACTACATGGCGAAGATCATGCTGCTCACCGGCATGATGGTCGGGTACGCCTACAGCCTGGAGTTCTTCATCGCCTGGTTC
Organism: Thermoanaerobaculia bacterium; assembly: GCA_038250865.1. Taxonomy (GTDB): domain Bacteria; phylum Acidobacteriota; class Thermoanaerobaculia; order Multivoradales; family UBA5704; genus DASYKS01. The sequence continues at coordinate 7,886 of JBBSBW010000052.1, read as the reverse complement.
TCGGGCAGCGCCTACGAGCTGTTCACGTTCAAGAACCGGGCGTTCGGCCCCTACGCCTGGGCCTACTGGACGATGGTCTCGTGCAACGTGCTGTCGCCCCAGCTGTTCTGGTTCAAGAAGGTGCGAAGCTCGCTGGTGTGGCTGTTCGTGCTCTCGATCTTCGTCAACATCGGCATGTGGTTCGAGCGCTTCGTGATCATCGTCACCTCGCTCCACCGCGACTTCCTGCCGTCGTCCTGGTTCTACTTCCGGCCGACCCTGTTCGACGTCTCGACCATGATCGGCAGCTTCGGACTGTTCTTCATGATGTTCTGCCTGTTCGTGCGCTTCCTGCCGGTGGTGGCCACCGCCGAGGTGAAGACGGTGTTGCCGCAGGCCGCGGCGCATCCGCCGCAGGCGCCGGTCATCCAGTTCGACGAACAGGGCGGGCGCGGCGCGACCGGCGCAGCCGATGGGCGCCTCGGCCTAGCTCCCGGAGGCGCCGTCTGATGGGTCTTCTACGTCCCAGCCTGCCTCCCGGTGACCGCTTCGGTGCTCTCGCCGAGTTCGCCGATCCCGCCGAGCTGTACCACGCCTGTGAAGCGGTGCGCGATGCCGGTTACACGAAGTGGGACGCCCATACGCCGTTCCCCATTCATGGCTTGGACCGGGCGATGGGCCTCAAGACCTCGAAGCTTCCGTGGGTGGTGCTGATCATGGCCCTCGGCGGTGCGCTCGCCGGGATCGGCCTTCAGGGGTGGGTGAGCACGACCGCCTATCCGCTGGTGATCAGCGGCAAGCCATTCTTCAGCTGGCCGGCGTTCGTGCCGATCACTTTCGAGCTTTCCATCCTGGGCGGCGCCTTGGGCGCGGTATTCGGAATGTTCGCGATGAACCAGCTGCCGACTCTCTATCACCCGCTGTTCGGGAAGGCCAGCTTCGAGCGGGCGAGCGACGACGGGTTCTTCCTCTCGATCGAATCGTGGGATCCGAAATTCGACCCCGACCGCACCGTGGAGATGCTGCGCCAACTAGGGGCCAAAGAGGTCGAGCTGGTCTCAAGCTAGCGAAATGTCCCGATGACCGATCACGCCCCCTCTTCCCACTCCCGCCCCGCCGTGCTCCTCGCGTCGTCGCTCTGGCTGCCGCAGGGTCACGCCTGGCGGCGCTTTCCCCTCGTGGGCCTGGTCCTCGCGGCCGTCGGCCTCGGGGCCAGCCTGGCGGGTGGCTTGGCCAGCCCGGCGATGCGCTCCCAGCTCTGGCACTCCTGGCTGGTCGGCGCCTTGTTCGCTCTCAGCATCGGGTTGGGCGGTCTCTTCTTCGTGCTCGTCCATCACTCGACGCAGTCGGGGTGGGGCGTGGTGGTCCGGCGGATCGGCGAAAACGCCATGGCGACGCTGCCCTGGATGGCGCTGCTGTTCGTGCCGCTGATCTTTGGGCTAGGCGACCTGTTCCCCTGGAGCCACGCCGACGCGGTGGCCAAGGATCCGTTGCTGCTCCATAAGCAGCCGTATCTGAACGTGACGTTCTTCCTGATCCGCACCCTGGTCTACTTTGCCATCTGGACGTTCCTGGCGCTCCGGCTCGGGAGCCTGTCGCGGCTTCAAGACAAGACCGGCGATCACGACCTCACCCGGCGCATGCGGCGGATGAGCGCTCCAGGGTTGATCCTGTTCGCGCTCTCGGTCACCTTCTTCTCCTTCGACTGGGTGATGTCGCTCGATCCGCATTGGTATTCGACCATCTTCGGGGTCTACTTCTTCGCCGGTTCGGTGATGGCCTTCTTCGCCTTCATGACGCTGATCGCGCTCGGGCAGAAGGAGCTGCAACCCCGGGTGGTGAACGAGGAGCATTTGCACGACGTCACGAAGCTCATGTTCGCGTTTCTGGTGTTCTGGGCCTACATGGCGTTTTCCCAGTTCATGCTGATCTGGTACGCGAACCTGCCGGAAGAGACCGGGTTCTTCGCCCAGCGCCTGGCCGGTTCCTGGCGGTCGGCGAGCATCGCCCTCTCGCTCGGCCATTTCGTCGTGCCGTTCTTCTTCCTACTGCCGCGCACGATCAAGCGGAGTCCGAAAGCCTCGGCGATCGCCGCGCTCTGGCTCCTCGTCATGCATGCGATCGACATGTACTGGCTGGTCATGCCCAGCCTCCATGTCGGAAGCATCACCCTCAGTTGGCTCGACGTCGCGGCCCTCGTGGGCTGCGCGGGGGTATTTTTGGCGGCGTTCGGCGCGTCGCTCGGGCGCCAGGCTCTGGTACCGTTGCGCGATCCGCGCCTGCCGGAGTCGATGACCTTCGAGAACCAGTGAAAATCTCGCTAGGATAGGCTGGTCGGCGCGTTCTCGAAATCAACCTTTGCCCATTCAGAAGGAGCTTGAAGATGTCCAATCAGAAGAATGTCCTGGCCGGCGGCTGCGTCGCCCTGGCCCTCGCCCTGACAGCCGGCCCGGCATTGGCTGGCGATATCGTCGGAACCGTCAACTACACCGGGAAAGTCCCGACGCTGAAGCCGATCGCCATGGATGCCGATCCGGTCTGCGCCAAGAAGCACACTTCCCCGGTGCCGAGCGAGGCGCTGGTGCTGGGAGCGGGCAACACCATGGGTAACGTCATGGTGCGGGTGAAAGGCGCCGTCGCCGGGAACTATCCGGTCCCGGCCGCGCCGGTGGTGATCGACCAAAAGGGCTGCCAGTACCACCCGCACGTCCTCGGCATCCGCGTCGGTCAGGACTTGAAGCTCAAGAACGACGACGGCCTGCTCCATAACGTGCACGCCCTCCCGAAGGTCAACACGCCGTTCAACATGGCGATGCCCGCGAACCGCACCGAGGCGGACGCGAAGTTTTCCAAGGAAGAGGGAATGTTCCTGGTCAAGTGCGACGTCCACGGCTGGATGGCCGCCTACGTCGGAGTCTTCTCGAACCCCTTCTTCTCGGTCACGGGTCCGGACGGCAAGTTCAAGATCTCGGGCCTGCCGCCGGGCACCTACGACGTCGAGGCCTGGCAGGAAAAGCTGGGCATGCAGACGATGAAGGTGACCGTCACCGCCGCCAAGGCGGGCACCGCGAATTTCTCGTTCGCGCCGCCGGCCAAGTAATCAACCCATTACCCCGAGTAACCGAAAGCCACCAGGGAGAGCCATGGCCACGACCGAACTTGCGCCCGCTCATGCCGGAGCCGCGCACGACCACGAGCACGCCGAGCACCCGGAGCTGGGCTTCTGGGGCAAGTACGTGTTCTCGACCGACCACAAGGTCATCGGCATCCAGTATGCGGTGACCGGCCTGTGTTTTTTGATGTTCGGCTTCTGCCTGGTGATGCTGATGCGCTGGCAGCTCGCCTTCCCCGGACGGGCTCTGCCGTTGATCGGCAAGCTGTTCGGCGAGGCGCGCATGCCGGGGGGCTCGATGCTCCCCGAGTTCTACAACGAGCTCGGCGCCATGCACGGGACGATCATGGTGTTCCTGGGCGTCGTGCCGCTCGCGGTCGGCGGCTTCGGGAACTTCGTGCTGCCGCTCCAGATCGGCGCGCCCGACATGGCGTTCCCGAAGATCAACATGGCGAGCTACTGGTCGTACTTCCTCGGCGGCATCACGATGCTAGGGAGTTTCTTCGTCCCCGGGGGCGCGGCGCAGTCGGGCTGGACCTCCTACGCGCCGCTGTCGGTCATCGCGGGCGAAGGCCAGACGATCTGGTTGATCGGCATGATCTTCCTGATCACCTCGTCCCTCCTCGGTTCAATCAACTTTATCGTCACCACGGTGCAGTTGCGCGCCAAAGGGCTCTCGTACTTCCGGCTGCCGTTCTTCTGCTGGGCGCAGCTGGTCACCTCGTTCCTGCTGCTGCTCGCCTTCCCGCCGCTTGAGGCGGCGGGCATTCTGCAGCTGATGGACCGGTTGGCCGGGTCGAGCTTCTTCATGCCGAGCGGCCTCGTGGTCTCCGGCCAGGCGCTGGCTTATACCGGCGGCGGCAACCCGATCCTCTGGCAGCACCTGTTCTGGTTCCTGGCCCACCCGGAGGTCTACGTCCTGATCCTGCCGGCGTTCGGAATCGTCGCCGAGGTGGTGGCGAACAACACCCGGAAGCCCTTGTTCGGCTACAAGATCATGGTGTACTCGCTCTGGTTCCTCGGGTTCATGTCGTTCATCGTCTGGGCGCACCACATGTTCTTCACCGGCATGGGCACGACGATGGCGACCTTCTTCCAGACCACCACGATGATCATCTCGATCCCCTCGGTGGCGCTGCTGACTTCGCTGCTGATCTCCCTCTGGGGCGGTTCGATCCGCTTCACCACGCCGATGCTGTTCGCGCTCGCCTTCCTGCCGATGTTCGGTATCGGCGGCTTGACCGGCCTGCCTCTGGGCTTGTCGGCCGCGGACATTCCGCTCCATGACACCTACTACGTGATCGGCCACTTCCACTACGTGGTGGCGCCGGGAACCCTCTTCGCCCTGTTCGCCGGGATCTACTACTGGTTCCCCAAGGCGACCGGGCGGATGATGAGCGAGAAGCTCGGCAAGATCCATTTCTGGCCCTCTCTGATCTTCATCAACGGAATTTTCATGCCGATGTTCATCCAAGGCATGGCGGGCGTCTCGCGGCGCCTGTATGACGGCGGCGCCTCCTACGACTTCGCCAAGGAAGTGACGCACTGGAACGTCTTCATGTCGATTTCGGCCTGGTGCCTGGCGCTCGCCCAGATTCCGTTCATCATCAACTTCTTCTGGAGCATCAAGCACGGTAAGAAGGCCGGCGATAACCCCTGGAACGCCACGACGCTCGAATGGGTGGCCCCTTCGCCGCCGCCGCACGGCAACTTCCTCACGCCGCCCGAGGCGTACCGCGGCCCCTACGAGTACAGCGTTCCGGGGCATCCCACCGACTACACGCCGCAGTTCCAACTGGAACAGAAGGCGAGCTGAGGCGAGGCCATGGAGATTCCCTACACCGTCGCGGAGCGGCCCGACACCGGGCTCAACAACGGCAAGATCGGCATTTGGCTGTTTCTCGCCTCGGAAGTCATGCTGTTCGGCGCCCTGTTCGCCACCTACTTGATGATGCGCACGGGAGCGGTCACTTGGCCGCGCGGCGACTCGATCCTGAACGTGCCGCTCGCCACGCTCAACACCGTGGTGCTGATCTCGTCCAGCGTGACCATGGTCATGGCCTGGGCTTCGCTCAAGCGGAACAACTTCGCCAAGTTCCGCCTGTTCCAGGGCCTCACGGTGCTCGCCGGATTCGGCTTCTTGACCATCAAGTACATCGAGTACTCGCACAAGTTCGAGCTCGGCCTGTTCCCGAGCACGAACACGTTCCTGGCGATCTACTTCACGCTCACGGGGCTCCACGGCCTGCACGTGATCGGCGGCATGGCGATCAACGCCTACCTCTGGGGCCCCGGATCGAAGCTCTGGAAGACCGATCCCGAGCACTTCACGAACCGGGTCGAGAACTCGGGGCTGTTCTGGCACTTCGTCGACTTGGTGTGGATCTTCCTGTTCCCGGTCCTCTACCTTCTCTAGTCCGGGCTTGCGCGCAAGGAGTCGCACCTCTATGGGCAATCACGATAGCCACGCCGACCTCGACCGCCAGGTAAAGGTCTACATCCTCATCTTCATCACCCTGCTGGTGCTCACCATGGTCACCGTTGCCGTGTCGCGCCTGCATTTGCCGGTGGCGGCTGCGGTCACCGTGGCCCTAATCGTGGCATCGATCAAGGGCGGTCTGGTGGCGAGCTACTTCATGCACCTGATCACCGAGAGGAAGCTGATCCTTTGGGTGCTCGGCTTCACCGTCGCCTTCTTCTTTGCGGTCTTGCTGCTGCCGCTCTGGACCCATTTCGACGCGATCATCAACTGACGGGCGAGCGCATGAACCTCAAAAGCTTCCACGTCGTCTTCATCGCCTGCGCGACCGCCCTCGCCTTTCTGTTCGGCGCTTGGGCGTTGGGCAGCCAGGTGTTTGCCGGGACGCTGCGTCTCGTCGCCGCTTGGGGCTCTTTCGCCGTCGGCGCGGCTCTGATCGGCTATGAAACCTGGTTCCTGCGCTACTCGCGGGGTCAGGAATGAGCAGCTTGCTGCGGCGCTCCGGTTTGGCGGGCGTCACAGTCTGGGTGGTCGCCGCGCTTTGGGCGGCGCCCGCCGCCGCGTGCAGCGTCTGCTACGGCGACAGTACCAACGCTTCGCCGCTGATTACGTCCGCGAAGTTGGGGGTTCTGCTGCTGCTCGGCTTTACCGTCGCCATGCTCGGCGGCTTTGCCAGATTCTTCTTCTACCTGCGTAACCGTGCGCGCCAGGCCGAGAGCGAAAGCATCGCCGCGGAATGGGCGCAAATGCAACGGAGTGCCTCGACATGAACAGGTGGCTTCCCCCGGTGGCCTCTGCGCACGGACCGCAGATCGACAGCGCCCTCACGTGGGTGCATTGGCTGATGGCTATCTTGTTCGTCGGCTGGATCATCTTCTTCGTGGTCGCCCTGTGGCGCTTCCGCCGCTCGAGGAATCCGGTCGCGAGCTACACGGGTGCGCAGACCAACGCGTCGAGCTGGCTCGAAGGAGCCGTAGCCGTCGCCGAAGGCATTCTGCTGATAGGGGTCTCGATCCCGCTCTGGGCCGCCCGCACCTCCGAGTTTCCCGATAAAAAGGACGCCGTCGAGGTTCGCGTGGTGGGCGAGCAGTTCGCCTGGAACATTCACTATCCCGGTCCGGACGGCGTCTTCGGCAAGACCTCGATCGACAAGATCGACATCGAAAGCAACCCGCTGGGCCTCGATCGTACCGACCCCGCGGCGCAGGACGACGTGACGACGATCAACCAGCTTCACCTCCCCGTCGGCAAGCCGGTGATCGTCTACCTCTCCAGCAAGGACGTGATCCACAGCTTCAACCTCCCCGAAATGCGGATCAAGCAAGACGCCGTCCCCGGCATCGTCATTCCGGTCTGGTGGGAGCCCACCGTTACCACCGCCCAAATGCGCCAGAATCTCGGAAAGCCCGAATTCGTCTACGAAATCGCCTGCGCCCAGCTTTGCGGTCTGGGCCACTACCGGATGCGCGGCTTCGTCACCATCGACGAGCCGGCCGAGTATCAGAAGTGGATGGATGAGCAGGTCGCGGCGCAGAAGTCGACGGGCGAGGACGATATTTTCAACTAGGGGGCGTCCGGAGCCACACAGAGCGGGGCGTCCCGCCAGGGACGCCGTATGCGAGCGAGGGATTTCAATCCCTCGCGGTGTTGGCGGGCAGGGAACGGCGCGTTGTCGGTGAGCCGAGGTTGGCGCGCGTCGGCGGTCGGTTCGCGGGAGCCAACCCCGCGAGGGATTGAAATCCCTCGCTCGCATACGACGTCCCTACCGGGACGAATTCGGTGGAAGGGGAGAATGCCGAGAACCTTTGCGCGCCTCTGCTTCCACATCGTTTTTGCGACCAAGCACCGCACTCCGTGGATCAGTTCCGACCTGGAACGAGAGCTATATCCGTTCGTTGGAGCGATCGTTCGCGACCATGGCGGTACGCTGCTCGCGATCAGCGGAATGCCCGATCACCTCCATCTGCTGGTCGATTTGCGCCCTCACCCCTCGCTGGCGGACGTGGTGAAGGCAATCAAAGGAAGCTCCTCCCGGTGGATCAACGAGGAAGGGCGAACTTCGGATCATTTTGGCTGGCAAGAAGGGTATGCCGCGTTCTCTGTCAGCCAGTCGGTTCTCGAGCGAGTCCGAGCGTACGTTTTGCACCAAAAGGAACACCACGGTCGAGCGACCTACGACGCCGAACAGCGAGAACTTCTTGCGAAACATGGCATATCGTTCGAAGAGAGCGACTTGGAAGCCTGAACCCGGCGCCCAGAGGGAGCGTCCCGCCAGGGACGCCGTATGCGAGCGAGGGATTTCAATCCCTCGCGGGG
>JBBSBW010000051.1:0-46687 GCA_038250865.1 Thermoanaerobaculia bacterium | reverse complement strand
TCCGCTCGCCGGAGAGGGTGCGGCGATCGAGGGGATTCGCCACGAACGCGAGCTGCTCGCCGAGCTGCGCGCCCTGGCCGACCGGGTGCTCGACTCAAGCGAGCTGACGATCCACGAGATTCGCAGTCAAATTTTTCGCGAATTTTCTCTCGGTGTCGAGCCGGGGATGGCGGTCAACTTGATCAGCTTCGGCTTCAAGCGCGGCATCCCGTACGGTACCGACCTGCTGTTCGACGTCCGTTTCCTACCCAATCCGCACTTCGTTCCCGGCCTGCGGGAGAAGACCGGCCAGGACGACGAGATCGTCGCCTACCTCGAGGCCCAAGCCGACTACGCCGAGCTGGTCGACCGGCTGGCCGATCTCCTCGCCTTCCTGATGCCGAAATACCGCAACGAAAACCGCAGTTATCTCTCAGTAGCCGTCGGTTGTACGGGCGGCAGGCACCGTTCGGTCGCGGTCTGTGAGAAGCTTCGGGGCAAGCTTGAGGAGCTGGGCTTTCCGGCCCGCGTGATTCACCGCGATATCGGGAAATAGATCCGCGGTGGAGTCGGCGGCCGGCAAGGCTCGCGTTCGAGCGACCGAAGGGCCCATTTCACCGCTAGAGGCATCCAGCAGAGGCACCTTCCATGGTAGGAAGATTGATGGTTACGCAAGGGGAGTGGGGTCACCAGCTCCTCGCGGCCGCGGAGAAGATTCTCGGCCGGCCCGCGGGTGTGGACGAGATCTCGCTCGACTGGGATGAAGATCCGACCCGCTCCTCCGAACGGCTCCGCGCCGCAATCGCGGACGCCGACCAGGGGGATGGGGTGCTCGTCTTGACCGACCTTTTCGGCGGTACGCCTGCGCGGATCGCCATGTCCCAACTGACGCCGGAGCGGGTCGAGGTCCTCGCCGGGCTCAACCTGCCGATGATCGTCCGGCTCGGCTGCTCGGGCACCGAAACGATGGCGCTCGGCGATCTCGCCCGCTGGTTGAAAATCAAAGTGGTCGAGAGCGTCCGCCTGGGCAGCGACTGCGTCCAGAAACCGTGCTGCGCCGAAACGAAACCCAACACCGTCGACCGCGAGGGCCTGTGCACGGATGATTGAGCGTGAGCTGGAGATCGTCAACCGCCTAGGTCTCCATGCCCGGGCCGCCGCCAAGCTGGTGCAGACGACGAGTGGATTCAAGAGCAGAGTCACCCTGATTCGCGAAGGTGAGGAGATCGACGGCAAGAGCATCCTCGGAATCCTTCTTCTGGCCGCCGCAGAAGGATCGCGAATGACCGTGCGAACCGAGGGCGTAGATGAGATCGAAGCCCTCGATGCGATCGCGGAATTGATCGCCAACCGATTTGGTGAGGAGTCGTAGTGAACGAAGTCGCCAGCGAGCAGATGCTGCAGGTCAAAGGCATGGGGGTCTCGGCGGGAATCGCGATCGGCCGCGCGGTTTCGATCTCGACCCGGGTGGGAGAGGTGTTCCGTCTGCCGATCGCCGCCGAGGAGATCGATGCGGAGGTGGAGCGCTTCCACGAAGCGGTCCGCCAGGCGCAGGTCGAGCTGGGCAAGACCCGCGCCCGAGCGAGCGAAAAGGTCGGCGACGAGCTGGCCTCGATTTTCGATGCCCACGTGCTGCTGCTCAACGACCAGGGCTTCCTCGGACGGGTGGTCGACCGGATCCGCAACAAGAACGTCAACGCCGAGTGGGCGGTGTCGAAGATCGCCGAGGAGATCGACGAGCAGTTCGCCCACATCGACGACAGCTACCTGCGCGAGCGCAGCGAAGACGTCTCCGACGTCAGCCGGCACGTCCTGCGCGCCCTCCAGGGGATCTCGCACCACGAACTATCCGAGATCGAGGACGACCTGATCATCATCGCCGACGACCTGACCCCTTCCGATGCGGTTCGCCTGGGCCGGAAGCGGGTGGTCGGTTTCGCGATCGAAACCGGCGGCCGGACCTCGCACACGACGATCATCGCCCGTTCGCTTCACCTGCCGGCGGTGGTCGGTCTAGAGGGTCTCGGCGAACGGATCACCGATGCCGCCAGAGTCATTCTCGATGGCGACGAGGGGATACTGATCGTCCATCCGACCCCCGAGGTGCTCCTGGAGTACCGGCGGCGAAAAGGGGAGCTCGAAAAGAAAGAGGAGTCGCTCCTCGAAACCCGCGAGCTCACGACGGTCACCCGCGACGGCGTGCGGGTTCACCTGATGGCGAACATCGACTTACCCGAAGAGGTGGACGAGGCGGTGCGCTTCGGCGCGGAGGGGGTCGGCCTCTACCGCAGTGAGTTCCTCTACATCGAAAAGAGTCCCGAGCAGCCGACCGAGGAAGAACATTATCGGCTCTACCGGCGGATCGTCGAAACCGCGGCACCCCATCCGGCGATCATCCGCACCTACGACCTCGGCGGCCGGAAGCTCGCCCGCGAGATGATGGACACTCGGGAGGAAAACCCGGTGCTGGGCCTGCGCGGCATCCGTTTGACGCTCGCCCGGCGCGAGGTCTTCAGGCCGCAGTTGCGCGGCCTGTTCCGCGCGGCCCTCCACGGCGACCTCTGGATCATGCTGCCAATGGTCTCGACCCTCGAAGAGATCCGCGAGTTCCGCGCCTATACGGCCGAGGTGATGGCGGAGCTGGAGCGGGACGGCGTGCCGTTCCGTCGCGACATCAAGCTCGGCTCGATGATCGAGGTGCCCGCCGCGGCGATGATCGCCGACGCGCTCGCCACGGAGGTCGATTTCTTCTCGATCGGCACCAACGACCTGATCCAGTATTCGCTCGCGGTCGATCGCAACAACGAGCATGTGGCGCACCTCTATCAGCCGCTTCATCCGGCGATCCTGCGCATGCTACGCTTCGTCGTGGCGAGCGCCGCCCAGGCCGGAATCGAAGTGAGCTTGTGCGGCGAAATGGCCGCCGACCCTCGTTTCGCCTCGGTTCTCGTGGGCCTAGGCCTTCGGCGGTTATCGGTGAGCCCGCGCCTGGTGCCGAAAATCAAGACCTGGATTCGCGAGCTGGATTCTCGGCTTCTCGCCGAGGTCACCGCGCGTTGCCTCGATCTGCGCACCGCGAGAGAGGTCGACGAGCTGATCGACCCTGTCCTCGCCGACGTCACCGCCGCCGCCGCGCGGAATGCCTAACTTCCCACCCGAAGGCCGGAGCCCATCCTTCATGCAACAGTCCATTCGCCGCGTCGATAAGCCCTGGGGTTACGAACTGATCTTCGCCCACACCGACCGCTACGTCGGAAAGATCCTGCACGTCGACGCCGGACATGCCCTCTCGCTTCAGTACCACGAGAAAAAGGACGAGACGCTCTTCCTGAAGGAAGGAGAGGTGGAGCTGCAAGTCGAAGAGAACGGCGAGATGGTCTCGGTGGTCTTGCGCGGCGGCGACTCCTACCGAATCTCGCCGTTCACCAAACACCGGATGGTGGCCGGAGCGGCCGGATGCGACATCATCGAAGTCTCCACGCCGGAGCTCGACGACGTCATCCGCCTCGAAGATCGCTATGGACGGAGCTGATCGCCCGTCCCGCCGCCCCTCGGGCCTCGGCGGCCTCTCTGGCACGCTTGTCGCTATAGCACTGGCCGGCGGCGCAGCCTGCACCCCGCCGCTGCCACCGCCCCAAACCCCTCCGAAGAAACCCGATCCAGCCCCTGCCTCTGCCCCGGCCGCCGAACCCGCAGGCTCGGTAGGCTCCAACGCGGCCTCGGCCGATTCGCCGCCGCCGCACGACGCGACCCTGATCGTGATCGATCCCGGAGATCCAGACGCCGATTCACACCCGTCCCTGGTCGAGGCCTCGAAACGAGAAAAAGAACGGAAGGCCAAGGGCATCAAATCGGTCGCCGTGATCACCGACGAGACCCTGCCGAAGCTCGCGAAGAAAGGCCAGCTCACATTCGCCGATCTGGCGAAGACCAAGGCGGGGGAGAAACCTTCCGTCCAAAACGAAACCTCGATCGAGCAGGAGCAATACTGGCGCGGGCGCGCCCGCGCCCTCCGGCATCGCTGGCGCGATGCGGTCGACGAAGGCGTCGATCTCGAAAGGCAGGCCGCCGAATACCGCCGCAAGTTCTACGCCGAGGCGGATCCGTTCCGCCGCGATGGCGAGATCAAGCCGAGCTGGGACCGTACGCTCGACCGGCTTCGGCTGGCCAGAGAGCGGGCAGATGCGGCAAAGAAAGAGCTGGGAGAATTTCTCGAAGAAGGGCGCCGGGCGGGTGCGCTGCCGGGTTGGCTGCGCGAAGGCGCCGAGCTGGAGCCCGCGCCGCCGGCCCCGCCGAAGACGACGGCCGACGCCATCGAACCGCCAATCTATAAACCAAAGGATGAAATGTAATGAGTGAAGGAATGACGCCCTCTTCGGTCGCTTCGTTGGACCCGACGCGATCGGCTGCCGGCGAATCCGCCGCCACGCGCCGGGTCTTCGTCGAGACCTGGGGCTGCCAGATGAATGAGCTGGACAGCCAACGCATGGTCGGCCAGATGATGCAGCAGGGGGTGCTGCCGACCCACCGGCCGGAAGAGGCGGACGTCATTCTGCTGAACTCCTGCAGCATCCGCGAGAAGGCGGAGCAGAAAGTCTATTCGCGGCTCGGTGAATATCGCCTGCTCAAGAAGGATCGGCCGGGGCTGGTCATCGGCCTCTGCGGCTGCGTCGCCCAGCAAGAAGGGGAGAAGGCCCTCAAGCGGGTCTCGGATCTCGATTTCGTCATGGGACCGGCGCGGGTGGCTGAGCTGAGCTCACTGGTCGCCGCCTCTCGCAGCGGACAGCGCACCGTCGCCACCGGTTTTCCCGCCGACCGGCCCTACGAGTTCGACGCCATCTCCCGCCAGGGCGAATACAAGGGGATGGTGACGATCATCGAAGGGTGTAACAAGAGCTGCACCTTCTGCATCGTGCCGAAGACCCGAGGGCCGGAGCGGAGCCGGACGATGACGGAGATCCTCGCCGAAGTGCGCCATCTGGTCGATTACGGCTTCCGCGAGATCGAGCTGCTCGGCCAGACCGTGAACCACTGGCGCGACCCCGAAACGGATCAGGACTTCGCGGACCTGCTGGATGCCGTGGCGCGGGAAGCCGGCGTCGAGCGCCTTCGTTTCATCACCTCCTACCCCCGCGATTTCACCCCGGCGATGGTGGCGCAGATCGGCCGTCACACCAACATCTGCCCCTATATCCATCTACCGGTCCAGTCGGGGAGCGACCGCTTGCTGCGGCGCATGGGGCGTGGATACAGCCGCGCCGACTACCTGGATCTCGTCCGGCAGCTGCGCGACGCGCGCGCCGAGCTGGCGCTGTCGACCGACATCATCGTCGGCTTTCCCGGCGAGACGGAGGACGATTTTGCGGCGTCCCTGGAGCTGTTGGAACAGGTCCGCTTCGCGGTCGTCTTCGCGTTTTGCTACTCGGAGCGGCCGGGCACCGCGGCGCCGCGCCTCGACGGCAAAGTGGAACCGACTCTAGCGAGCGAGCGGCTGCAGCGCCTGTTTGTAGTCCAGGACCGGATCCAGCGGGAGCTGAACCAACAGCTCATCGGTCGTCGCTTCGAGATCCTGGTGACCGGCTGGGGCAAGACTCCCGGCACGCAGAGCGGGCGCACCTCCTGCCACCGGATCGTTCATTTTCCGACCGCGAATTTACCGGTTACCCTCGGTCAGACCACCTGGGTCGAGATCGAGACCGCGCATCCCCACAGCCTCACCGCACGCCGCGTTTCCGACGCGGCGGCATAGTTTCTTCGACACCCTTCCATCCCCCTCGGCAAACCCCTCGCGGCCGCTCCCAGGCCGCGAGCGATTCCGTCTTGACCCGGCCTGTGTGGGCGCCCACAATGGGCTCATGAGCCAGGACGAAACCCCGCGGATCGATCTCGTCCCGATGGCCGTCACCGGCCTCATGCTCGACCCTTCTTCGAATGTTCCGATCGTGATTCTGCGCGACCTCGATCGCACTCTCTTCCTGCCGATCTGGATCGGCATCGCCGAGGCGCAGGCGATCGCCCTCCGGATGGAAGGCGTTGCGGCTCCCCGTCCACTCACTCACGATCTCCTCCTCCAGATGTGCGAGCGAATGGGCGGCTCGATCGAGAAGATCGTAATCAGCGACCTGCGGGAAGGTACCTTTTTTGCGGAAATTCACCTGGCCCCGGAAGAGCCGAAGCGAATTCTCGACGCTCGGCCAAGCGATGCGATCGCACTGGCCCTGCGGGCGGAGGCGCCGATCTATGTTCGGCGCGCAGTTTTGGATCAGGCGCAGGTCGTCACGACCGCTCTCGATCCCACCGACGACGCCGAAAGAATTCGGCGCGTTCTCGAAGAGCTGAATCCGAACGACCCCGGCCGTTACACGATGTGAAACTTCGTCCCAAATAACTGATTTTCAATAGGTTACAGGCATTGTCGGCGCGCCGACATCGGCCGATGGGCAGGGGAGTGGCGCTTGACCCTCTACAGGGCCTCCCATACACTGCGCCGCGATGATCCTCGCGATTACCAACCAGAAGGGTGGCGTCGGAAAGACGACCACCGCCATCAATCTCGCCGCGGCCTTGGCCTCCAAAGGCTTGCGCACCCTGCTCGTCGACCTCGACCCCCAAGCGAACAGTTCCATGTCTTTCCTGGACGTCCATGGCCTGGAAGGAACCATCTACGACGTACTCACGGACGAGAACCGGGAGATCGACTCCATCCTACGTCCCGCGGAGCGGATCCCGAACCTGATGATCGCGCCGTCGGCGATCTCCCTGGCAAAGATCGAAGCCAAACTGATCGGCGAAATCGACGGCCACTACCGGCTGAAGGACAAGCTCCAGAAGGTCCGGGACAGCTACGAATTCATGATCATCGACACGCCGCCCACACTCGGGATCATTACGGTGAACGCCCTCGTGGCGGCGACGCACGTGCTGGTGCCGATCCAGGCGAGCTACTTCGCGCTTGAAGGCACCGACGATCTGTTGGAAACGATCGACAAGATCAAGCAGCGGGCGAATCCCGAGCTGCAGATCCTCGGAGCCCTGATCACCCTTTACGACAAACGGACGCTGCTCGCCAAAGACATCCATGAGCAGATCCAGCGCGTGTTTGGCCTCAAGGTGTTCGAGACCGTCATCACCAAAAGCGTGAGGCTGGAGGAGAGCCCGGCCTACCGCGAGTCGATCTTTACCTTCGCACCGAAATCGACGGGCGCCTACGAGTACTACCGCCTGTCCGAGGAGGTTTTGAGCCGTGTCTGAGCCGGTGACCGACCGCAAACGCGGTCTGCCCCTGAGGGTCAAGATGCGCCACGACACCCACTTCGTGGAAGAGCTGGCGGTTCGCCACGAGATCCCGGTGGGGAAGATGGCACCGCTCTCCGCCATCGAGACCGACCCCCGCCAGCCGCGTTCGGTGATGGGCGATCTCGACGACCTGGCTGCTTCCATCCGCGACAAGGGCGTGCTCGAACCGATCCTCGTCCGGCCCAAGAAGGATGGGCCTCTCGAGGTTGCCGGCGGACCGATCTACCGAATCATTTCCGGCGAACGGCGATATCGGGCGGCGCAGCAGGCGGGTCTCTACGAAGTGCCGGTGATCGAAATGGATGTCTCGGAAGACGAGGCGTTGGAGATCGCGCTGATCGAGAATCTTCAGCGCAAAGACCTCACCCCGTTTGAAGAAGCCGAAGGGTACCGGGCGCTCGCCGAGCGGCACGATTACACTCACGAAGAAATCTCCGGGGCCGTCGGCAAATCTCGAACGGTGATCACCGAAAGCCTTTCGCTCCTTCAAATGCCTACGAGCGTTCGCGACACGGTGCAGGCGCTGGGCATCCAGTCAAAGTCGCTGTTGCTCGAAGTTCTGAAGGCTGGCGACGAGAGCGAGATGATCCAGATGCTCGAACAGGTCTCGCGCCAGGGACTGAGCCGCGACGACCTCCGGCGCCGGCTGCGCAAAGAGAAGGGTCGGCCGACGCGCCGGAAGCCGTACATCTTCAAGTTTCGGGCGCCTGACAAGACGTTCAGTCTGGCGCTGACGTTCCGCCAATCCGAGGTCGACCGCGGCGATTTGATTCGCGCCCTCGAACAGATCCTGGTCGACCTGCGGACCTCGCAAGCCAAATCGTAGAACGGTCGGACCGCCTCAAGAGCCGAGTCAAAGCGACTCGGCTCTTTGCTCATTTTGTATCGCTCTGCGCGACCGATAAGATTGATTATGTGAACTCACCTGCGCCGGGAAGTTGTCATGGCGGTTTCGCGGGCCTCCTCGCTCCTTCGGGCGCCTTCGGCAGCAGCCAGTCGCTGCGGGACCCACGAAACCGCCATCGCAACTACGGCTCCCATTCCGCGGCCAGATCCTCATCCTCTTCCAGGCGCAGCCTTCCGAGCGTTACGCCATCCGGAAGATGTCCCTCCAGTTGCCTGACGATCCACCGCAGCAGGTTCTCGCTCGATGGGATCGCACCTCCACCGTCGACGTCGGCGAACTCGGGCAGCGCCGAGTTCAGATGCTGGTGGTCAACGATGTCGACGACGCGGTTCCCGACGATCCGGTCAAGCGCTCCCAAGTCGACGACGAAACCGGTTGCCGGGTCGATCTCGCCGGTCACCGAAACGAAGAGCCGGTAGTTGTGTCCGTGCCCCGGCAGGTTGGCGCACTTGCCGAACCGGCGCCGGTTCTCTTCTTCAGTCCAGCCCGAACGGCGGTAGAGATGGCTGGCGCTGAAACGGAATCGTCGTTCGAGGTGGATCGGCATCGCGGACTCTCCGAGAATCGATTGAAGCTTTGTGGTGTTGGGACTTGGATTTGGACCAAATCCTTGGGACCGAATCGGTCGCGGGCCGATAGGAAACCTGCGCTGCCCATATAATGCCGGGCGTGCGCCGACTTGACCGCTATGTCCTCAAAGAAATCCTCGGACCGCTCGTACTGGGATTTCTAGTCTACACGTTCATCCTTCTGCTCCGGTTCCTGTTCCAGTCGGCCGACATGATCATCCGTCGCGGCCTACCCTGGTCGACGGTCGGCGAGCTGCTTCTGGTCACGCTGCCGAACATCGTGGTTCTGACGATCCCGATGTCGCTCCTCTTCGGCATCTTGATCGCCGTCGGCCGCCTGGCTTCAGACAGCGAGCTGACCGCGATCCGGGCTAGCGGCATCGGCCTCGCACGCCTCTATCGGCCGATCTTGCTGCTGGCGGCGGTGCTCACCGCGGCGAACATCTTGCTGATGATCTATGCCCTGCCCTGGGGTAACCACTCCCTCCAGCAGATTCGCCTGGAGATCCTCACCCGCAGCGTGTCGCAGCAGGTTCAGCCGCGGGTCTTCTCGGAGGACTGGCAGGGCAAGGTTCTCTACGTCTTCGAAGCCCCGCCCAACGACACCCGGTGGAAGGGCGTCTTCATCGCCGAAGCCGGCTCGGCGAGCGAAGACAACCAGGTGACGACCGCTGAATGGGGAGAGGTCAAGGTCGATCAGCAGGGCGAACGGGTCGTCCTGGAGCTGACCGATGCCACCCGCCAGAAGGTCAACCTCGCCTCCCCCACCAAATTCGAGGTCAGCCGCAACAAGCGCCTGGAGCTGATCCTGGAAGATCAGTTCATGACCAACCAGCGAGCCAAGTGGGCGAGTTCGAAAGGCGTCCGGGAGCTGACGCTCAAAGAGCTGTCGAGGCTCGCCCGCGATCACAGCGCGCCGGACGAGCAGCGCAATCTCGCCCGGGTCGAGACGAACAAGAAATTCTCGATCCCGGCCGCCTGCCTCGCCTTCGCGTTTATCGCGCTGCCTTTAGGGATCAACAACCGGCGCGGCGGCAAGGGCTCCGGTTTTGCCATGTCGATCGCGGTCCTGGCCTTCTACTACATCCTTCTGTTCAACGGCGAAGAGGCGGCGCGCTACGGCAGGATCCCCGGCTGGGTCGCAATGTGGAGCCCCAACCTGATTTTGACGGCGGTCGGGATTTTTCTGCTGATCCGGCGCAATCGAGACAAGAGCCTGCTCTTCTCGCGGATCGATCGCTGGATTCGGCGCGATGTCTGGGGCGGCATCCTGCGTTTTCGTTCTCTGCGCAAACGGCCCGTCGCCGCCTCTCCCCTGCTTCCCGATGCCCCGTTGCCGGCGGCCACAGTTGCCGTGGCCAAGAGTGTCGAAGATCGCGGCGTGGTCCTGCGCATCCCGCGGCTGCGGCTGCTCTTCCCCAACCTGATCGACCGCTATGTGGTGCGCCTGTTCCTGGTCGTCCTGTCGATTGTGACCGCCACCGGCATTTCCCTCTACGTGATCGCCGATCTGACCGAGAGGGTCGACGAGATCCTGAAGAACAAGATCGCCAAGGACCTGGTCTTCTCCTATTACAAGTACATGTCGCTCCAGATCTTCTACGACATCGCCCCGGTCGTAATCCTGGTGACGACGTTGATGACCTTCAGCCTGCTCTCCCGGACCAACGAGGTCACAGCGGCCAAGGCCCTGGGGGTGAGCCTCTACCGGCTGGCCCTGCCGGTGATCGTGAGCGCCCTTCTGGTCTCTTCCTTCTGCGCCTACCTGGAGGCTCAGGTCCTTCCCGCTTCGAACGAGCGGGTGGCGCAGATCCGCGACAAGATCAACGGCAAGGAGACCGTGAGAACCTACCGCCGGGCCGACCGCCAGTGGCTGTTCGGGCACGGCCGGTTCATCTACAACTATTCCTATTACGACCCGAAGAACCAATCCCTCCAGCGGCTGCACGTCTTCGATTTCGACGAGTCACACGACATGGTGCGTCGGCTCTACGCCGAAAACGCGGTCTACAGCGGCAACGGCAATTGGGTGTTCGAGAACGGCTGGGCGCGGACGCTCGCCCACGGCAGCATCACGAGCTACACCCGGTTCCGGGGCAAACGCACCGTCGCCTTCCCCGAGACTCCGGAGTACTTCGACGCGGAGATCCGGCCCCCCGAGCAGATGGCTTACGGCGAGCTGCGAGCCTACGTCGCGGAGCTTAAAGCGAGCGGCCAGGCGGTGCCCGAGTTAGAGGTGCAGCTCTACAACAAGCTGGCGTTCCCGGTGATCTCGCTGATCATGTCGGTCGTGGCGTTGCCTTTCGCCTTCCGCATCGGCCGCCAGGGAACCCTCTACGGCATCGGCGTGTCGATCGTCCTCGGCATCATCTTCCTGGCGATCTTCGCTTTCTTCAAGACCCTGGGAGAAGCCGGAGCCATCCCTCCGGCCGCCGCGGTCTGGAGCCCGAGCGCGCTGTTCACGCTGCTGTCGAGCTATCTGTTCCTCGGGGTACGGACGTAGGCCGAGCGACTCGGGAAGCCCCGCAGACTTCCAGAACAATCCCGCGCAACCAGCGATGCGCCGGATCGGCATCCAGGCGCGGGTGCCAGAGCAGTGAAATCGTGAGCTCCGGGGCGGGAACCGGCAGGGTAAAACTAAACATCCCTGCGCGCAGGTTTCCCGTCTGTCGTTCGGGTACGCCGGCAATCAGGTCGGAAGCTCGGGCCAGGGCCAACGCAGCGGAAAAACTGCCGACGATCGTCGTGATTCGTCGTTCCAGTCCCAGCGGTTTCAAGGCCTCGTCGATCGGTCCCCTGTCGAGCCCTCGCCGCGAGACGCCGATGTGCCGGCCTGCCGCATACCGCGAAGCGGTGATTTCCCCGTCGCTCAGAGCATGGTCCGCCCGGACGACGCCGATGAACCGATCCCTGAACAACGCGTGGAGCCGAACCTCCGGACCCGTCGTCTTCCCCACCACTCCGGTCTCCAGATCGACGGAGCCGTCGCGAAGCGGCGTGCTCTCCTTGTTAGGTTTCTCCAAGAAGCAAAGCCGCACGCCCGGTGCCTCTTGGCCCACGCGGTCGATGAGATCCGGACCGAAGTTCTCGACGAAGCCTTCTCGGGTCCGCAGCGTAAACGTCCTTTCGAGATGCTGGAGATTGAGCTTCTCGGCCGGGCGAAGAACCGCTTCCGCATCGTGGACGAGCTGGCCGACCCTCTCGCGGAGCTCGATCGCTCGGGGAGTTGGAACGAGCCCCCTCCCGGCTCTGACCAAAAGCGGATCGCCGGTCGTTTCGCGCAATCGCGCGAGAGCGCGGCTCATCGCCGACGGGCTGAGCCGCAACCGTTGGGCGGCTCGCGCGACGCTCCCCTCGGCGAGCACCGCATTGAGGGTGACCAGCAGATTGAAGTCGGGCGTCGACATGCATCGACCGTAGCACGGCTGGGATCGGGATGAGGCGTCAAGCGCACGAATAAAGTGCAGGCGGTGCGTCTTCCGCCAGGTCAGACAACCGGCTAGGGTTCCGACGGCTCCGATTGAGGAGCCGCAAGAAAAGGGGACCCTATTGAAATCAATCCTTAGAGAACGAGAGGAGGCGACCGCTGGACGCACGGAACGGACGCCTTCCGTGCGATGGGCGCTCGCCGGCCTCTCCCTCTCCATGCTGATGCCGGCGCTGGATACCAGCATCGCCAATGCCGGCTTGCCGACGTTGGCTCAAGCGTTTAACGCTTCCTTCCAGGCGGTCCAGTGGATCGTCCTTGCGTACCTCTTGGCCATCACCTCCCTGATCGTCAGCGTCGGACGCCTCGGCGACCTCGTCGGCCGCCGCCGGCTGCTGCTGGTCGGAATCTCGCTGTTCACCTTGGCCTCGCTGCTCTGCGGCGTGGCGCCCACGCTCTCGATCCTGATTGCCGCCCGGGCGGCACAGGGCCTCGGAGCGGCGATCATGATGGCCCTTGCCGTCGCCCTGGTTGGTGAGACGGTTCCGAAAACGAAAACCGGCAGCGCGATGGGACTGCTCGGGACGATGTCGGCGATCGGCACCACTTTAGGGCCATCGCTCGGCGGCGTTCTGATCGCCGGTTTCGGTTGGCGGACGATCTTCCTCGTCAACCTGCCCTTGGGACTCCTGAACTTTTTCTTGGCCTATCGCCATCTCCCCGCGGATCGCACCCAGCTGAATATCGGACTAAAGACCGGGCCGAGGGCCGAGCGGGCCGGCTTCGACCCCTTGGGCACACTGCTCTTGGCTTTGACTCTCGTGGCGTATGCCCTGGCGATGACGATCGGCCGCGGCAGCTTCGGTCCCCTCAACCTTAGCCTGCTGTTGGCTGCCGGCTTAGGAACCGGCCTCTTCGTTCTCGCCGAACGGAATGCGCCATCGCCGTTGATCCGGTTGGCGATGTTCCGCAACCTGGCCTTAAGCGCGAGCCTCGCCATGAGCGCGCTCGTCTCGACCGTAGTGATGGCCACGCTGGTGGTCGGTCCGTTCTATCTCTCTCGGGCGCTCGGGCTCCCGCCGGCTCTGGTGGGACTCGTCCTGTCGGTCGGTCCGCTGGTCGCCGCATTCACCGGCGTGCCGGCCGGCCGAATCGTGGATCGGTTCGGTGCCCAACGGATGACCTTCGCCGGCCTCGTCGCGATGGCGGCCGGCTCCTCCATCCTGCCGATGCTGCCCACGAGGTTCGGCGTACCGGGTTACCTCGCCCCGCTCGTCGTCCTGACCGCCGGCTATGCGCTTTTCCAGGCGGCCAACAACACCGCCGTCATGACAAACCTTCGACCGGACCAGCGGGGCCTCGTCTCCGGCCTGCTCAACCTGTCGCGCAATCTGGGCCTCATCACCGGCGCCTCCCTGATGGGAGCCGTATTCGCCCTCGGAGCGGCCACCACCAACATCGTGGCTGCGCGTCCAGAGGCGGTTGCGACCGGCATGCGGACCACCTTTGCCGTCGCCGCGTTCCTACTCGTCGGCGCGCTGGGCATAGCGTCGGTTGCCCGTCCAGAGGCAGGCGCCCTGGCTACAGGCCCCGATCAAGTGGCCTCTGATACCAGCCTTTGAACGCCTAAACAGAATGTCCGAAAACTCCCCGAAAGATTTCGCGCCGGGTTCAAGAGTACGCCAATGCGCCGCGCTCCTTCCCGTTTTTGGTACTCGGGAATGAACCTTCGGAGCGCCTCCACGGGGCGCACGAGCTTGTCCGGATCACGGTAGGCCTCTTTCGTGGATTGGGCGGCCAGTAGCGGACGATTGAATGCCTGGGCGACGGCCTGCCAGTCACCTACGATCCAGGCCTCTAATTCCCGGCAAGCCACCCGCACTAGCGCAGGCCGACGCGAACTCTCGGCGACAAGATCCGCCAACTTTTTCTTTACGGCAAGGCACTCGGCGGCGTCCTGATCGCGAAGGACGATGAACGCCGAATCCGGGAGCTGCCAACCTCGCAGCTTCTTGACGAGTTGGCCCTCTAGGTCTTGCTTGCCCTCAAAGATCAGGTAGTAGATCGATATGCCGTTGGGGACCAGCTTAGGTAACAGCCCTTGAAGGAGGTCTTTAGCAGAGGGCTCTTCGAGAAGAAAAACCAGATTCTTCACTTCGGGTCGGCCCCGTCGAACAATCCTTGTTTCCACAAGTACCCCAACTTGTCGCCGTCAGCCATGTAGGCCGCGATTTGCGTGTCGTCTTTCGCCCGACGAACCTCAGTGTAGCCGTTCCTCTTCACGAGCCAAAACGCCTCGTCGATCTCGACCGCGTTCAGAAAATCGGGAGAGTGGGTCGAAACGAATACCTGTCCCCCTCGTGTCGCGTAGCTTCGAAATTCTTCGGCGAGGTCACTCAGCAAGGCGGGATAGAGCTGGTTCTCGGGCTCCTCCACGCAGAGTAAGGGGTGTGGCTTGGGGTCTAGCAGTAACACCAGGTAAGCCAGCATCTTGATCGTACCGTCGGAAACGTACCGCGCAAGGAATGGGTCTTCGAAAGACCCGTCCTGAAACTTGAGTAAGACACGCCCCTCTTCGGTGACCTTGGACTCTACGCCGGTGATTCCAGGTACGCGGCTGGCCAACTTCTTCAAGATCTCGGCGAAGACCTTTGGGTGTTGCTTGTGAAGATACTCTATGACTAACGACAGGTTCTCACCCTCGCGCGATAAGTGCTCGGCATATCCGGTCTCTTGTTCGGGCCGAGCGCGACTGATGTGAAAATCGGAAAGGTGCCAGTTTTCGATCAGCGTTCCCAACGCTACTGCGGCAGGGAATCGTTCGAACTGCGCGAGTCCCTTGATTGCTAGAATGTCGGGACTCTTGAGTGTTTGGGTCTCGCGTTGCAGTTGAGTCTCATCGGCGACCGTATCCATTTCGTTGGTTACGGCGTCTCCGGTTCCTCGGCTGAAATCGATGAAGTGCCAAGGCTTGCCTCCGCTGCCGCGGCGATACTTCAAAACCTCGCGCTCGACCACCGGCCGGCCGACCTCTTCCACGAGTTTTATCGAGTAGGTGATAAGGCTTGGCTGCGGACGTCCAAGGTCCGCGCGGATCTTGAGTTCAATCTCAATCGGACCTTCGCTGCCGCGAGAGCGGACTTCGTGGATCCCTCGACTTCCTCCCAGTCGCCCAAGGGCCGCCGTAACGTTCGTGGTCATCGCGTCTCGCAGGAACGAAAAGACGGAAAAGAGCGTACTCTTACCCGTCCCATTCGCTCCGATGAGTACGCAGAACCCTGGAATATCACGCATGTGGACGTCGCGGAAGGCGCGAAAATTCTTGAGGCGGATCGATTCAATTCTCATTACGTCTTCCTCATGGCGATGACGGCCGGCAAACTCATCGCGAGAGAGCTTTTAGGGCTGCTGTTTGAAGGGACTCGGAAAGCCCAGCCACACAGCCCCTAACAGCCCGGACTGTATCGCTCCTCCTGCCTACCGAAACTTCGTCAGCTCGCCGTCCGGGGCGGAACCTCTAACCCGCTTCCGCCCTCAAACGCCAACTCGGGGTTGCTCCGCGAGCGCCTCAGGAACGACGAGACCTGGCGGACGAGGTCGACTTCGGCGCGCTGTTGATCGGCGGCCTGCTTGAGGAGGGTGATCGCGACGATCGCTTCGCGGTGGATCGAGCGGGCGACGAAGCTCGCGAGAACCTCTTCGGCGATCCGCTGGACTTCCGTAGAGCGCCCTTGGCGGGCGAGCAGCACGGCGAGATCGAGCGAAACCAGCGCGCCGTCGAAGTCGAGGGAAAGCTCGCCGAAGGCGCGGCGTACTTCGAGGAACGCCGCTTCGGCCTGCTCGGAGCGGCCGAGCCCGGCGGCGACCTGACCTTCGAGCCAGCGCATTCTGAGCAGGTTCATCCGGTCGCCCGCCTGGAGGTAGAACGGACGGGTATGAAATAGGAGGGCGAAAGCTTCGCGGTAGCGCTCGGTTTCACACAGAGCCCAGATCAGGTTGTGGCGCGCCGCCAGGAACATCCGCGGCTCTTCCTTTGGATCGAGCAGCTCGAGCGCCCGGCGCAGAAGGGAGGTGGACGATGCGAAATCTCCCACCTCAGAGATCACGGTCGCCTTCTGAGCGTAGGCGCGACCCAGCAGATGCCGCTGCCCGAGGCACTGATAGATGCCGATCACCCGGTCGTGCAGCTCCAACGCCTCGGTCCACCTGCGCTGGTCGCGCCGTAGCGAGGCCTTGAGGTCGTAGAGCCGCGCCTCGTCGAAAATGCCCACGCCTTGCGATTCGGCGAGAAGCTCCTCGGCGGTCTCGAAGCAACGCTCCGCGCCGTCGTGGTTGCCGAGGATTCGATGGGCGTTTGCCGACTGTGCCCAGGCCCGGCTTTCGAGCTGGGTCGGCGGGTCGGCGCCGTGGGTCTCTTCGGGCAAGGAGCGTGAAATCTCGATCGCGAGGTCGGCCAGCTCCAGCGCCCTTTCCGGGTCTTTGAAGCCTCGCTCCTGGCTCGCCTCGATCAGCTGTTCGCACAGGGCGCGGCTGCGAAACTTCGCGCTGTTGCGCAGCATCAAGAATTGGCGCTGGATCGGATGCGGCTCAAGGGCGGCCAAAAGCTCGCGGGCCTGGGAGCGTTCGCGCGCCAGAACCTGCTCGACCCGCTCGACCCGCTGAAAGACGCGGTCCAGCACCTCGTCATAGCGGGCATCGAGCGCGGGATCGATCGGCAGCGACATCGCGCCCGGCTGCGTGCTTTTCCAGGCGGCCCCGGCGTTTGTCTGGCACTCCTGGCAGCCGGTGAGGAGGTGCCGGAGCACCCGACGGCTTTCGGAGGCCGGAAGCTGTGCCAGAAGGAATCGTTCCAATACCTCGCGGCTCGGATGATCGGTATTCGTCGTCATATTTTTTTCCGACCCAGACCTGCGATAAGAAGTTGACGGGTGAGCATCGCCACACAGCGCGTTGTGATTTTGCTCATGCTCGATGCGCTGTAACCCAGGCGGGCCGCGACCTCGGGAGGTTCGTACCCGTGTCCATAGCGAAGGCTCAAGAGAGCGCGACAACGGCTAGGCAACGTCTCGATCACGGCATCCAGATCCCGACGGATATCGTCGTCTTCCTGTTCGGGAGACGAAGGGCGTGCAATCCACTCAAGAACCGTCGAATCCACCGAGTCATAGAGTCTCCGCCGTTGATCGCGCCAGTAGAGAAGGCACTTGTTCTTGACGGTTCCAATCAACCAGGCCTGGGGATCTCTGACCGATCCCAGGCGATACAGCAGGGCCAAAATCGCCTGCTGGACAATATCTTCCGTATCGTCCGGAGGTATTCTGTAGCGAGAAAAAATGTTCTTGAGCCGCGGGCGAGCGTCTTCGAGAAACGTATCCAGGGACGTTTCGATGAAAATTTCGTCGAGGGCAATCATCGACAGCGCTCACCAAATCTCTGACTCCAGGCAAAGGTACACCTTTCCCCTTCCAAAGTCTAGAAAGTCGCAGACGACCTTGGGGGATAAACCACAAATGAGAGTGACGGCGCGCCGCCGTTCGGCTAGTAGTTGATCGTAGGCGCTGTTCTTCCGTTGCCATCAATCTGAATTCCGGCATCCGAGTTCGTCCCGTTCCCGTCGATCTGAATTCCTGCTTGGGCGGTAATTTGGGACGCAAATCCGTTGCCATCAATCTGGATTCCGGCGTCGGAGAGCGGAACGAACCGGTCGATCACCTGCTCCCAAAGCGCCGAGAGCCAGCCGAACCCGCCGATCGCAGCCCGGGAACCCGAGTCGGCCTGCGCCAAAGAGGGAGAGGGTACGAGGACGGCTCCAGCGATGACCAGCGAAAGTGCGCACACAGCGATGCGTCCTGACATGATGATTCTCCTTGGTATGCGGACACGGGAGCGGCCCGCGCGGTCTCTAAGACTTAGGTTGCCGTTCGGGGTGTCGAGAGGGACAGAAAAGCTACGATCGAGCTAAATCAGAGGGTTCGCCGCGCGAACCTAGGGCTCGAAGGTAGTGTCCGCCGATGCCGAGAGCGGCTGCCCAAGTAACTGGGTAGCGAGAGCGGAGATGCATCTCCGCGTGACTTTGCGGATGCTCGAACGACAGTAGCCGGTCTTCTCCGCCGTCTCGGTCGTGGTGCAGCCGAGCTGGTAGCGCAGCCGAAGCAAAGATCGACAGCGATCCGGCAGGTTGGCCACCAGCGCCTCCAGATCCACCCGCAGGTCGATCCCCTCTTGAATCGGCGGACCGCCGTCGGCGAGCAGCTCGAGGACGACGCCGTCGACCAAGTCCCAGAGGCGGCTACGGCTTTTTCGCCAGTAGATGATGCACCGATTTGCAAGAGTTGCAAGGATCCAGGCTTCGGGGTTCTGAACTGTCCCCCATTTCGTTACCAGGATCAGGAATGCCTCCTGCATCAGGTCGTCGGCATCCTGAGGCGGGATCCGGTAGCGAGAGAGGATCTTCCGCAGGCGCGGACGGACCTTCTCGACTAGATCCTCGAAAGCGGACTCGGAGTTCGAGTCTTGTTCGGAGACGGCCATTGCGGGCGCAGTAACAGCGTGTAAACCAAAGTTACATTATCAGCAGCAGGGCATTTTGTCCAGGTAGGTTCTGGAGCAGACTTGGAGCAGGCCGCGATGGCGAGCTTCTTTTTCGCGGAGATTGTCGGCCGGTCCGGGACGACTAGACCGAATCCCTGAGCCGAACTCCGGGATTCCTACGGCACTGGCGAAGGTAATCCGAAAGCTCGTGGACCAGTCCGAGGGTCACCCGGTCCATCTTCGCCGCCTTCTGGAAGACGATCAGCGCGGCGAGCGCTTCGCGGTGTACTTCACGCGACTGGAAACTAGGGAGCATTTCCGCGGCCAGCGCGCGCATTTCTTCGCTCCGCCCCTGGCGGGCGTAGACCCCGGCGAGGTCGAGCGCGAGCAGCGCGGCGTCATAGCCGAGCCCCTGCTGCGCCAGCGCCGCGCCGACCGACCGTAGAAGCGTCTCGGCTTCGGAGAGGTGGCCGCGATTTTGGGCGATCATTCCTTCCAGCCACTGGAGACGGATCAGGTTCATCCGATCGCCCAGCTCTTCGTACAGCGGCCGGGTCGCTTCGAGCAGGGTGACGGCCTCTTGGAGCTGTCCGCCTTCGATCAGATAGACGATCAGGTTGTGGTGCGCCGCCACCATCAGGCGGGGATCGGTTTTCGGATCGATTCCCCGCACTCCTTCGCGCAGGCAGGCGATCGCCTCGTCGGTCCGGCCGGAGGTACCGAAAGCGATACCCTTCTTGACCAACGCCTGGGCGATCAGCGACTCATCGCCGTGGCGGCGGGCGATGGCGAGCGCGCGATCGAGCATTTTGATCGCCTCTGGGAAGCGCCGCTGGTCGCCGTGGAGGGACGCCTTGAGCAGCAGCAGGCGCGTCTTTTCGAGCGGATCGCCGGTCCCCTTGCGCAACGAGCGCTCGGCACGGAGAAAACTTTGATCCGAGGCGCGGAAGTCGGAGGCGATGCGCTGCGCGTTGGCAAGCGTTGCCCAGGCGCGGGCCCGCAGGTCCGCGACGCGGCTGTCGCCATAGGACTCGACCGACAGCTGCTCCGACAGGCGAACGCCGAGCCGGCCGAAATCGAGGGCTCGGTTCGGGTTCCGGAAGCCGAGCTCGTGCGAACGCTCTAGCAGCAGGCAGCAGAGGGGCCAGGTCCAGAATCGCCGGCTGTTCATCAGCAGCAGGATCTGGCGATCGAACGGGTGCTCTTCGAGAGCGTGCAGCAGGCCTGGCGCATTCTGCTGCTCTTCCAGATGCTCCTGGCGGGACCAGAGAAAGGCGGCGCGGGCTTTGGCGAACGCCGTGTCGTACTCGTACGGCGACGGACCGGGGTGGGAGATGCCGATGCCCGGCGGGGCGTAGAGGGCGAGAGTTTGCGCGCAGCGGTCGCAGCCCGTGAGGAGATGTCTCACCACCTCGCGGTTTTGAGACCGGGTCAGCTCCGCGCGGCTGAAGCTCCGCAGCCAATCCTTCGAGGGGTGTCGTTCAATCATGGTCAATCGCCCTCGGGCTCGCGATGAAAGCCGACCGCCACGAGCTGCCGGGTGAGCGCGGCGAGGCAACGGTTCGTGACCTTACGAATGCTCGACAGCCGATAGCCCATCTGCTCGGCCACCTCGCTCGGCCCGTACCCCAAGCCGTAACGCAGTTTGAGCAGCGAACGGCAGCGGGCCGACAAATTTCCGAGCACCCGATTGAGGTCGAAGCTCAGCTCGGCTTTCTCCTGATCGGGCGCCACCGGCGTCGCCACCAGATCCAGAATCGCCGTATCGACGGCGTCGCACAGGCTCGAACGACGTTTGCGCCAATACATGATGCATTTCTTTTTTAGGGTACCGACCAGCCAGCTCTCCGGGCTGCGGATCTGCTCCCATTTGTAGAGCAGGGTGAGCTGCGCATCCTGGAGGATGTCTTCTGCGTCTTCCGGCGGTATCTCGAAATGGCGCAAGACGCGCTCCAACCGCGGTCGCGAGGCGAGCAGCAGTTGATTTAGGCTGTCTTGGAGCTCTGGTTGTTGCAGGTAAGTCATGCTGCCGCGACCCTCGAGAAGACCTGACCGAAGGGTAACATCCCGCCGTGCCCCTGTCTAGGACAAGCGAGGGGTTAGAGATGGCCCTCCTCGCTCCTTCGGTTTCTTTGGCAGCTTTCTCAAAAATGCCGCGAAAGCTGCGCGGTGGCGGCCGGCCGCTTCATTTCGAGCACCCGCAGCTTCTTGCTCAATCCCACCCGGCTGATTTTGAGGTCCCGCGCTGCTGCGGAGACGTTCCAGCCGTTGGTTTCGAGCACCCGCGTAAGCAGGCTCCGCTCGATCTCGCGGGCGCGCTGGCGCAGACTCGAAGTCCATCGCCCGCAACGAGACCCGCGCACGAGGTCGGGCGACAAGGCCGGCGCCGCGATCTCCTCCCCTGCCGGGGTCAGGAGCAGGGCGCGGGCCAGCTCGTGCCTAAGCTCGCGCAGGTTGCCGCCCCAGGAGTGTTCGAGCAGCAGGTCGAGCGCTTCCGGGCTCACCCCTCGGACGCTCTTGCGATAGCGGGTTGCGAGCTCGACCAGGATTCGTTCGACCAGCGTCGGCAGGTCTTCCCGCCGGTCGCGAAGCGCCGGCACGGTCACCGCGAAGCTCGCCAGGCGATCGAGCAACGCGCGCAGGAAGGTGCCGCGCAGGACTTCGAGGTTCAGGTCCTTGCTGGTGGTGGCGATCACCCGCGGCCCCTCGCGCGAAGAGAGCAGCCGCAGCAATCGGCGCTGCGCCGTGCCGGAGAGGTCGCCCACCTCTTCGATCGCGAGCAGCGAAGGCGGCGACTCCCGACGCTCGTGGACCAGGCGCGAACAGAGGCGCTCGTCGAAGGCGTCTGCGGAGATCGCCGTCCAGCCGGAATCGGCGCCGCACAGCTCGTACAACATGCGCGACGCCAGGCTCTTGCCCGAACCGGTCTCTCCCTGGATCAGAACCGGATCGAGGCCGCGGCTCGCCAGGTCGAGTTGGTCGATCAGCCGCCGGACTGCGCCGCTCGATCCCGAAAATTCGGTCGGAACCGCGGCGTCGCGCAGCGACGGCCGGGGAATGCGCGAGGGCGTTCGAAGGACCTCTAAGGTAGCAAGCGTCATGGCGGACCCGCCGAAGAAAGCGCTTCGCCCGATGACACCTCGCCCGAGGCTCGGAACGGCTCCGAGGCCACCGGAGAGACGGGGCACCGTACGAAGGCTCACTATCTCTGGTGCGCCAGCCCCTTCGAACGTGACAGCGGACTCCTTCGGCCGGCAGCCGGCAGATTTCAGCCGGCAGATTTCAGCTAACGACCACGTGTTCGTGGGCGTGGTAGCTGCTGCGCACCAGCGGTCCCGACACGCAGTGGCCGAAACCGAGCGAGATCGCGAATTCGCGGTGCTCGTCGAACTCCTCCGGCCTCACCCACCGGTCGACGGCCAGGTGCTTGGTGGTCGGCTGGAGATACTGGCCCAGGGTGAGGACCTCGACCCCGGCGGACCTGATGTCGGTGAGGGTGGCTTCGATCTCCTCCCGCGTTTCACCCAGGCCGAGCATGATCCCGGTCTTGATCGTGCCGCGGTACCGACCTGCCGCCTTGCGCTCCGCCGCCTCGGCGAGAAGGCCGAGCGAACGGTCGTACCGGCTGCCCGGCCGCGCCTTGCGGTAGAGCCGGGGGACGGTCTCCATATTGTGCGAAAACACCTGGGGCTTGGCCGCGAGCACGGTGTCGAGCGCATCCGGCACGCCGCGAAAATCGGGGGTCAGAACTTCGACGGCGACCCCGGGGCTCCGGCGGTGGATCGCCTGGATCACCTCGGCGAAATGCTTCGCGCCGCCGTCGGCCAGGTCGTCGCGATCGACCGAGGTGATGACCGCGTGGCGCAGCCCCATCACCGAGACCGCTTCGGCGACGTGCTCGGGCTCTTGCCCATCGACCCCCGCGGCCGGCCGGCCGGAGGTGACGGCGCAGAAACCGCAGCGCCGGGTGCAGACGTCGCCCAGGATCATGAAGGTGGCTGTTCCGTGCTCGCCCCAGCACTCATAGATGTTGGGGCAGCGCGCC
This sequence comes from Thermoanaerobaculia bacterium, assembly GCA_038250865.1. Lineage (GTDB taxonomy): Bacteria > Acidobacteriota > Thermoanaerobaculia > Multivoradales > UBA5704 > DASYKS01. Next base: position 23,933 of record JBBSBW010000051.1, on the reverse strand, counting down.
TCCTGGCATACCGTATGAAGATTGAGCCGGTCCACCAGTTCCCGGACCTTATGGTACTGGGTGGGGGTGGCCAGACGGATGCGCAGCCACTCGGGACGCCCCTGCCGCCGCGCCGGGGGGTCGTTTTTGTCGCCTCGTCCTGCGCCGCCGATTTGCACTAGAGTCTCGCTCATAAGTTCCCTACTCTACCCGGACTCGTCCGACGAAATCCCCATTTGAAGACCCCCATTTGAGGAGCGGGATGAGATCGATCCGCAGCGCCACACTCTGCATCTGCCTCCTCGCGGGATGCTTCGCCGGAGTTCGCGCGGGCCGGGCCGGCGCGCTCGTCGGCAATTGCCGCCTCGACGACCAGCCGGCGGCGACGCTGTTGTTTCCCTATTTCCAGGTCGATCTCGACCATCCCGGCGGCGCCACCACCCTGCTGTCGATCGGCAATTCGTTTTCCGCCGCGGCCCAAGCCCGGGTGGTGCTCTGGACCGATTGGGGCGTGCCGACGCTCGCGTTCGACGTCTACCTCACCGGCTTCGACATCCTAACCATCAACGTGCGCGATCTGTTCCAGGGCCACCTGCCGCGCACCGGCGCCCGCGTAAGCCCCGCGGGACCGTTCTCCCGCGATACGCCGGTTGCCGGAGGCTGCGAAGACCCGGCCGCGGGCGCCCTTTCCGCCCTTGACGTCGACATCCTCCGCGCCGCCCATACCGGCAAGCCCCTGCCTCTCTCTAAACCCCCGCGGTGCGCCGCGAGCGCGAAAGACGGCCTGGCCCTGGGCTACATCACGGTCGATGTCGTCAACCGCTGCACCCCGCCTTCGGTCGGCACGCCGCGCAACACCCCCGCCGACCCGCTCTATTTCTCAGCCGGCGGCCGGGGCCTCGCGAGCGACGCGAACGTGCTTTGGGGAGACTCGATCGATCTCGACCCAGGCCACGGATTTGCCGCCAGCGAAAACGCGGCCCACATCGTCGCCGATCCGACGTTCTTCCGGCCCGGCGACTACACGTTTTATGGCCGTTATGTCGGTTTCGACACGCGCGACGACCGCGCGCCGCTTTCCGGGCTCTTTCAGGCGCGCATCCTCTCCGGCGGCATCTTCGACGGCAGCTCGGAGCTGATCGTCTGGCGCGACACGCGCGAAGCCGCGCCCGCTCCCCGGCCATGCGGCACGGCCCCTCGCTGGCTGCCGCTCGGCGAGGCGCAGATCGCCTTCTTCGATGAAGAGGAGAACCCGATCTCGATCGGCGAGAGCAACGCCTTTCCGGTTGCGGTGCAGAAGGTGGCGGTCGGCGGCATCGATCTGCCGACCGACGCGCCCTTCGGTTGGGCGATGCTCGACCTCTGGCACGCCAACCTCACCCACGCCCAAGCCTGGGTGGAGGTCCGAATGAACGCCGGAGGCTACTGGATCGGCCATCGCGCGATCCGCGCCGACGACCTGTGCGAATTCGGACCCTAAGGCCCGGGCGAGAAGCAAGCGCTGCGGGCGGCGCGCAAAACTCGGCCTTCCGGCTCAAACCGTTGCGCGTCCGTCCTCGCCCTTGCTTCTCACCCGAGGCCAGCTCGCGTCTTTCACATCCTTATATCCAGCGCCACGTCCAAATTCGGTGCGCTGTGGGTGATCCAGCCGATCGACAAGAGATCGACGCCGGTCGCCGCGACGTCCGCGGCGGTCTCGGGGGTGATTCCCCCCGAGGCTTCAGTGATCGCGCGGCCTTTGGCTCTCTGGACCGCTTCGCGCAGCAGGGCGAGCGGCATGTTGTCGAGCAGGACCGCCTCCACTCGGGCATCGAGCGCCTCGTCGAGCTGATCGAGCGTTTCGACTTCGACCTCGATCTTCACCAGGTGGCCGATCGCCCGCCGGGCGCGCTCGACCGCCGGGCGAACCCCTCCGGCGAGCGCCCGGTGGTTGTCCTTGATCAGGATCGCATCGTCCAGCCCGAATCGGTGGTTGCTGCCGCCGCCCATGCGCACCGCGAACTTTTCCAGCGCGCGCAGCCCCGGCGTTGTCTTCCGGGTGCAGGCGACCCGTGCGCCGTAGGGAGCCACCAAGGCGACCACATCGCGGGTGACGGTCGCGATGCCCGAGAGATGGCCGAGATAATTGAGCATCGTCCGCTCTGCGGCGAGCACCGTGCGCCCTGAGCCGCGAACGATGGCCAGAGTCTCCCCCGCTTCGGCGTCGCGGCCATCTGCACCGAGAATTTCGATCGAAATGCCCGGATCCAGCAGGCGAAACGCCGACAGCCCGACTTCGAGCCCCGCGATCCGTCCCGCCCGCCGGGCTACCGCGAGCGCCTCGGCGGGCAAGCCGGGGGGCAGCACCGCGTCGCTGGTCAGATCGCCCGCGCGACCGAGATCTTCGAGCAGCGCCGCGCGCACATGCGCTTCGTAGAGGATCGGCAGCAGCGGCGCCGAGGGAAAATCAGCCGAAGCCGGTGGCTCGCCCGGGTCGGCCCAGCTCATCGGGCGCCGCCCGCCGCCTGGAGCGTAGTCGCGGGGACCGGGGGTGCCTCTTCCAGTTCGACCTGCACCCGCCCGTCCTTCCCCAACGTCGTCACCAGGTGGACCTTCCAGGCCGGATCGGGCTCCGGGTAATCGGAGCGGTAGTGCCCTCCCCGGCTCTCGCGCCGGGCGAGCGCCGCCGCCGTCACCAGCCGGCCGGCGCAGAGCAGGTTTCGCGCCTCGCCGCCAAGCTCCGGAACCTCTTGAGCGATCTCGTCGAGCCGGGCGAGCGCGGCGGCGAGCCCCGCCTCGTCGCGCACCAGCCCGACCTGGTCCCACATCAGGGCGCGGATCTCGGCGACGATCTTGGCGCTGCGGTCTTCCTCAATCCCCGCGGGGATTTTCGCCTCTCCCGCCGCGGCCTCGATCTCTGGATGGCGCCGCGGCCGGGCGACGCGCGGCCGGCGCAGATCCTCGGCCACCCGCGCGCCGAAGACCAACGCTTCGAGCAGCGAGTTGCTGGCCAGCCGGTTGGCTCCGTGCGCCCCCGTCGCCGAGACCTCGCCGCAAGCCCAGAGGCCGGCGAGCGAGGTGCGGCCGGAGGCGTCCACGTCAATGCCACCCATGTGGTAGTGCGCGGCGGGCGAGACCGCGACCGGCTGATGCCGCGGATCGAGCCCCTGGCGTCGGCAGATCTCGAACACGGTCGGGAAGCGCTCGGGGAAGCTCTCTCCCACCGCCTTCGTCGCATCCAGATAGACCGTGCGCCCGGCGGCCAGGCGGCTCCAGATCGCCCGGGCCACCACGTCGCGCGGCGCCAGCTCCGCATCCGGATGCTCGGCCACCATGAAGCGCTCGCCCAAGTCGTCGATCAAGATGGCGCCCTCGCCGCGGAGCGCCTCGGTCAAGAGCGGCATCGGATCCGCTCCGGCGGCGAGCGCCGTCGGATGGAACTGCACGAACTCGACATCGACCAGCCGGGCGCCCGCCCGCGCCGCCATCGCCAGACCGTCGGCGGTCGATTCGACCGGGTTCGTGGTCCGCGCGTAGAGCCGGCCGAGACCGCCGGTCGCGAGCACGATCGCGGGAGCGGCATGGAGCACCAACCGGCCGTCCGGATGCTCCGCGACCACCCCCACCACCGTGCCGTCGATCGTCGCGAGGTCAATCGCGAACGTCCGCTCGAACACCTCGACCTCCGGCGCCTGGTGGACCGCGGCGGACAACGTACGCACCATCTCGGCGCCCGTGGCATCGCCGTGCGCATGCAGAATGCGCCGCCGGCTGTGCGCCGCCTCGCGGCCGAGCGACAACTGGCCGCCCGAGTCGCGATCGAACCGCGCGCCGAGCGCGAGCAGCGCCTCCACCCGTCGCGGCCCTTCCGAGGTGAGGATCGCCACCACGTCCGGGTCGTTCAGCCCCGCGCCCGCGGCCATGGTGTCCGCGGCATGGAGAGCCGGCGCGTCGTCCGACCCGAACGCGACCGCGACACCGCCTTGCGCCCAGGCGCTCGACCCGCCCGCGCCGAAGCGCGATTTGGTGATCAGGTCGACGTGGAGCGGCGAGCAGCCGAGCGCCGCGGTCAGACCCGCGATCCCGGTGCCGATCACCAGCACGTCGGTCTCGCGGACCTCGATCTCTCGTTCCAGCTCTCTCATCGGGTCTCCCGGCGACCGACCGCGAGCATCCGCTCGACCGCCAGCCGCGCCCGGGCGCCGATCTCGGGATCGACCTCGACCGCCGTGGTCATCGTTTCGAGCGATTTGAGGATCTTCGGTAGGGTGATCCTCTTCATGTGCGGACAGAGATTGCACGGCCGGACGAACTCGACATCCGGATACTCGACCGAAACGTTGTCAGCCATCGAGCACTCGGTCACCAGGACCACCCGCTTCGGCTTCTCCTGACCGACGAAGCGGATCATGCCGGCGGTCGAGCCGACGAAATCGGATTCCGCCAGCACATCCTGCGGGCATTCGGGGTGGGCGAGAATCTGGAGGCTCGCGCCGTACTGGCTGCGAAGGTCTTTGAGCTGCGCGCCGGTGAACCGCTCATGCACCATGCAGTGGCCGCGCCAGAGGATGACCTCGACCTTCGTCTGGCTCGCCACGTGCTGGCCGAGGTACTCGTCCGGCAGGAAGATCACCCGGGGAACGCCGAGCGACTCGACCACCGCGACCGCGTTCGCCGAGGTGCAGCAGATGTCGGTCTCGGCTTTGACCGCGGCCGAGGTATTCACATAGGTGACGACCGGCACGCCCGGGTACTTCTGGCGCAGCAGGCGAACATCCTCCGCCGTGATCGACTCGGCGAGGGAGCAGCCGGCGCGCATGTCGGGGATCAGCACGGTCTTTTCCGGCGAAAGAATCTTCGCCGTCTCGGCCATGAAGTGAACGCCCGCGAGCACGATCACTTCGGCCTCGGTCTTCGCCCCTTCTTGGGCGAGCGACAGCGAGTCGCCGCAGAAGTCTGCGACGCCGAAGTAGATCTCGGGCGCCTGGTAGTTGTGCGCCAGGATCACGGCATTGCGCCGCTTCTTCCATTCCTGGATCGCCGCGATGTACGGCCCATGGACGGGCCACTCCAGCTCGGGGATGACGGAACGAGCCCGGCCAAGGATCTCGGCGGTCGCCGCGGCGACTTCCGGCGTATAGGCAAGGATTTGCGGCGGACTGCTGGGTACAGCTACACCCGGGGCGACCGAGCTGAGGTTCATCGAATCTCCATTATGCTCGTTCTGAGCATATCAACGACCCGAAAAAAACCGGCGGCGCCGGCCATGGATATCCTAGTCATGAGCATAAGTCGGCGTCAAGGGAAATTCGCGCGAACGTTACGCGGTGGTTTCCCTCGTTTGCGGTTGATTCGTACAACTCGGCGCCGGCCGCACGAATTTCCCGGCCGGCTCGCGAAGGCACCGCCCGGTCGCCGAATCCTCGGGCGAGCGGCCAAATCCCCCGGCGGACTCTCGAATCTTCTGCGCGGTTACCCCTCCGCGGGCCGCGGAAGGCAATTCTCTGGCGGACGCTGAAATCTCCTGGCCCCAGCTCCGCCAGGATATTTGGAGTCCCGCCAGAAGATTTGAAGTGCGGCCAGCAAATCTGGAGCCCCGCCAGCAGATCTGAAGTGCGGCCAGAAGATCTGGAGTCCCACCAGAAGATTTGAAGTGCGGCCAGGAAATCTGGAGTAGGGCCAGCAGATCTGGAGTGCGGCCAGAAGATTTCAGCCTTCGACCCGCCCGATCGCGCTCTCGTGCCAGCGCCGCAGAAGCAGCCAGGAAAGTCCGGAGAGCGCTGACCAGATTACCACTCCGGCGGCCGACAACAGGGCGAGCGCCGCGAACATCCGGGGAATTTCCAGGGTGTAGCCGGCTTCCAGAATGCGATACGCGAGCCCGGTTTCGGTCCCGCCGCTCCCCGCCACGAATTCCGCAACGACGGCCCCGATGAGCGCGAGCCCACCGCTGATCCGCAGGCCCCCTAAGAAATAAGGAAGAGCGCTCGGCAGCCGCACCCGTCGAAACGTTTGCCACCGTGACGCGCCGTAGAGCTTCAGCAGATCGAGCAGATGGTGATCGGCGCTGTTGAGGCCCAGCGTGGTGTTGGCGACCACCGGAAAGAACGCGACGATCCCGGCGCAAATCACCAGGGCGAGGCGGATGTCGTGGATCCAGATCAACAGCAGCGGGGCGATCGCGACGATCGGCGTCACCTGGAGGACGACCGCGAGCGGAAAGAAGCTCCGCTCGATCCAACGCGACTGCGCGAGCAGCACCGCGAGCCCACCGCCCAAAACGACCGCGGCGAGCAGTGCCTCGCCCGTGACCGCGAGGGTGAAGAGAAGCGACGGGTAGAGGGTGTGCCAGCTCTCGACCAGAGCCGTGGCGATCCGCAACGGCCCGGGGAGGATGTACTCCGGAATCTGCCGCCACCGCACCAGACCCTCCCAGGCCGCGAGCAGAAAAAGAATCACCGAGAGGGGCGGCCCGAGCGCCGCGAGCACCGAGCGCCACGAGAACCCCCGCCCCGCCTTTTGCAATCGGCTCGCGCTCATGCCATCGCCTCCGCGAGCTTCGCTGAAACCCGCCGGCAGGTGGCGAGGTACTCCGGGGACTCGCGAAACTCCGGCTCGCGCGAGGCGGTCACCGGGACCGCCACCTCCCCCACCACCCGGCCGGGCCGGTCGGAGAAAATGGCGATTCGGGTGGAGAGGTAGACCGACTCCCAAACGCTGTGGGTGACGAACACCACGGTGAACCCCTGCGCCTGCCAGAGGGCGAGCAGCTCTTCGTTCAACCGAGCCCGGGTGATCTCGTCGCGCGCGGCGAACGGCTCGTCGAGAAGAAGAAGCCGCGGGGTGGTCGCCAGAGCGCGGGCGATCGACACCCGCATCTTCATCCCCCCCGAAAGCTCCCGCGGCCGAGCCCGCTCGAACCCGGCAAGGCCTACCCGCTCGATCAGGCTGGCGACGCGGGAGCGGATTTCCGCCCGCGGGGCTTTGAGGATCTGTAAAGGAAGGGCGATGTTCCCCTCGACCGTGGCCCAGGGCATCAAAGTCGGCTCCTGGAACACAAACCCGATCTCGTGCGGACCGGGAAGATGCCGCTCGACGGTTCCCGCCGTCGGGCGAGCCAACCCGGCGATCAAACGCAGCGCCGTGCTCTTGCCGCACCCGGAGGGACCCAGCAGGCTCAGCCATTCCCCCGGGCGAACGTCCAGATCCAGCCCAGAAAGGGCGGTCACTCCGCCCGCGAACCGCTGCTCGACACCACGGAGGCGAACGACGGGGTCGAGGTCAGCGGCGTTCAGCCCTCACCCCCTGTCCCCCTCTCCCACCCGCACTCCCGCCCTCCCGGGAGAGGGGGGACGATGGCAAGGCAGCTCGCCGGAACAAGTCTCTTTGGGTGGCGCGGGTGGTGGCTCCCCTCTCCCGGGAGGACGGGAGTGCGGGTGGGAGAGGGGCCGGGGGTGAGGGCCGCTTCCGATTCACGAACCGAAGGGTATATGCCCGCGACAAATCCAAATTCGCCGGATACAGCCCCGCCTTGATCATGTCGGCGGCGAACCGTTTCCACCGCGCGTCGGTCATCGCCCCGATGCCGAGCGTCTTGGCGTCGCCTGAGTCGACCACGCCGTGCCGTTTCATCGCCTCGCGGCCATAGGCGAGCAACTCGTCGGACATCTCCGGGTTGTCCTTCTTGATCAGAGCGTTCGCCGGTCCCGGATCGCCATAGAGATAGCTGTACCACCCCTCGATGCTGGCGTCGACAAACCGGCGCACCCGGTCGGGGTGCTCTTCGACCAGCTTCCAGGCGCACTCGATCGTCGTCGAGTAGCTGTCGAACCCATGATCGGCCAGGATGTGAATCACCGGCTTCACCCCCGCCTTCGCCAGAGTGAACGGCTCGCTGGTCAAATACCCTTCTTGGATCGCCTTCTTGTTCGCCAGGAACGGCGCCATGCTGAAGGTATAGACCCGGATCTGGTCGTCGGTATAGCCGAACCGGATCTTCAAAAAGTTCCAGAACGTCAGCCGCGCCGCCGGGGCGATCAGAATCGGCTTCCCTTTCAAAGCCGCCAGCGAGTCGTTTCCCTGCCCCGGATGCGCAAGAAGAACCTGAGGGTCCTTCTGAAAGATCGCCGCCACCGTGACCATCGGGACCTTCGCCTTGACGTAGTTCAACGCGGCGAACGAGCTCGCTCCGACATTGAAATCCACCACCCCGGCGGCCAGCAGCTGCGGGTTGTTGACCTGCGGTCCGCCCATCCGCAACGTGACGTCCAGGCCATGCCGCTTGTAGATCCCGGTCGCGATGGCCTGGTAGAAGCCGCCATGCTCCGCCTCGGCCTTCCAGTTGGTGGCGAGGGTGACCTTGTCGAGGGCGGTGGCAGGGCCTGCGGCGAGGAGAAGGAAGAGGATCAGGCTGAGGAGGCACTTGGGCACGGGGCGGTAGCGTAACACCAGGGCGACAGGCCTCCTCAATGCCCTTTCCCTCTCGCTCTATCCTCTCTCATTTCGAGCACGCTCAAATTACTACCACTGGTTATTCGAACGCCGCGCCGCGAATAGCACGGAGCCGCCCGCGCTCTGGTTACGGTCCCTTCAACCCTCCTTTGTCAGATATTGGAGCAGACCGTCGAAGACCCTCCCGGGTGGACAGGTACGGTTCCTGTGGACGCCCGCAAAGCCGAGGCACCGGCGCCGCAGCACTGAAAGGTCTGTTCGGCGGCGGCATGACTTCCAGTGGCGACCTGGTGCTGGACGATCACGGGGTGCTGTTCGGAGCATTGAACAAAGGAAACACCGGAATTGCTTTCGATCAACGCTTTCACCGGACAGGGCACGATCATCGGCAAGAACAACATTCCTATGGGCGGCATGAGCGCACGTTGCTGCTGCCACTAACAACCTATACAAAGCGGGCGAGGAGCGGCAGGTGTTGGAGGCTCGTCTAAACTCTCGGGGCGCGGATCCGTATTCTTTGAAAACACCGCAGGCTTCCCTTCGGGGAAACTTGCGATCTCGACGACAGGGGAACCCCATGGCGACGCCAACGCTACATCCAATCCAGAGCCTTTTACCCAGCGGCGCGATCCGGTCGGTCCCGGGGAATGTTGGAGCCGCCCTCTTCCTGTGTGCCGGACTGTTCGCCGGAGCGTCGGCGTTGCTCGCATCCCAACCGGCGGAGCGGGCAGTGGTGGCCCCTTCTCCCTCGTCGCCCGAGCGCCTCACCGCCGATACCCCCAAGACCACCGTGCTCGGCAATACCTTCATCGCGCCGGCCGGGTGGAGCGTTTCTGTCCGCGGCCCGGCGACGATTTTGGAGGCGCCGGAAGGGGATTCTTGGTTCGCTCTGATCGACGTGAAGGCTCCCGACGCCGACTCGGCTCTCGCGGCGGCTTGGGCGGCGTACAAAGAACCCAAATGGCCCTTGAAGGTTACAAACGACTTTCCGGACCGGGATGGCTGGTCGAAGCGGCGGGCCTACTTCTATCTAACCTCGCCGGACGAGCGTCGCGATGTTCAAGCGAGCGTTCGATTCGCGGGCGGCGTCTGGACGGTGTGGATTTACGACATGACCCAGGCGGTCGGCGAAAAGCGGGCCGCGCAGGTGGCTTTGATCTTGGGCAAAATGCTTCCGAAGGGCTACTCGCGAGAGACGTTCGCGGGGAAGAAAGCGAACCGGCTCGACGCGGCGCGGATCGCGGCGTTGGCCAAGTTCGTCGAGGACGGGCAGAAGGAGACCGGCGTGCCGGGCGTTTCGGTCGGCATCATCCAGGACGGCAAGGTCGTGTTCGCGGGCGGTTTCGGCGTCCGCGAGTTGGGCAGCGACGCGAAGGTTGATGCCGACACGCTCTACATGATCGCTTCGAACACCAAGGGGCTGACGACGCTCCTCCTCGCAAAGCTGGTCGAAGAAGGCAGGCTCACCTGGAAGACGCCGGTGACCCGCCTGCTTCCCGGCTTCAAGCTCGGCGACGCCGAGACGACGCGCCAGGTGCTGGTCGAGCATCTGATCTGCGCCTGCACGGGACTCCCCCGCCAGGACATGGAGTGGCTGTTCCAATACCAGGGATTGACGCCCGAAGGGGCGATGGCGACCCTTGCGACCGTCCAACCGACGAGCAAATTCGGCGAGATGTTCCAGTACTCGAACCTGCTGGCCGGCGCGGCCGGCTTCGTCGCGGGGCACGTGGCCTATCCGGATCTGGAGCTGGGCGCGGCGTACGACAAAGCGATGCAGACGAAGGTATTCGATCCTCTCGGCATGAAGTCGACCACCTTCGACTACGCCAAGGCGCTCTCCGGAAACCACGCCTCGGCCCATGCGCCCGACATCGACGGCCATCCCGCCCACGCGCTGTTCGACATCGACTATTCGGTCCTGCCCCTCCGCCCTGCCGGCGCGGGCTGGAGCAACGTCAACGACATGTTGAAGTACGTCGCGATGGAGCTGGCCAACGGCACCCTCCCCGACGGCAAGCGCTACATCGGCAAAGAGCCGCTGCTCGCCCGGCGCGAAAAGAAGGTGCCGATCGGCGAGAGCGCGGTCTATGGCATGGGGTTGATGGTCGACAGCACCTACGGCGTGCCGGTCGTCCACCACGGCGGCGACATGATCGGCTACCACAGCGACATGATCTGGCTGCCGGAGCAGAACGTCGGCGCGGTGGTCTTGACCAACGCCGACCTGGGCTGGTTGATCCGCGGTGCCTTTCAGCGGAAGCTGCTCGAAGTGCTGTTCGACGGCCGCCCGGAAGCGGATGCCTCGGTCGCAGCGGCGAGCAAAGCCTTTTACGACCAGCTGGCCGCCGATCGCAAGCAGATCGTGGTCCCCGCCGACCCGGCGGACGCGGGAAAGCTTGCGGCGCGTTACGCCAACGCCGCGCTCGGCGAGATCGCGGTCTCCCACGCCGGAGCCGCGACCACGTTCGACTTCGGAGAATGGAAAAGCGAAGTCGCCTCGCGCCACAACCCTGATGGCACCGTTTCGTTCTTGACCACCGCCCCAGGCGTCGCCGGCTTCGAATTCGTCATCGGCGCAGGCCCCAAGCGGACCCTCACGACGCGCGACGCGCAACACGAGTACGTGTTCGAGGAGAGGTAGCTCCAAGGGACGGCGTGAAGCGGCCAGGAATGGGCCGAATTGGGTGTAGTTTTGGTTCCACCTGCTGCATCCCGGCCGCCCCCTCTACCGCCGAACCCCCGGCAGCCCCACCCCCGGCGCCGGGCGTTCGCGCAGCACCTCCCGCCGAAAAACGAATAGCTCCGCCGGACGCCCTCCCGTCTTCTCCGTCTGCCGCCCCGTCCCTTCGACCAGCCCTCCCGATTCGACCAGGCGGCGGAAGTTCTGTTTGTGCAGGCGCACCCCGGCGAGCGCTTCGACGACGCGCTGGAGTTGGAAGAGGGTGAAGCGGGGCGGCAGGAGTTCGAAGACCACGGGGCGATATTTGAGCTTGCCGCGCAGGCGGCCTAGGGCACTCGCGAGGATGCGGCGGTGGTCGAGGGCCGCGACCTGGCCAGACCAGGCGGGTTCTGGGGCTTGATGCGGGTCCGGTTCGGCGGATTCTTTCTCATCGCTCCTGCGCGCTTCCTCGATCAGGTGGGCTTCGTAGAGCAACTCGTAGCGTTCGAGCACCCGTTCGCCGTCCCAGGCGACGCCGGAGAAGCCGAAGGCGATGTCCGCGCGCTCGCGCCGTTCGCGACGGTGCGCGGCTTCCGAAGGGCTGTCGGCGGCGCCCGCGATCCAGTGTTCGATCCCCGGCTCGATCAGCCGGTCGAAGATCTCGGGGCGCCCTTCGCGCCAGTCTTCCCAGGGGAGGAAGCCGTAGATGTCGCCCCAGCGCGCCTCGCCGCTGCCGCGTCCCGGACGTTCGCGGACCAGGGCGAGATAGGCGACCGAGACCGAGCGGCCGCCGGTCTTCGCTTCGACCGGATCGCGCAGGCGGTCGCCGAAGGTATAGAGCTGTTCGACGTAGCCGAGCTCCAGGCCGGTCTGTTCGTGGACCCAGCGACGCAGGCCCCGTTCGAGCGTCGGATCGGTCTCGGGGTCGAGCGGACCGAAGGGGAGGGCGTCCTCGATCGTCATCCCGTCCAGCAGCGGTCGCCGGGTCGGGGGTTCGATTGCCTCCTCGCTCCTTCGGGCGCCTTCGGCAGCGGCCAGTCGCTGCGGGGCAAACGAACCCTCGACCCGGCGTCGGTCCGGCCGGCGGACGGTGAGAATGCGCGGCACCTCGTCGGTGACCGCGACGATCACCGCGTTCAGCCCGAGATCGATGTGGTGGGACATTGCGGTTCGATCCCCGGCGACGGCATCGCGATTTCGTCGCTCTCTCCGATCATTTCGCGGTCGAAGACCTCGGCGAACACCCCGGCGTAGATCCGGGCGACCTCTTCGACCGCCGGCTTCGTACCCGTGAGCCGCTCGATCGAGGTCATCCGCACGCTGTGCAGGCCGCAGGGGATGATGCCGCCGAACATCGAGAGGTCGGTCGTGACGTTCAGCGCGAAGCCGTGAGTGGTGATCCAGCGCGAGAGGTGAATGCCGATCGAGGCGATCTTCTCCTCCCCCACCCAGACGCCGACGAACTCTTGGGCCTCGCGAGGCTCGGCGGCGAGGCCGAAGGCGGCGAGGGTGCGGATCAGCGTCTCTTGCAGGTCGCGAACGTAGCGCCGGATGTCGCGCCGGTCCGGGGAGAGGTTCAGGATGGGATAGCCGACCAGCTGCCCCGGGCCGTGGTAGGTCATCTGGCCGCCCCGGTCGCATTCGGCCACCTCGACCTCATGGGCGGCGAGCCAGCCGCGATCGACCAACAGGTCGGCGATCGAGGCGTTCCGGCCGAGGGTATAGACGTGCGGATGTTCGAGCAGGAACAGCCGCTCCCCTTCCCCGCGGCGGCGGATCCCCTCGCGCGCCTCGACCTGGAGGGCGACCGCCGGGCCATACGGCACCCTGCCGAGGAACGATGTGCGGACCTGTCGCGGAGAATTCGCCATGAGGCCATTCTAAATCGACCCTGCGTTAGGATACGGACGATTCTTAGGGCCTGAGCGCGAACGGGGGAGAAACCTTGGAAGACAGAATCGTTTCGGCCATCTTGGGCGGTGGGCAGGGGGCTCGCCTCTGGCCACTCACACGCGATCGGGCGAAACCGGCGGTTCCCGTGGGCGGCAAGTTCCGGCTGATCGACATTCCGATCAGCAACAGCCTTCACGCCGGTATCGACCGGATCTACGTCCTTACCCAATTCAACAGCGCGAGCCTGCATCGCCACATCAACCAGACCTACCGGTTCTCGTCGTTTTCCCAAGGCTTCGTCAATATCCTTGCGGCGGAGCAGACCCTCGACCGGCGCGAGTGGTTCCAAGGGACGGCCGATGCGATCCGCCAGACGCTCGGCCACCTGCTCGGGGGGAACCCATCGGAGATCCTGATCCTGTCGGGCGACCAGCTCTATCTGATGAACATCCGCGAGTTCGTGGCGACCCACAGAGCGCGCGAAGCGGACCTGACGATTGCGGTCAAACCGGTCACCCGCGCCGAGGCGTCCGGATTCGGCATCCTCCAGCTCGACTCGACCGGCCGCATCCGCGCCTTCCACGAGAAGCCGACCGACGAGGCGCAGCTCGACGAGCTGGCGCTCGACGCCGAGACCAAAGGGGCGCTCGGATTCCCCGTGCCGGAGGGCTCGTACCTCGCGAGCATGGGCATCTACATGTTCCGGCGCGGGGTCATGGAGGAGCTGCTGGTCGGCACCGACACGATCGATTTCGGCCGCGAGGTGATCCCCCAGGCGCTGTCGAACTACAAAGTCTGCGCCTATCCGTACGACGGCTATTGGACCGATATCGGGACGATCCCCAGCTTCCATCAGGCAAACCTCGATCTGACGCTGCCGCTGCCGCCGCTCAACCTCTACGATCCGCACCTGCGGATCTACACCCATCCGCGCTACCTCGCGGGGACGAAGATCAACCAGTGCTTCGTTCAGTGCTCGGTGCTGTGCGAGGGGAGCATCCTCGAAGGGAGCCAGGTGAGCGACTCGATCGTCGGCATCCGCTCGGTGATCCGCGCGGGCTCGGTGATCGAGCGGGCGGTGATCATGGGCGCGAACTTCTGGGAGGCCGAGCCGGACTCCGGGCAGCTGCCGCTCGGCATCGGCCGGGACTGCCACATAAAGAACGCGATCATCGATTTCAACGCCCGGATTGGCGAGGGGAGCAAGCTGATCAACGCGGCCGGCGTCCAGAACATCGACTCCGAGAACTACTCGATCCGCGAAGGCATCATCGTCGTGCCGAAAAACGCGGTCATCCCCCCGGGAACGATCCTTTGAGCATGAAGATCTGCCAGATCGCGGCCGAGCTTTCCCCGTTTGCGAAGACCGGGGGCTTAGGCGACGTCGCCTCGGGCCTTTCGAGCTTTCTCGCCCGGCAGGGCGGAGACGTGCGGATCTTCGTCCCCTTCTATGCGAGCCTCGCGAAGACGCCCGAGAAGTTTCCCAAGGTCGATTTCATCCAAGGAGTGCCGCTTCAGCTTGGCGCCTTGAAGTTCACCTATGGCCTGCGCACCGCGAAGCTGCCGGGAAGCGAGGCCCAAGTCGACGTCTATTTCGTCGATTGCCCGGACCTGTACGGCGCAGAAGGGATTTACCAAGGGGATTGGGCGGACGCGCGCCGGTTCGCGGTCTTGACGCTCGCGGCGTTCGAATCCTGCCAGCGGATGGGCTGGGGACCGGACATCGTCCACGTCCACGACTGGCACACCTCGCTTGCGCCGATCTTCTTGAAGAGCCATTTCGCTTGGGATCGCCTGTTCGAGCGAACCAAGCCGGTGTTGACGATCCATAACGCCGGCTACCAAGGGGTGGTCGACCGTCAGTTGGTGGAAGACCTGGGCCTCGCGAAATATGCGTACCTTTTCGATCAAGAGGATTACCGCTCCGGCCACGTCAACCACTTGAAGAACGGCATCCACCACGCCGACATGGTTACCGCCGTCTCTCCCACTTACGCGCGAGAGATCCAGACCGATCTCGGCTACGGCCTGGAGCCGCTGCTCCGCTCGCGCGGCGTGTTCGGACTGATCAACGGCGTCGATTACGGCGAGTGGGACCCGGCGACCGATCCGCACCTGCCGGCGCATTTCTCGATCGACGACTTGGCCGGAAAATGGGAGAACAAGCGGGCGATGCTCCGCGACGCCGGCTTCGACCGGGAGGGCGAAGAGCGGCTCGATATTCCGTTGCTCGGGATCGTTTCGCGCCTGACCCCGCAGAAGGGCTTCGATCTCCTATTTTCCACCCTGCCGCTGTTTCTCGCTCACCGGGAAGTCCGGCTGGTCGCCCTGGGGAGCGGCGATCCGCTCTACGAGGATTTCTTTGCCTCGATGCAGCACCAGTTCCCCGGCAAGGTCTGGTTCTACAAGGGCTTCAACAACCCGCTCGCCCACCGCATCGAGGCGGCAGCGGACGTCTTCTTGATGCCGTCCAAATTCGAGCCGTGCGGCTTGAACCAGATGTACAGCCTGCGCTACGGCACGCCGCCGATCGTCCATAAGACGGGCGGCCTCGCCGATACGGTGACGCCGTTCGATCCCTCGTCCGGCCGCGGCACCGGGTTCGTGTTCGAGCACTTCACCCCCGAAGGCTTCGCCTGGGCGCTCGGCCAGGCGCTCGAACTCTTCCCCAACCGCCCTCTTTGGGACCACCTGATGAAGAACGGCATGTCTCAAAATTTTTCCTGGGACGAAGTGGGCGCGAGCTACGTAAGCTTGTACAACCACCTCTTCTCGCGGCGCGGGTAACCGAGTCGCCGTGGATTTTTGAACCACGCCTCAAGGACGGTGAGAGGTTTTGAGTCCTTTTCTCGCCTTCGGTAGTAAGGAGACTGCTCCATGTCCTATTCGAAGCTTGTCAATCCCCGCCGAGCGCTGGGGCTCGCCGCCCTCGCCCTGCTCGCCGTTTCGACTGCCGCTTTCGCCGCGGATCCCACCTGGCAGCGGGCGACGCCGTTCGGCGGCCCTCTCCGCGTGGTCGCCGAGGCCCCGTCCGCGACCAGCGTGCTCTATGCCGTGGCGGAAAACGGCCGCTTCTACCGCAGCCGCAGCAACGGCAACCTCTGGGAGCGGCGGGCCCTGCTCCCCTTGGGTGTAGAGGATCTACAAGTCGCTCCGCACGACTTCCTCACGGTCTACGCCCGAACGACCTCGCGCCTGCTCCGGACGAGGAACGGCGGCCACACCTGGAAGGATCTTGGCCTCTCGGCGGTCGTGGCCTTGGACCCGGTTCATTTCGGGGTGGTCTTCGCCGCCACCCACGACGGATTGCTCCGTTCGACCAACCATGGCGACTCCTTCACCCCCTGGGCGTTCGCCAACCAGCCGCTCGCCGCGGTGGCGATCGACCCGCACACCCCCTCCACCCTGTTCGCGGTCACCGACCGGACCGACGGCAACCCTTCGTTGTCGATCTGGAAGAGCATCGACGACGGCCAGACCTGGGCACCGACCGGGATTACGGTGACGCCCACGACGTTCGACGGGAAGCTCCCCCGCTTCGTCTTCGACCCCGAGCATGCGGGGACCCTCTACGCCGCTTTCGGCAACGGCGACCGGCTCGATCCGATCTTCCGCACCACCAACGGCGGTTCGACCTGGTTCCCCTTCGCGGAGGGGCTCGGCCTGTTCGACCTGGCCGCCACGACCAACGGCAAGCTGGTCGGAGCGAGCTTTTTCGGCACCTCGCGCAGCCTTGACGGCGGCGCCACCTGGAACCCCTCCCTGCCGACCCAGTTCAACAGCCCCACGCAGCCGCGCGACACGCTGGTACGGCTCGCGCCTTCGGCGGTGCCGGAAAAGGTGCTGGCGGCCGGCGGCTCCGGATTCTGGTTCACGTCGAACGCCGGAGCGGCTTGGACCTTTTCCAACCAGGGCATCCTCGCGCAGGGCGCGAGTTCCGTCGGGGTCGCGCCGACGGGCGAGCCGACGGTCTATGCCACGGCGGGCTACAGCGTCTTCCGCAGCTTGGACGAGGGGACGACCTGGGAGCGGCGCTTTTCCGGCCTCCGCGAACTCGCCCCGTTGTCGATCGAGGCATTCCATCCGGCGTTGCCCCGGACGATCTACGCCACCGGATTCGACGGCCAGGCTACGTTCCTCGCCCAGAGCAAGACCGGCGGGAGCAACTGGTCGGTGCTGCCCGTGCCCTACAACTGCAATTCGGGCGACTCGATCTGCGACGTCGACATGGCGGTGGCAGGCCTCGATCCGCACGATCCGGATGCACTGTACGTGGCGGGCAACTACTTCTACCACTTCTCCGGAATGGGCGATTTCCTCCTCCGGAGCACCGACGGCTTCGCTACCTATAAGACCCTCACGCCGCTCCACCGCCTCGGCACCCTGATCGTCGACGCCGACCGCGGCGCCGACACGTTGTACGGCATCACCTGCGCGGGTTTTCACCGCAGCCAGGACGCCGGCCGGACCTGGCGGCGCATCGGGACGGGACTCCCTAACTCGATCTGCCCGGAGGGCTTAACCCACCCGGTGATGGCCCGCGATCCACAAGACGACCGGAAGTTCTACGTCGGAACTTTGACCCAAGGAGTCTTTGCCAGCACCGACGGCGGATCGACCTTCCGAGCGATGAACCGCGGCCTCGAAAACGCGGCGGTTCACTCCCTCGTGATCGACCCGCAAGATTCTTCCAAGCTCTACGTCGGAATCCCGGGTCGCGGCGTCTTCCAATGGAACGCACAGAGCGCTCGATGGACCCCGCTCAACCAGGGCCTGCCGCTCCAAGGCTACCCGGGAGTCCTGGCGCTCGATCCCCAGAACCCGACCCGGCTCTACGCCGCGAGCCCGAGCATGGGGGTGTACCGGTTGGATTTGTAGGCGGAGCGGTAGGAGCATTTACGAGGGTTGTAGAGTTTCGCTTACCGCCATGGATCTTGAGCAGGCTTTCGTGTTTCTGTCGGGCGGGACTCTGTTTTTGGGGGTCTTTCTGGTCTTCTTCCTGATGAACCTAGGAGGACGGGGTGCCCGGTCTCGGCAGATCCTGGGCCTGCTCATCCTCGCCTGCGCGTTGAATTCCGCCCATCCGGTTCTGGTGAGGTCGCTCGGGCTGCCGCGGTCGGGGCCGGGGCATTTCTTCGAACCGTTCCAGTTCCTCCTGGCCCCTTTGATGACGGCGTACGCGTCGTCGCTGCTCCACGGCGGATTTCCCCTCCGCGCCCGCCATGCGCTCCATTTTGTTCCGGCACTCTTCGCGGCGACGGTAGCGTTGGTGTTCTCTCTCCATGCGGGCGGCTCGCCCTGGATCTCGTTCGGGCTGTGGGGCCTTCTGTCAATTCAGATGCTCGCCTATTGGGTTCCCACAGTGCGCATTCTTCGCCGCTATCAGGACTCGCTCAAAGCCAGGGTCTCGAACCTCGACCGGGTCGACCTCGATTGGCTCCGCTGGTTTTACTACGTGGTGCTCTCCCTTTGCGTCGTCGCCTGGGCGGTGCCCCTTCTGCTGCTTCACCATCTGCCGCGTTCGATCCTGAGCCACGGCCTTTCCCTGGCGACGGCCGCCGCGGTCTGGGTGCTGGGATATCGGGGGCTGCGCCAGAAGACGCCCGATACCCCCGAAATTTTGCCGCTCCCCGAAACTCCGGAGACCTTGGCGGTACCCGAGCCCTCTTTAACCTCCGCGAGGGGAGAACCGAGCCTCGGGGCGCGCCCCGCTCTGCCGAAGTTGGAGGCTCTGCGGTTAAAGGGCGCCCTACTCGAAACCCTGGAGAAGAAGAAGCCCTACCTCGAACCGGAGCTCGGCCTCGCCGACCTCGCCCGCCTGCTGGAGGTTCCTCGCAATCACCTCTCGGCGGTGATCAACCAGGAGCTGGGGGTGAACTTCTACGATCTGGTGAACGGCTACCGGGTCCGGGAGTTCCGCGCCCTGCTCGCGGACCCGCGGCTTCAGGACGAGAAAATCCTCACCCTCGCCTTCGACGCGGGCTTCAACTCGAAGCCCACGTTCAACAAAGTCGTGCTCAAACACACGGGGAAAACCCCCAGTCAGCTCCGGGAGGAAGAAATCGAGTCTCGACCGTCCCGTTGAGACGACGCGAGCCGCGCGAGCCGCCAAAGTCGGGCCTCGTTGGACCAACCCTACGGAGCCAGACGCGCATGCAATCGTCGAATCTCATCCAGCTCAAAGCAGTCTCCTTAAACTACGGCCCGGCCGGGGCGCCCTACCCGGCGCTCAAGGACGTAAGCCTCACCGTCGCCGCCGGGGAGCATCTGGCGATCGTCGGTTCTTCGGGGAGCGGCAAGTCGTCGCTCTTGAACATGATCACCGGGATCGATCATCCCACCCGGGGCGAGGTCGAAGTCGGCGGCACGAAAGTCCACACCCTCGCAGAAGGCCCTTTGGCGCTCTGGCGCGGGCGGACGGTCGGGATCGTCTTCCAGTTCTTCCAGCTGATCCCCAACCTCACGATCCTCGAAAACCTGCTGCTGCCGATGGAGTTCGTGAACGTGGTCCCCAAGGCGGAACGCCGGAGCCGGGCGCAGGCGCTGCTCACGCAGACGGGGATCGGCCGCCAAGCCGACAAGCTTCCGGCCGAGCTGTCGGGCGGCGAGCAGCAACGGGCGGCAATCGCCCGGGCTTTGGCGAACGATCCTCCCCTCTTGGTGGCCGACGAGCCGACCGGCAACCTGGACAGCCGGAACGCCGAAAAGGTGCTCGCGATCTTTCGGGCTCAAGTGGAAGCCGGCAAGACCGTCGTCGTGGTGACCCACGAGCGGAACGTCGGTGCGGAGTTCGGCCGCGTCGTCACCCTCCGCGACGGCTCGATCGTCGCCGACGAACGGAGCCGGCCATGAGTTTCCAGATCCTCAAAGCCTGGCGCGACGTGCGGGCGGGCGGCGGAAAGTCGCTGCTCGTCGTGTTCGCCCTCGCCCTCGGACTCTGGGGGGTCGGCTCGGTGGCGGTCGCCTACCGCGTCTTGAGCCGCGACCTAAGGCAGAACTTCCTGGGAACCGTCCCACCCCACGCGGTCGTCACGTTCCAGGAAGGCGGCCGACTGGACCTCGCAAAGCTCCGATCCCGGCCGGAGATCGAGGCGGCCACATGGCGCGATCACGCCCTGCTGCGGATCGAGGTTCGGCCCGATGTCTGGGTGCCGCTGTCGCTCTACGGTGCCGACGACTTCGCCCAGGCTTCGATCGCCAAGGTACGCCTCGAATCGGGGGCCACGGTGCCCGCCGCCGGTTCGATCCGGATCGAACGGAATGGCCGCAAGATCTCGAACCTCGACACCGGGTCGGTCGCCCGCATCCGGACCGGCGAGCGCAACCTCGAAGTTCCGATCGACGGTGTGGTGTTCGACCCGGCGCAGGCTCCGGCGACGCAGGACCACGTGATCTACGCCTACACCGACCCCCGGACGTTCTCCGCGCTCAGCGGCGAAACTCCCGGGCGGCGCCTGTTGATCCGCTGGAAGAACGTCCACTCCAAAGCGGATGTCGAAAAAGCGCTCGCGTCGCTTCGAGCGTCCTGGGAGGGCACGGGACCGGCAGTCGCTTCGGTGAATGTTCCCGCATTCCTCGAACATCCCCATCAGTGGCAGCTCAACTTGCTGATCGCGATCATCGGCACGATCGGCCTGCTCGCCTTCCTTTTGAGTTCCGTGCTGGTGAGCCAGGTGGTGGCCGCCTTGTTGGCGAAGCAGACGCGCCAGGCCGGCATCTTGAAGGCGGTCGGCGCCACCCGCTCGCGGGTGATCAGGATCTACGCGCTCTATCTGGGCTTTTTCGCCGTCGCCTCGGGCCTGGTGGCGATCCCGCTCGCGGCGGTCACGGGATATGGATTCTCGAAATTCTGCGCCGGCATTCTTAACTTCGAGATCCTCACCACCCGGCTGCCGGGAGAGGTTCTCGCCGCCCTGATCGTCGCCGCCCTCGTCCTCCCCTTCCTATTCGCCGGGCCGACGCTGCTGCGCGCCGGAAGGATCAGCGTCCGCGAAGCGATCGCCGAGCCGCGGATCCAAATGCGCCGACGGCTTTCGAAAAGGATGATCGTCTCGGTACTCGCGACGGCTCTCGGCGTGGCAATCTTTTCGACCGGATTCAACATTCGGCAGAGCCTGTTCGAGTTCCTCACCTCGACCCGCGATTCGATGCGCTTCGACCTTCAGGTGGCAACTACCCGGCCGGTGCCGCGCGAGGCATTTACCCGCGCGCTTGCCGGGCTTTCCGGCATCGACCGGAGGGAAGGCTGGAGCGACGGCAAGGGAGAGCTGCAAACCGAGGTGGTCGGTACATCAGACGGCATCGGCATCGTCGCCCTCCCCTTGGATTCCCAGATGGTCGCGTTGAAAATGGTCGAAGGGCGATGGATCCAATCGGCATCAGAACCCGAAGCGGTCTTGAACCAGGCCGCCCTCCAGCTCTTCCATCAGCCGAAGATGGGCGAGATCCTCACCTTGCGGATCGAAGGAAAGGAACGACACACGCGCCTGGTGGGCATCGGCGAAGAGATCGACAAGCCGAAGATCTATCTCGCGCAATCGTTCTACGACCGCTGGGCCAACCCCGAGCATAGGGTGAATTCACTTCTGCTCACCGCGAAGGACCAGAACTTCCGGGGCGTGATGGCTCTCAAAAAAGAGATCGAGCGCTCCGTCGCGGCATCCGACCTTCCCGTCCTCTTCGTCATGTCGCGTGCCGAGCGGACGAAGATCATCGCCGATCACCTGAACATCATCCTGATGACCTTGCTGATCCTCGCCTTCCTCGTCCTCTGGGTGGCGGCTCTCGGCATGGCTTCCTCCACCTCGATCACGGTTATGGAACGGACGCGCGAAATCGGTGTCTTCCGGGCGATCGGCGCGACGCCCCGGCGCATCCTTCGCCGCTTCGTCGCCGAAGGAATGACCACGAGTCTCGCGGGTCTCGCCCTTGGGCTGATTCTCTCCTGGCCCCTGAGCCAAGTCGCCTCCGCGTTCTTCGGCAAGCTGATGCTCGGCGAAGGCGCCGTCCTCAGCTACGCGTGGAGCCCCGTCGGCTTCGTCATCACGGTCGCGACGACGATCGTCTTTGGGCTCTTGGCGACACGGCTGCCGGCCGGGGCGGCGGTGAAACTTTCGACGCGGGAGGCTTTGGCGTACGAGTAGGGGCTGATCGGCCCCGACCGGCCGGGGCCGTAGTAAACTCCCTGAAATCCACTCGCGGTCGATTCAAGGGAGGGAAGCATGAAAATGGCTGGGGCTGGCCTGTGGCGTCTGTTTTTTATCCTATCCGCGCTGTTGATCTCCACCGGGGGACCCATGCATCCAGGCGGCAGCATGGCGAAGATGCTCGGCGATCACAACTGGGTTCTGTCGCACTCTCTGCTGTTGGCCGGTTTCCTCTCGCTTCTGATCGGGTTGATCCTCTACAACCGGAGCGTCGCGGCACCTGAAAGAACGCGCCGATGGGTCCGTCTCGCGGCGATCGGAACCGCGCTTCAAGCGGTCGAGATGGCCTTCCACACCGCGGCGGTGGTCGATCACGACAACCTGATCGCGGCAAGAGCCACGCCGGTCCTCACCACCCACATGTGGCTGGCCGTCGTCCTTTATCCGATCTTCGCGGTGCTGATCATCGGACTCATCATCGCCGGAGCACGGGATCGCTCCCTGGGATCGCCTTGGATCGCCTGGCTGGGCATCCTGGGAGCCGTAGGCCACGGCGCGGCAGCAGCCCTCACCGTCGCGTTCCACATCAGCTGGGCTCCGGCGCTCTTTCCCCTCCTCCTGCTGCTGGCGCTCTGGCTGTTCCTTGCCGCGCTTTGGCCGTCACGTCCCGGCGCTTTCCTGAAGGCGTGAAGAAGGGCGGGTTTGTCATCAGGTACGTCGTGGCCACCTCTTGCGACTCGCTGGGTCACGCGGGCCTGAGAGACGATGGCTCGAGCCCGATAAAGACCATGAGCACCCGTAGCCCTCGTCCTGAGCGCGGCGTAGGAATCTTGTCCCCGACCGGGTCGGAAAAAACCGTCTCGAAAACGAGAGAAGCTCTCTCTGTGCGAGAAACCGCTTCGCCGAGCGCACGAAAGCGATCCGCGTCGGCTCCCCCACCGCAGCCGACACCGAGATGGGCCCGCTCATCTCACCCGCCCACCGCGAAAGCGTTAGAGCCTATTTGACAGTCGGAGACGCGGAAGGTGCGGAGCTACTCTGCGGAGGAGAAGCGCCCACCGAAAGCGCTCTCGCGGCTGGCTCCTACCTAACCCCGGTGGTCTACGTCCAAGTCGAACCCGACATGCGCATCATGCGAGAAGAGATCTTCGGACCCGTCGTATGCCTCGCCCCCTTCTCCGGCGAAGAAGAAGCAATCCGTCTAGCCAACGACTGCCCCTACGGACTTTCCGGCTCCCTCTGGACGCGCGACATCGGCCGAGCCTTACGAGTGGCACGCGCACTCGAAACGGGAATACTATCGATCAACTCTTCGAGCAGCGTCCACATCGAGCAGCCCTTCGGAGGGGTCAAATCGAGCGGCCTCGGGCGCGAGCAGGGGATGGTGGCTTTGGAGGCTTATTCGGAGTGGAAGTCGGTGTTTGTTGGGGAGGAGTAAGGGGGGTGAAGGCATGGAGATGAAAGACGCTAAGTTTGAGCCTATAAGTCGTAAGTCGGCATTGATTTTGAACACGCTGCTTATTTCAACGTACGTGACCATTGCTCTACTTGCCGCGTCTCCATGGATAAGGTTCGGCGGCGTCTTGTTGCTGGCAGTCATAGTTCGGTGTGCGACCCTCTGCTGGATGGCCTTCGTTTCCAGCGATTACAGGGCCAATGGAGAGGTAAAATATTCCATTGCGTCAGTAGTGTCCGGTTAGAAGTCGAATAGAATCAGTTGGTTAGACGAAAGCGGTGGTTCGGATTGGGACCGATCAGGTCGCAAGGCGCATGAAACCTGGGTTTTCTCGAAAACCGAGACCGACAAGATCTGTAGACATGTG
>JBBSBW010000050.1:0-47526 GCA_038250865.1 Thermoanaerobaculia bacterium | reverse complement strand
TCACCCCGGGTCGTTGAGGCCCCCGAGCATCGCAAACGAGCCCGTAAAAATTCAAATCGTGGACACCCGTGAATCGACTGAAGCCATTGCGACTGTTAGGCTTGCGGCTCGGTGGACGCGAATGAACCGGACACTAGTGGCCGCTACTACAACCTAAACGACAACGGCTTCGGCGATCTGATCCGCTATCCGATCGATCCGGCGGGGCCGGATTTCGCGACCTCCGACCCGGAACCGTCCTCCGGAGCGATCCCGTTCGAGCGGATCGGCCAGCGCCTGCTCGCGCCCTGGACTACGCCGGACGACTATCCGGCCCCCTGTCCGGGGCGGGAAGACAACCCCTACGCCTCTTCCGGTCCGGAGAACTGCGCGGGCGCGGACCGGCGCGGCAAGCTGACCCATCCCGTGGCGGCGCCGAGTGTCGAAGGCGATCCGGCCAAGGCCGATCTGCTCGCGGTCTACGCACCCGGGCCGGTCAACCACAATGGCGCCTACGTCAACTCGGGCAGCGCGTTCCCCTGGCCGCACGGCCGGATCGTTCTGTTCCCCGACGGCGAGCCGGTTGCGACCCCCTCGGCCGGCGAAGCGGGGCAACCGCCGGGACTGATCACGATCCTTTCCGAACCCGGCTACAACCTGGCCTGGCCGCGGCCGGTCGTTTCGTGGCGCCAGCTGTACGGAATCGACGCGCCGCCGGTCAAAACCGAGCCGTCGGACGCTGCGATCCGCGCCGAGCGCTTGACCCCCGGCGAGCCGTTCGGCCTGATCGGCAGCTCGTCGCTCCTGTGGCGCGAGAGCGAAGGCGCGCTCGGCCCCTACCAAACCGACCGAGATCCGTTCGACGAGCCGACGCAGAACCCGCTCCGCTGGACCCGCCAGGGGACCGACGCGGGTATCTACGGCGACGACGACGTGGTCGCCGTCCGCGTTCTGATGCAGCAGGCGCAGACCGACCGCAGCTATCCGGCGAACAGCCCGAAATACTCGGTGATCGGCGGCGAGCGGATGCGCATCCTGGGCGAGATCCCGGTCAAAAAACCGGGCGCACCGCAGGTCCGCCATCCGGACGGCACGCTCCACGCGGACACGAGTTTCCTCGCCAAGGTTCCGGCCGATGTCGCGTTCACCTTTCAGACCCTCGACCGGCGCGGCATGGTGCTTAACATGGCTCAGACCTGGCACCAGCTCCGCCCGGGAGAAGCGCGCTACGACTGCGGCGGCTGCCACGCCCACAGCCTCGAACCGCTCGATTTCGAAACCACCGCGGCGGCACGCCCGGATTTCCCGATTCCCGACCTGGCGCGCACGACGCCGCTGCTGACGCTCGATGCCGGATGCGCCCCCGCGATCCGATTGATTCCCGGCCACGCCACGACCGTCGAATACCGGCGCGACGTGCTGCCGATCTTCGAACGCCGCTGCGCCTCCTGTCACGGTGCCGCGAGCCCGGCGGCCGGGCTGCCGCTCACGGCGGCGGCCGGAACCATCGAGCGCGACGGCACTTGGCCGCGCACGTATTGGCAGTTAATCCAGGACATGATGGGCGAGCTGTCCGAGCCGCCGCCTTCGCAGTACGGCATCTGGTTCGTGCCCCAGCTCACCCGCTACGTCCGGGCCTTTCAATCGCGCCAGAGCCTGCTCCTCTGGAAAGTCTGGGGCGAGCGCCTCGACGGCCGAACCAACGCCGACCGCACCGACGATCTGGACTTTGCAGCGACGGCCTCCCACCCCGCGGGTGTCGGAGTCCCCGGCATGACGGTCGACGAGAAGATGACCCTCGCCCGCTGGATCGACCTCGGAGCCCCGATCGATTTCGGCCAGCCGTGGGGCTTTCTCGAAGACGATCAACGGCCGACGCTGGTGGTGCGTCCGTCGGTCATCCGTGCCCGCGTCGCCCGCTCGTTCCGAATCCTGGAGATCGCCGCCTTCGATGTCGAAAGCGGCGTGGTGCCCGGGAGTTTGACGGTCACCTGCAACCTGCGGCTCGGCAACATCCCCCCAAACGGCAACCTCGCGGCGGGGAAAGCGATCAATCCCGAAGGGGGAATCCTGCGCCTCACCCTGCCACGCAAGGTGACGATGGCAGAGCGGCCGGTGTTTACCGTCACCGTCCGCGACGCGGCGGGTCACCGTACCCAGCTGGTTCGGAGCTATAAGCCGTAGGGAGGCTTGGCAACGGCCTAAGCGAACAGCTCGTCGAGCGCCATCTGAAAGCCGACGGTCGATTTCTTTCCGATGATTCTAATCCGTTGGGCCGAAAAGGTCTTGGACGGATACACTTGAGGGGACATGAAGCCCGCGGCCCTCGCTCTCGTCCTTGCTCTCGCGTTCGGCCTCGGCTGCCACGGCCAGGTCGTGCGCACCGCGCCGAATCATCCGGGCGCGCCGTTCGATTTTGAGCAGCCGCCCTGCCGTCCGGCCGAAAAGCCGCCGGAATCGCCGGTCCCGGCGGTGGACATGAAGTACCTGGGCGCCGCCGGGCTCTACGTTCGCTGGGGCGACGACTCAATTCTGCTGGGACCTTATTTCTCCAATCCCAGCGCGCCGCGCGTTCAATTCGCGCGGTGGAGCGCAGATCGTGCGGCGATCGATCGCGGCCTCGCCGGAATCGACGTCTCGAAAGTCGAGGGCCTCCTCGCGGGCCACGCCCACTACGACCACATCGGGGACTTCCCCGTCGTCCTGGAAAAAGCAACGGCCGCCCACGTCTTCGTCAACCAGTCCGGCGCCCATACTCTCGCTCCCTACGCCGCCGGGCGGACGACGCCGCTCGAAGAGAAATTAGGCCAATGGGTATGGCTGATGCGCGGCGGCGAGAAGCGGCCGATTCGGTTCTTCCCCGTCGTCTCCAGCCACGCGCCCCAGATCGATCACTATCTGTGGGGAAGCGGTAGCGTCAACGACGATTGGAGAACGCCCTGGGAGACCCGGCACTTCCGCGATCTGCTAGTTGGCCAGACCTTCGCGCTGGTGATCGATCTGATGGCCGACGACCTCACCACCGTGCGCTACCGCTTCTATTATCAAGACTCGGCGAACCGCCAAGGCATCGGCGAACCTCCCGCGTTTCAGGATGGACATCCGTACGATCTCGCCGTCTTGTGCATCGCCTCCTACGACAAGGCCCCCGGCCAGCCGAAAGCCATCCTCAAAGCGTTGCGGCCACGGCACGTCCTGGTGGCGCACTACGACGACTTCTTCCGACCGCAAGACCAGCCGGTTCGCTTCGTCTCGCTGCTCACCGACGCCAAGGTCGAGCGATATCTCGCGACGATCTGTAAGGAGTTGGGGTGTGACGCCCCGGCGGCCGGCCCCACGAACGATGTCTGCGGTCCTTCGGGTCCCCGTTGGACGATGCCGCTTCGGGGGGATTGGCTACGGTTTGCGCCAAGCCCATAGGGCCGGTTCGATCAGGCGCCCTGGTCCCGAAGAGCGCTCTGCGCGCGCCGCCGATATCGGGAAACTGAAAGGGTATCTCTCGGATACGGGACCGGCGGAATCCCAACCTCGGGCCGAGTCTCACGTTTCGTGGGACGGGGCCGCTCGAACGTTGGATACTCGGCGGGTTAGACTCAATGCGTCATGCGACGCATAGCCTTCCTTCTCCTGGTGGCTGGCTTCATCTTCACGATCAACAGCGCCGCGGCGACCGATCCGCCGCAAGAGCATTTCGACGATGCAATCACCGTCGCGCTGGACACGATCGTCGTGCGGGTCGTGGACGGCGACGGCCGGCCGATCCTCGGGCTTACGCCTGACGACTTCCGCATTAGGGTCCATGGGCGCGAGATTCCGGTGACCGGCGCCGATTGGGTTTCCTCGGAGTCCGAGGCGAATCCGCCGGAGGCGGAGGTCACCGAATTCGAGCGGTGGAAGCCGGCTGAGCAAGCGGCGCGGTCGTCCGGCAAGCTGGTCGTCTTCTTCGTCCAGGCCGATTTGAACCCGACGCGGATCTCCGGCCAGTTGCGACTTCGCCCGTACACCCGTGAGTTGGTGGCGAGCTTCGCTCCGTCGGACCGCGTGGCGGTGGTTTCGTTCGATTCGCATCTCAAGCTCTGGCTCGACTTCACCACCGACCGGCAAGCCGCGCTCGAAGCGGTCGATCGGGCGATGGTCTACACGCCGGAGCGGCAAGTCCCGCCGTCCCCGCACCCCTCTCTGGCAGCGCATTTCGACTTCGCCGAGGCGCTCCGGGTCGCGACACCAGAGCGGGCGCTCGAAATGACTGCGAAGGCGCTTAAACCTCTGGTCGGCGAAAAGACCATGATCTATCTCGGCTGGGGCCTGGGCCGATTCGGTTTCGGGGGTAGCGTCCGCATGACGCCAGATTTCCGACCGGCCGTGGCCGCCTTGGCCGCCGCGCAGACTTCGGTCTTCGTGCTCGACGTAACCAGCGCCGATTCCCACTCACTGGAAGTGGGGCTCGAAGGGGTGGCTGCCGCCACCGGCGGCACTTATTCGAGCACTTTCCGGCTCCCCGGCCTCGCCACCCACCGGCTCGCCCGCTCGATCTCCGGCTGGTACGTGCTCACCGTCGATCGCGACGACTTCGCGGGGTTCAAGCCCGGAGAAGCGACGATCGAACTAAGGAACCGGCGCGGCGAGGTGATCGCCCGGCCGGTGTTCTTACACTAGGTCCCGTGCGTTGTCTTCCGCACGGGCCATCGACTCGCTGCGGCTGCAGCATCGCTGCCGGGGAGGAATCGCGCAATCCGGCGGCGATCGCCGATTTCGGAGCGGGCAAGCGGCTATCGGAGCCGTGAAGCGCCTGTCGGGGCTGGAAAGTGACTTTCGGAGCCTTGAGACGGTTTTCGGAGCCGGATAGCGGCTATCCGCGGCGGATAGTCCCTTCCTGGGACCTCTGTTCCTTTCCTGGGACGGTAGGTCCTTTCCTGGGACCGTTATTCCCTTCCTGGGACGGCAAGTCCTTTCCCGGGACGGATATTCCCTTCCTGGGACGGTAGGTCCTTTCCTGGGACGGATATTCCCTTCCTGGGACCGATAGCGACTTCCTGAAAGGGAAAGCCGTTTCCCGGCGCGGAACACAGTTTTATCCGGACTCGCTTCGAAGAATCCACGGACTTCCAGCGCGCCCGGTTCAAATGCCAGGTGGTTTTCAGTGAGGTTTCCTTTGGCGGGACCACCGATTTCATCGATACGTCGTTCGACTCGGTTGCCTCCGCGGCTCGGTACCGGGGGAGTGCGGTCGAGTTTAATCAGATCGAGATCACGACAGGTGCGATCCTCCGGTTCGAGAGCACAGACCCGCAGAAGAAGCTGTTCGATCACGACGTTCAATTCAGCTTCAAGGATTCCCCGGCCGGACTTATCCGCTTCGAGAACGTCAACTTCAAGAACATTAGCCCGGCTTCCCGAGAACGATTGACCGAGCTCGCCAGGTTGGGGCGAGTCGAAATCGGTTCGGGGTGCATCAAGTATCGGTTCCAGTCCCCGATCACGAGGATCGACGTCAGCGAAGGGAACACGCCTCTGATTGTGAAAATTTGTGAGACCTTCACCAGCTATTTCACGGAGAGCAATGGCTTCAACCTGGGCCTCGAAGTCGTGGAGCGTACCCACACGACGGTCCACTTCTTCTTTTTCACGGACGAGGACATTTCTGAAGCGATCTTCGAAGAGCGCTTGACGCGGACGGCGCAGCAGATGTGGAGCTTGCTCTCGATCCGGTCCGGCGACCAACTCCTGGCGCTCGAAGCGTCATCGGTGCCCGAAACTGTGGCTGCGCTCACGCCCTCCACCGTCCAGGAAAGCGCGATGATCAACGCGGTCGATTGCGTGACATCCCTGATGTCCATCTTCTTCGGCGTGGGGATCCGAATCGCCTGTGGGAAGTGGAAGGCTGCCGACACGCGAGCCCTACGGCGCTCAGCTCTATTTCATGATGAAAGTCCGGAGATTGCTGCCGGCCTGCACAAGGTTCTCGTCGAAAGGTATACGGGGGCGACGATGGCCGAGATCAGCAGGCAGCAGAACAGGGAACTGCCCTCAAAGCTCCTCGAGGTTCCCCGTCCAATCGCGACACCCCGCTTGCTCTTCGTCGCCGCTGACCCATCTCGGAGGGACCGCCTCCGGATCGACCTCGAAGTGAAGGCGGTCGAAGAAGCGTTGCGATCTGCGGGGCACCAGGATCGCTTCGCGGTTGGGTACTGTTGGGCCGCGACGTTCTTGGATATACAGCAGGGGCTGCTGAGACATCGACCAGTTCTGCTTCACTTCAGCGGTCATGGAACCCCTTCTGGGGATCTCGCTCTGGAAAAGGATCTGCAGGTCCCGACGGAAAGCCGGCGCCCCGAAAGTAGCGATCAACGTCCCGCCGAGGCCCTCGCCGGCATTCTCGGGGCCATGGAGGGCTTGAGCGTCCGATGCGTGGTCCTGAATTCCTGCTTCTCCGAAGCTCAAGCCGCTGAGGTGGCCCAGCACGCGGAATGCGTCATCGGCCTGTTTGCCGAGGTTCGCGACTCGGCCGCGATCGAATTCGCGCGCGGGTTCTACGGCGCGCTCGCCTGGGGGCAGAGCGTCCAAGCGGCGTTCAAGCTCGGGGTTACCCAGGTGAAATCGCGAGCCGATGCGGGCCTCTATCGGCTCATCGCGCCAAGGACGGATCCGCAAACGATGCTACTGGTCGAGCCCGTCAGGCAGACTCCTCGTTGAGCCTACGGCGTCCGCTGCGCCCTCCGCCCTTTCGGAATCATCAACGCCGCACAACCCGCCCCGGCGAGCGCCAGGCCGGCGGCGAGGAAGATCGAGAAACGCAGGCTTTCGGCGAGCGACTCTTTGACTAGGGCGTGGCCGCGTTCTCTCTCGGCGGATTGCGGTTCATTCTGCCCGGAGCCGGTGATGAATTTTCCGTGCGCTTCCGCCACGATCTGGCGAACCTGGGGCGTTAGGTTCCGATCTTCCAGGCGCCGGTCGAGCGAGCGATCGAGGACTCCGAGCGCCACCACTCCGAGCGAGGCGATGGCGAGCAGGCTTGCGACCGCGGCGACCGCGTTGTTGATGCCGGAGGCCACCCCCGTCTGGCGTTCCGGCACGGCGTTGATCACCGCCGTCGTGAGAGGGGCCACGGTGATCGTCATGCCGAATCCGAGCACCACGATGGGTAGGAAGAATGCCATCCAATACGAGGCGCCGCCGTTCGGCAGGGCGAGCAGCGCGAGGCCGAGGGCGGCGATCACCGGACCGACGATCAGCGGCAGCCGGGCGCCGTAGCGGTCGAGAAGTCCACCCGACCAGCGCGAAAGGCCGGCCATGAGCAACGTAAAGGGAAGGAACACGGCGCCTGCCCGTGTCGCGGAATAACCGTGGATCTGGATCAGGCTGAACGGCAGGAAGAAGAAAGCGCCGCCGAGCGCGCCGTAGAGCAGAAACGTCAACAGATTGACGCCGGAAAACAGACTCGACCGAAAGAGGCCGAGCGGCATCATCGGCGCTGCGCTCCGCCCTTCTTCCCAAAGGAAGGCGGCGAGCAGCAGCGCGCCGAGCGCGAGGCTTGCGATCACGAGCGGGTGGCCCCAGCCTCGCGTGGGCGAGGCGATCAGCCCGTAAACCAGGCTGCCCAATCCGGCGAACGCGAGCAGCGCGCCGCGCCAGTCGAGCCCGGCGGGAGAGTCCGGATCGCGGCTCTCGGGCACGTGGCGCCAGGCCATCCAAAGAATCGGCAGGGCAATGACCGGATTGATCAGGAAAATATAGCGCCAGCTCCCGTGATCGACCAGAAAGCCGCCGAGCAGCGGACCGATCGCCGCGGCGATCGAGGAGGCTCCTGCCCAGGTGCCGATCGCCTTGCCGCGCTCTTTCTCTTCGAACGCAGCGCCCAAGATCGCGAGCGAGCAAGGGATCAGCAGCGCAGCGCCGAGACCTTGGAGCGCGCGAGCCAGGATCAGCTGCGAAACGTTGGCGGAAAAACCGCACGCTGCGGAGGCGACGGCGAACAGGCCGGCCCCGACCAGGAAAACCCGGCGGCGCCCGAACCGGTCGCCCGCCGCGCCGCCGACCAAGAGCAGAGCGGCCATCGACAGGGTGTATGCGTTGATCAGCCATTGAATGACCGCGACGGACGCTCGAAGGTCGGTTTCGATCGCCGGCAGCGCCACGTTCACGACCGATTCGTCGATGAACGCCATGGTGGATGCGAGCACCGTCACCGCCAGCACCCATTTTTTTCGGTTCGGCGCGCAATCCGCCGTCGGCCGGACCGAGCGGAGGATGCCCTCCTCGCAGGGCCTGGACATCCCGCGCGCCATGCGGCCGGGCCGGCGCGTCGTCGTCGGCATATCGCGGAATCCCAGTCCGATCTATTTAGACTTGGCGCCGAAGTAGAAGCCCGTGGCGGATCCGAGAAGGGCTGTTTCCGCGGGTAACAAGATCTGCAGGATCTGCTTTAGATGATCGAAGGGCGCTTCTTCCAGCTCCTGGGCCAACTTCCGATCCTCGATCGTGGTGCGGGCGAAGACGTGCTCGACGTTCGGTCGATCGAACCATAAGCCGGTGATGCAGGCGATGACCACCGTCACGGCAAAGACGCCGAGCGTGATGTACATGACTCGTCGCCGTACGACATCTTCCGGTTCCCACTTGACCGCGACATCGGTGCCCCCGCCGGGAGGCGCCGGGACGACGGCGAGGTGTGTCCCCCCAGGTGTCATCGAAGGACGACTTGAAGGGGACGCTCGTCTCCTTCTCCCTGAATCAAAATCTTCTTTCCCTGTTCCTGTTGCTCGTTAAGCCAGTAGGATGTGTTGACCGCTTCTCGTAGCAACGTGGAGACGTTCTTGCCGGTCGATTCTGCGAGCTTCTCCAGCTGGTCGAGAACCGGACCTTCGAAGCGGACGTTGATTTGCTTTGCGCTCATGGTCGTCACCTCCTAGCAGAAAGCTAGCATTTAGCTAGCTTTGTGTCAAGTCGGTCAATTCGTTGCGGGAGCCTTCTCCGGGGGGGGGGCCGAGTGCGGTGCCGGCTGAGGGCTCGGACCTACCCTTCCTCCGGCCGACCGAAAAGCAATCCGAGGAAAGGCGCGTCCGCGGCTTCGCAGTACAGGTGGACGTGATCGCCCGCCTCGAACAGCGTCGAGCCGCGCGGCGCGATCATCCGATTGCCGCGGACGACCAGCAGGATCACCGACGACTCTGGAATCGGAAGTTCGGCGATCACGGCGCCGCAGACCGCTGCGGCCTCTTCGATATAGAACGACAGCGTCTCGCCTTCGAGCGGTCGCGCGGAGTGGATCTCGACCACCGCTTCTGGGGGAGGAGGCTCCGAGGCGGCCAGCCGGAGCCGGCGGGCCAGGGCTGCGATCGTCGCTCCCGGGATCAGGGCGTTGATCACCGTGACGAAGAAGACGACGTCGAAGATCTCGCGCGCGCCGGGCAGACCGGCCATCACCGGAAACGTTGCGAGAACGATCGGCACCGCGCCGCGCAGACCGGTCCAGGAGAGGAAAATCGCCTCGCGGCGCGGGAACCGGAACGGCAGCAGGAGCAGAAAGACCACCACCGGCCGGGCGACCAGCGCGAGCAGCAGTGCGAGGGCGAGTCCCTGGGGTGCCACGGTGAGCACCCGCGACGGGAAAACCAGCAGGCCGAGCAGCAGGAACATGCCGATCTGCGCGAACCAGGCGATCGAATCGTGGACCCGGAGGAGATTGTTGCGATGGGGTAGCTTGCCATCGCCCAAGACGATCGCCGCCACGTACACAGCGAGGAAGCCGCTACCGAAAAACAGCGTGGGGAGAGCGAACGCGAGCAGCGCAAGCGCCACGGTGAGCGCCGGATAGAGGCCGCTCACTTTGAGCCGCGCGCGGCGCAGCATCCAGCGCCCGGCGCGGCCGATCGCAAATCCCAACCCCGCGCCGACGGCGAGCTGTACGGGGATCTCCAGGGCGAGGTGCCAGCCGGAGATTTCCTTTCCGAGGGCGATCGAAGTGATCGCCATGGTCAGGATCACCGCCATCGGATCGTTGAGACCCGACTCAAGCTCCAGCACCGCGCCCAGGCGGTGGGGAAGTCGGATGCCGCCCGCGCGAAGGGTCGAGAACACGGCGGCGGCGTCGGTGGAAGAAACCACCGCCCCCAAAAGCGCCGCCCGAACGGGTTCGAAGCCCAGCAGCCACGCGCCGAGCGCGGTGATCGCCGCGGTGCCGAAGACCCCGAGCGTCGCGAGCACGGCCGCTGGGCCGAGCCCCTTTTTCACCGCGGCGATGGGGGTGTTGAGGCCGCCGTCGAACAGGATCAAGACCAGGGCAAGGGAGCCCAGGCGGAAAGAAAGCGAATAATCCTCAAACCCGATGTGTCCGAGCCCCTCGGAGCCCGCGAGCATGCCGACGCCGAGCAGCAGCAGCGTGATCGGCAATCCGCTCTTGCCGGCCAGTCGGCTCGAAAGCGCCGACAAGCCGAGCAGAACCCCGAGTCCCAACAGAACCCAGGCGGTCGCGAACGGTTCCGTTCCGGTCATACGGCGGGGAGGTTATCGCACGCGAGATTTCACGGGCCAACTGTGAGACGGCACTGGTTGCGGACGGTTGTAGAGACGCCCCAGTCCTCAACCACGATCCATTCCGGGTGCTGGCCGTCGGGGCGTCTCCTGTTCCGGGTCCGACCCGGGGGGGTCTCCTCTGCGTCGGCGGTGATGGGGTTGTTGATGCCGTCGTGAGGAGACGCCCCGACGATTGTGGACCCGGTTCGGCGAAGTCTTTGAATCCACGATCCGCGCACGCTACCACCGTCTTCTCCTCATTCTTTTCTGGACAAGCACGCTTGACACGGAGAATGGGACGCTGTACCGTTCGTCGTGTCAAGCGATCTTGACGCCAAGACAAGGAGGCAGAACCTGTGAATACGAACGATGATCCTCCCCGCGGCACTTCGAGCAGAGAGCGGGATCGACGAAACCGGTGGCGCGTCACGATCTGGGCTTTGGCCTGGGCGTTCTCTTTCGCCGCCGTCACGCTGGGAATCAAGAAAGAGTGGTGGTCCTCCGGGGTGACCCTTGCGGCGGTGATCGGCACAGCGCTCCTCGGCCTGGCGACGGTTCTCGCGTACCGGCTGTTCCTCCGTGAAACCGACGAGCTGCGGCGCAAGATCGAGGTCGAAGCGCTGGCGCTCGCCTTCGGTGTCGGTGTGTTCGGGGGCTTGTCGTTTTGGCTTCTGGCGGTGAGCGGCGCCGTGGAGGTCAAGGACTTCGCCTTTCTTTTCGTCGCGATGATCCTTACCCATCCCTTGGCCGTGGTGCTCGGGTACCGGAGGTACTCGTGAAGAATCGGCTGAAGGTGCTGCGCGCCGAGCGCGACTGGACGCAGGCCGATCTGGCGCAGCGGCTGGAGGTCTCGCGCCAGACGGTCAACGCGATCGAGATCGGCAAATACGACCCCAGCCTGCCGCTCGCCTTTCGCATCGCGCGACTGTTCAAGATGCCGATCGAAGATCTCTTCGACCCGGACACCAATACTTAAGGAGATGAAGATGAAAATGTTTCGATCCGTGCTCTTGCCCTGCTTGGCGACGGCGTTCGCCCTGCTCGCGACGATTCCATCGGCGTTTGCCGAAGCTCCCGCCGCTCCGGAAAAGGCAGGCTCCGGCGACGAAATAGTCGGAGATTGGCTGGGGGCGCTCAAGGTGGGGGCGGCGAGCCTTCGCCTCGGGCTGCGTATCGACAAAAACCCCGACGGCGGTTTGACCGCGATTCTCGACAGCATCGATCAGGGGGCGAAGATTCCCGTCGGCGAAATGTCGTTCGAGAACCGCACGCTCAAGCTTTCGATCCCGGCGATCGCCGGTTCCTATCAGGGCACGCTGAACGCCGAAGGGGGAGCTTTCGTCGGCGTCTGGTCGCAAGGGGGGCAGATGCTGCCGCTCACCTTCGAGCGGCAGAAACAGGCGTTCGCGCTCAACCGCCCGCAATTGCCGAAGGCACCGTTTCCTTACGAAAGCCGCGAGGTCAGTTTCGAGAGCGAAGCCGGAAAGGTCCGGCTGGCCGGAACGCTCCTCCTGCCCCCGGGCAAGGGGCCTTTTCCGGCCGTGGCGATGGTTTCCGGTTCGGGTCCGCAGGACCGGGACGAATCGCTCTTAGGCCACCAGCCGTTCCTGGTGATCGCCGACGCCCTGGCCCGGCGCGGCATCGCCTCGCTCCGCTGGGACGATCGGGGGGCGGGCGCCTCGGGAGGCGACCATTTCGGTTCCACCGTGGACGACTTCGCGGCCGATGCCCGGGCGGCCGTTTCGTTTCTGCGCTCGCGTCCGGAAGTCGCGGCCGACGCGGTCGGCATTCTCGGCCACAGCGAAGGGGGCTTGATTGGTCCGATGGTCGCAGCGACCGCGGCAGCCGACAAGTCCGTGGCTTTCCTGGTTCTCCTCGCTCCGCCGGGTGAGACGCTGCGGTCGCTGCTGATTCGCCAGGGGCGGGCTCTCCTCCGCCTCCAAGGACTCGACGAGAAGCTGATCGATCGAGTGCTCGCGACCCAAGCCGAGGACCTCGACTTGATCGCGGATTCCAAGATCCCGACCGACAAGCTGCAAGAGAAGTTGCGGGCGCTCGCCGAGGTCCGCCGGAAGCAGTTCAGCGACGAGGAGCGCGCCAAGCTTGGGGTGGACGCCAACGCGATCGAGCGGTCGATCCGGGTGTCCTCGACCCCGTGGTTCCGGTCGCTCGTCGCCCAGGATCCGGCGATCTACCTGCGCAAGCTCACGATTTCGGTTCTCGCCCTGTTCGGTGAGAAGGATTTCCAAGTGGACCCGGATGTGAACGCCAACGCCGTGCGCGCCGCACTGTCCGCCGCCAAGAATCCAACGCACGAGGAGCGCATCCTTCCCGGCCTCAATCACCTGTTCCAGCACGCCCAAACCGGCGGCATCGAGGAGTACGGCACGATCGAGGAGACCTTCTCCCCCGAGGCTCTCGGTACCATCGGTGACTGGATCGCGGCCCGATTTCCCTTGGCGACAGGGCGGCAATAGGGCGCCAAGGTGATTTTTGACGGCGAGAGGAATATGAACTAATTTGCACAGATCCACAGAAGTTTCGCCGAAGCACGACGAGCCGGGGGGTTTCGTGAGCGTCGAGGAGACCGCTGCGGCGGATCGCCCTGGACAATGAGGAGGCGGAACGGGTCACGGGGAGCGACCGCGAGCGCATGGCGCACCGCCGGGGCGCAGACCGTTAAGGCGTTGGCACAAACCTCCTTTGAGATATATTGAGGGCCGATCATGCCGACTGCCTTGGAACCGAATCTCTCCTTTGAGAACCCCGACCCGACAGCGGTCTGGGAGCTTTGGCTCTACGTCGCCGGGCAGACCCCCAAGTCGATCGCCGCGTTCAGCAACCTGAAACGACTGTGCGAGGAGTACCTCGCCGGGCGTTACCGGATCGAGGTCATCGACCTGCTGGTGAACCCGAAACTGGCTCGCGACGATCAGATCCTCGCCATCCCGACCCTCGTGCGCAAGCTGCCCGACCCGATTCGCCGCATCATTGGCGATCTTTCGGATACGGAGCGGACCCTGGTCGGCCTGCAATTGCGACCTCGGCGAGCCTGAACATGGCGCTGAAGGCCGACGAGGCGGGTGGAAACGAAGAACTCCACCAGCGGCTCGAAGAGGCCGAAGCGACCCTCCGGGCGATCTCAAGCGATGAGGTGGATGCGTTCCTGGTGCGGCGAGGAACGGAGGATCATGTCCTCCTCCTCGAAGGCGTGGATTGGCCCTATCGTCTGCTGATCGAACAAATACACCAGGGGCCCGCGACTCTCACCTCCGATGGCACCTTCTTCTTCGCCAATCAAAGGCTCTCCGAGCTTTTGGGAGTACCGCTCGCCTCGCTGATCGGTACCCGTTTCAGCGACTACGTCGGTCTGGGCGACCGCGATGTCCTGGCGGAAGCGCTCGATCAGGGGTGCCATTGCAACGTCCACCGCGAGGTCGCCCTCCATCGCGGCGATGAGGTTTTCCCGGCGGCCCTCGCGCTGAGCCCTCTGCCCGTGGATGAATGCGTTCTTTGCCTGCTGGTGACCGACTTGACGATGCAGAAGCGGCAGGAGCACGAGCGGGAGCGCCTGCTCGAAGAACAGGTGGCGCGGGCCGCCGCCGAAAGTGCCGCCGCGGCCCTCCGCGAGGCGGATCGCCGCAAGGACGAGTTCCTGGCCATTCTGGCGCACGAGCTGCGCAATCCGCTCGGCCCTTTGCGCAACGGCATCCAGCTCCTGAGCCTGGCCGGCCCCTTGGCGCCTGAAGTTCGCGAGACGCACGAGATGATGGCCCGGCAGGTTGAGAATCTGGTCCGTCTGGTCGACGACCTTCTCGACGTAGGCCGGGTCACGCAAGGGAAGATCAAATTGCGCAAGGAAAGGGTCGACGCGCGGCTGGTCGTCTCGCGAGCGATTGAGAGCTGTCGAGAATTCATTTCTCAGCGCCGCCATCGGCTCGACGTCGATCTGCCGGACGACCCCCTGACCGTTGAAGCCGACTTGGTGCGCCTCGCGCAGGTCGTGGTCAACCTGCTCAAGAACGCGGCGAAGTTCACTCCGGCCGGCGGCACGATCGAAATTTCGGCCGAGCGAGCTATGGGTGAAGTCTTGATCCGAGTCCGAGACAACGGGACGGGAATCTCGCCCGAAATGCTGACCCAGGTGTTCGAACTCTTCGTCCAAGCGAATCCGACGCTGAGCCGCACCGAAGAAGGCCTGGGAATTGGCCTGACCCTTTCTCGGCACCTGACCGAGTTGCACGAGGGAACTCTACTCGCGACAAGCGACGGATTGGGCCACGGGAGCGAATTCATGATCCGGCTCCCCCTCGCACCCGAAGTCGAGGTTCTCCCGCTGAAAGCCATTTCCGATGCCGCGGAAACAGGAAAGCCCGAGACACCCGGCCGCCGGGTGCTGGTCGTGGACGACAATCGCGATGCCGCAAGCAGCCTCGCGCGACTGCTCCGCCTCCTGGGCCACGACGTGCGCGAGGCTCACGACGGGCTGGAGGCGATACGCGTTGCGGAGGAGCTTCGGCCCGACTTGATCCTCCTGGATATCGGTCTGCCGGGGCTGAACGGGTACGAAGTCGCGACGCGGCTTCGCGCCGACGCGCGGTTTCGCGACGTGCGGTTGATCGCCCTTTCCGGCTACGGCAGCGAGCAGGACCAGATTCGTTCCCGCGCCGCCGGTTTCGACGGCCATTTCCTCAAGCCTGCCGAGCTCGGACTTCTCGAAGCGGTTCTCGCCTCCCTACCGCCTTGAACCCCATGGGTCGAATCGGTGCTTTCGTGGTCGCGCTGCTCGCTGCCGGCGCTCTCGTCGGAGCGGCCGAGCCGCCCTTGCCCGCATTCGGTGCGGTTGAGCCGGCCGAACGACCCGCTGAGCCCACGTCGCTTCGGATCATCAATGCCCGGTTGATCGACGGCACCGGGGCTCCCGGGCGATCGGGGAGTCTGCGGGTCGTCGGCGACCGCATCGCGGCGATGGGCGAGGTGGCGGCGATCCCGGGCGAAGAGGTGTTCGACGCAAAAGGGTTGGTGCTCGCGCCCGGGTTCATCGACACGCATTCTCACGCCCCAGGCGACCTGTTCGAAATCCCGGCGGCGCTCGGCGCGGTGAGCCAAGGGATCACCACCGTGGTGGGCGGCCAGGATGGCGATTCGTTCTTTCCGCTCGGCGACTACTTCGCGCGGCTCGAAAAATCCCCGGCGGCGATCAACGTCGCCTCGTACTCGGGGCACGGCACGCTGCGCGACCAGGTGCTGGGCAAAGATTTCCGCCGCGTCGCGACGGCGGCCGAGATCGAGAAGATGTCGCGGCTGCTCGAACAGGACATGGCGGCCGGAGCGCTCGGGCTTTCCTCCGGACTTGAGTACGATCCCGGCATCTATTCGTCCCGCGGCGAGCTGATCGACCTCGCCCGAGTCGCCGCGCGGTACGGCGGTCGGTACATCAGCCACATCCGCAGCGAGGACCGGAAGTTCTGGGACGCGATCGACGAGATCCTCGCGATCGGACGCGAGGCGAAGCTCCCGGTGCAGATCTCGCACGTCAAGCTCGCGATGCGGAACCTGTGGGGCCAGGCGCCCCGGCTGCTCGCGCTCCTCGACCAGGCGCGGGCGCAAGGGGTGGACGTCACGGCCGACATCTATCCTTATCTCTATTGGCACTCGTCGCTTACGGTGCTCTTCCCGGACCGCGATTTCGAGAACCTGAAGGAAGCCCGCCAGGTGCTCGCCGAGATCGCGCCGGCCGACGGTCTGCTGCTCGGCGGCTATCTGCCGCACCCTGCCTATGCCGGCCACACCGTGGCCGAGATCGCGAAGGAGCGCGGCGAAGCGCCTGAGGTTACCCTCATCGCCCTCATCCGCGACGCCGAGGCGCTCCGCCGCCAGGGGAAGGAAGGGGTCGAAAACGTCATCGCCACCAGCATGATCGACGGCGACCTCGAAAAACTCCTCGCTTGGCCGCATACCAACCTCTGCACCGACGGCCAGCTCGACGGCAGCCACCCGCGCGGCTTCGGTTCCTATCCGCGCGTTCTCGGCCGCTACGTGCGGGAGAAGGGAGTCCTTGGCCTCGAAGAGGCGGTCCGCAAGATGACCTCGCTCGCCGCCGACCACGTCGGGATCCAAGACCGCGGCCGTCTCGTACCCGGCGCCTTCGCCGATCTCGTCCTCTTCGATCCAGGCAAGGTGATCGACCGGGCAACCACGACCGAACCGCATGCCCTGTCCGCGGGCATCGAACGGGTGTGGGTGAACGGCCGGATCGTTTTCGCGGGTGGCGCCGCGAGCGGTGCGCGGCCCGGGCGGGTGTTGCGTAGGGAAGCGAGCCCGCTTCCTCCCGGCTGAAAGCGCCGGCAGCCTTTACGTTACCGTCACCGTAGTTCTGGCGGATCCGACGTTGGTCTCTTTGGCCTGCACCGCCACCAGCCAGACGTCGAACGTCCCTTTCGGCAGGTCCGCCGAGCCGGAGTAAGTACTCGTGGCCGTGCATTTGAGCGGGACCGGAATCATGCTTCCGCCTGCCTGGGGGTAGATCTCCGCGCTCACGTCGAATTCGCTCGATGGCCAGAACATCTCGGTGCCCGCGGGCGGCGGCGGTGACGGCGGCGGCAAAGGGGGCTGCGGTGTGATCGGGCAGCCGCACATCATTTTTACCGTCGCTTCGAGGTTCACCTTGCCGCCCGCTGCGGTTGCAGTGAGCGTGGTGTACAGCCCCTCGATCGTCAGCACCAGCCCGGGATCGTCGAGTAGCTGCATTCCGGGCGATACCCACAGCGTCGCCGACGCGTACACCGGATAGGGAGCGAACGCCTTCGCCCTAAATTCAAGCTGATTCGCTTCGGTGAGGTCCAGCTGCACG
Source organism: Thermoanaerobaculia bacterium (assembly GCA_038250865.1). Lineage (GTDB taxonomy): Bacteria > Acidobacteriota > Thermoanaerobaculia > Multivoradales > UBA5704 > DASYKS01. The sequence continues at coordinate 30,182 of JBBSBW010000050.1, read as the reverse complement.
ATCAGCTCTCCCTCGCCGGCCGGCGGTTCTAGCCAGTAGGGCCCGGGAGTCGGATAGGTGGAGCTAAGCGCCGGAGGTTCGACGACGATCACGTTCCTTGAGACGCCGGCCTGGTAGGACGATACGACCGTGCCCGAGGAACCCTGAATGAACCCCTTGTCGGTGATCGGCGTCCCTTTGGTGGTGAGGTTATAGACCGTGAGGAGCGGCTGTTGCACCGCCGGTCCGAGTATTTTTCCACCGCGCGCCTGGAGGCGCACCTTCACCTGCGCTGGAAGCATGGTTCACACCCTTTCGTTGATCGATCGTCGTATCCTGTCGTCGGTTCGATCGGGGTGTCAACCGCGGTGGCCTTGAGGAAACTTCCCGCCAGGCCACCGCATCCGGGTCATGCCGGGACGGCCGTTCCTGGTTGCGACGTTTGCAGCTCTAACGTTTCAACAAGCGAATAAAGCCGGCCTGCTCGAAATGAGGATCGGTCGTCAGAGCCCTTATGAGCTTGTTGTTCTGCATGACGACGAAGCTCGCGCAATCTACCAAACTCCAGTCCTTGTCCGGCCGATCGAACAACAACTGCCAGGCCTGCGCATCAAGCTTCGCATCCACGTGAACGATATCTATGAAGGGGGAGGACTTAAGGCTGGCGACAAAAGCAATGGTTCTAGGGCGAGGGGTCCGCAAGGGACTCGTCAAGAGTGCAACCAACTCGGTCAGGATGTAGTTCGTGGTAATGAATCGAATGCCTTCCTCTCGGGCGCGGCGGTAGAGGTCGGCTGCCTGCACATGGAATTCCTGGGATGGGTCAATGAGGTGCCCCCAGCCCGAGGTGTCACCGAAGATGGAAGGCACGGAGAAGGAGACGGCGCTCCTCAACCGTTCATCGTCTCTTTGAGGGCGCTGCCTAGATGGGCGTCATGCTGGTCCGCCCAATCGATTCCCTGGGTATTGAACGCACCGATGAACTCCTCCAGGGGGTCGCCGGGTACCGAAAAGGTCGCCGTGGCCAAGAGCTGGACAGCGAGTACCTCGGGGGGTTGGCCCGCTTCGTCCGCTTTCTGAATCAGGGACGCGTACACAAGCTCAGGTACGTCAAGGGTCAGTGTATGCATCGACTTTCCTCCCGGCAATGCCTCGACTCTAGCGGGCTCTTCCTCTCGACGTCAACGCAACGCGGTGGCCTCGGCGAAAACCGTCGAGGCCGCCGCGCTTCGAGGTCAGGCCATGCCGGCCTCCGCCGGTACGTCGAGGCGGGGTTTCTTGCGCAGAATCGCTGCGGAGACCAGCGCCATGATCAGGCCGACGGGGAACACCTCCATGAAGGTGATCGCGCTGTTGAACAGCGGGTTTTGGTATTGCTTCGCCATGTCGGCCATCTTCACGGTCGCTTCCTCGATCGCCGCCGCGCTCTTGCCCTCGGCCCGCATCTTGTCGAGCATGTGGGCGTTGTATTTGTCCAGGAAGTCCGGGACGAAGTTGAAATAGGTGATCTCCCAGGAGATCACGTACATCGCGCAGGCGATCAGCACGATCAGCAGGCCGACCTGGAGCGCCTTGCCGAAGCCGATCGCGCCGTTGCCGACGTTTTCGCGGTACGACCGGACGCCGAAGAAGACCAACAGGAACGCCAGTACCATGGAGCTATAGCCGAAGATCTCGCTGTGCTCGAAGTTGCCGGAGCTGCAAAACGGCACTCCAAAAGCGATAGTAGCCACCAACGCCGCCAGGATGGCGCCTGCGAGAAGTCCGTAGCGGAGCACGATTTTTCTCATGTCATTTCCTCCTTGGGTTGGCCCGCATCCTGGCCTCCCGGCGGCATCCGGCGCGTCCTACTTTCGGGTGATATTTGGGGGAGAGGGCCGAAATCATCCTTTCGTTGACCCCGGCGATGGCCATGAGGTCATGGGATCAATCCCAGCTCCTGACCTTTGAGGACCGCCTGAACCCGGCGCTTCACCTCCAGCTTCTCGAACAGCCGGGAGGAGTGGGTCTTCACCGTGTTCTCCGACACGAACAGCCGCTCGCCGATCTCCCGGTTGCTCAAGCCCTCCGCGATCAGGCCGAGGATTTCGTGCTCGCGCGGGGTGATGCCGACCTGTTTGAGCCTTTCGGTGTCGAGCGCGAACGCCTCGCCCGCCGGGATGCGCACCTCGTGGGGGACGCGCACCTCCTGGATCACCACCACCTCCCGCGCGCGGGTCCACCGCAACCCGAGGTACACCCCCAGGGCGGAGAAGATCGCCGCCACCAGACCGCCGTAGATCTCGGTCGGGTAGGCGTGGACGAAGTGCTTGTACTCGATGACCTTGAGCAGCGCGAGCAGCGCGCCGCCCGCCAGGCCGTAGACGATGAGGCGTTTCACGGGCGGTGAGGATAACGCACACCCCGGCGGGCCTGGGGTCGGCTGTAGAGCACTCCATGCCGAGGGCCCGCTTCCAAATCTCCCAGGCCGGTCAAGGTCGGTAGGTGATCAGGACCATGGCGACCCCCAACAAGGCAAAGCCAACCATTTGGGGAAGACCGAGCTTTTCGTCCAAGACGAAGCGCGACACCAGTGCGACGCAGACGACGCCGAACGCCAGGTGAAAGCTGGCCATCTGGGCACCGCTGTAGGTGCCGTAGCCAAACCGGGTGGCCGCCACGTTGAGCACGTACTCAGGCAAGACCAAGAGCCAGCTCGCGCCGAGGGCGGTCCAGAAGCCGATGCTGTCGCGATAGCGCAGGTGACCCAGCCACGCCAATGCCATCAGGCAGCTGGAGACCAGCATGAACAGGGGAACCACGATGCTCTTGGACACTCGCACTCCTTGGCTTGTGGAGCCCTTGGTGCTCAAAACGTTGGATCGCCAGACGATGGATCGCGGGATTCTATCGTCGGCGCAGGCCATTTTCGCCCGTCCCCTGTTTGGCGGGCCCCTTCCCATAGAATCCCTGCCGCTCGCGGGACCCTCAAGGGTCTGCGGCGATTCCCGGAGGAAAGAGCTTCATGTCGATCACGAAAGCGGTCCCCCGCCGCGTGCTTTCAGTTGCGTGCCTCGGCGTTCTCTCCTTGTACCTCGCCGGGGGAGCCTTCGGTCAGCCCGCGGCGGGGCCGATCAAGATTCGTGGCCGGGTGCTGCCGCTGCAAGGGGCGAGCGCGCCCCCGTCGGCCGCCTACGTGGAGATTCAGCCGGCTTTCTTGAGTTTTGCCGCGCGCCGGGCTGCGTTCGGCGGCGACGAGCCGCTGGTGCTCGCGTCCGTGCATGCGGTGGGGGATGGCACGTTCGAGCTGTCCGTTCCGGCACCGGGTTGCTATCGGGTTAGTGTTCGAGCCCGGGGTTTCCGGACGCTCGAAATTCCGCTGCTGCCGGTGGTTGAGCCGGTCGAACTGCCGCCGATGGTGCCGGCCGGCCTCCGGCCGCTCTCCGTGACGGTGCTCGATCCGATGGGTCAACCTGTTGCCGGGGCCGCCGTGCGCGCGCTCCCGTTCGGTGGGGCGGCTGCTCCGGACGATCCGGGCGCCTGGCGTCCCGCGGCGGAGCGCGTCCGGACCGACAGCCAAGGCCGGGCGATCGTGAGCCGCAGCGCAGGCGAAAAAATCCAGGTGCAGGCCGAGACCGCGGCAGGAGTCGGTTCGGCGGAGGTCGAAGTCGATGCCCCCTGGGCGGTGGTGCGCCTGACCGACCGGCCGTCCCTGTCGATCGCGGCGCGCGACGCCGCGGGCCGGCCCGCCTCCGGCGCGCTGGTCTATTCGTTGGGAGAGGCGGTGGCGGTGCTCGATGACGAAGGCCGCGCCGACGTTCTCCCTCCGGCGCCCGGTGCTTCTTTGTTGATCGTGGCGGACGGCGGTGCGTGGGGCGAAGTTGTGGCTTCCCTGACGACGCAGGGCGGCGGCAAACCGATTTCGGTCCGCCTCGGTCCGCCGAGGAAGGTGCGTGGTCGGGCGCTCGAATCGATCGACGGCAAGCCGTTGTCGAACGCCCTGGCCTGGGTGGGCGGAGAAGGCGTCGCGCTCGATGGCGCGGTCCACCCCGACGCCCAAGGGAACTTCGAGATCGCCGTCGCCGGGTCGGGGAGGCCGACGTTTGGAGCCGCGGCGGCGGGCCATGCGTGGCGTCAGATCTCGGCGGGCGTGCCGGGGCGGCGCGATCTGCCGATCGTTCTCCGTCTCGATCGGGCCGGTCCTGAAGATGCCGCAGGGATCACCGGGATTCTGCTCGACGAGGCGGGAAAGCCGGTCGGCGGAGCCGAGATCATCGCCCTGCGCGAGACGGAAAGCGCGGCCGGAGGAGAACAGGCCCCGGAGCAGAGGGAGCAACGGTTGGCGACCTCGGACATCCATGGCGGCTTTCACGCCGGGGGGCTCGAACCCGGAACCTTCGATCTCGTAGCGCGCGCGAACGGTTTCATCCCCGGCCGGTTGCCGGGCCTGAAGTTGGCAATGGGCGGCCGGCTTCCCAATCTAAAAATCGTGCTTAGGCGCGGCCTCTCGATCGAGGGGCGCCTGCGCGATCCGCAAGGAAATCCCGCCGCCGGGGTCACCGTCGAAGCGCGAAGGCTCGTCCCTGTCGGCAAGGGAGCCGCAGTGGCGTTCCAATCTCCGCAGAGCTTTTTCGTGACCGATCGCGGCGGACAATTCAAACTCACCGGCCTCGAACCTGGACCCTACGAAGTGACGGCCGAAAACGGTCTCGGCCTGGCGCACGGTTCGGTTGAAGTGGGCGCCGACGGCGGGCGGGTCGATCTACAGCTTGTGAGGTGACCGAACGACAAGGTCATCGCCCCCCGAGCCTCCGGGGCTTCACGGCTCCGTGTAGACCTGACCCGCTTTGTAAAGCGCCAGCCGATTGTTGAATCGAGTTTGGGTCGACTCCCGGTCGGGACCGAACAGTTTGACGTCGAGTACCGCGAGAGCTTCTTCTTCGCACTTCGCGGCGCGCTCGAATTGGCCGTCGCGAGCCAGAGCCGCGGCGAGCGTATCCAGGTAGGCGTAGTTTCGATCTTCGGCGAGCTTCATTCGGCACGCCCCCGTTTGGAGCATCGCAAGGTGCGCTTCATTCCGCTTGCCCTTGGTATGAAACGTCCACTCTCCAATAAAAGGAGATTTCGGGTCCGCCGACACGGTACAGGCGATGCCCGCGAGCCCCAGGGCGATCACTCCGAAGAGGACGAGCCGGGGAACTTGGAAACTCCGAACCAGGACCGCGGACATGTCGCTCCTCCCGTGAGGACGCTAAACCAGGAGGATCGGGGTGTCAAAGGAGCCGGGCCGCCTACCCCGGGGGTAGACGGCCGGCCGTTGCCCCTAGAGGTTGCAGATGTAGGCGACGCAGGTGTGCTGGAAGCAAGTGCCGCCACAGCTGATGGCGCAGGATTGCTGACTACAAGCGCAGGAGCCGATCAGGCAGCTCCGATCCTGGGTCACGGTGACGATTTGGCCGCCATGGGCGGCTTCAATCTCGACGGGAGTGAGGCGAACGATCGTGTCACGATGGAGTTGGAGCTTGCGCTTCATGGTCTTCGTCCTTTCCATAGAGGAAGTGAACGGCGAGCGTCTGCCCCGCCGCCTACGGAGAAGACGTTCGAGAGGGGTGTCGGTATTAGAAGGATCGAAAAAAGATCCGCAAATCTGCTGGCCCCGCTCCAAATCTGCTGGCCCCGCTCCAAATCCGCTGGCTGTACTCCAACAGTGGCTCTCCTGGGCTCTCCTGGGCTCTCCTGCAATCTAGGTTGCTTTAGGCGCGGCTTTCAGGAAAAATCGTTCCCCGTAAGGGGAGACCGGGTATTTGCCCCGCGATCCTACGGAGCTGAAACATGCAAACGCACGTGCTTAGAGGAACGAAGCAGCAAATCGCCGAAAATCTTGCCCGGTTGCACGGTGACGTTCGCGAGGCCGTGGTGTTTGTGGAAGAGCCGGGTCCGATAGAGGCGCGAATGCCGGAAGGAGAAGACATCTTCGCCGAAATGCGCCCCTTCATGGTGGAGATCAAGGCCCTAGACGATTCGCGCGAAGCCGCCTATTCGCGCGGCGAAGTCGAATGATCCTTCTTGATACAAATCTGCTCACGCGGATGACGCGATCGCAAGAATCGCAAGCCGTTACGGCGCGGGCGGCCATGCAAAGTTACGGGATCTCCCGGCTGCTTACGTTCAACATCGATCATTTCCGCACTCTTCCCATCACGATAATCGATCCCCTTTCTCCCTGACGGGAGTGGAGAGGGCCTCGTTCTGAGGCGCTGCCTGTCCCGGTTGAGGGGCTGGATGGGTGATGGCGTTATAGAATCGGCCGACTTCGTATTCGGTTTCCCCTTTGCTCAAATCCCGGGCGTGCCCGGCGACGTATTCCATGGAGAGGTGAAGAGATGAAAAAACCAGCACGTAAGCGGATTGCACTGATGTTCGGATCAATATTGATGATGGTGGCGGGCCTGGCCCTGCCGCGCGCTGTCTTCGCCGTGGATTTCACCACGGACGGCTACCTGAGCTGGGACGAGGATAGCGACTGCCTTCTGGTGCGCGAGCACGAAGGGAAAGTGCGAGTGATGGCCGGTGCGGTCGAAGGCCTGGACGAGGGGGACCACGTGCTCGTTTTTGGCCGGACCGTGACCGACGGCGCCGAGTGCAACGACTTCGACGGCCCGGTCTATTACGTCACCGAGGTGTGGGCGATCTGGGCGGCCGACAACCACAAGCAGACCTACTACGACCACGAGACCGACGGCTCGTTCCGAGCTTGGGCGCGCCGTAACCGCAGCGAGTAGCAGCTCGCTCGTCGACCCGCCTTTCCCGGAAGACGGCTTTCCGGGAGAGGCGTTCGATCCCGCCAGGTCGGCTTCCGGAATCAGTCGAAGACCTGTTCGAGCCGGTCGCCTCGGAGGCGCCAGCCGTCGCCGGTGAGGGCGAGGAATACCTTGCCGCGATGGCGTTCGACCGAGGGCGGCTCGGAGGAGCGGTCGATGATTTTCCCTTCGACCTCCAGCTCGGCTCGCTTGCCCTTGACCCGTCCCGAGAGGATCTTTACCTCTTCGAGCGCCGATCCCCGTCCGATCTCAGAGAGTACGGACGCCACGAGGTCGGGGAACGTCTCGTAGTTGTCGAGGTTCAAGTTGGCCGCCCACGGGTCGTCCTTGGCGAAGCAGGTGGCGATCACCGCGGCCTTGTCGGGCTTGGCCTGTTCGGTAAGCGCCGCGGTGCAGGCGAGATAGGCCCGCCCCGGCTCGCCGCCGCCTTTCGGCAGTTCGGTGAGACCCTTGACGCGATAAATCGGGATCGAAAGCGTGAGGTCGATGTCGGGGCCGTCGCCGTCCTTCAAGGTCGCCGAGACCACCTTGATCGTCCCCGTGAGGAGATCGTTCTCGAACTTGGTCTTCGCCATCTCCGAGAGCGCGCCATCCATGCACCAACCGCAGGTTGCGTTCGGAACGAAGTAGCCGCCGCCGCCCGACCACGAACCGTCCATGCGGAATTCGAGCGTTACGTTCGGCGGACCTTCGACCTGGCGGTCGATCTCCCCTTCGAGGTCGATCGCCTCATCGATCGCGGCATGATCGAACTTGGCCGCGGAGAGGCGGAGGATCAACGCGGGATCGTCGCCAAAAAAGTCCTTCCCCTCGTAGAGCACTGCGTCGACGACGTCGACCGTGACCCCCTTGCGCCCGATTTTGCCGGATACGGCGGCGTGCGAAGGGGTGGCGGCGAGAAGTAGAAGAGCCGAGAAGATCGTGATCTTGCGCATGGTGAGGTCCCTCCAGGAAAGGATGGGAATTATGCCATGGCATTCAAGTCGCGCGGCGGGAGGATTCCTACCGAAGGGCCCGCCTAAGGCCCCGCCGGTTTTGGCGCCGCCTCCGGATCGGCCAGCAGGTACCTCCGTAGGAACTCGACCATGGCGAAGAACTGGTAGTCCTGGTTCTCTTTCTTGTTGAAACCGTGCCCTTCGTTGGTCGCTAGCAGGTACCAGACCGGAGCGTCGTTCTTCCTTACGGCGGCAACGATCTGTTCGGCTTCGGTGCGGGGCACGCGCGGGTCGTTGGCTCCTTGGATGACGAACAGCGGCTTGGTGATCTTTCCGGCGTTTGAAAGGGGAGCGGTGCGATCGAAGTAGGCGCGCATCTTGGGATCTCGTTCGTCGCCGTATTCGACGCGCCGTAGATCGCGGCGGTAGTCCTCGGTGTGGTCGAGGAAGGTGCCGAGGTTCGAGATCCCCACCACGTCGATCGCGCCGCGAAGGCGGTCGGAGAAATGGGTGGCCGAGGCGAGTGACATGAAGCCGCCGTAGCTGCCGCCGTAGACCATCACGCGCGAGGCGTCGAGGTCGGGTTGGCGGCCGATCCAGTCGAGCAGCGCGCCGACGTCCGCCACCGCGCCGTCGCGGGCCATTCCGTTGTCGAGCTTGACGAACGTTTTGCCGTAGCCGGTCGAGCCGCGGACGTTGGGCTCCAACAGCGCCACTCCAAGCTGATCGAGCAGGTAGCTCCATCGACTCATGAAGGTGGGACGCGATTGCCCCTCCGGGCCGCCGTGGATGATCACCAGCACGGGTCGCTTGCCGGAGAAGCGCGGGGCAGGGCGGTAGAGAAAACCGCTGATCTCGCGCTCATCGAAGCTCTTCCAGCGCACCACCTCCGGATCGGGGAGCGCGAGGATCACGCCGCCGGTCTCGCTTTCGGTCCAACGCACAACGGCGCCGGTGCTCAGGTCCAGTGCATAGACGTCGGTCGGAGCGGCGGAGTTTCCGACCGAAAAAGCGAGCAGCTTGCCGTCGGGGTGGAAGGCGATCCGGCCGATCACGCCCACCGGTACCGCGGCGACCTCGCGCTCGACGCCGCTTTTCGTATCGAGCAGGAAAAGCTTCGACAGCCCCTCCTCATTGACCGTAAAGGCGAGGGTTGCGCCGTCGTGCGACAAGTCGAAGCGTTCGACCTCCCAGGAACGCTCCGCGCTCACCCGTTGGACCTTGCCGGTCGCGAGATCGAGCAGCGCGAGGTAGGCGACCTCTTCGTCGCGGTCGGTGAGAACGTAGGCCCGCTTGCCGTCGGGGTGAAACAGCGCCGAACGCCAGACCGTCGGTTCGGCGCCTTCGGGCGAGACGCGGGTCTTCGTCCCGTCGTTCACGTCGATCGACCACAGGCGTGTTTCGTTGATCGAGACCCCTTCGACCGCCAGCAGCCGGCCGTCGTCGGGCGACCAGTCGGACACCGACCAGCCGCCGCCCTGGACGTTAAGCACCCGGCGGTCCGATTGCGGTTGCAGCGGATCCATCACGTACAGATCGCTGTCGGCGCCGTTTCGGCGCGTCGAGTTGTAGCCGATGCGGTCCCCCGCGCGGCTCCACCTGACGCCGCTGTTCTGCGAGCGGCCGCCGTCGGTGAGCCGGGTAATGTGGCCGTCGACGAGATCCTGGCGGTAGATTTGGGTGAACTCGTCGCCGCCTTGGTCCTTTTGGAACACCAGGTACCTACCGGCCTTCGGTTCGTACGTGGCGTTGACCACCGGCTCCGCGGCGAAAGTCAGCTGGGTGCGATCTCCCCCCGGGCTTTTGACCCGATGGATCTGCTGGGTGTTGCCGAAGCGGGTGGAGATCAACATCTGAGGCTCCACCGGGTGCCAATCGACGAAGCTCGCGCTGCGGAATTCCGTATAGCGGGCCACCTCGGCGGCAAGGGCGCGCGACACGGGCGGCATGCCGTCGGCCACTAGGCCGGAGGGGATCGGAACCGGTTCATCAGCGGCGACGCCGAAGGCCGAAAGGGACGGAGAGAACAGCAGGGCGATCACGATTCGGCGCATGAAGGGACTCCTCGGGGCCAAGCGAAGGTCAGGAACGCATGATGTGCAATCCGAAGGGCACAGGTCAAACTTGAACCCGGAGGAGGCTCGGGGGCGACGCGGCCGAGTCCGCTCCGAGGAAAGGGCCGCCTCTAGCTCAGATACCGGGACCCGTAGCTGCCTGGCTGGGCGTCTTCCTGATGGTGGATCCGCGTTCTGCCGTTCCGCTCTTTCTTCATCATCACGAAAGCGGTCCCGTGGTAATCGTTGCCGCCATAGGTGTGTCCGGGATTTTGATCGAGGTTGTTCTGCAGCGCGGCGCCGCTCTGATCGGGGCGCAGATGCTGGAGGCACCCTCCCTGGTGAGTGATCGAGCAGCCGCTCAGCTGGGTCGTCATCGTGACGTCTTCGTGGGCTTGATCGAGGTCGGCGTCCCGCACCGTGCCCCCCGCGGCGACGGTGTTCGGGGCGTCGGTGTCTTGTGCCATCTGGCGCATCGGCAGGAAGCCTGCGCCGAAGTCGGGTCCGTGCGGGTCGTTAACCGCCGTGCCCGATTGATGCATCACATATCCAGCGGGCCGGTGCTGATTGCCTCTGTAGCGGGAGAGGAAGAAATTCTGCTGCGCCGAAGCGGGCAGGTTCGCGACGTGGCCGCCGAACTCGACGTCGGATTCGATCGGATGAGAGCGGAGGAACGTGGAGGGGTGCCGCTTGAGCAATTGTTCCGGCGTGTTGTCTTTGCGCCGGAGCGTGTCCTCGCTATGGCCGCCGAGGGCGGTCGGCAGATAGCGCCGCGGGTTCAACGGTCCGAGCAGGTCGAGCGGCCCGGAGCGGCCTTGGATCTCGCGCTCCGCGAGGTGCTCGTGGCTGTGACCGCCGAGCGCGGTGGGCAGATGGAGCCGCGGGTTGGCCGGACCGAGCATGTCCATCGGCCCGGAGCGCCCTTGCCACTGCCGTTCCGCGAGGTGCTGCCGGCTGTGGCCCCCGAGCCAGGTCGGGGCGTATAACCGCGGGTTCGCCGGCCCGAGAAGATCGAACAGGCCGGCCTGCGCGGGAGCCGGCCCCGGCGCGGCCTGGGGTTTGGCCGCCGAAGCGCCGACCGGGGTCGCCTCGCCGCGCGCCGCGCGCTCGCCCATCCGAAGCGCTTCGCGTTCCAAATGCGTCTGGGTGTTAAAGGTCCCGTACTCGCCTCCGTTCGGCACCACCCGCTGCTCGCGCTGCTGTGTCACGTGGGCGAGCTCGTGGCCGATCAGCGCGTCCCCTTGCGCCGTATCCGGCTGAAACCGCGTCGGCGCGAAATGAACATGAGCGCCGCGGGTGAAGGCCCTTAGAGGTCCGGGCGAAAGCGTGCTCTCGCGGTGCATCCGGACATCCGAGAAATCGGCGCCGAACAGCCGCTCGAACCGGCCGCGCACCCGCGTGGGCAGCGGCTCGGCCGGCGGAGGAGTCCCGGCAGTTTCCATGATCGGAGGGGCGGGGGAGTGGATTGGAATCTCGCCGAAACGATGGCCGAAGCCGGCGATCCGTTCGAGGTCGGCGAAGCTCCTGGGGTTCGAAGCCTGAGGGGGCGAGGGTGCAGGCCGGGCGCTCGGAGAGGCCGCCAGCGAACGGACCGGGGCCACCGCCGCAACGCGCTGGATCGCTCGCCGGCCGGTCATGTCTTCGGCACCGGCGGGAGCGGCGTATGTTCCTGGGTGAAGTCGAGCGTCGGCAGATAAAGGGGGCGGCGACGGACCTTCGTCGCCTGTTCGAACGCGTAGGCGATGCGGATCAGCTTGCCTTCGCTCCAGGCCGGTCCGGTGAACGAGATCCCGAACGGCAGGCCGAGGGCGAAGCCGGCCGGCACGGTGATGCTGGGCCAGCCGGAGATGGCGGCGAGCGCCGCCGTGCCTCCCACCGGGCGGTCGCCGTGGAGCCAGTCGATCGGTCCGGCCGGGCCGCTGGTGGGCGTGACGACGGCGTCGAGCCGGTCTTTCGCGAAGGTGGCTTCGAGGCCCAGGGTGCGGGAGGCTTCGATGCATTTCGCCTTGGCCTTCTGATACGCCTCGTCGGTGAGCGGTCCGCGGGCGGCCGAGGCCTCGAAGGTCTCTTGGGCGAACCAGGGCATTTCGCGGTCCTGGTTTTTGAGATTCCAGTCGATCAGCTCGCGGAGCGATTTGACCGGTGCTGCGGGCCCAAGTGCCGCCAGGTATTTTTCCAAGCCGTCCTTGAACTCGTATTGGAGCACGACGGTCTCGGCGTCCCGAACCTCCGGCGGCCAGACGAGCTCGACCGGATCGACCACCACGGCGCCGGCCTTTCGCATCGCTTTGATCGCCGCTTCGATCGCGAGATCGACCGCCGGATGGCGGCCGAAACCCTGGCTGCGGAGGACGCCCAAGCGCACGCCGAAGAGTCCTTGAGGATCGAGCAGGGCGGAGATGTCGCCGAGCGCCTGGGGGCCGCCGGCAGCCAACATCGTCGCCGGATCGTTCGGATCGCTGCCCGAAATCGCGGCGAGCAGGAGCGCCGCGTCGGTTACTGTGCGCGCCATCGGCCCCGGCGTGTCCTGGCTCGCCGAGATCGGGATCACGCCCGATCGGCTGACCCGGCCGACGGTGGGCTTGATGCCGACCAGGCCGTTCGCCGAGGAGGGAGAGACGATCGAACCGTCCGTCTCGGTGCCGATGCCCGCCGCGGCGAGGCTCGCGGCGATTCCCGCCCCTGTTCCCGAGCTGGATCCGGAAGGGGAGCGGTCGAGGACGTACGGGTTCTTGGTCTGACCGCCGCGCCCGCTCCAGCCCGAGCTCGAACGGGTCGAGCGGAAGTTCGCCCATTCGGACAGGTTGGTCTTGCCCAAGATCACCGCGCCCGCCGCGCGCAGCCGCGAGACCAGGAAGGCGTCGGCGGCGGGCCGGGCGCCGACCAGCGCGAGAGAACCGGCGGTCGTTTCCATTCGATCCGCCGTCGCGATGTTGTCTTTGATCAGGATCGGAACGCCATGGAGCGGCCCGCGCGGTCCCTTCTGTTTTCTTTCTCGATCCATCTCTTCGGCGATCGCGAGGGCATCCGGGTTCAGCTCGATCACCGCGTGGAGCGCGGGTCCCGAGCGGTCGATCTCCTCGATCCGCCGGAGGTAGAGATGGACCAACTCCTGAGACGTCCGCCGACCCGAGGCCATCGCGCCTCCGAGTGCGGCGATCGTCGCTTCTTCCAGCTCGAACGGCGGCACTTTCTTGGGGACTGCGGCAGCCGATGGAGCTAAGGCGCCGCCCACCGCCGTCGAAACCCCGGCCGCAACACCCCCGGCCAGAAGGGCGCGCCGGGTAAGCCGGAAGGTATCGGACGGCAGGCGATCCGGAGCGGGATTCTCGGGGCGGTTCGATTTGCTCAAGGCGCTTTTCTCCCGTTTGAGATGGCGACACTTTACTCCGCCGGCCCGGCTCGTTGTACTGTCCTCTCCCAAAGAGGAACGGACCCTAAGAGGATCGGTATGCGGATAGACATGCGTCTTCGAATCGCGATTTGGATCGGCTTGTTACTCCTCGGCTCAGGACACGCCCGTGCGGCGGAGGTTGTGCCGCTGCTGGCCCAAACCCCCACGCTCAGCAAGACGGACGTGGTCTTCGTCTTCGGCGGCACCCTCTGGACGGTGCCGCGCGGAGGAGGCGCGGCGCGGCAGTTGACCACGGGCGGCCACGAACGCTCGCCGATCTTTTCTCCCGATGGCCGGTGGCTCGCCTTTGCGGCGCAGTACGACGGTAACGTCGACGCCTATGTCATGCCCTCGGGCGGGGGAGAGCCCCAGCGGCTCACCTGGCATCCGGGCAACGATGTCCCCGTCGGCTGGACCCCTGACGGCAAGAGAGTTTTGTTTTCTTCCGACCGCGATTCGTACGCCGATTTCCACCGGCTTTATACCGTGCCCGCAACCGGCGGCGTCGCCGAGGTGCTGCCGATGTGGCGGGGAGAGACCGCGTCGTATTCTCCCGACGGAACCCGCGTCGCCTATGTGCCGAACCTGATCTGGCAGACCGCCTGGAAGCGCTATCGCGGCGGGCAGACGACGCCGATCGATCTGGTCCGCCTTTCCGACCTCGCCTTGGAGAAGGTGCCTCGCGAGAACTCGAACGACACCCACCCGGCCTGGTTGGGCGACACGGTGTATTTCCTTTCCGATCGCAACGGGCCGGTGAGCCTTTTCGCCTACGACACCCGCGCCAAGACCGTGCGGCAGGTGGTCGAAAACCACGGCCTGGACATCAAGTCGCTCTCCGCCGGCCCGGATGCGCTCGTCTACGAGCAGTTCGGCGGCCTCTACCTGTTCGATCCGGCGAGCGGCGCCGCCAAAAAGCTCGACATTTCGATCGTCGGCGATCTGCCCGCCGTGCGGCCCCACTTCGAGAAAGTGGGAGAAAAGATCCAAGCGGCAAGGATTTCGCCGCACGGCGCCCGCGCGGTCTTCGAGGCGCGGGGCGAAATCCTCTCGGTGCCGGCGAAAAAAGGCGATGTCCGCAACTTGACGCGGACCCCGTCGGTTGCCGAGCGCGATCCGGCCGGGTCGCCGGACGGAAAATCGATCGCGTTTTTCTCCGACGAGTCCGGAGAGTACGCCCTTCACATCGCCGATGCGTCGGGAGGCGGATCGACGAAGAAGATCGATCTGGGAGGCCCGCCGTCGTTCTTCTACGAGCCGATCTGGTCGCCGGACAGCCGGCGCATCGCCTACACCGACAAGCGGCTGAACCTTTGGTACGTCGAAGTCGAAAAAGGCTCGCCGGTCAAAGTGGCCACCGACCGTTATGAAGATCCCACCGCGGGCTTCTCGGCCCGGTGGTCGCCGGACAGTCAGTGGCTCGCCTACACCAAGCTCCTGGAAAGCCACCAGCGGTCGGTATTCGTCTATTCGCTCGCCGCCAAAAAAGAAACGCAGATCACCGAAGGGATGGGGGACGCCCGCTCGCCGGTGTTCGACCGGGATGGAAAGTCGTTGTACTTCACCGTGAGCACGGACCTCGGGCTCTCCTCGGGCTGGCTCGACCTGTCGAGCTACCAGCATCCGGTGTTGCGCAGCGTCTACGCCGCGGTCCTCAAGAAAGGTGATCCGTCGCCGGTGGCCCCCCTCTCCGACGAGGAGAAGGAAGAGAAGAAGGCCGCCAAAGACGCGAAGGATGCCAAAGACGACAAGGGCGACAAAGGTAAAGCCTCCGGCGAGGGAAAGAAAGCCGCCAAGCCGAAGGATGGCGACGATGCGGAAGAAAAGCCGGTTCCGGTGACGATCGATCTGGACGGCATTGGCCAGCGCATCGTGGCGCTGCCGATCCCTGCCGCGAACTACGTCGCGCTGGACGCCGGCCCGGCGGGGACGCTGTGGGTTTCCGAAATCGTAGACGTGCCGCGCCTCGACGGGCCTCCGGCGCTTTCGATCTCGAAATTCGACCTCGCCACCCAGAAGGTCGAGCCGTTCCTCTCCGGAGTGAGCAGTTTCGCGGTCTCCGCGGGCGGCGATCAGGTTCTGTACGGCCAGGGGCCGGGTTGGTTCATCGCGGCCACCGACGCGGCGCCGAAGCCCGGCGACGGCGCGCTGAATCTCGACGCGATGGAGGTCTACGTCGATCCGCGTGCCGAATGGAACCAGATGTACCGCGAGGTCTGGCGCATCGAGCGGGACTTCTTCTACGACCCCAACCATCACGGTCTCGACCTCGCCGCCACGGAAAAGAAGTACGCCCCCTATCTTAAGGGTCTGGGCGGGCGCGCCGACTTGAACTATCTGTTCGAAGAGATGTTGGGAGAGCTGACCGTCGGCCACCTGTTCGTCGGTGGCGGCGACTTCGGCACGCCCTCCGAAGTGAAAGGCGGATTGCTCGGCGCGGACTACGAAATCGAGGCTGGCCGGTACCGGTTTGCCAAGGTTTACGACGGCGAGAACTGGAATCCGGATCTGCTGGCACCGCTCACGCAGCCGGGTGTCGAAGTGAAGATGGGCGAGTACCTCCTCGCCGTCGACGGTCGCGAGGTCCGGCCGCCGGCCGAGGTCTACAGCTTCTTTGAGAACACCGCCGGCAAACAGATCAAGATCAAGGTGGGGCCGCACCCGGACGGCCAAGGCGCGCGCGAGGTCACCGTGGTGCCTTTGCCGAGCGAGCAGCAGCTCCGCAACCGTGCCTGGGAAGAGGGCAACCGCCGGACGGTAGACACCTTAAGCGGCGGCAGGCTCGCCTACGTTCACGTTCCGGACACGAATGTCGGCGGCTACGTCAACTTCAACCGCTTCTACTTCGCCCAGGTGGGCAAACTCGGCGCGGTGATCGACGAGCGCTACAACCATGGCGGCCAGGTGGCGGACTACATCATCGATCAGCTCAAGCGACCGCTGCGCAACTGCGCCATCTCCCGCGAAGGCGAGCCGTTCTGCTCGCCGCTCGCGCAGATCTACGGACCCAAGACGATGATCATCAACGAGATGGCCGGCTCGGGCGGCGATGCGCTGCCGTGGATGTTCAAGCAGGACCAGGTCGGGCCGCTCGTCGGCACCCGCACCTGGGGAGGCCTGGTGGGGATCTACAACTACCCGACGCTCCTGGATGGCGGATCCATCACCGCGCCGCGGGTCGCCATCTACGGCCTCCACGGCGAATGGGAAGTCGAAAACCACGGCATCGCCCCGGACATCGAAGTGGAAAACGATCCAGCCTCCGTCGCCGCGGGGCATGATCGCCAGCTCGAAAAGGCGGTCGAGGTCACCTTAGAGGCGCTGAAGAAAAACCCGGTGGTGATTCCGGATCATCCGGCTTATCCGAATTATCATAAGGAGTGATGGTTTAAGACCTGATCGAGGCGGTCGCGACGGAGGCGCCGGCCGTCGCCCCTCGCATGCGGCTCGATTTCGAGATCTAACACCACCCCGGGAGAAGTGTGTCTAGCCTCTCATCAGGGGCCGGCCTTCCGCCGGTACCAAAAAAGGTGGGAGGAAAGTGTGAAGAAAAAGCTGCAGATCCGGAAAGAGACCCTTCATCCCTTGGCTGTGCAAGTCCAGAGCGTCGCCGGGGGGGCGACGGTGAACTGCGGTACGACGCTCCTCGGTTGCGCGGGTTCGAACAATAGCTGCGACATCTGTCACCAGAACTAGACCTGTTTACGGCCCCTCAGGGGGGGGCCGTTTCGTGCCGGCATTGGCCGCCCATGCGCGTCGTCTTGATCAGAACGAGTTAGGGGCGTACACCCCAACGTTCCGTTCCGGGTATTTCTCGTAGACATGCAGGAACAGGGCGTCGCATTTGCGGCGGTAGATCTCTGGCACGTAGGCCCTGGGCAGCCCTGAGTCGAGCGTGTCTTCGATCGCCAGGCGCAGCGCGGAGCGTGCCGCGGCTTTCTGGCGCCAGTTGAGCACCAGAAGCGCCTTGATTCGCGAGAGCAGATCGCGCGCGACTTTTTTGACCTCGGCGCGCTCGGCGGCGGAGAGTTCGGGCGCGGGGCGGGTGAGGATGTCGAAGAGGACCAGCTCTTCTTCGGTCAGGTTCTCGCGTACGTGGCGTGCCTCTTCCGCATCGAGGCTCTGGGACAGTTTCAGCAGCTCCTCGTACAGCTGCTGGATGTTCCGGCTGCCGGCGTTGTAGCTCTCGATCAGCGCTTCGAACTTTTCCGCGAAGTCGGCGCGGGTGGGGTTTAAGCGCACGAGCGTTTCGAGCTTGCCGCGGACCGCGGATTTGAGCGCCTCGAGGTCGGTGTTCTTGAGTTTCGATCCGTGGAACCGCTGCGCGAGGGCCTCGAAGTCGATCTTCGACAGGTCGAGGGGCGGCGGCCCCGCTTCGCGGATCATCAGTCCGGTGATCGACTCGTCGAGGAGTCCGGCGATCTGCCCCATGATGGCGGAGAGGTCCGGTGGGTTGGTGGGACTGAGCCTGGCCTGGATCGCGGCGGCGAGCGCCGCGAAGCCGGCCACCCGCTCGGTGAACTCCAACACCGCCGGAGCGGGTTTTGCCGCGCGGTAGAGGGTTGCCACCCACTGCTCGTGCGCGAAGTACTCGCGGCGTATTGCATCCGGCGCCAACGCATCGATCGCGAGGGCCAGAGCCTCCAGGCGGAGAAGATCGCCGAGCGGCAGCGCGTCGACCGCGGCGAGATCCACCCCGTGGCCGGCGCAGAACGCCGTGGCGGCCTCTACCGCCTCTCGCAGGACGGCCACCAGCTGCGATTTGTTCTCGACCGGGCTCGCGCCCCCTTTTCCCGCGCCGTAGATGGCGAGCGCCTTTTCGAGCGAGGCGAACACGTTGGCGTAGTCGACGATCACGCCGCTGTGCTTGCCGGGGAACACCCGATTCGCGCGGGCGATGGTCTGCATCAACGTATGGTTGCGCATCGGTTTATCGAGGTACACGGTCGAGCAACTCGGCGCGTCGAAGCCGGTGAGCCACATGGCGCAGACGAAGACCAGGCGCAGCGGGTCGTCCACGTCTTTGAATTTCTCGTCGAGGCCGGGCCGCGATTGGTTCATCCGGCGGCGGTGCGGCTCGATGTCGAGACCGAGCTTCTTCATCCGCTCGATTTCGTTCTGCTCCGGCGAGACGACGAGGGCCATGTCGGTCGAGAGCAGCACCTCTAACCGGTCTTTCAGTTCTGCCATGCGCGCGTGGCGCCGCGCCAGCTCCAGCTTGGGCACTCCTGCGGGCGGCAGGTAGGCCAACTCGCGCCGCTCGTCTTGCACCCGCTGGGTTTCGGCCTCCCAATGGGCTTTGACCTTGTCGTGCATTTTGAGCGCGGTGGCTTTGTCGATGGAAACCACCATCGCCTTGCCCAAGAACCCGCGGCCGAGGACGTGCTGCACGATGTCCCGCGCCACGGTTTCGAGCCGGTCGTCGCGCGTGATCAGGTGATACTGGCGCCCCAGCACGATTTCGAGCTTGGCCTCTTGCTCGTCGTCGAGCCCCGCGTCTTCGATCAGGCGGTAGATGTCGTCGTTCAAGTCCGGGTTGACGAGTTCGAGCTCCGGCGTGCGGTTTTCGTAAAAGAGCGGCACGGTTGCCCCGTCTTCGACCGACTGCCGGAAGTCGTAGATCGACACGTAGTCGCCGAAGACCTCTTTGGTGCGCTCCTCCCCGGCGATCAGCGGCGTCCCGGTAAACGCGAGGAAGGTCGCGTGCGGCAGGGCGGCGCGCATGTTGATCGCCAGGGTGTCGTACTGGCTGCGGTGGGCCTCGTCGGTGATGACCACGACGTCCGCCCGATCGGTCAGCAGCTCCGGCTTCTGGAACTTCTGGATCAACGTGAAGACGTAGCGATGGTTGCCGGAGAGCAGCTCGCGCAGGTGCGCGCCGCTCGATGCGTGGCACTCTTCGCCTTCGGCTTCGGAGACCGCGCCCGCAGCTTTGAAGGTCTTGGCGATCTGGTCGTCGAGCTCGACGCGGTCGGTGACCACCACGAAGGTCCAGTTGCCGGCGATCTTGCGCAGCACTTTCTGGGCGAAGAAGACCATGGAGAAGCTTTTGCCGCTCCCTTGGGTCTGCCAGAATACGCCGCCCCGGCCGTGGCCCTGCTCGCGGGCCGCGAGCATGGAGGCGATGGTGTTGTTGACGCCGAGCACCTGATGGTTCTGGCCGAGGATTTTGACCAATCCTTCTTTGTGCTCGGAAAACAGGGTGAAGTTTTCCGCCAGGTCGAGCAGCCGGGTGCGGTCGCAGGTGCCGCGCAGCATCACTTCGAGCGACACGCGGCGCGGCTCGTCTTCGCGCTCGATTCGCTTCCACTCGAAGAAGCGCCCCCAATCGGCGGTGAGCGAACCGACGCGGCTGTCGGTTCCGTTGCTCGCGATGAGCAGCGCGTTGTAGGCGAAGAGCTGGGGGATGGCCTGTTTGTAGTGCGAAAGGTTTTCGTCGAACGCGGCGCGCGCCGGCACTCCGGGTTGTTTGAGTTCGACGACGACCCAGGGCAAGCCGTTGACGAAGCCAATCAGATCGGGCCGGCAGGTGTAGAGGCTGCCGACGATGCTGGCCTGGCTGACCAGCAGAAAGTCGTTCTGTTCGGGCTCCGCCCAGTCGATAACGCGCACGCGCTCGGTCTTCTGGCCGCCCTGTTCGAGGTCGGGCAGCGAGATCGAGACGCCTTCTTTGAGCAGGCGATAGACCTCGCGGTTGGCCGCCACGAGGCTCATCGCCGAACGGTCGCGCGTCAGCTCGTCGATCGCGGTCTGGATCGCCTCGGAAGGAAGGGTCGGATTGAGGTGGGCGAGCGCGCTCCGCAAGCGATCGAGCAGCACCACGTCGCTTAAGGTTTCGCGACCGAGCGTTCCGCCGGGGCCGAAGCTCTCGTCCCGCGCCGAGACCGTCTGCCAGCCGAGCGCGGCGAATAGCCCGATGGCGGGCTGCTCGACGAGCTGGTCTTCGGAGTAGGCGTGGGGCATGGTTCAGTCCGAGGGGAGGTTCACCTGACCGGAGAGCAGGCGCGGCAGCAGCTGGTCGCGGGTGCGGCGGAGGTTTTGGATTTGGTGTTGAAGCGCCTCAATTTGACCGAAGGTTGGTTCCGCAAGCTTGTCGAAGGCAGCCACTAATATTCGAGGCGGAACGACTGCCAACGCCTTTGCCACTTTCTCCTTACTGATGTTCTGCTGCGCCGCCCCCTGCGCTATACTATTGAAATAGGATCGAAGCCCCAAAAGAACGTAGAACAGAAACATTTGGCTAAAATAGTTCTGATTTGCTACCAATCCAATGGCGGCCTGATTGCAAGAACTCTTACTCGTGAGGAATCCCATTCTTCCCACCGTAGGCGACCCGTAGATCGCCATTAGGATTGTGCCGCGTTCGAACAGTCGCGCAGTAGATTCGCGCTGGCCAAGTGGGGTTATCTTCTCTTGCGAGCCGAAGAGAAAGCCGTCCTGCAGCTCGCCGGTCTTGTACCAGTCGATGTCGCCGCGATCCCAATAACCAGTCTTTGCCCGCTTCGGTGTGCCTCCCGATTCCATACGGATACATAGCTCTGCGAGCGATGCAACCTCCCAGCCCCTGGGGATGTCGCCAAGAGGGGAGGCAACCCTTGGATGGTCTTCGTAGCCGGGGAAGCGGAAGTGAACGAACCACTCGCGGTAGAGGGCGCGGGCCATCGTCTCAAGAATCCGGATGCGCCGCCGGCTGTTCTCGATCAGGTCGTCGTAGGCGGAGAGGACGCCCGCGATGCGTCGCTGTGCCGGCAGCGGGGGAACGCGAAAGTCAAAGGCCAAGAGTTTGTCGAGACTTAGATTGTCCTGCGTGGTACCTCGCGATACGCCTTGCATCTGAAGTTTTATCATGTCGATGTAGTACTTGACGAAGGTAGTTTCAGACTTCTCCGGATCTGCGATGAACCCGACGACACTGTCGGGAAAACAGGCCTCGATTCCAAGTATTGCGGTCTCAGCAATGTTCGCCGCGATCGTGATGCAGAGCGTGCCGGGTTTCCAGAGTCTGCTTTGTGCGAGGCCCGCTTCGCTGTATGTTTGCGAGTGCTCGGTGAGGCGCAGATTCGCCGCCTTGATATCCCCCGTTTGGAAAAACGGATATGGGCCGCCGTAGAGAAACGCCGCATCCCGAGGTCGGTGCCTTGATCTCCCTCGACCGACGAATCCGAGCTGGTCGAGCTTCAAGAGCTTCCATTCGAACGCCATGCTCATGCTTCCAAAATCTCCGCCACATTCCGGGCGATAATCTCTTCGAGTCCGCGCGCCTGGGCGTTCAACGTCTCCAATTCCTCGCTCAACGCTTCGAGCTGCGCCTTGAAATCCTCGTCGCTCACCTCTTCGCCCGGTGCCACGCCGACGTAACGGCCGGGGTTGAGCGACCAGCCTTGCGCTTCGATCTCCTGAATCGTCGCCACGCGGCACAGACCGGGCACGTCGGTGTACTTGTGCCTCGCTCCGAAGACTTCCTTGAGCTTGGCCTTGGTTTCATCGCCGCCGAGAGTGAGGTCGATCGCCTCGCCGCGGTACAGGCGGACGAGGTTCGCGAGGAAACTGATCTGCGCGGGCGTCCATTCGCGGTGCGCGCGGTCCACCTGGCGGTAGATGTGGCGCGCGTCGATAAAGAGCACCTGGCCCCCGCGTGGTGTCTTCACCTTCCCCCGGTCCAAGAACCAGAGCGTGCAGGGGAGAGTCACCGTATAGAACAGGTTCGGGCCGACGGCGACCATCACGTCCACCGCTTGCGCTTCGATCAGCTTCTTGCGGATCTCCTGCTCCGAGGAGCGCGCGTCCGAAGCCGAATTCGCCATCACGAAGCCGGCGCGCCCCTTGGCGTTGAGCGCCGAGTAGAAGAGCTGAATCCAGAGGTAGTTCGCGTTGTCGGACTTCGGCAGGCCGAGCGGATAGCGGCCCCCGCGGCCGACCATCTTCGTCAGCCGTTCCTTGTCCACCGCGTTGACGTTGAACGGCGGATTGGCGAGGACGAAATCGAACTGGCCGGTCGCGGTGTGCGGGTCGTCGTAATAGCTGTTGACGTTGCCGCCGTGGCGGATGTCCCCTTCCAGACCATGCACCGCGAGGTTCAAGCGGCAGAGGCGGCCCGTTTCGTCCGTCTTTTCAACCCCGTAGATCGCCAACTCCGCGGCCGGATTCTTCTGGTGCTCCGCCACAAAGCGCGCCGACTGAACGAACATGCCGCCCGACCCGCAGGCCGGGTCGAGAATTCGACCGTGAAAGGGCTCGATGATCTCCGCGAGCAGCTTGACGATGCTGCTCGGCGTATAGAACTCGCCCCCTTTTTGCCCCTCCGTGCGGGCGAACTCGCCGAGGAAATACTCGTAGATGCGGCCGAAGGCGTCGTAATCCGCGGTGGCCGGAATCTCCGAGACCTTCTTGAGCAGCGCCTTGAGCAGAGCGCCGGTGAAGAGGTTGTAGGTCTTGGGCAACACACCCGCGAGCTGCGGATTGCTCTTTTCGATCTCGCGCATCGCCGCATTGACCTTGGCGCCGACGTTCGCCGCCTCGGGCAGAGTCAGCAAATGGTCGAAGCGCGCCTCGGCCGCGAGATACAAGACCCCCTCCGCGTGGTAGGCGGCGGGTTCCTCCACCCGGCTGCCGCGTCGCGACGAGGAACCCGCCTTTTGGAGCTTCGCCAGCTGAGCCGCGAACCGCACCTCGGCGAAGCGCAGGAAGATCAGGCCGAGGATCGGACCGGAGTACTCCTGTGCCTTGAGGCCGGAGTTGGCGCGGAACTGGTCGGCGGCGTCCCAGAGGCGCTTTTCGAGCGTGGCGGCGGCGGCGTCCTTTTCCGGCGGGGCGATCCAGCGCAAAGGCCTCTCCTCGGGATTTGGCGAAACTCGGAAAATTCCGAGGGGTCAAGCAATGAGATGCTCGAATTGTATATCGAACGGCCGGCGTCGCGAGAGCGGGCCGTCGGCTATTCCTCCAGCATGAACACCCCTCCTGCCGCCGCCGCGGCGTACTGTCGGCGTGGATCGGCTGGATCGTAGAGGATCGCTTGGACCGGTCCTTTCCCGAACAGGCCGCGGTCGAAAGACTTCCAGGTGATGCCGCCGTCGATCGAGCGGATGGCTCCGCGCGCGGTGCCGACGGTGACCCGGAGTGGATCGCTCGGATCGATTGCGATCGCCTGGGGGATTTCCAGCTCGCCGACCCAGCGCCGCCAGGTCCGTCCACCGTCGTGGGTGCCGTAGACCGCGTGCAAATCGGAAATGTAGATCGTCGCCGAATCTCCGGGCGCCACCGCGATGCCGCGAATCCGGCGTCCGCCGAGGGCGGCGGTGTTGAAAGACTCGCTCCAGGTGGCGCCGCCGTCGGTGCTTCTCAACAGCCTGGTGTCGTTCGCCGTGTAAACGATGCCCGAGCGGAAGGGATCGACCGCGACCACGGGGTTGCTCGAAAAGGCCCGCAGGCGAGTCCAACTCATGCCGCCATCAGTCGATTTGTCGAGGAACTGCGTTCCGGCCAGATAGACCACCTGCGCATCGTGGGGATCGACCGCGACCGCCCAGCCTCCCTTTCCCTCCGCGACCAACAGCCAGCTGGTACCGCCCGTCGTGCTGCGGTAAAACAGCTCTCGCGTCGAGGCGGAGGTGGCGTAGATCACCTGGGGGTTCGAAGGCGCCACGGCCAGGGCATCAATGCGCACCGGAAGAGAGATGACCCAGCGGCCGCCTCGATTTTCCGTCTGGTAGACGGCGTTCGATGCCGCGGCGAAGAGGGTCGAGTCGGAGGCGGCGAGCGAAAGCGCGGCCACCCGAATGTTGATCATCCCGCGGTCGCTCCGGTCCCACCTCTCGCCGCCGTTGGAAGAGACCAGCAGCCCGGCGAGCGAAGTTCCGGCGTAGATCCGCGTCGGGTCGTCCGGAGAGATCGCCAAGGAAAGCACCGGCGGGCCGCTCTGCAGCAAGGTCCGCCAGGAGAGGCCGCCATCCTCGGTCTTCCGGATGCCTTGAGAATCCGCCGCATAGGCCGTGTCCGGTGCGCTCGGATCGATGGCCAGCGCCCTGAATCCGCGAACCTGGGTCCAGCTCGCGCCGCCATCGACGGTGCGGAGTCCGCCGCGGTCGCTGTCGATCCAGAGCACGTTGGGCCGTACGGGATCGGTCACGATTCGGTCGACGGTCCCGGCAAAAATCGGGAACCAATGGATGCCGCCGTCAGCGCTCTTGAGCAGCTTGCTGCGGCGGGCATAATACGAGACGTAGACGGAGCGCGGGTCGTTCGCGTCCACTGCGAGCGCGCGCAGGTACGTGCCTCTCTGGGGCGGTAAGGGCACCGTGGCCCAATGGGTTCCGCCATCGAAAGAATGGAGCAGTGCAGCGACCGTGAGAGCGAACAGCGAGCCCGGGCTCCGCGGGTCGGTTTCGAGGGCCAGAACGTTGCCGGCCAGTCGAGGCGCCGCGCGCCATTGGCGACCGGAATCGAGGCTCCGGAAGACCCCGGTCGAGGTCGCCGCGAAGAGGTGGGTGGGATCGTGCGGATCGATCGCGAGATCGTTGACGTTCGGGTCGGCGAGCCCGCGGTTGATCATCGTCCAGGTGGCGCCGGCATTGGTGCTACGGGCGATTCCACCCCGTTGGAGCGCGGCGTAGACGATCGAAGAGTTCGAGGGGTCGATCGCGAGATCGACGACCGTCGGGCGGGTCGTCGGTCCGATGGCGCGCCAGACCGGCTGCGCGGGCAGCGGCAGGGCGGCAAGAGCCATGAGGGTCGAGGCGACGAGGAAGAGCCGGGAGAGCAGACTCCGAGTGCGCATGACGGGTGACCTCCTAGTGGAGGGACGGTGGTGCACCTCCACCCATCAAAAGCCGCTACGCGCAGCCCTCATTTCTTAAGCGAAAGAAATCTACCCCGTGGTGAGGAGGGCCACCCGTGCGGGTGGGAGGCGCAGGGCTGAGGCAGGCGCAAAAGATGAGGACAAGAGCTTTGCCCGAGTGCATCGAATCCTCAGGGTCAAGTTGAGCTGAGCCGCTCCTCCCACACCTTCGCCAGCTCGATAATCACCTCGACCGCTTTTTCCATGTCTTGGGCCGAAACCCATTCGAAGCGGGAGTGGAAGCTCTGCTCCCCGGCGAAGAGATTCGGCGTGGGCAGTCCCATGAAGCTGAGTTTGGAGCCGTCCGTGCCGCCGCGGATCGCCTGGCTGTGGGGTTCGATGCCCGCGCGCCGGATCGCCTCGCGGGCGTTTTCGACCACTTGCGGGTGGTGGTCGAGCACCTCGCGCATGTTGCGGTAGCTCTCTTCGACTTTTACCTCGAAGGCGGCGCCCGGCCAGTCGGCCACGGTCTCTTGGGCGAGCTTCTGGAGCCAGGCTTCTTTCTCGCCGAGTCCGGCGGTTTTGAAGTCGCGGATCAGCAGCTTCACCGCCGTTTGATCGACACTCGGGGTGAGCAC
Source organism: Thermoanaerobaculia bacterium (assembly GCA_038250865.1). Lineage (GTDB taxonomy): Bacteria > Acidobacteriota > Thermoanaerobaculia > Multivoradales > UBA5704 > DASYKS01. Next base: position 4,609 of record JBBSBW010000050.1, on the reverse strand, counting down.
ATAGGGATGGACGTACCCCTCGTAATCGTCGGTCGTTTCCGGGGCGATGCCGTCTTTCGGGAGGCGATGGATGAAGTCGGCGGCGACTTTGATCGAGTTGACCATCACCCCTTTGGCAAAGCCCGGGTGGGTGTTCCTCCCCTGGAAAGTGATCGTCATCGAGTCGGCCGAGAAGCTCTCGAACTCGATCTCGCCGCGACGGCCGCCGTCCATCGTGTAGGCGCACAGCGCGCCGAACTTTTTGACGTCGAAATACTTGGTGCCTTGGCCCACCTCTTCATCCGGAGTGAAGCCGATGCGGATCGGCCCGTGCGGGATCTCTGGATGCGCGAGCAGGAACTCCGCGGCGGCCATGATCTCGGCCACCCCCGCCTTGTTGTCGGCGCCGAGCAGGGTGGTACCTGACGCGGTGATCAAGTCGTCGCCGATCCGCTCGGTCAAATAGGGCAGCTCCGACGGGCGCAGCACGGCCGTCGGGTCGTCGGGAAGGACGATCTCTTGCCCCTGGTAGTTGCGGTGGATGATCGGCACGACCCCGGCGCCGCTCATCTCGGGCGAGGTGTCCACGTGAGCGATGAACCCGATCACCGGAACGTTCGCCTTTCCGCAGGTCGCCGGGATCGTCGCCATCACATAGCCGTACGAATCCATCTCGGCGTCCGAGAGCCCCAGGCCTCGCAGCTCCTCGGCCAGCAGGCGCAGGAGCTCAAGCTGCTTCAACGTGCTGGGGTAGGTGTCCGAACTCTCGGACGACTGGGTGTCATAGGTCACATAGCGCAGAAAGCGCTCGACGACAGAAGACGGTTTCATGCGGCGGGTTCTCCTTGACGGATCAGCGACCCGACTGGCCCGGAAAAGGTTGAGTCTCGTTTCAACCGGCGGTACCCCCGGCGGCACGGAGGATCGAGGGCGTGGGCCGAAGGCCCCCGATCCTAGCTCGCGCTCAAGAACGTCGGCTAATTTCCCTGCGGTTCCGACGTCTCCGCCGGTTCCTCGGTCGCTTCTCCCGCCGGCTGCTCTAGAGCCCAAGCGATGTTGCCCTCGTTGTCCTTCATCGTAACCACGACGGTGTTGGAGGTGCCGTCGGCCGATTTGGCTTGGCAGTCGAACGTCTCGCCCGCCTTGGCCGCGCGCAGGCTGCTGCCGCCTTCCTCGCCGCAGGATACCGTGACCTCGGCTCCGGTCTGTTCCTTGAGACCCGTGGTGATGGCTTCCTCCGCCGTCTTGAGATTGATCATGCCGTCGATCTTCACCAAGTCCCAAGCGATGTTGCCCTTGTCGTCCTTCTGCGTAACCTTGAGCGTGAGCTGGCCGCCGTCCTTCGGTTTCGCCTGACATTCAAACGTATCGCCCGCCTTGGCGGGGGGTGCTTCCTGCGGGCAGGTCACCACCGCGTCCGTAAGGCCCAATTGGCTGGCGAGCCCGTCGCTGATCGACTTGTTGATGACGTTCATGTCGAGTTTCGTGCCGCAGCCGGTGAGCACAAGCGACATCGCCAGGACGCCGACACAGGAAAGCAGGGGAGCAGACTTCGTGACTTTCATTCATGTTCTCCGTTGAAAGGATTAGATCGGTTCTGGCACCTACTGGGGAACTGCTGGAGCTTTGCGGAAGGTTGCCTCGTGACTTTACCATGCCCCCGGACGCCTCATCGATCGAGCGCTCCTTCGGCCGCCGTCCGTTCCGGAGCGCCTTGGCCTTCGCCAACTTTAAGCTCGCGGAGGATGGCCTGCCAGGCCTCGGCGGGCCGGGTCTGAAGCAACAGATGCGGCGCCTCGATCTCGACCAGCGTGTTGTTGGGGATCGGCGCCAGGATCTTACGGCTTTTGGCCGGGGAGATGAGCCGGTCGGAGGTCCCGAGGAGGGTCAACATCCGGCAGCCGGCGTGCTCCGGAATGTAGTTTCCTTTGGACCGGGAGGTGGCGGCAAGGCGACCCTTGAGGGTTTCCGGAGGGAGCGAGTGAAGCTCACGCAGAAGCGCCTTGGCGAGGGTTCGGTCACCGCCTGCCATCATGAATGCCACGGCGCCCACGGGCATCCGGCGGGACTGCATGAGGCTTCGGGCGAGCCCGGCGGGGAAGGGGACGGGCACGGTGGTGAGCGGGTTGGAAAGGACCAGCAGGATCACCCGGCCGGGGAAATGCTCGGCGAGCCGGGCGGCGACCGGGCCGCCGAACGACTCGGCGACCAGGACGAAGCGCTCCGCCTGAGGCAACGTCTCCGCCATCCGTGCCGCGAGAGCGTCGGGCCCCTGGTCGCCGCCGGTAGGCAGCGGAATCGCTTGGCACTGGAAACCCCGCGGCGCCAGTGAGCTGAACGGTCCGAACAGAGCGGCGGTGCCGTGTAGGCCGGGGATCAGGAAGACAGAGGTCTCCATTAGAGTCGGTGCCTCCTCCAATTGCAGCGTACATCGGTTTTAACGGCGGCCCGGCCTACCCGTCGAGCTTGGGATTTTGCCAGCCGCCATCGGCCGCGATCAGCGCATCGGCCTCTCGCGGACCCCAGGTCCCCGCTTTGTAACGCAGGGCGGGTGAGTGAGTTTTAAGGACTCGGTCGACGGCGGCCCAGGCGGCTTCGACCGCGTCTTCCCGGGTGAAGAGCGCGCCGTCTCCCGCCATCGCGTCGGCAAGAAGCCGCTCGTAGGGCGTCTCCTCTCCAGGCTGATGATCGGCCAGGGAAAGCTCGCGCTGGTCGCCGACGAACTCCTTGCCGACGCGCTTGACACGCGCGGCGAGGGCGACGGCCGAGGTCGGGGAGAGCCGAAACCGCAGATAGTTGGCCGGGCCGGTGGTCGGCTCCGAGTCGGCGAAGAGCTGCTGCGGAGGGGGCTTGAGTTGAACGAACACCTCGGCGGCGGTTTCGGGGAGCAGCTTGCCGGAGCGCAGGTACCACGGCACGCCGCCCCAGCGCCATGAGTCGATGAAGAGCCGCAGGGCGCAGAACGTCTCGACGTCGGAGTCTTTCGCCACGCCCGGCTCCTTGCGGTAGCCGGCATACTGGCCGCGGACCAGATCGGCGGGCTCGATCGGCCGCATCGCTTGAAAGACCGCCGCCTTCTCGCTGTGGACGGCGCCGAAGCCCCGGTAGGCCGGCGGTTCCATCGCCAGGAGGGCGACGATCTGAAAGAGGTGATTTTGGACCACGTCGCGCAGGCATCCGGCCGATTCGTAAAACGCCCCGCGCCCCTTCACGTCGAAATCCTCGGCCAGGGTGATCTGAACGCTCGACACGTAGTTGCGATTCCAGATCGGCTCCAAAAACGAGTTGGCGAAGCGAAAATAGAGGATGTTCATGATCGCTTCCTTTCCCAGGAAGTGATCGATGCGGAAGATCGCATCCTCAGGAAAGACGCTCTGCGCGACGCGGTTGAGCTGACGCGCCGAAGCCAGATCGCGACCGAACGGTTTTTCGACGATCACGCGCGCCCGGTCCGCCAGGCCCGCCTCACCGAGCCCCGTGATCACCGTCGCGAAAAGCGAAGGCGGAATGGCCAGGTAGTGCGCCGGGTGCCGGGCCTTGCCCAGGGCCGCCTTGAGCGCCGTGAAGGTCCCCGCGTCGTTGTAGTCGCCCTGCACGTACTGGAGCCGCGAGAGCAGATCGTTCAGTGCCTTCCGGTCGTCGATGCGCCCGGCGTTCTTGATTCCCTCGGTGGCGTGCTTTTTGAGCTGCGCCAGGCTCCAGGGCGACGAGGCGACGCCGATCAGCGGAAAGTCGAGGGCGCCGCGCTTCGCCATCGCGTAGAGCGCCGGAAAGATCAGCTTGTGGGCGAGGTCGCCGGTGACGCCGAACAGCACGAGAGCGTCGGATGGCGCGGGGTCCGCGGTGGTTCGTTTCGTCATCTCTTCTCCGTGTTACAGGGTTTCCCGTGCCGCGTTGCCCCAGAGGCCACGCTTGGGCTCGAAACCTGATAGGCCGGTTCCTTCCAGCAGGGCCCAACTCATGCTTTCGACAGTTGGATCGCCGCATTCGTCCTGATGCTCGAATCGCTGGGGGCGAGAGTCGGCTTCCCCGTAGACCTGGATGGCACTCAAGAAAAAAAGAGCGATCACGATCGATTTCATTCGGTCTCTCCCCGGAAGGCGCTTCGAAGCGATCAGCGGCCGCGGCCGGATGTCGCGAACTCATGGTATCCCGGGCGGGGCGCGGAGGAGTTAGTTGCAGCTCTCGCTCGCCGCTTTGGCGCATGGCGCCGCCTCCGATCTCAGACAGGTTCCATGGAGTCCGAACTCGGCGAATTAGGTTCGCCGGGGACCTGTCGGTCTCCAATAACCGGCGCGGCGGGCGCGCAAAAGGTTGGCGGCTGCACCTTCCCTTTTGAACCGGCGACTCTCCGCCGGCCGAAGAGCGAGGAACGCATGCGGAAAAAGAAGCTGACGCTGTCGAAGGAAACCCTCTGCAGATCCACCACGCCTCGCAACGATGTCCAAGTCTTCGGTGGAACAGGGTACCCGACCCTCGCCCCGAGATGCACCTTTCGGCCTACCGAAGATTGCCCTTACACCTACGGCGATACCTGTCAGATCTGTTGACTCTGGGCTCGTGAGTGAGCTGGGCCGGCTTGGAGGAGACCCTCCAAGCCGGCCCGGCTGTCGGGGGTGGGCTTTCTCCC
>JBBSBW010000049.1:0-50833 GCA_038250865.1 Thermoanaerobaculia bacterium | reverse complement strand
CTTCTTTCTTGGGCATGGCTTCCTCAGTATGGCATAAGGAGGCGACCCGTACGGGCGCCGCCCCCTCGGGTGCGTTAGGTGCTTTCTCTCTCGTGACGTTGAACGATTCCCGCGGCGGATGCTTCGTCGCGGGCGTAGGCGGGCGCCAACTCGGCGCCCAACTCTCGGCACTGGCGGGCGCTTCGCAGGGTCGCGATGATCTTCCCGCTTGCCAGGTGAATCAACGTGCGCGGCATGTTCCGGTTCCGCCCGGAGCCGTCGCCCTGAAAGTAGGCGAGCGGCGGAGAGATCATCCCGCGCACTTCAACCTCTCCGCCGTCCAGGGCGACCCGGAAGCGCCCGTAGCGCCACGCGAGCGGCAGGGGGCGGCCGGCCCGCATCCGCGCCTTGAGGTAGGCATCCGTCGCCCCGGCGATCCAAGCGCCGACCGAGGGGAATCCCTCGCTTTCGGCCCCGCGCTTCCAGCGGATCGACTGATCCATGCTCGCCCTGACAGTGAATGTCGCGACTTTCAAGCGTCCACCTCGTTGCTCGGCATGTGCCGGCGAAAATACCGGCGGACGTAGCCGCGGGCGAGATCCCCAAGCCACGTTTCCACGTTCGCCCGCTTCTGGTGTTCCGCCATGGCCTCGAAGGCGGCCTGTTCGTCAGGGCTCGCGACGACGACGGGATAGCATTTAGGCCGGTCTGGTCGGCTTGGCGGTTCGGGTTCCTTCGGCGGTCGCCCCATGGCCTCAGACCTCCGCCATGGAGAACAGCCCGCGCGGACGGGGTGAGATCGAGACGACTTCCCACAGGTCGCGCTCGGTCGGGTTCTCGATCGGCTCGACCACCCGCCAGACCGCGAACCAACGGCCGAGCAGATACTCGACCCGGAGCCCCGCTTCCTCCGGGGTGCGCATCTCGGCGAAGTCGCCCCGGGCGATCACGTCCACGATCGTCCGCGGGTCGGGGGAAAAGTGTTCCTCGGCAATTCGGTCGTACAGCGCGCGGCGCGCCTTCTCGCTGTACCGGGTGAGATCCAACGGGACCGACAAGATAGGATTCGGCTGGTCGTGCATGGGCTGTGTCCCCTGCTCGGCAAGTCCCGGCGGTTGGTGTCAGCCTTCCGTCGGGGCGTCTAGGTTGCGCGGGGAGATACGCTCTCGCCGCTCACGCGACGTTAACTCATGCGAGCGCGACAAAATCGCCCATTTTCAAAAAGGCCCAGTACCCAAGATCGCGGATGCCAACTGCAAACTCGCGGAAGGCGCCTGCAGACTCGCAGAACCCTCCTGCAAACCCGCAGAAGCGGCGCCCTCGGAGGAGAAAGCCTTTCAGTTGCCCGCCGGAACGTCGCCCGGTTCGGCCTCGCCCGTCAGTTGCCAGCGAATCAGCGATACCGGGATCATGCCGGCCGAGTTCACCTCGTCGAAGAAGCGCTTCATCGAGAAGGTGTCGCCGAGCTGCTTGCCGCGCACGCGGATGAGATCTTCGAGCAGGTATTTGCCGGTGACGTAGCTGCTGCCGTAGCCCGGCTGGCGCAGGTAGAGCTGCTGCTCGAATCCCAACAGGTCGAGGTCCGGTCGCATCCAGCCGCGCGGTGTCCACTGCACCTGAAAATCCTTCGCCTGCTTCAAGTCGAACTCGTTCGCCTGGGCGTAGAGCGAGGCGAGCCCGCGCGCCGCCCGCTGCGCCAGCATGATCCAGACGATCTCTTTGGCACGGGGATTGTCGTCGTACAGGCCGGCGTGGAGCATGAATTCCTCCATCGCCGTCGCCATCCCCTCCGAACGTCCGTCCCAGATGTTGTACAGCAGAGCGCCGCGCCGAATCGGGCTCGCGTGCGGCTCGTCCCTGAGGCGCGCCAAATCCCACCAATGGTAGAAGTGGGTATACAGCGTCAGCGGGTCGTAATGCATGGCGATCGCAAAAAAGTTGCGCTGCTCGATCGGCACGTACGAGCCGAGATGAGCGCGCAAGGCGGGGTCCATGCTGTCCCGCATGGGGTAGAGGTCTTTGGCTTTGAGAAATGCGATGTACTTCGTCACCGCGGCGTTCGCCCGCTCCAGATACTCCTCGGGGCTCGTCACGGCAATGATTTGCGGCAGGCCGCGGTTGTGCTCCTCTTCCAAGCGGAGCGAGGCGTGCGCGCGGGCCAGCTCGCGCTGGAGCAGATCGACTTCCTGATCCCAGGTCATCGGCACCCGATGGACGTTCTGCTGGCTCCAGGTGTAGTTCTCTTTGCCGACTCCGGACGGCCCGGTTTTTTTCGGGGCTTCGCTCTTGAGCCAGGCGACGAAGTCCTCTGTGGCGCGGCGGGCCTCTCGCACCGCGTTTTGGAGAGCAGGCCCGTTTTCCGAGACCTTCTTCTCCAGCTCGGCCAGGTTGTCGGCTTGGGCTTCGAGCGAGCCAGTCCCGGTGATCCACAGATCGTGCGCATCGCCGACCAGGTTGAGCCGCGCCTGCGCCAGAAGCGGCGGAATCGGCCGCAGCTCGGCGGCGAGCTTCGCTTCGGCTTCGGGCGAGAGCGGAAAGGAATAGGTCCAAATCTCGGCCAGCCCATGGTGCGTCGTCCCCTCGTGGACTGGCGTGTCGCTCTGCTCCATCTGCACCGTCGTGTAAAACGCCGGGTCGCGGGCCCAGGGCTTAAGCACCCGGACGTTGAAGTCGAAACCGTTCAGCTCAGCGCGCACCAGCTCGCGGTCCACCCGCTGCTCGACCGTCCAGCCGGAGACGTCGAACGCCTCCAGACGCCGCTCGAACCCGGCAAGCTCCGCGTGCCTCTTGGCGAACGTCGCCGCCGTGTAATCCGGAGCGCCCTCGCGCATCGGCGGCGTCTCGAACGTCCGCCATTGCGTAAAGAGCGTCACGAGATCCGGGTAGGTGCCTCCTCGCGGATTCCCCTCCGGCGCTGCAGCCGCGAAGGCGGTTGCTGTGGCGGTTGAAATGGCGGCGATCACGGCCCAATGCCTGCTGGAGCGAAGTCTCATCGCCTCTCCCTTGGCTACCGATGGGCGGAGCCCTGTTAGGTCGCTTGATTGGAACGCAAATAAGGCAGCGTCAGCCGCAGCCCGTCGTCCAACCCTCGCGGATGCCAATCCAGCTCCTGTTGAGCTTTCGCGTCCGAGAACGCCCAATGCCGGGCGAGACTTTCGAGCTGGCCGCTGGTGAACGGCGCCTTTCGACCGCGCAGGCGGGCGATGCCGCGAAGGACGGGTAGAGCGGCGCGGGCGACTCCGAGCGGCAGCTCGAAACGCGGCGGCGGTGCGCCGCCCTGCGCCCGGATCTTCTCGAACAGGCCGCGGAGGGTGACGGTTTCGCCCGCCAGAATGTAACCGGCGCCGACCGCTCCGCGATCCATCGCCCGCACGATCCCGTCCACCAGATCGTCGATGTACACCCAACAGGTCTGCCGGTCGCCGCCGACGATCGCGGGCATCCGGCCGAGCAGGATCTGGCGGAGGATCGAGTTCGCCCCCTCTTTCTTGCCCGGCGGTCCGTAGACCAGGCTGGGATAGACGGTGGTGACGCGCAGACCGCGCTTGGCCCATTCCTGGATCGCTCGCTCCCCCGCCAGCTTGGTCTCGCTGTAGATCGACGGAGCGCTCCGCGGTTTCATCGTTTCGTCCGCGGCCGAGCCGTCGTCCGGGCTGCCGCCGAACGAGGCGACTGAAGAGACCGAGAGGAACCGGCCGACGCCGAGTTTCGAAGCGAGCGAGGCGACGTTTTCGCTTCCCTGGACATTGGCACCCTGGAAGGTCTCTGCCGCCCCCTCCATCGCCACCTCGGCCGCGGCGTGGATCACCCAGTCGGCGCCCGACATTCCCTCCCGCATCGTGATCCGGTCCCGAATGTCGCCCACGAACAGGGTGGCGCCGGCCGCTTCGAGCGGGGCGCGGTTGCTGGTCGCCCGCACGAGAGCGCGCACCTCGTGACCGTCCGCCACCAATCGCTGGGCGAGAACTTTGCCGATGTAGCCGGTGCCACCGGTCAGGAAGATCCGCATGGGCCGGGATGATACCCGCTCAGAAAGAAAAAGCCCCGCACCGGGGAGGGATCCGATGCGGGGGAGGAGAGGGAGCTGATGAAGAAGCTCGGGACGATGGCAACCACGTAAGCCGCGCCCCGGGGGGCAGGCTCAGCTCCCGAAATACCCGCCCTTGGTGATTGAAACAAGGAGGGGGCGTTCGGGATTCCTGCTTGTGGCTAACCAACGATCGAAATCAGAGCTCCCAGAGCCCCATCGCCTTGTCGGCGTAGGCGTCATCCTCGACCGACCGCCGCTCGCTCAAGAGTCGGAGGGGTTCCCCGAGCGAAAACGGCGGCAGCGCGAGATGGATCGGCCGCCAGGCGCCGAGCGGGATGTCGGGATTTCCGCTCCGCTCCGAAAACGTGGTCGCGAGCAGATAGCGGGTGCCGCTCGCCCGGAGGTTTTTAAGAGCGGCAAGGATCTGCGCATTCGGCAGATGGACCCAGCAGTCGCGGCAGAATGCCAGATCCGCCCGCGGCGGCACCTCGGTCGCGATCTCCAGAGGGAGAAACCGCCGATGCGGCCCGCCATACTTCTTTCGGTTGTCCTCGATCAGCTCGACCACGACGTCGACGCCGGTGTAGTCGATCTCGCCAAGGTCGAGCGTCCGAAACCAGTTGAAATCGCCGCAGCCGATGTCGAGCACCGACCGGACGCCCAGCTCCGCGAACAGTTCCGGGATCTGCTCCCGCAACGCCGCCGTGCTTCCCAACGTCGACCCCGGCCCGGAGCGCGATTCGGGGTCCTCCCAAAGATTGAGCAGATAGGCGCGGGTAAACGCGCTTTTCACCTGCTCGCCCTCGCTGGCGTTCCGATCCGGAGCTTCGCGGAATCGACGGAGGAGGTGTTCTGCGGCTTGGCGGAGGTTTGGCATCAGGAAGCCTGGATCGGCAAGTTCTCGGACCTCAGAGGTCGAAAACCAGCCGTAGGCCGTCATCGAGCCTGCGCACCAAGCTCCCAGGCAAATCCCCAACGTACTCAGAGAGAATCTCGCGATCGGAGGTGACGACTTGAGTCACGTTAGCTACGGAGTCATACGGTAAGCCGGTGGCTCGCCGTCTGAGCAGGACGTTGCCAGGCATGTCCGCCAAGTCCAAATTTCCGGTCAGCGCGACACCGAGGAACGTACGCAATCCGCTGGCGTTGAAGCGATCGGACTGAACGATGACCACGGGCCGTCGGTAGCCAGGTTCCGAGCCCTCCGGTGGCGGCAGGTTGGCCCACCAGATCTCTCCTCGACGAATCACCAATCCTCGCGGAGGACCCGCGCCTGTGCAGCCACCCAAAACGGATCCAGTTCCGAGTTCGTCCGTTCGAGTACGCGGTTGATTCTTTCCGTCACATCCCCATGGCCGTTCTCACGAACGAAGTTCTCGACCGCCCGGGTGTAGAGCTGGCTCCTGGAGACCCCGATCCCCTTGGCGAGCTGATCGGCCGCCTCGAAGAGATCGTCGGGGATGGAAATTGCGGTCTTCATGGGGCGAGTATAACTTGGGTCATACCGGCTTGGTTTCTCGGCTGCGAATTCGCAGAGACAAGAGTGCGTCGAGATCGTCCATTTGGAGCTGCTGGAGCCGGTCCCGCGCTGGTTTGGAGAGACGCGAGATCTCGATGAAATGATTGTTCTCCTGATCGCGAACCAGAATTTCCTTCCAGCGCAACGCTTCGAAGGTGGCCAGCCGAGCACGCAGATGTTCGACCTGGATCGGTTCGAGACGGTGCCAGCCGAAAGGTCCCGTCATTTCGAGTCTGGAGAGCCGCCAAGAGGGGTAGTGTTCGAGATAGTCACCCTTTGCCTCGATGGCGGGGCGCTTTTCCGGGGAAACACGGATTGCCCCGATAACGGGCTGCTTTTGGGGATCAGGCTGTCGACCGGAGAAGGCGGGCAGTCTCCGCTCTACTCCCTTACGCCCCTTGTGCCCCACCCAGGCTCCCGTAGTACGCCGCCATGCTGGCGAGGGTAATTACGGCTTCGCCACGCTCTCCGGGAAGAAGGCCGGCTCGGGCATCGAGCCAAGGGCGCTCGCGGTGCGTCAAGTCGCTCAGCCACTGAGAGGTCCTGTCGCCGTAGAAATTCAAAACCGCATCAATCGTCTCTCGTTCGCTGCTCTTCAGCCTGCTCGGATCGCCCTTGGGCCAAGTGGAGACCTTAAATTGACCACGATGCTCCGCATACAGCGTCGGTACCACCGGACCATTGGCCCACGCCTCGATACGGGCCTGAAACAGCGGACGCTCATCCCACACCAGCGACCAGGCCTGCGAGTAGTACGCGAGCTTCTGTAGCTTCATCGCGGTAATGGAGCCCAGCTGCTGAAGGATGTAGGCGGCTACGTCATTGGCGCTGGCCACTAGATTCTCCTTGATTCCCATCCGGCAGAATGGAACCCAATTGTACGCCAGTCAACCCTTGAGCAGCGCTCGCAGCACGTACTGCAAGATCCCACCGTGTCGGTAGTAGTGGACCTCCTGGGGGGTGTCGAGGCGGAGCTTGGCGAAGAAATGGACTTCGGTGCCATCTTCGCGGCGGGCGGTGACGCCCATCAGGCGGCCGTTTGCGAAGTTGCTTTCGACTCCCGCGGCGATTCCTGAGATCGAGAAGATCTCGCGGCCGGTGAGGCCCAAGGATTCGGCGTTTTCTCCGGGGAGGTATTCGAGCGGCGCGATGCCCATGCCGACGAGGTTGCTGCGGTGGATGCGCTCGAAGCTCTCGGCGATCACGGCGCGGACGCCTTGGAGGCGCGGGCCTTTGGCCGCCCAGTCGCGGGAGGAACCGGTACCGTACTCCTTGCCGGCGAGGACGATCGTCGGCACTCCCTCGGCCTGATAGCGCTCCGCCGCGTCGTAGATCGCGAGCGGCTCGCCGGAGGGGAGGTGGACGGTGAAGCCCCCTTCGATCTCGGGCGTCATCCGATTGCGGATGCGGATGTTGGCGAAGGTGCCGCGGACCATCACCTCGTGGTTGCCGCGGCGGGCACCGTAGGAGTTGAAGTCTTGGGCGCCGACGCCGTGGTCGAGCAGGTATTTGCCGGCCGGGCTGTTGGCCTTGATTGAGCCGGCGGGGGAGATGTGATCGGTCGTGATGCTGTCGGCGAACGACGCGAGCACCCGGGCGTTCGCCACGTCGGTCACCGGCTGCGGCTCGCGCGGCATGTCCTGGAAGTAGGGGGGCTGGCGAACGTAGGTCGAGGCGTCGTCCCAGGTGTAGGTATCCCCTTCCGGCACGTCGAGCCCGCGCCACTGCTCGTCGCCGGTGAAGACGTCGGCGTACTCCTTGACGAACATCGAGGAATGGAGCCCCTTGCGGATGGTGGCCGCGACCTCCTCGGCGGTCGGCCAGATGTCTTTCAAGAACACCGGCTCGCCCGTTTCCGACAGGCCGAGCGCCTGGGTCGTGAGATCCAGATCGATCCGTCCGGCGAGCGCGTAGGCGACCACCAGCGGCGGCGAGGCGAGGTAATTCGCCCGCACGTCCTGGTTCACCCGACCCTCGAAATTCCGGTTGCCCGAGAGGACAGCGACGGCGACCAGATCGCGCTCGTTGATCGCCTCAGAGATCGGCTCGGCCAGCGGTCCGCTGTTGCCGATGCAGGTGGTGCAGCCGTAGCCCACGAGTTGGAAGCCGAGCTGGTCGAGGTAGGGGGTTAGCCCCGCCTCCCGAAGATATTCGGTCACCACTTTCGAACCGGGGGCCAGGCTGGTCTTCACCCAGGGCTTCGTCTTCAATCCCTTTTCGACCGCCTTCTTCGCCACCAGGCCGGCGGCGACCATGACCGAGGGGTTCGAGGTGTTCGTGCAGCTGGTGATCGCGGCGATGACCACCGAGCCATGCTGCAGCTGGCGCGCCGCGGCGTCGAGCGCGTGTTCGACCGGGGACTCGGCGACCGCGAGACCGCCGCCCCCTTCGGCCACCATGCGCAACGCGCCGACAGCGGGTTTCTTCCTCGGCGCGGCGAGCATCGCCTCCAGCTCCAGAGCGAATGAATGGGCGACGGCGGAGAGGGTCACCCGATCCTGCGGCCGGCGCGGGCCGGCGAGGCTCGGCTCGACGGTCGAAAGGTCGAGATCGAGCGTCGCGCTGTAGCGCGGCTCCTGGCTCGCCTCGGTGTGAAAGAGCCCCTGCTCCCTCATGTACTCCTCGACGAGCGCCACCTGATCGGACGAACGGCCGGAGAACGCGAGATAGTCGAGGGCGACCTGATCGACGGGAAAGATGCCGCAGGTGGCGCCGTATTCCGGCGCCATGTTGGCGATCGTCGCCCGGTCGGCGAGCGGCAGCTTGGCTAGCCCCGGACCAAAGAACTCGACGAACTTGCCGACCACGCCTTTCTTCCGCAGCATCTCGGTCACCCGCAGCACTAAGTCGGTCGCTGTGGCCCCTTCGGGGAGCGCGCCCACCAGGCGGAAGCCGACCACCTGGGGAATCAGCATCGAGACCGGCTGGCCGAGCATCGCCGCCTCGGCTTCGATGCCGCCGACGCCCCAGCCGAGGACGCCCAGGCCGTTGATCATCGTGGTGTGCGAGTCGGTGCCGACGAGGGTGTCGGGATAGGCCCAGAGGGAGCCGTACTGCTCGCCGGTCATCACCACCCGGGCGAGGTATTCGAGGTTCACCTGGTGGACGATGCCGGTATCCGGCGGCACGACGCGGAAGTTGGCGAAAGCGGTCTGCCCCCAACGTAGGAACGCGTAGCGCTCCTTGTTGCGCTCGAACTCTTTCTCCGCATTGATCCGGAACGCCGCTTCGGTGCCGTATTCGTCCACCTGGACCGAGTGATCGATCACCAGCTCGACCGGCTGAAGCGGGTTGATCCGGGTGGGATCGCCCCCCATCGCCTTCATCGCGTCGCGCATCGCGGCCAGATCGACCACCGCAGGGACGCCGGTGAAGTCCTGGAGCAGCACGCGCGCCGGCATGAAGGCGATTTCCGTCTCAGGCACCGCATCCGGGTCCCAGCGGGCGAGCGTTTCGATCTCTTTGGCCGAAACGGTAACGCCATCCTCGCGCCGGAGCAGGTTCTCCAACAGGATGCGGAGCGCAAAAGGCAGATGGTCGATGTCATACCCGGCCTGCCGCAGCGCGTTCAGGCGGGCGATCCGGTACGTGTGGCCCGCGGCGACCAGGGTGCCGTGGCTCTTGAAGCTATCGGTCATGAGAGGTGCTCTCCTCGGATCTGGCTCAAAATCTCGGCGACCGCGAAGAACGCAAGATTTTCGGCGCGGCGCAAGGGGGGCGGTCGACCTGGTCGCTGCGCTTCGGCCGAGGTCGCAAGCGAACGATACCAGTTCAGACGGGACCTGTTGCAAGCCGCAAGCGCGAGAGCTATCGTCGCACCAGCACTTACACTCCAATTCTCGGCGTTTTCCGGCAACCCGTGAGCCTTCGGCTCGCGATGTGTCCTCGCTAGATCAAGGACCAGGAGGTTGATCGTCATGTCCGATGAAGCACCGGGACCCACGCTGATCCAACGGGTCAAGCAGCTCTTGCCGGATCGAAACCTGCGCGGCCCGGTCGGCTGGATGCTCGACCGCCAGCTCGTTCTCAGCCTGCGCGAGATCTTCCTCTACAGCGCGTTCGGCACGAAGTTCGATGCGCGCAACTGGATGGTCGGCCGCGAGCGGGATTTCGCGCTCGAAATGGGGAGCGAGGAGTTCTGGTTCGACTACCTGTCGGACTCGGGCGACGGCATGCGCGCCACCTATTCGATCGCCTATCTCGCCCAGTCCGACCTGTTCGTGACGCAGCAGGCCAAGGCCGGGGAAGAGATCGCGTTCGACGAGACGCCCGACCGGCCGCGCCGGATACCGCGCGGCGCGTTCCTGTTCGTGGGGGGCGACACGGCGTACCACGTCGCCGATTTCGAAACGCTCACCGAGCGGTTCCAGACGCCGTTCAACTTCGCGTTTCGTGACCTCGACGCGGAGGGCAAGCTCGCCGCTCCGGCGCGCCGACCGATCTTCGGCATTCCGGGCAACCACGACTACTACGACTTCCTCGACGGCTTCAACCGTCAGTTCCGTCGGCCCTACGACCCCGAGCCGCGCTTCGACACCCGCGACGAGGGCGACAAGCCGCAGCTCGTGCTCGAAGGTTTCGAGCGCAAGCAGTGGGCGAGCTACGTTTCGCTGGAGCTGCCGTTCGGTTGGCGGATGTTTGGGCTGGATGCTCAGAACGGCACGATGGATCGGCGGCAGAAGCACTATTTCCGCTCGATCCTCGAAGATCCGAAGAAGGCGACCGACAAGCTGATCGTGGCGACGCCCGAACCGATCGTCTCGTTCGGCCGGCAGGTGACCCCGGAATCCGAGTACGCCAAGACCTTCAAAGACCTTGGGCTCCCCCGCCCCTTCCTCGATCCACCCGAGCCGCTGCCTGCGGGGCACTGCCGGCTCGACCTGGCGGGTGACGTCCATCACTATGCGCGTTACTGGGGAGCGAACCCGGGCGAAGCGACGGACGCGAGCTACTCCTCGGTGGTCTCCGGGCTCGGTGGCGCGTTCCTTCATCCCTCGTCCACCGACGTCGGGGAGGTGCCTTCCAAAGCCCGCTATCCGCTGCCGCGCGTTTCGTTGGCGAAGGTTTTGGAGCGGATCTTGAAACCTTGGATGATCATCCGCGGCGGCAGGCTCTGGCTGATCGGAATCCTGATCACCGGGTTGATCTATTCGGGCGCTGCGTCCTCCGAGAGCCTGCGGAGCGTGCTCCAGCCAATCTTCGAACACGTCGGCCTGTCCCTGCCCTCGCTGCCTCCCGATCCGGAGGTCACAACGAGCTACGACCCGATCGTCCACGCGCTGGGCGGCCTACGGTCGACGCTCTATGGCGAGAGGTTTATTCCCCCCGACCCGGCGGTCGGCAAACCGGCGCCCCTCGTGGGCAGCGGGCTCTGGCACCGGGAGCTGGCTTATCTGCCGGTCCTGTTCGCCGTCTTGCTCTGGGGCAGCTGGTTGAACGTCCGGCTGGATCAGCGGGCGAAGAAAGAGGACATCCGCTTCAACTACGCCGCCTATCGATGGCCGATCCGCGCGTTGTTCCTGACCGCCGCAGCCTCGGTCTTTTGGGTCTACATCTATCCGGGGTATGGCGAGTACGGCAACTTCCACCCGCTCGCTTCGAGCTTCATCATGCTTGCGCTCCTCGCCGCGAGCTTCCTCGGCCTGCTCTGGAGCCGAGCCTACGACGAGGCGATGAACACGAAGGCGCGGGTCCGCGGGCGGCTCACTCTGGCGGATCAGGTCCACGGCTGGCTGCTCTGGATCTTCACTCTGCTCGCCTGGATCTTCGGCCTCGCCCGCTACGGCGTCGACGCGGTCTCGGTGATGGCGGCCGACTCGGGCTACCTGATCGTCGTCCTCGGCACCCTGATCGGACTGCCGCTCTTCGCCTGGAGTGTTGGCGGGGCTCTCAAGGGCATCCTGGGCAAGGCCGGATTCTTCCTGCTGGGAATCTGGCAGGCCTTCCTGCAGCTCGCGCTGCCGCTGCTGCTGGTGATCGCCTGCCCCCCCTGGGTGGCATTGCTCGCGGGGGTCGCAACGGTCGGCTTCAGTTGGCTGGCAGCCTGGATCGCGCCGCACCTCTTGCGCCGGGACGACGCGGGGGAGCGCGGAAGCGTCGGCTGGATTCTGTTCGCCGCCTGGCTGTTCTGGGATGGCCTGCTGCTCGCGCTGATCTTCAGCCATCCAACCCCGCAGAAGGCGGACTGGGCCTCGTGCCTGGTGGCGCTCGCGCTCGGAGTCGTCCTTTGCTGCGCCTGGTTCGGCTGGTATCTCGCGGTCTCGATCTGCTTTGACGGCCACAACAACGAAGCGGGCGGCGGCGCCCGGATCGAGCAGTTCAAACAGTTCATCCGCTTCCGCCTGACGAAGGAGGGCTTAACCGGCTACGTGATTGCGATCGACGACCCTCAGGAGGACGGCCGCCTGCTCAAACCCCGTCTGATCGACGTCTTCGAGGTCCGGCCAGGGTAAACCCGAGTTCGGCGCTTTGTCTCACTGCGCTGCGGCGAGAGCCTGGCGGAAGTCGCCAAGGAGCTTCTTGCCGATCTCGGCCTCTTGGGATTGGCGGAAGCGTAGCGTCGGCGCCGAGCCAAATGAGGCAGGGTCCGAATAGAGCCGGATGAGCTGATCCTGGGCGCCCTTCACCAGGCCCTGCAAGTTCCGGTTTCCCAGCTCTTTGGCCAGGGAGTCCATGATCTGGACCCCAAGGTCCGCCGGGGCCGCTTCGGTTGCCGCCGGGTCCACGTCGCGCAGTTGGCGGACGAACCAGGCGAGCGCGGTGGGCCGGTCCCACGACTTGACGATCTCGTAGAGGGTGAGATCGGCCCGGTCGAGGGTGGCACTCTTGCGCAGCGCGCGGCTCAGCCGCTCGCGCTGGTCGTCGGAGAGGAACGCGGCGACCAGGGCCGGCGACGATCCGGATTCGAGATCTTGGCCCGCGGCGACGCGCCGGGCGACGACCGAGCGCAGGACGACTGCGGCCTGCTCAGGAGTGGTGCCGCGCAGACTTGCGGTCTCGCCCAGCGAGTCGAGCGCGGCCAGAATCTCTCCCGCGGCGGCTTTCCGGGTGACCGGTTCTTCCGCGGTCGCGACCAGCCATTCCGCGAGGTCGTTGGGGTGAATCTGCGGATCACGCGGCAGTGCGGCGAGGCTCTCGAGTCTTTCGCGATAAATCGGCATCTCGGCTTCAGTCAGCTCTTTGAGACCGAAGGTGGCGTCGGCGGTTTCGTACGTTCGGCTCGCTTTCGCGCCGTCGATTCGGGGGTGGAGGAACGCCAGGATCAGAGCTCCCGGGGCGAAACGATCGGCGCCCACGTCCTCCTGCTCGCTGTGGAACACTCGAATGCTTGCTTGGGCCTCGCGCCCTTTGAGCACCAAGTTCAGCCGCAGCTCGGTCGCCACCTCGCCTTCCGCGCCTGCGGGCATTGCCGAGGTGCCGGCGGTCCCCAGAACGACCAGCTCGCTCTCGTCGAACATCTGCCGCAGCGGTTCAGCCCCCAAGGGGATGTCGCCCGCGTCGAGGGACTCCCACGTACCGGAGTTGGCGGTACTCGGCTGGGCGGTCGCCGGCTCCAAGCCGAGGAAGGCGACGAGCAGCGCGGCAGCGATCGGCGAGAGACCCTGGCGCAGATCAAGAAGCAGATCAAAAACTTGCCGGCTGGACTGCACACAATTCCGGTGCATGCCGCTTTCCTGCGGCGCGGAATCGATCGATTTGACTCTCAGAGCGTCCATTTGCGGCCCCCGATCCACGATGTGAGCGGATCGAGGAACCGATACTGCAAACGGTGGGCCCGACCTCAACAAGAGGATGGGCGGGCGGGCTGAGGTTTCCGAGTGTTCAAAAAGCGGGCGCGAAATTGCGGAGCCGTCCAAAATACCGGACGGCTCTGGCTTTTCCGTTCAGCACATGATGCAGGCCCACGTGTAGTAGCCGCCCTTGCCTTCACTCCCGACAGTGCGCGTCGCGCACGAGGCGTGACAAGCGCCTCGCCGCGGGGGGTGGGCAGCGTGAACAGCCAGCCGGCGCCGTCGCGGGTGATCCGGGCGCAGCCGATCTCGGCCGGACTCCGGAAGGCGATCGCGGAGATTCTGCAGATTTCGATCGATACGGTGAAATTTCACCTCAACGCGGCGAAAACCCGGCTGGCCTCAAGGTTGGGAAACGACTTGCCGCGGGTTTCTTGACCTGCCGGACCCGCACTGACCGCGAACTGACCGCGCACTGACCAATTACCGCCCGTTGGTGTCTATACCTCCAGATAGAGGTACCTGCCGACCCTCCGGTCCGGGAAATCCACCAAGATGCTGCAGCGATCCGACGTCTCCAGGCCCTACGGACACTCTATACCCACAGCGGCGAGCCCAGCCCGGATCGCCACTGCACCCTCGTCGAGCTGGAGGCGTACCACCGACAACTCCTGGCGCCGGACGACCATGAGGACGTGGCGGACCACCTGGCGCTCTGCGAGAACTGCAGCGTTCTGTTGCTCTACGCCGTGGTCGCCACCGATCACCCCGACGAGATCCAGCTCAACTCAAGGGACGAGGAGGCGGAAGTCAAGGGCGCATGGCGAACTCTTTGTTCCCGCTTGGCCCTGGGAACCGAGTCGCCCGGCGGCTCCGATCTCGAAGCGGAGATCGACCGCTGCTATGCCGAGATCCTCGATCTGACCCGGTCGAGCCGGTCGACCGGCTCGGAAATGCCGGGCCGGATCGATCGTGCCTTTTCGCGCCTGCGCACGCTGCAGCACCGCGAGGCCGTCGGATTCCGGCAGCTGTTCGAGAGCAACCTCAAGATGCCACCGGACGCGGGCGCGCGGATCATAATCGCCCGAGCCGGCGCCCTGAGGGAAAAACTTGAAGATCTTGTCGCCTCAGACCTTTCCTCCCCAAGTACCGACGCGACGTAGGCACCGGCCCCGTCCCGCGACGGATTGGGCTCGATACCGGTCCTGCCTGCGCTGGGATTTCGGCTTCACCTGCCCGTTCTGCCTGCTCCACGAAGCCGACTTCTATGGCGGTCAGCCGGGAGAGGGCCTCGGCGGGACCACCATCGAACACTGGTCACCGCGGAGCATGGATCCCGAGCACCGAGGCGACTACGAGAACTGCCTCTACGCCTGCCGGTTCTGCAATCGGTCCCGTTCGGTCACGCCGATTTTGAAGGATGGAGCACGGCTTCTCGATCCGACCGCCGATGCCTGGGCCGATCACTTCGCGGCGGCGGGCGACCTGCTCGCGCCGGCCGCCGAAGACGCAGACGCGACCTTCACCCATCGGACCTACGAGTTGGACGATCCGCGAAAAGTGGTCCGCCGCCGAGCGCGCCGGGAATTGGTGAGCGATCGCCTGGCGCTCTTCCGGTTTCTGGGCGGCGAGATCGAAACTCTCTTGAATCTCGCCGCGGTCCTTCGAACGCGCAACGTGGAGGCGTTCGGCGAAGCGCTGCGGGAGATCCGGCAGCTTTGGCGCGAGGCCCGGCGTGCCCTGGAGGATTTGGCGAGATTTTCTGCCATCCCCTCGGACGCGCCGGGGACTTGCCGTTGCCCTTCCCCCGTTCGCTTTCAGCTGCCTCCGGCGCTCGAAGCGCAGGCGCTGGAGATCGACTTCTAGGTCGTGTTATCCCCCCTGCGTCACCGGCTCGTTGCGCCGCCCGGGATTCCGCGGTGTCTTCAAAAAAGCCGGCCCGAAATTGCGGAGCCGTCCAAAACACCGAACGGCTCCGCTTACTCCACTCAGCACATGATGCAGGCCCACGTGTAGTAGCCGCCCTCTTTCCAGCAGCCGGGGACGTACTGGGTGCAGGCGGTCGTTTCATGCCAGACGACGAGCT
This sequence comes from Thermoanaerobaculia bacterium, assembly GCA_038250865.1. Classification (GTDB taxonomy): domain Bacteria; phylum Acidobacteriota; class Thermoanaerobaculia; order Multivoradales; family UBA5704; genus DASYKS01. Next base: position 35,489 of record JBBSBW010000049.1, on the reverse strand, counting down.
GCGGAGTTTCGTTCGATTCGCAGGTGACTTCCGCGCGTGCGGTGTTTTTAGCCAGAGTCGTCGCGGCCGAACAGGTGGGCTGAGCAGTGGCCACGACGGTAGACGACGTAAAGTTGCACGCCGAAGAGGGGGTGGCCGACAGAACCAGGGCGAAAGCGGCGGCGAGACCGACGAGAAGCAGCTTGCGATTCATGTGAATCTCCTTTTGTAAGTGAAGTTGCCTTCACTCCCGACAGTGCGCGTCGCGCACGAGGCGTGACAAGCGCCTCGCCCTACCCTCCGAGCATCCGACGGAACCGGTCTCGCAGATCTTTGTGCGCCGCCGCGACCAACGCCTCGATGCGCTTCCATTCGGCTTCTGAGCTGTCCGAGCCCAGGTCCGCGACCAGCGCATCCTGTTTCGCGTCCGACTCTTCGAGCAGGTGGGCCAGGGTTTCGCTTTCCAGCTCTTCCGCCAGGCGCGCCATCACGTCCCGGGCGACTCCATCGTCTAGGGGTTCGGTCTCCCGGAACTGACGGGTGAGCCATTCGGAAGCCGCCTCGCCGGCCCACGGTCGGACGATCTTGAAGAGCGCGAAGTCGCCCTCGGAGATGCCGCGGGTGGAGAGCAGCGCTCGGCTGAGACGGGTCTTGTCGGCTTTCGTAATGAAGGCGCCGACAAGATCCGGGGATTCCTCACTCTGGACGGTCGCCGGGTCGCCCTGTTCGTTCAGCTCCGCGAGCGCCCGCTCGATCTCCAGAGTCGCCTCGCGTCGGGTGAGAGGTTCTGCGGCGGTGGCCACCAGCCATTCGGCGAGGCGGGCGGGCGCCGGGTCGCCACGTCGAGAGATCCGCGCGAGCGCCTCGATCCGTTCGCCGTAGGCGGCCAGCTCCAAGGCCGAAAGCACTTTGAGGCCCGACCCATAGTCGGCGGAGATGTAGTTCGGACTTTTTCGTCCGGGGAGCGGGTCCCCGGGGTTGAGGAACGCCAGGATCTGGGTTCCGGGAGCGAGGTGACCCCCGTAGGGACCCTCGCTTTCGGAATGCTGGATCGAGAGTCTCCGCCCGGCAAACTTGCCCTTGAATACCGAGACGACCCGTAGCTCCGTAGCGACGTCAGAAGGATCGTCAGGGTCGATCGCGACCGAGGCGCCGGCAACCCCCGAAACAACCAGCTCGCTCTCCTCAAACAGTGGGCGGAGCGCATCCGGGTCGGTCACGGTGAGGATTCCCTCGACGATCGGTTGAACCTGGATCTCGACGTTCGCCGCACGGCCGGCGTGCAGGGCGATGTTCGGCTGCGAGATCGGCGAAAACCCCTCCTGGCGTCCTTCGAGGGTGTAGGTCCCGGAGTCCAGACTCTCGAGGGTGAAGATCCCGTCGGAATCGGACACCGCCGCGCGCTCCCGGCCGTCGAGCTCGTTCCGCAGGGTGACTTCAAATCCAGGGACCGCCGCCCCCTGGTCATCCTTGACGATCCCGTTCATGCGAGCCGAGCCGGGAGCGGTCGGCGCAGGTGAAGAACGATCCGGTTCGGCCGCTCGATCTCGCGCCGCCGAAGCCTCGGGAGGAGCGGGGGGTGCCGACTCGGCCGCGGCGCTGCCGAGGCCCAGGAACGTGGTCACCAGCGCAGACACGAGAGGAGAAGCGCGGCGCTCCAGCCACGACGAGGGCGGCAGGGGTGAGGGAAGGGTGACCAGGCTGCCGTCGGCCGAGCGGGTCATCCGGGCGCAAACGCGGCCACGGCTCGCCTCGATCCGCGCTTCGATCTGGCGCGGCGTCATCGCCCCGAAATCGTAGACCGGCTTGTTGCACTCCCGGCAGAACCGCTCTGTGCCGGTCCCCTCCATCGCGTCCCGCGATGCCCGGCAGGGTGTACCGATCACCAACCGATTCAACTTCTCGCTCCGCGTCGCCATCCGGAACCCCTCCCGTTGAAACCGCTGGAGGGATCAGAGTGCAAGGGGCGGGCCTTGGTTCCCGCGGGCGCCTGAGACAGGGGCCAGAGTGCTGCACCCCTACGCCGCTCGGCGGCGAGCCGTCCGGTTTCCCGGACGGCGATTCATCGAAATGTCCTCAGCCGATCTCGGCCGCCGGCTCTCCGGATCCTCTGCCGAACAGCCGCCCCACCCGCCGCCCCGCCCGCTGGAATAGTTTCGCTTCGACCAGGTCGTCGAACAGGCTGTAGGCGACCGGGGTGCCAATCAGGGTGAGCAGCAGGGCGAGCGTCTGCCCGCCCATGATCACCGAGCCGATCGCCCGGTTGGTGCCCGCTCCGGTGCCGCTTGAGGCGACGAGCGGCACCATGCCGGCGACGAAGGCGAGAGTGGTCATCAGGATCGGCCGCAGCCGGTCGCGGTTCGCCTCGCGGATCGCCTCGGCGCGAGGGAGCCCATGGGCGCGCAGCTGGATCGTGTGGTCGATTTGGAGGATCGAGTTCTTCTTGACGATGCCGAACAGCACGAGGATGCCGAGCGCCGAGAAGATGTTGAGCGATTGGCCTAAGAAAATGAGCGAGAACAGGGCAAACGGCACGGTGAGCGGAAGGGCGAGCAGAATCGTCACCGGGTGCAGCCAGCTCTCGAACTGCGCGGCGAGGATCATGTACATGAAGACGATCGAGAGCAGGAACGCGAGCGCGAAGTTCTTCGCCGCTCGGCCCTGTTCGCGCGAACGGCCGGTGAAGCCGTACGAGTACGAGGCGGGCATGTCGAGCTTCTTCGCCGCGGCGGTGAGCCCATCGATCACCGTCTGCGACGATGAGCCCGGGAGAGTGCCGGCGTAGATCAACACCTGGCGGCGGCGGGCGATCCGGTTGATCAACGACGGGCCGGTGCCGGGCGAGAGCGTCACCACGTCGCCGAGCGGCACGGTGCCGATCTTGCTCGACGGAATCTCGGCGAGCGCAATGCCTGCCGCGTCCTTCCGGGCGCTCGCTTCGGCCCGGACGTGGACCTCGTACTGCTCCCCCGCTTCGGTGTAGCTGGTGACCTCCTGGCCGCCGACCAGAACGTTCATCGTCGAGGCGACGTCGTCCACCCGCACGCCCAAATCCGACGCCTTCGCCCGATCGATCCGCGCGCCCAGCTCCGGCTTGCCGACGATCAGGTTCGAGTCGGCATCGACCACGCCGGGCATCTTTTTGAGCTCGGCCAGCAGCTTCTGCGAGTAGCCGGAGAGCTGCTCGAGATCCGGGCCACCGATCCAGAACTGGATTTCGGCGTTGTTGCCGCCGCCGAAGGCCGAGATCGGCTCAACCGTCGTGCGTAGGCCGAGGCGCTTGTAGTTGGGGAGCACCTGCTCGCGCACCCTGGACATGACCGCGAATTGATCGGCTTTCCGCTTGTCCACCGGCAACAGGCGGACGTAGACCTGGCCGAGGTTCTTGGTCACCTGCGGGTCGTCACCGATCGTCACGACGGTCGCCGCGACCTCCGGAAACTTGCGGACCTGGGCGGCGATCGACTCGACGATCGTCTTCGTGGTGGCCAAGCTCGAACCTTCGGGCGCGCGGACGTTCACTCCGAACTGCGATTCGTCGTCGCGGGGAAGGAAGTTCTTGTCCACCCGCTGGAACAGCGGAATGGTCGAAACGAACACTGCGAGCATCACCAGCACGACCACCCAGCGATGGGCAAGCGAATGGTCGAGCAGCCACAGATAGGCCTTCTCGATCCGCGCGTAGAAGCCGCGCTCGCGGGTGCTCCCCTTCGCCTTTTCGCCGTTCGCTTTTTTCTCGTTGGCACTGATCCAGCGCGAGCAGAGCATCGGCGTCAAGGTGAACGAGACGAGCAGCGACACCGCGATCGCGCAGGCCATGGTGATGCCGAACGAGTACATGAACCGGCCGACGATGCCGCCCATGAAGGCCACGGGCAGGAAGACCGCGATCAGCGACAATGTGGTGGCGAGAACGGCAAGCGTGATTTCGCCGGTCCCCTTGGCCGCCGCCTCGCGCGGGCTCATCCCCTTTTCTTCGATGAAGCGGAAAACGTTTTCGAGCACGACCACCGCGTCGTCGATCACGATGCCCACCACCAGCGCAAGGGCGAGGAGCGTGATGACGTTCAAAGTGAATCCGAACCAGGCCATTGCGGCGAACGCGGCGACGAGCGAGGTGGGGATCGCGACCGCCGAGATCAGCGTCAGGCGGAAGCGGCGGAGGAACAAAAGGACGATCAGCGCCGCGAACAGCGAGCCGAGCACCAAGTGCTCTTGCACCGCATCGACCGCCGCAGTGATGTAGTCCGACTGGTCGCGCACGATGTCCATCTTCCAGCCGGCCGGCAGCTGGGAGCGGAGCTGCGCGAGCCGGTCCTTCACCCCGGCGATCACCTCGACCGTGTTCAAACCCGACTGCTTGCGGATCTGGAGCACGACGGCCGGTTTGCCGTCGACGCTCGCGAGCGTTTCCGGCTCGGCGGTCGAGTCTTCCACCCGGGCGACGTCGCTCACCTTGACCGGGTAGCCCGCGCGGTTTGCGATCGGAATGTCGCCGAACGCCGCGGGCGAGGCGACGCGGCCATAGGTCCGAAGCGTGAGATCGCGCAGCCCCTGCTCCACCTGGCCGCCGGGGATCTGCACGTTCTGCCCTTGAAGGCCGCGGACCACGTCGGCGACGGTGAGGTTCAAGGCTGCGAGCTTGCCCGGGTCGGCGACCACGTTCACCTGGCGCGGCCTGCCGCCGAGGATGCGGACCTGGCCGACGCCGGAGATCGATTCGAGCTGACGCTTGAGCGTCTTGTCGGCGAACTCGGTTAGTTCGCGGATCGGGACCGGACCGGCCAGAGCGATCGACAGGACTGGCGCCGCGTCCGGATCGATCTTCTGGATGATCGGCGGATCGGCGCTCTGGGGCAGCTCGCCGAGCACGGTGTTCACCCGGTCGCGCACCTCTTGGGCAGCCACGTCGCCGTCTTTTTCCAGCACGAACGAGACGATCACCTGCGAGGTGCCTTCCGACGAGATCGAGATCAGCTGATCGATGCCGCTGATCGTGTTGACGGCCTCTTCGAGCTTGTCGGTGATCTCGGTCTCGATGTCCTCGGGACCCGCGCCCACCAGGCGGGTGGTGATCGTCACGGTCGGAAAATCGACCTTCGGGAAACGGTCGACGCCGAGCTTGCCGTAGGCGAACAGGCCGACTACCACCAGCGACAGGATCAGGACCGACGCGAAAACCGGCCGGCGGATGCACAGCTCGGCAAGGCGATTCATCGCGCGCCTCCCGGTGTGCTTCCAGATCCCAGATCGAGCTTCACGCGGGCGAACAGCCCCGGCTTCAACCGCCCGTCACCGTTGGGGAATTCGGTTTCTACCGAGACCGTGCGGGTCGCCGCCTCGACCACGCCGCCGATCACCTTCACCCGGCCGCGGAACGTCTCGCCCGGATAGGGATCAACGCTCGCCTCGACCTCCTGGCCGAGCCGTACGCTCGAAAGGTAGCGCTCCGGCAGGCGGAAGCGCAGCTTGAGCGGCGAGGTCTGGACGATCACGAACGCCACCGTCGCTTCGCCCATCCGCTCGCCCACGTCGGTCCGCTTTTCGGCCACCACGCCGTCGATCGGCGAGCGGAGGACGGCATCCTCCAACCGCTGCCGCGCGAGGTCGCGGGTCGCTTTCGCCACGAGCACGGCGGCGTCGGCTCCCGAAGCGGTCGATTCGGAACGGTCGAACGCGGCCTGAGCGACGCTCCCCTTGGCGAGCAGGTCGCGCTTCCTTTCGAGATCCCGCTTGGCGTCGCCCGCCGCCGCATTGGCCCGCGCCACCTCGGCGGTCGAGCGTTCGACTTCGAGCGACAGGTATTGGGTTTCGAGCGTCAGCAAGGGCTGGCCCTTCCGGACCCGCGCGCCTTCATCGACGTACATTTTGCCCACCCGGCCGGGCATGCGGACCGCCAGCTCCGACTGGACAGGCGAGACCAGCTCGCCGGTCGCCTCGACGCTCGTTGCGCTGGTCGCCGAATCGGAGGCTGCCGTGGCCGCCGTGGAGGCGGTCGACACGTCGGAGGTCGGAGCGATGCCGGCGATCTTTTCGACATCCGCCGGAAGCGCCGGAGCGGGGGCCGAAGCGGTATCGGAGGCATTGGCTTCGGGTTTCGCCGCCGGCTTGGGCTTTCCGCCGCAGGCGAAGGCGGGAAGAAGGAGGACGCAGAGAGAAAGGATCGAGATCGGCAGGTGCTTCATCGGACGTCCTCCATCGAAAGATTCTTGGCCAGAAGGCCGGCCGCGGCCCAGACCTGCAACTCCGCGAGATCGCGGTCCAGCTCGCCCGTGGCGACCGCCCGTCGCGCCTCGGCGAGCGACGTTTCCGCCACCCGGGCGTCCAGCGCGGTCAGCTCTTGGGCGCGGTACAGCTCATCGGCCTGTTGGTATTCCGCCTCGGCGGCGGTTTTCTGTTCTTTGGCCAGCTCCAACTCGGCATCCGCGGCGGCCAGATCGGCGATCGCCCGCCGGACCTCTTCGCGCACCGTGCGGCGCGCGGCTTCGAGATCCAGCTCGGCCTGGTGCAGGCGCTCGTTGGCGACAGCCACTCTCGCCTTCACTTCGCCCCCTTGGTAGACCGGCACGGTGAGCCGCAAGGCGAAAAACCCGTACTGATCGAGCGGAAACGACGAGCGCTGCTTCAACCAGGCGCCGTCGGCGGTCAGAACCGGCAGCAGAGCGCCCTTCTGCTTGCGGATTTCCAGCCGCGCGACCTCGACCGCCGTAGCGGCCCGCGCCACCTCCGGGCGCGAGGCCTCTACCTGCGCGAGCAGCTCCGCCTCGGTCGGCCGCTTCGGCAAGATGCGGCCCGGCTCGGTCGGCAAGAGCGGCACGTCGAGCGCCAGGTCTTCGCGCAGCCGGCTTTCGGCGAGCGCCCGCGTCTGGCGCGCCTGGGCGAGCTGGCGCTCGGCGCCTTTGATGTCGGTCTCGGCGCGCAGGAGGTCGACGCGCGTGGTCTCTCCCGCGTCGAAAAAAGTCTGAGCCTGGTCGCGCCGGGCCGAAGCGAGCCCGACACTCTGGTTTTCGACCGCGATCAGCTGATCGGCCCGCACGACCGCCAGATAATCGGCGGCGACGGCCAGCAGCAGCCGGTCGCGCACCGATTCGGCGCTCGCATGGGCGATGTCGATCCCCAACCGCGCCTGTTCGAGCGCCCGGCGCTCACGATTGCCGGCATAGACCGGCTGCGACAGAGTGAGGCGATAGCTCCAGTCGCGGCCGGGCAGGACGACCCGCTTGTCGGAACCGGAGCCGAAGCTCGCCTCTTCGCTGTTGATTACGTAGTTGCCCTGCACGCCGACCTTCGGCAGCACGCTCGCGAGCAGTGCGCGGACCTGGCCTTTGACGGCGGTGGCTTCGATCTCGGCCGAGCCGAGAGAAGGGTTCGCCGCGAGCGCCTGGGAGAGAGCCTCCTGTAGCGTGATCGGGCGCGGCGCGGCAGCGTCCAGCGCAGAAGCCGGAGAGGGCGCCGGGGACGCGGCCACGGGATCGTCCGCCGCGAGCACCGGGCCGCACAAAGCGATCCCCAGCGCGAGGGCGCTCCCCAAGGCCCGGCGCGGGGCGAGTTTGAACAGAGCTCGACGGATCATTGCGACTCGCTTTCGAAAAACGGGGATCAGGCCGAACGGGATGCGGCCGGCAGATCTGTAACGTAGCTTACATTACGACCGGGGGTCAAGAAGGTTGCATCGCAGACGCGATAGAATGGCCTCGAATGCCACCCGCACACTCCGCGCTCACGGCGCCCGTCTTCCTCCTGGCGATGCCACAGGTGCTCGATCCGTTCTTCCATAAGAGCGTCGTGCTGCTGGTTCAGCACGACGACGAGGAGGGGAGCTTCGGCTTCATCGTCAACCGGCCGACCGGTATCCGGGTGACCGAGATCCTCAAAGGGATGGAGGTCGGCTGGAGCGGGCGCGACGACGCGCTCGCCTATTTCGGCGGGCCGGTGCAGCCGCAGACCGGCACGGTGCTGTTCCAGCCCGAGCCGGCGGCCAAAGGGGAGGGCACGGACGATGCGGCAGCTTCGGCCGATTCCGAATTCTCCGCGTCGGCGAGCGAGGTGGTGCCGGGGCTCTCGATCACCCAGCACGTGGGCGATCTCGCCCAGCTTGCCGAGACTCCGCCCGAACGGTTTCGGCTGTTCCTCGGCTACGCGGGATGGGGGGCGGGGCAGCTGGTCGAGGAGATCCTGCGCAACGATTGGCTGACCGCGCCGGTTTCGAGCGACCTGGTGTTCTCCTCCGACCCCGAAGGGGTTTGGGCCGCGGCCGTCCGTTCGGTCGGCGTCGATCCCGCCGTGCTTCCTTCCTGGACCCCCTCTTCCGGCGACCAGGCCAACTAACCGGCGGCGGACGGCGATGCGGACCGAGAAACAGCGTTCGGCGGGTGGCTTGGTGGTCGAGGCGGGGCAGATCCTGCTGATCTCCACCCGCAGCGGCCGGCGTTGGCAGCTGCCCAAAGGGCACATCGAAATCGGCGAGACGCCGGAGCAGGCGGCGGTGCGCGAGATCCGCGAAGAGACCGGGGTCACCGGCCGGATCGTCGCGCCGTTGCCCGGCGTCGAATACTGGTACGTCGAGCGGGGCCAGGCGCGCATCCACAAGACGGTCGACTATTTCCTGCTCGACTACATTCACGGCACCACCGAGGATTTCGACGCGAGCGAAGTTTCCGGCGCCTCCTGGTTCCCCTGGGACGAGGGGATCTCGCGCTTGAGCTTCGACAACGAGCGGCAGGTGGTGACGGTCGCCCGCGAGTTGCGCGAAGGCGGCCGGGTCGATCCGGATCTCGGCAAAGTGAGAATCGCCGCCAGCCCCGGCCCCGCGTTTCGCGCCGAGGACGCCAAACCGAATTCCATCCCACCGAACCAGGAGAACGACGGATGAAGACTCTCGTTCGTGCCGCGCTGCACGTGGCGGTCAACGCTCTTGCGCTCTACTTCGCCGGCCAGTGGATTCCCGGGATCACCGTGCCTCACGATTGGCAGACGCTCGCGGTCGCGGGCCTCGTGCTCGGGCTGATCAACTTGATCGTCAAGCCGATCGTCAAGCTCCTGTCGTTGCCGTTCATCTTCCTCACCCTCGGGTTGTTCTACCTGGTGATCAACGGCCTGATGCTGATGCTCGCCTCTTACCTGCTCGACAGCGTTCAAGTCGTCGGCTGCCTGCCCGCGATCCTGGGCGGTCTCCTGGTCGCGGCTGCCAATTGGTTCATCGGCCTTTTCGGCAGCAGCAAAGACTGAAGGCGCCGCGTGACCGATCCCTCGCAGAAGACGCCGAAGAAGATCGCCGTCGTCACCGGAGCCTCGGCCGGATTCGGCGCGGCCACCGCCCGGGCTCTTTCCACCATCGGATATGAAGTCGTCCTCGGCGCCCGCCGCTTCGACCGGATCGAGCGCCTGGCGACCGAAATCGGCGGCCGGGCGCTCTACCTCGACGTCACCTCGACCGAGAGCGTCGAGGCGTTTGCGGCGGAGATTCCCGCGCTCCACCTGCTGGTCAACAACGCCGGCCTATCGCTCGGGCTCGACCCCATCGAACGGGCGAACGAAGATCATTGGCGGACGATGTTCGAGACCAACGTAATGGGCGTGATGCGCCTTACCCGCGCGCTGCTCCCGAAGCTCGAAGCCTCGGGCGATGGCCACATCGTCAACATCGGTTCGATCGCGGGCTTTGAGACCTACGCCGGGGGCGCCGGCTATACGGCGTCCAAGCACGCCCTGCGGGCGCTCACCAAAACGCTCCGGCTAGAGCTGATCGGCCGGCCGATCCGGGTGACCGATATCTCCCCCGGCCTCGCCGAAACCGAATTCTCGGAAGTCCGCTTCGGCGGCGACAAAGAGAAGGCCAAGGCCCCCTACAAGGGGATGACGCCGCTCTCCGCCGAAGACATCGCCGACTGCGTCGTCTGGGCCACCACCCGGCCGGCCCACGTCAACATCGACGAGATCGTGATCCGCCCGCTCGACCAGGCGACGGCGACTCTGGTGCACCGGCGGGGGTAGGTCCAGACCGAGTTCGCAACGGTCGGGATGCAGGTCCGAGCCGTCCGGACCCGGTCGCAACGGTCGCCCAAGCGGCGCCCGAACAGCCCTCAGCAACCTTTCAGCGCGACCGTGCTTACACTCTCGAAGAAGGAGACTCTCAATGTCCCGACTCTACTTTCGGAAAGACCGCCGACTCCGATCCTTGTTGCAGCTTGCCTTGGTGCCTGCTTTAGTCGTCGCCTTCTTCACGGCACCACTCTCCGCGACCGATCCGCCGCCATCGATTCCCGTCGAGCCTCCGCAGCTGAGCTTTGCGCCGACTACGGTCACGATCTCAAAGCTCACTCCTGGGGGCAAAGCCGCCTGGATCGGTGTCTCGCGAGAGGCGGAGGACGATGGGGTAACCGTCTATCAGCGGGCGGCGGTCGCGGTGGACGATGATGGCGATGGAACCGCAACAGTCGATCTGGGCCGGGAGTACACGCCCTCTTCGATCTGGGCGGCGGTCGATCTGTCGTCCGGCCTGTTCGCTCTCACAGCCACGAACGGAACGCCCGTCACCGGCATTGCATATCCGGGTGGAACGTTGGGGACCACCAAACGACTCAGCTTCACCGGTGTAGATTCGCTCTGGATACTCCTGGTGCGCCAAGGCGTTGGTGCCTGGAGCGTCCGGGTAGGGGATGGCGGAGAGGCCGACTCGGACGGCGAGGCGAACGGTCAGATCGGCGTCGGGCTCGCGAGCTTCGAGCCGCTGGGAGACGCACCGCCACCGCCCGAAGCGCTCGCGTCTGGCGACCTGGTGATCGCAATGGACCCCGATCGGCTGGAAGCGTTCTCCGCCCAGGTAAGCCCGCCGGCGCTCGGCGCCTCGGAGGTGGGGCGATGAAGCGCTTCGGCAAATTGCTCTCCGTTGGCCTTGCGCTCTCTCTTGCCGCGGCCGCGAACGCCCAGGTTCATCCTTCCCTTCAGCGAGGCTTTGCCGCCGAAAAGGCGTTTCAGATCGGCGATGTCGACCACGTCAACCTGTTCAACGGCAATCTGGTTCTGACGGTGCCGATCGGCCAGGAGTATTCGACCGGGGGCGGGTTCGCCTACCGGCTTATGCTTCACTACAACGGCAACATCTGGGACTACAACGATCAGGTTCAGACCGGGAGAGTCGCCTACACCCGAGCCGAGCCGATGCATACCTCGAACGCGGGGTTCGGCTGGCTGCTCACCCTCGGCGAGTTGCTCGCCCCGCTCAATCCCGGCAACGAAACGGAAGGAAATCTTTCCTATCTTGCCCCGGACGGATCGCAGCACGCCTTCTACCCATCCCTTCATCAGGGCGACACGAACATCGGCGGCCGGCAGTTCACCCGGGACGGTACCTACATTCGACTGAGCGGCCTGTTTGAAAACGGCACGCGGATCGATCTTGAATTTCCCAACGGAGAGATTCATACCTTTCGAGACACCGGAGCGAAGAGCTATCGCCTGGACAAGATCGTCGACCGATTCGGCAATTTCCTGATGATCACCGATCTGGGTGACAGCTGGAAGCTTCACGACAACTATGGCCGCGACCACACGGTGGTGTTCGAGGCGGCGCAGACGATGCCTACCGGGCTCTTCCCTCGAAGAGTGAAGTCGATCGCCCTCGCCGGGCCCCAGGGGACGCAGGCCATTTGGAATTTTCAATATCAGAACACCCGCCTCTCCCGCGGCTGCCCCGATCGCGATCCGCAGACCGGGGACGTCACCGTTCCCCTATTGTCCCGGATCGTGCAGCCGGACGGATCGTTCTGGGACCTACCCGTCGCGAGCAGCTACAACGTTGTGCAGAACGTCGCATGCTCCGACTATTCCGGGCGGATCAAAGAGATCACGCTGCCTACCGGAGGCAAAATCTCGTGGACCTGGCGTTTCTGGCCCAAGGAACGCCCTGCCCCATGCGTGGTGAGCGAGAAGCGAAACTGGCTCCAGTCGCCGTTTGGAGTCGCCACTCGAACCGTCTCCTCCGGCCAGGTCGTCGGAACCTGGACCTACCGACCCGAGCTCCTGCCGCGGACGATCCTGTGCGAGGCTCCGAGATCACAGATCACCAAAGTCACGAATCCGCTGGGCCAAGTCGAGCAACATTACTTTTCGGCTTACCGCTTCGGAGACCCGGAGCCGGAAGCGTGGCGCAAGACGGAGTTCGGACTTCCCTTTACCCGCTTCGAAACCGATGGCGCCGGGCGTTACCTCTCAACGCGGATCTATGAGACCTGCGATCCGGACCTCGTCCAACCTTGCATGCCGGAGCGCACTACCTACGTCCGATATGACCAGGACCTTGCGCCTCCCTCGGATGGCCAGGGCTCGGGCTTCAACATCAATTCGCGGGTTGCGTCGGAACGGACCTTTTACGACTCGGACGGGGGCAAGTACGCGGACGAGGATTCGTCTGGCTTCGATGGGTTCGGCCACTATCGAACGCGGCAGCTCAACGGCAATTTTCCCGGGGACAACGCGAAAACCCTGTTCACCAACTACAACCCGGAGTCGGGGGTCTACCTCCCTGGCGGTGGCGGCAACTTCCGGATGCGCGGCCCTTTCGAGCCTTGGGTGCTCGGAACCTACACCGAACAGACGGTCTCGCAAGCTTCGAACAAATACAAGGTGCAGACCTGCTTCGAGCGAGATGGCTCAGGGTTGGCGATCACGCCTTTTCTGCTCAGACAACGGGCGTATCTCGACAAATTCGGTACGACGCCGAACTCTCGCGATCTGGTGAGGGTCTACGCGCGTGACGGCGAGGGAAACGTACTGGGCGAGGATGATTACGGGGGTGACCGCCAGCCGCTCGCGACCAGCGCGGATCTCTGCTCTGCGCCTTTGAGCGACCCGCCGTTCGGGATGGCGTTCTTGCCGGTGAGCAAGAATCAATGGCACCGGACCGCTGCCTATACGGAGGCCGGCGGCGTTGGAACGCTGCCTTTTCTGAGCGTCGACGAGACGGTGGACCCCAGCACCGGCCAAATCGTGTCGAGCACGGATGCCACCGGCTTTCAGACCAACTTCACTTATGACGTGATGGGTCGCCTGACCAAGGTGCAACCGGCGCAGGACTCCCAAACACAATACATCTACACGTTACCGACTGGGGCGGCTCCAAACGCAACGCCGCAGGTGCAGATCCTCCGCAAATCGAATGCGGGTACGAGCACGCTCGCCGAGAGTGGATTCCTGTTCGACGGCCTGGGCCGGGTTTGGCAAGAGAAACAGCGGATCGCGGGGCAAGGTCTCCAACTCCGGGAGACGAAATACGACGCGATGGGCCACATCGCGTCGGCCTCGGAGCTCGGCTCGCCAAACCACGTGACGGAGTACCGCGACTACGACCCGTTCGGCCGAGCGCGCCTGATCGTCTCTCCGGACGGCCACCAAACGCAAATGTTTTTCGGTGGCGACCGCTCGGTGACGCGCAAGGTTTCGATCGGGACGACCTGGAATGGATCCACGGTGGTCGAGCAGACCTCGACCGTGGACGAACTCCACGATCGCTTCGGTCGGCTGCATACCCTCAGCGAGCCCTCGGGCGCAGGCGGCGCGGCGATCACCACGACGTATACCTACGACGCCGGTGATCGAATGCTCAAGGCCGCGACCACCGCGGCCGGGGTGACGCAACAGCGTCTGTTCGACTACGACCACCGAGGCTTTCTGCTTTCCGAGACGCATCCGGAAAAGTCGGCTGCCGTGACCTACGACCAGTTTGACGCCCACGGCCATGCCTGGCACCGGGTGGACGGATCGAACGATCTGTCGTTCAGCTTCGACCGTGCCGACCGCCTGCTCGAAATTCGCGAGAAGTTCCAGACGAGCACGCGGCAGCTCAAGCTGTTTACCTATGCAAAACCCGGCGACAGCTGCGGGTACTGCCTGTCGAAACTCTGGAAGGCGAGCCGCTTCAACTATGTAACGGTCGGTTCGCCGGTTACCGTGGAGATCCGCGAAACCACGAGCTACGGGGGCCTTGAAGGACGGGCCTCGACGCGCAAAACCGAGAATTTCGTGGGCGTTGCGCCCACCACCCCCAACGAGGCGTTCACCTTCAGCCAGACCTACGACGCGCTCGGGCATGTGGCGACCGCGACCTACCCGACCTGCTCCCACGCAGCCTGCACGAACCGGCCGGTGCGGACGGTGACCAACAGTTTCACCGACGGCTTTCTGACCTCGGTTATGGGGGTCGCGGGACCGGTGACTTCCAACTACGCGACCTCGATCAGCTACCAGTTGAACGGGATGGTCCGGCAGGTGGTACACGGCAACAGTCCAACGGTCACCGTGACCGATACGGTCGGCCTCGATCCGGATGGAATGTCTCGCCCCGCTTCGTTCTCGACCGCCCGGGGTACCACCCAACTCTGGGATACCTCCACCTACTCCTACGACGGCGCGGGCAATATCAAACGGATCGGTCCTTCATGGTTCACCTACGATCTGGTGAGCCGGCTGAGTGCCACCTCTCTCAACGTCAACCAGGGGGTGGCGGCGCCGACCTTCGTCTCCCAGAGCTACGTCTACGACGCATTCGGCAACATCCAGTCGATCGCTACGAACGGCCCGGTCACCAACACCCCCACCACGAGTGCAACCAACCGCCTGGCCTCGCCCGCCGCCTACGACGGCGCGGGCAACCTGACCCTCTGGCTCGGCAACCAATACGAGCCCGACGGCTTGAACATGATTCGTCGCTACAAAACGGCCGGAGGCGAAGAATGGACCTCGCTTTACGACGCCGACGACGAGCGGGTGTGGACCTACAAGACCGGCGGCACCGATTCCCGCTGGTACCTGCGCGGGTTCGACGCCAAGGTGCTGCGCGAGTACAACGCCACGGCCGCCTGGCAGGTTGCAAACGACTATATCTACAGGAACGGTCAACTCCTCGCGAGCGAAACGCCGAGCGGTGTGAGGCACTTCCACCTCGACCACCTCGGCACCCCGCGCCTGATCACCGACGGAAGTGGCCAGAAGAAATCCTTCCACGTCTACTACCCCTTCGGCCAGGAGGCGACCAGCCAAGGGCAAGACGCCGAGCGCATGAAATTCACCGGCCACGAACGCGATCTGGGAAATCCAGCCGGCGACGGCGACGACTTAGACTACATGCACGCACGGTTTTTCTCGCCGGTGACGGGGCGGTTTCTTTCGACCGATCCGATTCTCGACCTCAAGCGAGTCGCCAAGAGTTCGCAAGCCTGGAACCGCTATGGCTACGTCGAGAGCAATCCGCTGCGCTATAAGGATCCTCACGGGACCTGTGTCGACGGGTGCATTCTTGAAGCCATTGGATTGGCCGTGGCCGCAGTGGCGGAATCCCCTGTTGGGCAGGAAGCGATCGCAGCGGGAGAGGCGGAGGTTTCCGCAGTCAGCCAAGAGGCCATTGCGGGGGTCGAAGAAGCTGTCGTCTCGGCCAAGACCCTTGCGCAGCGGCTCGCGGAGAACGTCCAAGCGGGGAAAATCGGCGAGCGCTTGGCGGGGATTGGGGATGCTGCGAAGAAGGCGATCGATTCAATCACAAGGACCGCAACACGCCGGTTGCCGGATGCGATTGACGATGCATCCGACACACTGATCGAAGTGAAAAACTACTCCAGCGGCGTGGTTCGGTTGACGAATCAGTTGCGGGACTTCGTCGCCTATTCACAGCAAAAAGGATACACCTTCGTCCTATATGTCAAGAACCCAGAGATGATTTCGGCTGATCTTCAGGCTCTTGTAACCGAGGGCCTGATCAGTCTGAAGAAGCTGCCACCACCGGTACCATAGGGAGGAACGGGTAATGCCGGACAAAGCTGACTTGACCCGCGAGGAACACCAAGCCCAATACCGTAAAGAAGACCAGGTGGTGGTCAATGCCCTTGCCCGGGCAGGTGTAATCGTCACGTCGGTACAGGATCTCGTCAATGGGCGCAGAGGTTACGCGGCAGCGATCCCGGTCTTGATCGAGTTGCTCGGTCGGGTCGAGTACCGACCGGTCAAGGAATCTGTCATACGCGCGCTTGGCGATGCCACGGCCAAGGGAAAAGCGGAAGAGGCGCTGATCAAGGAGTTTCACGAGGCTCTTTCCTTGAACACTCGGGGTGCAAGCAACTATCGTTGGGTTATCGCCAACACGCTGGAGATCATCTCCAGCAAGAGACTGACGGAGCCACTGGTCGAGTTGCTCGCTATCGCACCCGGCGGCGAGAACTCCAAAGGGATGCTCGCTCTCGCGGCAGCCAAGACCAAGGATGAGCGATTCATCCCGCTACTCCTGGGCATGCTAGACCGAGGGGAGTGCCCCGGGCACGTCGCGATCGCGCTCGGCAAGCTCAAATCCCAAGAGGCGATTGGCCGACTGAGAAAGCTTGCGAGAAGCAAGATTCACACATCCTGGGAGCGCCGCGAGGCCCGAAAGGCGCTCGAAAGAATCGGCGCCGCTCTTGAGGAGGAGCCGGTTGTTAACTGATGTGGGCACGGTGTGCGATGTCACCGCACTTCACGAGCTTTGACGATGATCGACGATCTAGACCTGCCCCTGAAGGAGCATCAAGTACTATTTCACAAGGAGGATCGGCTCATCGTCGACGCACTCGCCCAGGCGGGAGTCACGGTGTCGTCTATCGAGGAGCTGGTGAATGACCGCCGTGGTTACGCGACAGCGATACCCACCTTGATCGAGATGCTTGATCGTGTCAAATACCTGCCGATCAAGGACTCCGTCGTGCGGGCTCTCGGTGATGCCACTGCGAAAGGAAAAGCGGACGAAGCGCTGCTCAAGGAATTCTACGAAGCCCTTTCCTTGAATAGTCGCGGCGCAAGCGATTATCGCTGGGTGATCGCCAACACGCTTGGAATTATCTCGAGCAAAAGACTGACGGAGCCGTTGCTTCACCTCCTCGAGATTTCACCAGCAGAGAACTCCAAAGGGATGCTTGCGCTTGCGGCGGCCAAGACCAAAGATGAACGCTTCATCCCGATACTTATAGGCATGTTGGATCGAGGGGAGTGCCCGGGTCACGTCTCAAGTGCGCTCGGCAAGCTCAAGGCCAAAGAAGCAATCGGCCGGCTGAGGAAGCTTGCGAAATGCAAAGTCCAAACATCCTGGGTGCGTCGCGAGGCACGGAAGGCACTGGAGCGAATCGGCGCGGAGCTTGAGGAAGAGCCGATCGTCAACTGACGCGGCGATTGGAGCGGCAACCGCCTCCCGCACCAGAAGGTTCTGGGTCGGCATGGTAGAGATATCATTCTCCGGCGACTTCCGATTTGGCATTGCCTCTAAACGTGCACAGGTGCACCGGCTTGCTGCAGTCGTACAATTCGGCATCGCACAAGTGCGTCGACGATTTGCGGTCGGGCAATCCCGCACCGCACAAGTCCGCCGGAATTTTGCGGTCCCGCAATCCGTCATTGCGCGGGTGTACCAGCATTTTGCGGTCCTGCAATCCGGCAGTGCACAGGTACGCCGGCATTTTGTAGTCGTGCAATCCGGCAGTGCATAGGTGCGCCGACATTTTGCAGTCGTGCAACCCGGCAGTTCACAGGTGCGCCGGCATTTTGCAGTCGTGCAATCCGGCAGTGCACAGGTGCACCGGCATTTTGCAGCTGTGCAATCCGGCAGTGCACAGGTGCGCGGGCATTTTGCAGTCGTGCAATCCGGCAGCGCACAGGTGCACGGACACGTTGCAGCGGTGTAATTCGGCGATGTACCTATGCACGACTCGGTTGCCGCGCGACGTTCGCTTGGAGACTTACCTCGCGCCCCTGCGCCTGAACTTTGGGCCGTCGAGTTTCGGGGTCCGAACCGTGGTGGGATAATATCGCCAACCGTCGATCTTCTACGATTCGCCAACCGAGGAGCGCCCCGATGATCCCGCGCCGAACCAGGCTTCCGCTCGCTTTCTCCGTCTGCCTGGCCGCTTCGATGGTGGGGATGATGAGCCTCGCCGGCTGCAATCAGCTGTTCCCCCACCGCTCGCCGGGCGAGGTTCTGTTCCGGAAGCACTGCGCCGACTGCCACGGCGTCGATGCCCGGGGCAACACGCCGCGCTACATGGGCAACGCCTATGCCGATTTGCGCGACAACACCTGGCGGACCGC
The DNA here is from genome assembly GCA_038250865.1 of Thermoanaerobaculia bacterium. Lineage (GTDB taxonomy): Bacteria > Acidobacteriota > Thermoanaerobaculia > Multivoradales > UBA5704 > DASYKS01. The sequence goes on along the minus strand of JBBSBW010000049.1, from coordinate 17,414 downwards.
GGCGGCGGACGAGGGATCGATCGAGGCACTGATCGAGACCGGCGTGTTCGGCGAGATGCCGGCTTTCGGCGACCAGCTGAGCGCGGACGAGATTCGGCAGGTCACCTACTACCTGCAGGTGCTGCGCGGCGAGCGGGCGCCGGAGCCGCCGCCGAAATGAGTCGTTCGTTCGCCGGCATGTTCGGATCGCTGTTCGTCCTGGGCGTTTTGATCGGCGGTTGCGAACCCACGAAGAAGGTTCGCTCGGGCGAGATCCTTTTCGCCGAAAACTGCGCCCGCTGCCATGGCGCCGACGGCAAAGGCGATCCGCGCATCCTGCCGCTCTACCCGGCTGCCGATCTGACTCACTCGCCGATGGGGGCCGCTCGCGAGCGCGTCCTGATCCACGATCGCATCACCCGCGGCTATACGACGATGCCCGGTTTTCAAGGGAAGCTGGAACCCGAAGAGATCGGCCAGCTGGTCAACAAATGCATCGCGCTCGCCGCCCCGGCGAAGAAGGGAGCTTGACCATGGACCCGCAGCGATTCCGCGAGGCGTACCAGAAGCTCCAACTGCTCGACGACCGGATGACCTACAAGGTCAAACCCCGCCCGGGCGGCGCGCTGACCCGGCCGAACCCCGAGCAGCTGGAAGCCGCAATGCGCGACCTCGCCGGCTACACCGTCGAGCTTAAAGAGATCGTCCACGAGCTGTTTCTGGCGATCGGGGGGCAGGCGAAGCCGCAGCCTCCGGCTTGACGAGCGTCCGTAATGTAAGCTACGTTACGGTTTGTGACGAATCTTCTGTTCTCTCCCCCCGGCGGCTCTGCCGCGTCCCAACCTTCTACCGATCCGGCAGGTTCTCCGGCCACACATGCCGCAGGCTCCGGCCGGGGCGATGTGCGAAGGCGCGCGATGATCGAGGCGGCCGCGGAGCTGTTTCTCGAGCGGGGCTATGAAAAGACCAGCCTCGGCGACGTGGTGAAGCTCTCCGGCGGCTCGCTCGCGACGCTGTACTCGGCGTTCGGCTCGAAAGAGGGATTGTTCGAGGCGATCGTGGCCGAGATCTCGGAGCAGATCCTGATCGAGTTCGCCCAACCTGAGCTCGAATCGCAGTCGATCGAACAGGCTCTGCTGTTGTTCGGCGAGCGTTTCCTGGGGATGATTCTCTGCCCCAACGCGCTGCGCTGGCATCGCATGTGCCTGGCCGAGGGGCATCAGTTTCCTGCCCTGCGCGAGGCGCTGCTGCGCAGCGGCCCAGGGCGGGTGCGGGCTCGGCTGGCCGACTATCTCGCCGCCAACGCGGGCCGCTTGCGACTGGACGATCCGACCGAGGCGGCCGGGCATTTCATCGCCCTGCTTAAGAGCGAGATTCTGTTCGCCGCCGTCTGCGGCGACGAAGTGGACCTATCGGCCGAGCGGGTCACGCAGCAGGTGAACCGCGCGGTCGACGTGTTTCTCTATGGTTATTTGGCCGACCCGTCAGGCCGGCCTCGAACTTCCCGTCCGGCTGCACGTACTTTGAAGGCGAATCCAACTAGGAGTGAGCAATGAATCGATCCAATACCCCGGCGGGGCGCCTCGCCGCCCGGTTCTTCTCTTTGGCGCTCGCCTTGTCGGCGCCCCTTATCGTCGCCGGATGCGGCGGCAAGAAACCAGGTCCCGGTGCGCCCGGCGGAGGTGCCGGAGCGGCGCCGCCGGCTGCCCAGGTCACCGTGGTGACCGTCGAACCGCGGACGGTGCCGGTGCCGTACGAGCTGACCGGCCGGATCGAAGGGTCGCGCGAGGTCGAAGTGCGCGCCCGAGTCTCCGGCATTTTGCTCTCGCGCGACTATGAAGAAGGCCGGCCGATCCGAAAGGGCCAGACCCTGTTCACGATCGATCCGTCCGAGTACCGCGCCCAGGTTCGGGCGGCTCAGGCGAGCCTGGCCGAAGAGCAGGCGAAGCTCGCCCGCTCCCAGCGCGACGTCGCGCGGCTGGAGCCGTTGCTCGCCGCCCATGCGACCCCGCGGAAGGATTACGACAACGCGGTGTCCGACGTCGACGAGGCCAAGGCCACCGTGCAGGCGGCGCAGGCGCGGCTGGACGAGGCGAAGCTCAATCTTTCCTATACGCGGGTCGAGGCGCCGCTCTCCGGCGTCTCCTCGCGGGCCGAGAAATCGGAAGGCAGCCTGGTCGGCCCCGGCGAAAACGGCCTGCTCACCCGGATCTCTCAGGTGCAGCCGATCTGGGTCCGGTTCAGTGCCGCCGACCAGACCATGCGGTCGCTGCGCGAAGGCATTTCGAGCGGCAAGCTCAGCTCGCCGGGCAATAGCAACCTGGAAGTCGAGTTGGTCCTGCCGGACGGTTCGGTCCACCCTGAGCGCGGCAAGGTCAATTTCGCCGATTCGCTGATCGATCCGGCCACCGGCTCGCAGGATTGGCGCGCCCAGCTGCCGAACGCCACCAGCTCTCTCGTGCCCGGTCAGTTCGTGCGCGTCCGCCTGCTCGGAGTCGAGCGGCCGGGCGCGATCCTGGTGCCGCAGCGCGCGGTGCAGCAGAACGCGGAAGGCAAGTTCGTGTTCGTGGTGGATGCGGAGAGCAAGGCCGTGGTGAAGCCGGTCGTCGCGGGCGATTGGCTGGGGCAGGACTGGATCATCAATTCGGGCCTCAGCGCAGGCGACCGGGTGATCGTCGACGGCGCGGTCAAAGTTCAGCCGGGCGCTGCCGTGCAGGTGGGCGACGCCGCCGCTCCGGCCGCCCCGGCCGGCAACGCGGCAAAATCCGGCGCCGGCACGGCCGGCGGCAAGAACTGAGGCGGCCGAATGTTTTCGCACTTCTTCATTCGTCGCCCCATTTTCGCCAGCGTCGTCTCGATCGTCATCTTGCTCGCGGGCTTCGTCGCGATCAAGTCGTTGCCGATCGCGCAATATCCCGAGATCGCACCGCCGCAGATCACGGTGACCTCGATCTATCCAGGCGCCACCGCCGAAGCGCTCCAGAAAACCGTCGCCGCGCCGATTGAAGAGCAGATCAACGGCGTCGAGGGAATGCTCTATCTAAACTCGATCTCGACTTCGAGCGGTCTGGTGACGACCACGGTGACGTTCGAGATCGGCACCGACATCGACCTCGCGGCGAATAACGTGTCCAACCGCGTCCGCCTCGCCGAGCCGCGCCTGCCCGAAGAGGTGCGCAGGAACGGCGTGACGGTCCAGAAGCAGAGCAACTCGTTCATCCAGATCGTGACCTTCTCGTCGCCCGGCGGGCGGTACGACGCGGTGTATCTGTCGAACTATATTTCGATCAACATTCTCGAGCCTTTGAAGCGCGTTCCCGGCGTCGGCAATGCGCAGATCTTCGGCGCCCGCGACTATGCGATGCGGGTCTGGCTGAACCCCGACCAGCTGGCGCTCTACAGCCTCACGTCGAACGACGTCGCCGCCGCGATCCGCGAGCAGAACGCGCAGTTCGCGGTCGGCAAGATCGGCCAGGGGCCGGCGAGCACGGAACAGGAGCTGACCTACACGGTCACCGCCGAAGACCGGTTGAAGACGCCGGAGCAGTTTCAGGCGATCGTGCTGCGGGCGCAACCGGACGGCAAAATCCTACGGCTGGGCGACGTGGCGAGGGTCGAGCTGGGCTCCAGTTCCTACGATTCCGAGGCGCGACTCGACGGCCGGCAGGCGATCTTCATCGGCGTCTTCCTCCAGCCGGGCGCCAACGCGCTCGCCACCGCCGACGGCGTGATCAAGCAGCTCAACGAGCTTTCCAAATCGTTCCCGGCGGGGATTGAGTACCAGATTCCGTTCGACACCACGCGGTTCGTCCAGGTGTCGATCGAAGAGGTGATCAAGACCCTCGCCGAGGCGCTGCTGCTGGTGCTCCTGGTGGTCTATCTGTTTCTCCAGAGCTTCCGCGCGACGCTGATTCCGATGGTCGCGGTGCCGGTGTCGCTGATCGGTACGTTCGCCGGCATGTACGCGCTCGGCTTTTCGATCAACACCCTCACCCTGTTCGGGTTGGTGCTGGCGATCGGCATCGTCGTCGACGACGCGATCGTCGTGCTCGAAAACACCGAACGCATCATGCGTACCGAGGGCAAATCCGCCCGTGAGGCGGCGTTCGAATCGATGACCGAGGTCACCGGCCCGGTGGTCGCGATCGTCCTCGTGCTCATCTCGGTGTTCGTGCCGGTCGCGTTCCTGGGCGGCCTCGCGGGCCAGCTCTACCGCCAGTTTGCGATCACCGTCGCGATCTCGGTCGCGATCTCGGGGCTCGTCGCCTTGACCCTCACCCCCGCCCTCTGCGCCCTCGTGCTGCGCGATCATCGTGAGCCGCGCGGCCCGCTCGGCGCGTTCTTCCGCGCGTTCAACCACCGGTTTGACAACGGCACCAACCGCTTCGTGCGCGCGGTCCGCTGGCTGCTCGGACTGCCGGCGCTCGGCGCCGTTCTCTTCACGCTCGTGGTGGTCGGCGCCATCTTTATGTTCGGCAAAGTCCCCGGCGCGCTGGTGCCGGCCGAGGATCAAGGTTTCTTCATCGCGGCCGCGCTGCTGCCCGAAGGGGCGACGCTCGGACGCACGCATGCGGTGGCCGAACGGGTCGAAACCTTCCTGCGCGCCGACCCGGCGGTCGAGCACGTGGCGACGATCAACGGTCTCGACTTCATCGGCGGCGGCTCCAAAGGATCGGTCTCGACCATGTTCGTCATCTTGAAGAACTGGCGCGATCGAAAGACGCCGAACCTGTCGCTCGACGCCACGCTCGGCCGCTTCTTCGGCGGGATCGCCGGGATCAAAGAGGCGCAGGTTTTCGGCTTCAACCCGCCGCCGATCCAAGGCCTGGGCCAAACCGGCGGCTTCGAGGTCTATGTCCAGAACCGCGGCGAGGGCGACACCGCGCGCCTGAACCAGGTGGCCCAAGAGCTGATGGGCAAGCTGAACCAGGACAAGCGGCTGTTCGGCGCGTATTCGCTCTTCCGCGCCGACTCGCCGCAGATCCACGTCCGCCTCGACCGGGAGAAGGCCAAGTCGCTCGGCGTCTCGGTCGATGACGTCTTTTCGACCCTCCAGGCGTCGTTCGGCTCGCTCTACGTCAACGACTTCGACAAGGCTGGCCGGGTCTTCCGCGTTCAGGTCCAAGCCGACGCCGAGTACCGCGCGAAGCCCGAGGATCTCACCCGCAGCTTCGTCCGTTCGAGCAGCGGCTCGATGGTGCCGCTCTCCTCGCTGCTCACGCTCGACTACAGCGCGGGCGCCGAGACGCTCGAACGGTTCAACCTCTATCCGTCGATCAAGATCCTCGGCGCCCCGGCGCCGGGCCGAAGCTCGTCCGAGGCGCTCGCCGCGGTCGAAGAGATCGCCGCCAAGGAACTGCCGCCGGGCTTCGGAATCGCCTGGACCGGCAGCGCCTATCAGGAAAAGAAGAGCGGGGGCTCCTCCACCCAGGTCCTGCTGTTCGGCATGGTGTTCGTGTTCTTGATCCTCGCCGCCCAGTTTGAGAAGTGGTCGCTGCCGATCGCGGTTCTCCTTTCGGTGCCGTTCGCGTTCCTGGGCGCACTGGTCGCGGTCTACCTCCGCGGCATGCCCAACGACGTCTACTTCCAGATCGGTCTGGTCACGCTGATCGGACTCTCGGCCAAGAACGCGATTCTGATCGTCGAGTTCGCCGCCCAGCAGCGCGAGCAGGGCAAATCGGTCATTGAAGCCGCGGCCGAAGCGGCCCGGCTGCGCTTCCGGCCGATTCTCATGACCTCGTTCGCGTTCATCCTCGGCGTTCTGCCACTCGCGCTTTCGACCGGCGCGGGCTCCGCGGCCCGCCGTTCGATGGGCACCGGAGTGGTCGGCGGCATGTTGGTCGCCACACTCGTCGCCGTGCTGTTCATTCCGCTCTTCTATCGCTGGGTGTCCAGAGACAAAGAGCCGAAACCGGACCTCGACGAAACGGACCCGATCTCGGCGCGCCGCGTGACCGCCGAAAGGAGCGCTTCATGATTCCCTTCCGCCCCTCCGCTCCGAGTCTCCGTTCCGGGCTCCGGGCTGTTCGATATGCAGGCCTCGGCCTGGCTCTAACCACTGCCGCCGTGCTGCTCACCGGTTGCGCTTCGCTCCGGACGAAGTACGAACGCCCGAAAGTGGCGCTGCCCGAGGCTTATTCTCAAACCGGGACCGCCTCGGCCATCCCCGACGCCTGGTGGAAACTGTTCGGCGATCCGAACCTCGACCGGCTGGTGGACGAGGCGCTCGGCGCCAACCAGGACCTCGCCGCCGCGGCGGCCCGGGTGGAAGAAGCCCGCGCGCTCGCCGGTTTCGCCCGCGCCGAGCAGTTCCCCCAGATCGACGCCAACGGCGGGGCCTCGCGCACCCGGTTCTCCAACGCCTCGGGGCAGTTTCCGCCCGGGGTACCGCTCGAATTCGATTCGTTCCGCACGACCGTGGGGATCTCGTACGAATTCGACTTCTGGGGCCGCTATCGCCGCGCCACAGAAGCCGCGCGGGCGGAGCTGCTGGCCACGGAAGAGGGGCAAAGAAACGTCAGGCTCGCCCTCGCCTCCGAGATAGCGACCGCCTGGTTCGACCTGCTCTCGTTCGACGCCCAACTCGCGATCGCCCGGGACACCCTGGGCACCAGGGGCGAGTCGGTCCGCCTGCAGAGTGCCCGCTACGACGCCGGCACCATCTCCGAGCTTGAACTCGCCCAGGCGCAGTCCGAAGTGGCCTCGACCGAAGCGACCGTTCCCGCGCTCCACCGCGCGATCCGCCAGACCGAAAATCGGCTGAACGTCCTGCTGGGCCGGATCGGCGGCAGCATCGACCACGCGGGAAGCTCGCTCGAATCTCCAACCCTGCCGGAGGTCCCCGTCGGCCTTCCCTCCCAGCTCCTCGTCCGTCGGCCCGACCTGGTCGCCGCCGAGCAGCGCCTGATCGCGGCGGACGCCCGCATCGGCATCGCCCGCGCGGCATACTTCCCTTCGATCTCGCTCACCGGCTACGCGGGCTCGGAAAGCACCGCCCTCGCCGACCTGTTCGGCTCCGGAACGGGCATTTGGCAAGCCGCGCTCGGCGTCCTCCAGCCGATCTGGAACGCCGGCCGCACCCGCCGCCAAGTGGAAGCCGCCACCGCCCGCGAACACCAAGCCGAAGCCGTCTACCAGAAATCGATTCAAACAGCGTTCGCCGAGGTCGAAGACGCCCTCGTCGCCCGCTCGACCGGAATCGAAGAACGAGAAGCCCGAGCCCGCCAAGTCGAAGCCCTGGGCCGCGCCAGAAACCTCGCCGACATCCGCTACGACGCCGGAGAATCTTCCTACTTCGAAGTCCTCGACGCCCAACGCAGCCAATTCCTCGCGCAGATCACCTGGACCCAAGTCCGGCGCGATGAATTGCTGGCCGCGGTGGCTCTGTTCAAGGCACTGGGGGGCGGTTGGGAGGAGCCGGTGACAGCGGAACCGGCGGCTGAAGGGGCGGCGCCGACGCCGTAGGGGGCCGGAAAGGTTAGCAGCTCGTTATTCGCGAGGGCGGCGCTTGCTCCGCCCTCGCCGGAGTCTTCGGAGGAGACATGAAAGCGCGCGTTTACCTGGAGACCTCCGTGATTAGCTACCTTACGGCAAGACCGAGCCGGGATGTCATCGCAGCCGGCCACCAGCAAGTCACACTCGCTTGGTGGGAGCGTCGGCGCCATCACTTCGAAGTCGTGGCCTCCCAACTGGTCGCAAAGGAGGCCAGCTCTGGCAATCCGGAGGCGGCGATACGGCGCCTTGCCATTCTTGAAGACGTCCTGCTGCTAAACGTCACGGAAGAGGCGAACGAACTTGCAATCGCCATCGTTCGAGAAGGGCTCTTGCCGCAGACGGCGTTTCCGGACGCACTCCATATTGCGACGGCCACGGTTCACGAGATCGACTACCTTTTGACCTGGAACTGTGCTCATATTGCCAATGCTGAGATCTTGCCGCGGGTCGCCTCAATCTGTGAAAGCCGTGGCCTGACTTTGCCGTTCATCTGTACCCCCGAAGAGCTGTTGGGAGAGCCTCAATGAGCATCGACCCGATCGTTGACGAGCTTCATCGAATGCGCGCCGAGGAGATGGAGCGCTTGAACTTCGACTTCGAGGCGTTTTTTCAGTCGATCAAAGAGGCGGAAAGGCTCTCGAACAGGCCTTTACTCGCTCCTCCCAAGGCGGCTTCGCGCGATTCCAAGCTGCCGCGAGGCCGCTTCCCGCGTCGCGCTGCGTAGCGGATGCCCCCTCATCCCGAGCGAGAGCGAGGGATCCTGGGGGGGGGGGCGCGCGGCCTTAAATCCCCTCTACGCCAGAAGCTTGCGAAATGCCTCGATCGTGAGACCGGCGTCCTGGACGATTCGACCCAACGTGAAGGCATTGACAGGATTGTGGCGAGGAACGGTGACGGTGCGAACACCGTTGGTCATCACGATGTGTTTTCCCTGTCGGGCAATGCGGAAGCCTGCCTTCTCGAGCGCTCGAACGGCTTCGAGATGCGGGATGCCCGGCAACTTGGGCATGCTACGCCGCTACCTCGATCTCCCGAATCTCCGCACCTGCCACCTGCTCCATGACGACTTCCAGGTACTCGCGCACTGCGTCCGCGATGTTCTCCAGCGCCTCGGCCTCCGTATCCCCTTGGGAAACGCAACCGGGCAAACCCGGCACCCAAACGCTGAATCCTTCTTCCGACTGCAGGAGCGCCACCTTGTATCTCATGGTTACCTCCAAGGGTGAGTATAGATCGGCTCGGCTGGCCGCCGCGTTTCAGGAGGCTGGGCCCGCCCTCCTGAAGGAGGATTCAGCCACCCTGGACTTTGACCCAGCAACCCTTGACCCCGGTCCAGCCACCCTGAAGTTCCGCGCAGCCACGCTCGATCTTTTTTCAGCCACGCAAGAGTTTTGCGCAGCCATGCTCAGGTTTTGCTCAGCCAGGCTGGACAAAAGTCGAGCATGGCTGCGGTTGGGTCCAGCATGGCACCGTGTTTAGGTGTGCATGCCACGGGTTTTGCTTGGCGTGGCTGAACTTTTGCTCAGCCTGGCTCAACTTTTCTTCAGCAGGGTTGCGCTGGAGCTTGGCGTGGCTGGATTTTTGCCGAGGGTGGCTGAACTTTTCTTCAGCATGGCTGCGCTCGGACGCAGCGTGGCTGAACTTTTATTGTGCGTGCCTGAGTTTTTCTCCAGCGTGGCTGGCCCCGAACGCAGCGTTCCTGACTTTTTGTTCAGCAGGCCCGAGTTCCATCTCAGGGTGTCTGGGCGTTTTCCGGCTCGGCCGAATCTTCGGCCATCATCTCCTCCTTCTTCACCCGCCGCAGCCGCTTGATCCGCCGCTCTTCGCGCAGCGCGTCGCTCCAGGTCTCCACCTCGACCGACCAAGCGAGGTCCACCGGTAGGCGCGAGCGGGTGTAGCGGGAAGCTTTGCCCGCCTGGTGTTCGCGCAGGCGTTTGGCGAGGTCGACGGCGGCTCCCGTGTAGAGCGAACCGTCGCGGCAGCGCAGGATGTAGACGAAGGGCACGGCGAGGGATGGTATCCCGGCCGGGCGGCCACCTCCCCGGGCCTGGGCGCGCCCTACCTTTCTGGCGCTCGGGAGGGGAAGGTTGGAGCGGCCCTGTGATAGCTTGCCGCCCGAGCTTTGAAAACAGGTTGAGACTCACGCGGGGCGTCGGTTTCCGGCGCCGGGAATGAGGTTGATGATCCGGCGGGGTGACGTGCCAAGACTGCACTCGGCGTTGCGGGCGCTGCTCGCTTTTTCGCTCCTGATTCTGGTCGCGGGCTGCGCAAAGCTGCCGCGGACGCGCTCGTTCTTCGGCGGCGATTTCACGATCAGCGTTACGGTCGAGGCGGGGATCAACCAGAACAGCCCCGTGCCGGTCGAGGTGCTGCTGGTCTACGACTCCGCCCTGTTCGGCCAGCTCTCGAAGTTGACCGCCCAGCAATGGTTCGCCGGGCGCGCGCAGTTCCTGCTCGACAACCCTCCCGGCGACGGATGGGACTCGCAAATGTGGCAATGGGTGCCGGGCGAGACGGTGGCGAAGCCTGAAATCGACTTCCGACCCGGGATCAACGGCGCGATCGTGTTCGCAGGCTACTTCTCTCCCGGCGCCCACCGGGCGATCTTCCAACCGTTCCACGACCAGATCCTGACCCTTCACTCGACCGACTTCTCGCTCGTGCGGGTCCGGGACTAGCTTCAATCGCTCCGATGGCCGTGACCTCGATCCCCACCGATCCGCTGCTCCGCTTCCGCGCCTTCGCCGCGGAGGTCGCCGAGATTTTGGATCAGCTGGCGGCCGGGACCCTGCCGACCCAAGTTCCTTCCGGCTCGAACGGCAGCACGGCCTCAGGGTCCGCCGCGGCGGGAGCGGCGGCCACCGCCAAGGGCACTCCGACACCGAGCGACTCGTCCACCCCGCCCGCGATCTACGACGCGGTGCGCGTCCGTTTGGTGCCGTACCTCGCGCAACTTCCCTCGGGGACGGCGACGAATCCGTTGTCGGAGCCGGCGCGCTATCTGATGGCCGCCTTCGGCGACGACACTTTCCTCCATCTCGTATGGCCCGGCCAGGTGGCGTGGCAGCGCTCGACGCTCGAAAAGCAATTCTTCGGCACCGAGACCGGGGCGACCGAGATTCTCTCGCGCATCGACCAGCTGCTCGCCGCACCCGGTCCCCGGGCGGTGCCGCAGGCCAAGATGTATCTGATCGCGCTCGCCCTCGGCTTCGAAGGATCGCTCCGGGGAACCCAAGGGGCGGAGGCGACGCTCGCCGAGAAGCGCCGGGGCTTGGGGGCGTTGATTGCGGCGGGCGAACCGGCCGAGGCCGGGACCGCGGGTCGGTTGTTTCCGGACGCCTATCGCCACACGCTCGAAGGGGGCAAGCAGCAGAGTCTGCCGCGCGCCGGCCTCTGGGCGTTGGCGCTGGTCGCCGTGCTGGTCTTCTGGTGGGCGCTCTCGTGGCCGATCTGGCAGAACGGCACGGCGGAGCTGCAGAAGACGATTCAGCCTTTGCTGCCGGCGAAATGATGGACGCGCTCTCCTCTTCTTCCGCGCCTTACCTGCTCGTCGCGGCGCTCGCGCTCGGGCTCGGGTTGGCTCTGGTGCTTTGGCTGGTGCTGCGCCAGTCGCGGCGCGAGGGGGGGCTGCGGGAGGTGGCCGAAGATCCGACGACCACGGTGGTCGATTTCTCCGGCGAATCGAGCGACGCCGAAATCCGCGCGTCGTTTTCGCGCAGCCTGGAGCTGCTCGCCCGTCTGGCGCCCGGGCGCAACGGACGCTACGAGCTGCCCTGGTACGTGATGATCGGCGGCACGCCGCAGGGCAATGCCGAGGTGCTTGCGAGCCTACGGGTTCCGCTGCCGTTCGGCGCGCCGCCGGGACCGGCCGGGCCGGTCTCTTGGTGGATCTTCGACCGCGCCGTGGTGATCGAAGCCTCGGGCGCGGCGTCTGCGACCGACGCCGAAGGGGCGCCCGCGCCGGGCGCCTGGATGGAGCTGCTCCGCTGCCTGCGAACGACCCGCCCGGCGCGGCCGATCGACGGTTTGATCGTGGCGATCCCGGCCGCCGACCTCTTCGGCGCCGACCCCGGCTCGGCGGCGGTCCAGAGCCGCTCGACTCTGCTCTCGACCCGTACGTCGCAGCTGGTCGAGCGGCTCGGCTTTCGCCTGCCGGTCCATGTGGCAATCACCGGCACCGAGGCGCTCTCGGGCTGGGCTCCCACCGTAGCGACGATCGATCCGGAACAGCGCGGCCAGATGCTCGCTTGGGCGAACGCCCAGGGACTTTCGACCTCCTACTCGTCCGCCTGGGTGTCCGAGGCGGTGGCGACTCTCGCCCGCGGCTTCGCGCGCCACCAGCTCGACACGTTCGCCTCCGCGACGCTGCCCGAGGACGTCCATCAGGTCTACCTGTTTCCGCAGCAGGTGGTCGGTTTGGGGCCGGCGCTCTCGGCCTATCTGAACCGGATCTTCCTGCCGAGCACGGATGCCGAGCCGTCGTTCTTTCGCAGCGTCGGGCTCTGCGGCCGGGGGACCGGGGATGCGGTGGTGCCGCCCGACACTCCAGAGACGCTCGCGAACTTCGGCTGGGCGCGCGCCGACGCGCCCGATTCGAACGTCGGATCCGTCCCCGAGATCTCGTTCGTCGAGGATCTGTTCGCGGCGAAGGTTTTCCCCGAGCGCGCGCTCGCCCGGCCGGCCGGTTCGACCGAGAAGCGGCGACTGAAGCTGGGGCACGTGCTGCGCGCCGCAACGGTGGTCGCGGCGGCCGCCGCGATCCTTGGCCTCACCTACGGGCCGCGTCAGGTGGCGCAGCGCACGGGGGTGCTCGACCCCTGGTTCGACAGCGCCGCCAAGCGGATCGCGGACGATGCCACCGCCGACCCGCAGACCGATACCGAATTGCTTTCTCAGCTCGACGACATCCGCTCGTTCAAGGTCGAGACCTGGATGTTGCCGGCCTCCTGGAGCAGCGGCGTCGATTCCGACGTCCGCGCGGCGCTCACCACCGCGCACTCGAAGATTTTTCTGCCCGACATCAAGAACTCCTTGATCGCCCGGCGAAATCAGCTCGGGGAAGGCTCGATCCCCCGCCCGGCGCCGAAGCAGGCGGGGGCCGGAGCGGTCGTATCGACGGGAGAATTTCTCGACCTCGCGGCGTTCGCCCGGCAGCTCACCGAGCAGGAAACCCAGGCGGGTCGTTACAACGGGTTCACCGGAGGAAAAGCGCTGCCCCAACGGCGACTGGAGAATTTTGAGCAGCTGACCCGCTACGCGCTCGCGGTGACGTTTTCCCCGGCCACCGATTCGGCGAAAGAATCGCTCGGCCGGTCGCTCGGCGCGGTGGCATTGGAGAGCGACCAGGCGATCCCGATGACCTTGGACGCGGCGCTCGACGGCCGGGGGTGGGGGTTGGTGCACGCCCTGTTCACCAAGATCTTCGGCGCCAGCTGGGTGCGCTTGGGTGCGGAAAATCTCGCGACCGCCATCGACAGCTTCGGCCGCACCCAGAGTGCGGGGGAGAAGGCGTTTCTCGAAATGCGGTTGCTGCTCAAAAAGATCCAGGATTTCGAGCAGACTCTCGCGCGGCCCGACCAGCAGTGGCTCGCGGGGGCGACCTTCGCTCCCGGCGCCGCCTACGATGCGACGGTCGCCGCCCTCACCAACTCCGCGTGGCTCGGTCCGGCCTTCGGCCCTTCGGTCAACTCCGGCGGCAACCGGGGCTTCCGGGATATGCAGAACGATCTGATCGCGATTCGGTCGACCTTCGTCGGGCCGATCCTCGCCACCGCCGACGGCCGGCCGAAGCTCTCTCTGGCGGCCGAGGCGGCGATGCTCGAACCGGCGATCCAGGGGCTGCTCAACGAGCCGTTCGTGCCACAGGATCCCTCGCGGATCTGGCAATCCAACCTGCCGCCCGGCCAACGCCTGACCTGGGACACGCAGCGCCTGTCCGACACCTCGCTTCTGGGGACCGCTTTCGAGTCGTTCCTCGCCAAGGGGCTTCAGGTGTTTCCCCAGTCGCTCCGGCGCACCGCGGCGGAAGCCGCGCGCAACCGATTGAGCTTGGACGTCGCGGACAACTTGGCCGCCGCGCAGACCTTCACCCCCGCCCCTCCCCCGGCCGGCCAGGCGCCGCTCGAACTGGAGATCCAGGGCGACGTGGCGAATTTCTCGGCCTCGGCCACTTATCTCGGCCAGATCCTCGGCTACGGCCAGCGGCTGAACCTCAGTTTCGGCGTCCGGCCGCTCGCCAACCTGATGGGCCAGCAGGGGACGTCGATCCTGCGCGAGATCGAGCGGCTGCTGATCGCTTCGCGCCTCTATCTGCCGCAGCCCGGCAGCTTGGGGAAGGGATGGGACGGCCAGACGCCTCCTTCGCCCCCGGCGTTCGGCGCCGCCAACAGCTCGGCGCTCACCACCTACCTGGGCAGCCAACGCAGCCGGGTGAGCCAGATCGCCAACGTCTATGCCCAACCGGTGCTCACCGGTCTCCAACCGGCAACCGCCTACGTGCCGTCGATCGCGCTCGAACCGGTGGTCGGTGAATGGAACGCGATTCTCGCCGCGCTCAAGGCGGCGGCCCAACAGACCGCGGGAGGCTCGGTCGCCGACCTCGAAGGGTTTATCTCGGGTCCGATGACTCAAATGGTCGCCGGCAACTGCGCGAGCCTGTTGGCTCCCGATCCTCCCGCCGGGCGCGACTTCTTCCGCCGCCGCGAGCGCGAGCTGATGGCGGAGCTCGGCGACCGCTGCGACGAGCTGGTGGTCGAATCGGCGCGGAGCGGCTATTGCCAGCTGCGCGCTTCGTTCGACAAGGAGCTGGCCCGGCAATATCCGTTCGCCGAGCACGATCCGCTGGAAAACGGCGCGGAGGCGCAGCCCGCCGCGATCGCCCGCTTCTACGCGGTCTACGATGCGGAGCAGCCGCTGATCGCCCAGGCACCGAAGGGGACGTTCGGCAGCCAGGAAGAGCCGATCCACAGATTCCTCTCCGAGATGGGCGACGCGCGGACGCTGTTCGCCTCCTACCTCGCCAAGCCGAGCCAGCCGCCGACGTTCGATTGGAACGTCGTGTTCCGCGCCAACCGGGCCTTCGAGCTGGAAGGACGGCAGATCTACAACTGGGCGATCCGCTCCGGCGATCAGACGATCACGACCACCAACCCGGGCGACGGGGACGTTCCGCCGGCCCCGGCGGCCAGCCCCGCGGCTCCGGCGACTCCGGCAAACACCACGCTCGGCCGTTGGAGCTTCAGCCAGCCGGTGTCGCTCGCCTTCACCTGGGCGCAGAACTCCCCCTGGCAACCGGCGGTCCGAGGTCAAGAGCCGCATGCCGCCTCGGACGGTACGACGACCGTCACCTACACCTACACGAATGCCTGGGCGCTCCTCTCTCTGCTGCGCAATCAGGAAGGCAAGCCCGCGGGCGATTTCCCGGGCTTGAAAGATCCCGATCCGCAGACCCTCCGGTTCGAGATGGCGACCGTGCCCGACGAAGCCACCACGCCCCCCTTGGCGACCGACGTTCGGGTCTACGTTCGCCTGGCGCTCCAGTCGCCGGACCAGAAGCAACGGCTGATCCTGCCGGCCGAGTGGTGGACGGCTGCGGCCCCGCCCTTCCTCTGCACGAAGAACCCGTAGTCCCCACGGAATCCCAGGTGCCCCCCGGCGGTTCTGTCGTGCATGACTGAACTTCTTTCCGCCCGCCTTCCTGCCGAAACCGCGGTCGGTCCGGTTGAGCTTACCGTTCGCGATCTCGATCGGTCTCTGGCCTACTACAGCCAAGGGATCGGCCTCGAACGGCTGCCCGGAAACGCATCCGGCTCGGTCCAGCTCGGCGCCGCCGGATTTCCCCTTCTTTCGCTGGTCGAAAACCCCGCCGCGCGCACCGTCCGCGGCACCACCGGGTTGTTCCATTTCGCCCTCCTGGTCCCCACCCGGCGCGACCTGGGCGCGGTTCTGTCGCGCCTCGCCTCCACCGGCACGCGGCTTGGAGGAGCGGCCGATCACGGCGTGAGCGAGGCGCTCTACCTCTCCGATCCGGAAGGCAACGGCATCGAGATCTACCGCGACCGACCGACGAAAGACTGGCCGCGCCAGGGGGGCAAGCTCGCCATGTTCACCGAGGCGCTCGACCTCGCGGCACTGCTCGAAGAGGTCGCGGGAGAGCCCTCCATCGCCACCCTCCCGGCGGGCACGGTCATGGGCCACGTCCACCTGCACGTCCGCAATCTCGCCGAGGCGGATCGGTTCTACGCCGCAACGCTCGGATTCGAAGAGATGCAGCGCTACGGCCCCTCGGCGCTGTTCGTCTCGACCGGCGGTTACCACCACCGCCTGGGTCTGAACACCTGGCAAGGCGAAGGCGCGCCGCCGGCACCGCCAGACGCCACGGGCCTGCGCCAGTTCTCGATCCGCCTCCCCGACCGGGCGGACCTCGACCGGGTGGGGGAGCGGTTGACCGCGGCCGGCGTGCCCTTCGAATCCCAAGGCGAGAGCCTTTTCACCCGCGATCCCTCGGGGAACGGAATGCGGTTCGAGGTCGCCGACACGAAGTCCTGATCCGAACAGCTAATACCGGGCTCGCCACCGGTCGTCCTGGTTTGTTAGGCGGTCGAAATCATCGATCGCCCGGATCTACCGGAACCTACCGGGGAAAGTGAGCCCGTCGTGAAAAAGAAACTCCAGCTCAACCGCACCACCCTGCGCAACCTGAACCCGGCGGAAGCCCAGGCCGCGGACGGCGGTCTCACCTTGGGGACCTGTTTTTGTACGGTCCTCACCTGCAACGTCAGCTGCGGCGGCACCTGCCAGAACACCTGCTTCGTCGCGGTTTGCGATCCCCAGTACAAGTAAACCGATCCTCCACAGCCTCGCCGTGGGCGCCCTAAGGCGTCAATACCTGCAACGACAGCTGCGGCGAGCCCACCCGCTGCTCGATCCGCTGCTTCTAGGCAACCCTCAACCGATCCGCGCCAGAACCGCTGCGACCACCCGGTCGCAGCGGCCCCATGGTCTACGAGCCCCAGGCTGCGTTCGAGGTCGTCGCGCAGTTCGCCGGGCGGCCTGCTCGGGGTCAGGTTCTGCGGTCGGGGAACTCTTGGCCCAATCGCTCGATCCAATTGCAAGACCGAGTTACACGAAACGACCCGGCCGGGCTGAGGATGGCTACCGCTTTGGCGACAGGAGGATGACATGACCGACCCCTTGAACCGCGTGGAGCCCGACCTTCCGGTGCCTCCCCGCTGGAGTCTGGCTCGGCGAATTCTCTTCCGCTTCGCCTTCGCCTACCTCCTCCTGTGTACCACCACCTACGCCCTGTACCTCGCCGTGCCGCTCCCCGATCTTGTCGCCCGGCCCTATTTGGCGTTCTGGGATTCTCTTGTCCCTTGGGTGGGCGGAGCGGTGTTCCAGGCGGATGCCAGCGTGCTCCCCAACGGCAGCGGCGACACGACGTACAACTACGTCCAGGTGTTTTGCTTCTTCTTGTTGGCGTTGACGGCGACGGCGATCTGGACGCTGCTCGACCGGCGGCGCCCCCATTACGCACGGCTCGATCAGGCGCTCCGCATCTACGTTCGCTTCGCGCTCGCCGTTTGGATGTTCGGCTATGGTTCGATCAAAGTCTTTCCGCTCCAGGGCGGGAGCCTGACGCTCGACCGCCTTCTGCAGCCCATCGGCGACTCCTCTCCGGAGGGGTTTTTCTGGACCTTCCTGGGGGCTTCCACCGCCTACAAAATCTTTTCCGGCCTGGCCGAGATGCTCGGTGGGTTCCTTCTCGTCTTCCGTCGAACCGCGCTGTTGGGAGCCTTGATCGGCGTCGGTGTGTTCACCCACGTCGTCGTGCTGAATTTTTGCTACGACGTGCCGGTCAAGCTGTTTTCCTCTCACCTCCTCGTGCTGGCCGTCTTCCTCGTCATCCCCGATCTGAGAAGGTTGGCAAACCTGTTCGTTTT
>JBBSBW010000048.1:0-52867 GCA_038250865.1 Thermoanaerobaculia bacterium | reverse complement strand
TCGACCCACCGGGCGTCCCAGAGTCGTACCGCCCCGTCGTCCCGGTCGGAGGCGAGGCGGGAACCGTCGGGGAAAAACGCGCAGGACCTGACGGAACCCTGATGTCCTTCGAGGATGAGGAAGGGTTCGCCGTTTTGGGCGTTCCAGAGTCGTACCGTACCGTCGTTCCCGGCGGAGGCGATGCGGGAACCGTCGGGGGAAAACGCGCAGGACGAGACGGAACGCCGATGTCCTTCGAGTACGAGGGAGGGCTCGCCGTTTTGGGCGTTCCAGAGTCGTACCGTACCGTCGTCCCCGGCGGAGGCGATGCGGGAACCGTCGGGTGAAAACGCGCAGGACCTGACGTAACCCCGATGTCCTTCGAGGACGAGGGAGGGTTCGCCGCTTTTGGCGTTCCAGAGTCGTACCGTACGGTCGTCCCCGGCGGAGGCGATACGGGAACCGTCGGGAGAAAGCGCGCAGGACGAGACGGAACCCCGATGTCCGGTCAGGACGGCGAGCTGGGTGGAGCTGCGAGGCAATCGGAGATTCAAGCTCTCCGGTTCGCAACCCGCAAACAGGGCATTGCCTTCGCCACCCAAACCGGAAAGCTCAGAGAGGCGGCAGCGGAGCCACTGGGTTCGGTAAAGCTCCGTGCCTTCGAAGGCCGATCCGGAAAGGTCGAGATCGCGGAACACCGTTCCGACCAGGATTGCCTCCCCGAAGCCCGCGCCTTTTCCTTTCCCTTCGATCAGCTCCGCGCAAGTGAGATCGGCGCCGTGGAAGTCGGCTTCGCTCAGGTCGAGCCGGTGGAGCTTTGCGCCGTGAAGGATCGCACCCTGGAACGAAGCGCCTCGAAGATCGAGCGGCGGCGATCCCTTCGGCGCGGCGATCGTCCAGCCTTTGAGCCGCGCTCCGTCGAGCCGGAAACCCGCGAGCGCGGGGGCCGGGTGCCCCTTCTCTCGTGCCCGCAGCGCATACGCGAGCATCAGCTCGCTCGCCTTCGCTCGATACTCGACGCGCAACTCGCGGAACGCGGCGAGCGCCTTCGATTCATCCGTCTCGGCGATCAGCTGGCCGAGGAAATCGAGCGTCTCCGGGCTCGGGATCGGGATCTGCCACGCCTCGAACCGCTTCTCCCTAAGCGCGCGATGGAGATGGGCGGCGAGGAAAAACTCTTGGAGGGAAGTGTGCGCGAAGCGGAAGCCGTCTTCCCCGTCGCGAACGAGAAACGTCGCGGTGCGGAGGTCTTCTTTGAGCAGCTCGCGGTCTTTGCCTTCGTAGTGAGACCGCAGGCGCGGGTTGCCGTCGAGAAAATCCATCAGCCACTGCTCGACGTTCTCGGCCGACCACGCCCGCTTGCCGGAAGTCCACAGCTCGGCCGCGAAGCGTTCCATCAGGCGGAGCTTGTGCTCTTTGGTGAGCGTATGTTTCCCTTCATCGCGCTCCAGCCACGAGGCGACCATCTCGCGGTAGAGCGTGACGCCGGTAACCTTCCGGCCTTCGAGCTTCCACTGTTCCAGCTTCGGAATGTGCTCGGCGATCAACTTGAGCGTGTATGGCCGTTCTGCCAACTCCTCCAGGTTGTGGACTGAACGGATCAGGTCGAGCAGCTTTTCTACGTCCTGGCCGGGGAGGTTCTTCTGGAAGTACTCCTCGATCTGCCCGGTGGTAAACGGTAAGAGGACGAGGGCTCGGTAGTCGGAGGGGGCGATCTTCTCCCGTCCTTCACCGAGGAAGTGGTTCTGCTCTTCGCGCAGGCTCCGGAAGTAGTGGGTGCGGCACGAGATGAGAACCTTGCCGCGCGGCTTTTCGGCTTGCTCTTTTCCTTTCGCCGGAAGGAGGCGGGGAGGCGAGATCCGCCAGAGCTCGCGGGTGAACCTTTGACCCTGCGAGGGGGAGAGGTGGACCAATACCTCGTCGAGACCGTCGAAGATCGCGATCGCCCGGCCGGACTGGACGAGGCTCATGATCTCGTCGGGCCGGGGAGATTCATTTGCCGACCGCCCTGTGGCGTGCGAGCGGGAGCCGACGATCAAAAGGATCTCGTCGAGAAATGGGTTCGACTTCGCGGCATCCCCCAGATGCCGAAGGTCGAGGTAGATCGGTACCGGCAAGTCCGGTTTCGACTCGCGCTCTTCGAGCAGGCGCCGGCTGAACGCCTCGCAGGTGGTGGTCTTGCCCATGCCGTATTCGCCGAGCAAAGCGCAGAACGCCGGGGCCTGGAGGTCGGCTGCCCACTCCATCAGGAAGTCCAGGGCGTCCACCTGCTCGCCGGAGAGCGAGGGGCCTTCGTTCGAATCGCCGCTCTTGTCCAGACCGGCACTCTTTCCCCTCGTCCGGACGAATCCCGGAAGATCCCGTAGCGAGAGGTCCTGGAGCTTCTCCAGGCGGGTCAGCGGATCGTCGTCCGCAAAGGATTCGATTCGAGCCGGCTGCGCAACGGCGAGGTTTTTCTTAACGACATTCCGGATGCGCTGATAGAGCTCGTCGACGAACCGCTCCTTCTTGGCCCCTGCGCGCTCGTCGTAGAACTTTTCCTCCTGATCCCGGAAGACCTGATGCTCATCCAGGCCCTTGAGATCGATCGAGCCATCGAAAGAAACCCGTTGAAGGCCGACCGGAACCGCCCGCCTTCGGGGATCGGCAGCGCCTTTCTCGGCGACGACGAAATGGGGCAGCTCGTTCTTCGTGATGAACTCGCTCGCCAGGAAATACTGGCTGACCAGCAGCAGCCCGAAATGGCAGTCGTCAATCGCGCTCTCGATTTCCTTCTTCCACCGGTCGCCGGGTTCAATGTCCTCTCTGTCGATCCAAGGGACGAAGCGATATTCAGGGCAATTCGTGAATCGCACCCGCAGGCGCTTCAGGAGGTCCAGAGCCAGCTTGCGGTTGTCCTTTTCGTGACTGTAGGAGACGAAGTAGCGGATCTCGATCTTCGGGTCGACGAGCGCCTGCTGCGAAACGGGGCTAGGCTCCGCATCTCGAAGAGCGGTGCTGGCTCGGGACAACGCCGCCACCCGGGCCGCCGGGCTGTCCGGCTCCGGTTTCCGATCCGGACGTTCGGGCTGGGACGCCATCCTCTTCCTCCTAGCTGTCGCGACGTGCGAGGAAGCAGTTTATCAAGAGTGCCCGTTACCGCCCCGGCATCCGGCACGTCGCCCCGCCCGCGGCGGGCAAATAACACTCTTCGACGTAGTCCCTCACCATGCGGTCGGCGTTGAAGCGCCAGGCCATCGTGTGGATCGCCCGCTTAACCCTCTGGATCCAGGCGTGCGGCAGATCCTCGCCGTTGCGATCGTAGAAGAGGGGGATCACCTGCTGTTCGAGCACCTGGTAGAGGGATTCGGCGTCGCGGGCGTCTTGGATCTCCGGGTCTTTGTGGCTTTCGCCGTGGCCGATCGCGAAGCCGTTCGTTCCATCGTAGCCTTCGGCCCACCAGCCGTCGAGGATCGAGAGGTTGAGCACGCCGTTCAGGATGCACTTTTGGCCGCTGGTGCCGCAGGCTTCGTTCGGGCGGCGGGGGGTGTTCACCCAGACGTCCACCCCTTGGACGAGCTGCCGGGCGACGTGCATGGAATAGTTTTCGACCAGGACGATGCGGCCGGCGAAGCGGGGATCGTTTTCGAGCTGCGAGACCATCTTCACCAGCTCCTTGCCCGCCGCGTCGCGCGGATGCGATTTGCCGGCGAAGACAATCTGCAGCGGCCGGGCCGGATCGCCGACCAGGCGGGCGAGGCGGTCGGGATCGGTGAGCAATAGATCCGCCCGCTTGTAGGTGGCGAAGCGGCGCGCAAACCCGAGGGTCAGGGTCTCGGCACCGAGTGGCAGTTGCTCCGGATCGGGCAGACCTTCCCGGTGGCGGCGGTCGGCGAGCCGGCCCCGGACGAATTCGACCATCCGACCTTTGAGCACCTGGTGGACTTCCCACAGCTCCGCGTCCGGCACCTCTTCGATCCGGTCCCAGAGATCGCGGTGGGCCATCCGCTCGGTCCAATCGGCGCTCAAGTGACGCAGCAGAAGCTGGTGCATGGCCGTGGCGATCCAGGTCCGGACGTGGACACCGTTCGTGATGTGGCCGATCGGCACCTCCTCCTCGGTCTTGCCTGGATAGAGGTGATGCCACATCTTGCGCGACACCCGACCGTGGAGCGCGGAGACGCCGTTCGCCTTGCGGGTCAGGTTGAGCGCCAGCGCGGTGGGGCAGAAGAGCGAATCCGGCTCGGCCGGCTTTTCGAGGCCGAGGGCGACCAGCTCCAGCGGGGTCAGGCCGAGCGCCGGGAACAGCGGCTCCAGATACCGCGCGGCGAGGATCGGGTCGAACCGGTCGTGCCCCGCTTCGACGGGGGTGTGGGTGGTGAAGACCGACATCGCGGCCACTTCGCGCAGCGCTTCCTTGGCCGACAGGCCCTGGTTCGCCGCGATCTGGTGCGCCCATTCGAGCAGGGCGAACGCTGAATGCCCTTCGTTCAGATGGAGCACCGAAGGGTGGATGCCCATCGCCGAAAGAGCGCGGCAGCCGCCGACCCCGAGCAGCACCTCCTGCTGGATGCGCGTTTCGGTATCGCCGCCGTAGAGCCGGTCGGTGAGCGAGCGATCCTCTTCAGAGTTTTCGTCGTCGCGGGCATCGAGCAGCAGCAGGGTGCAGCGGCCGACCGCGACGCGCCAGATCCGCAGATGGGCGATCCGGCCCGGCAGTTCGACGGCGACCCGCACGGGGAGGTCGTCGGGTCCCTCGACGACCGGCGAGATCGGCAGCAGGGCGGAGTCGACCGGCTCGTAGTGGTCCTTCTGCTCGCCCGCGGCGTCGATCAACTGGTGGACGTACCCCTGATGGTAGAGCAGGCCGACCCCGACCACCGGAACCCCGAGGTCGCTCAAGCTCTTCAAGTGGTCGCCGGCGAGGACGCCCAAGCCGCCCGAGTAGACCGGGATCGACTGGTGGAGACCGAATTCGGCGGAAAAATAAGCGACCGGGCGGGCCAACAGCGCCGAAGCGTGGACGGCGCCCCAGCCGTCTCCCCCGCGCAGGTATTCGGTCAGGCGGCGATGCGCCTGGTCGATCCGGGTCTGCATTTCGAGCGAAGAGACCCGCCGCGCGACGCTCGCGTCGTCCAGGCGGTGAAGCAGGGCCACGGGGTTGTGGTAGACGGCGCTCCACATCTCCGGGTCCAGCTCGCGAAAGATCGACCGGATCTCCGGCCGCCAGCACCACCAAAGATTCTGCGCCAGCTCATGAAGCTTGCGCATCAGTTGAGACGTCTCGGACATGCGGCTCCCCTCGGTTCAGTCCAGATGAAGGCCGGGACTATAACCGAGGGGAGCGGGGACGTCTTGCCGGCCGGGCCGGGGCCACGCCGGGGCTGGAGCGGTCCTAAGGCGAGACGGCGATGTGATCCGGGGCCACGTTCTTGTTCGGGTTGTTGATGTAGCGAATCGAGCCGTTACAGTCCGCCACGCCGGTGATCCAGGTTTCGACCTTGTTGGCGCCTCCGCTATAGAAGACGACGATGCAACCCGCGTGGAAGTCGGGCGGCAGCGGAGCGGATTCCCCCACCTTGAGACTGAACGAGGGATCGAAGTCGTAACCCGAGAAACCCTGCACGAGCGACGAGCCGGCGACATTGCTCCCGGGCTTGGCGCCGCGGATCGGCGACTTCTGTCCAACGTCGTAAGCCAGTAGGCCGAAGGTTGAAAGGGCGGCAAAGAATCCGATCAGGCCCACGAGCGAGCGGCCGCTGCAGCGCACGAGCTCCAGGCCGAAGGCGGCGGCGGTGATCGCCGAGGAGTACAGGGCGTAGGTTTCGATCGTCAAGGTCGGCCGAGGCCTACCCACGGTGGCAACCGTTCCGGTGTCGTCGTCATTGCTTACAGGCATGTGTTGCTCCCTCCTCCCCCAAACCACGGGGTTCGATGGTTCAATGGCGTTCCGTTCTCGGACGCGCTCCAGGACGGGCGCGATCCGCGAAGCGGTCGCTCAGAAATTTCGCTGACGCTACCGTTGGGCGTTGAAACTGGCCGAAAGGTTACCGTATCGGCGATCCGACGAGAACGAACGGCGCCCAGAGGAACGGGCGTTGCCGGTCGCGAATCTGCTCGAGCTTGGCCTGGCGCAGCGCTTCCGCCTTGTCCTGGCCCTGTTGCAGATGGCCGTAGAACGAGGTCATGAGCCGCGCCGTGGCATCGTCCGGCGCGCGCCACAGACTGACCGCGACGCTGCGCGCCCCGGCGTAGAAGAAAGCGCGCGGCAGGCCGATCACCCCCTCGCCGGGAACCTGTTGGCCGACCGCGGTTTCGCAGGCGGAGAGCACGACGAGGTCCGCGTGAAGATCGAGGCGCAGAACCTCGAACGCTTGCAGCAGTCCGTCCCCTCCGGACGGATCGGGCGCGAGGCGCAGGCCCATCCGCTGCGGATCGTCCGACAGATAGCCGTGGGTCGCGAAATGGATGCGCCGCGCGCCGGACAACGCGCCGTGCAATCCCTGTAGCCCCGCTTCGGTCGCGGCGCCGTCCAGCAGCAGGCGGCTCCGCTCCGGCGGGTAGAGCGCCGCAATGCCCCTCACCTCGTCATCGACCTTCGCCAGAACGGCCGAGCCGTCCTTCGGATCGCCGACCGCGACGCCGACGAAATCGAGCGCGTCGCTCACCGGAAGATCCCCGAGCCGCGCGAGTACGCTCGCGGAGGGAGTGTAGGAGATCGTCTTGGTTTCGATCAGGTAGGAAGGAGACGCTCCCGGCGGCGCAGGGGGAAGGAGAACCTCGAAAGGAAGGAAATAGAGATCACCGTCGGCGGCCACGATCAGACGGTCCTTGCCGGCGAGCAGCTCCGCGGCCGGAGCGAGCAGGAGATCGTAGAGTTTCCGGGCGTCGATTCGCAGGGCCTGCTCCAGACCTTGTCCTCCGGCGAGCCGCGCCCTAAAAGGCGGCAGGATCTTCGCGATCGCGGGTTGGTCCAGCGGCAGGGCGCGGACCTGCTCTCGAGTGACCGCGAAGAGGTACGCCGCGTCGGCGGCGAAAACGTACTCGAGCAGGATCTCGTGGTCGCCCAGCTGGCGCTGGATGTCCCGCGCTCCGAGCGCCCGGGCGTAGCGCACCGCGGCGTATCGCGGATCGGCCGTGCGTAAGCGCCGCTCGACCTCCTGCAGATTCGCTTCGAGGGTCGCGACCTGTGCATCGAGGCGCTCGCGCTCGGGAAGTTTCGGCTCCGCCGGAGCCGTTCTCGCCTGCGCCTGCAGAAGGTTCAGCTCGCGGTCGAGATCGAGGCTCTGGCGAACCAGGCCCGCAAGGATCGGATTCGCGTTTCGACCTTGGGCGAGGCTCCGCTCGACCAACAGGTCGAGGAGGCTGCGCGCCCGGGCCGCTTCGCTCGCTTCGAACGCCTGGATTTCGAAGCCGGAATCGGGATGAAGCTTCGCGAGGCGCAGCAGGATTTGGATTTGCAGCTCGAAGGTGCGGCGCCGGCTGGCGAAAAAGGTGGCGCGCAGCGGAGGGCTTGCCACCCGGGTGCGAAGGTCGTCGATCTCACGCACGGCGTCTTGGATCGCCGCGAGCCCGGGCTCCAGTTTGCCGCTCTCCGCGAGGATCTCGGCACGGCGGGTGAGGACCGCCGCGCGGCGCACCGGATCCTCCAGCTTCTCCGCCAGGGCGAACGCCAGGTCGAGCCGTCCGAGCGCGCCGGGGAAGTCGCCCAGGCGAGTTTCGGCTCCGGCCAACTCCAACTGGGCGTCGGCCTGTCCAGGGACGTCACCGGCCTGGCCCATGCGGTCGAGCGCCTTGGTAAGGACCGCGTGGGCGGCCAGGACCTCGGCTCTCGATCCGTGGGCTAGGCGCTGGAGTTTGACCCGCCCCTGCAAGTAGAGCGCGAACCCTTCGCTGCCGGGATCGCCCACCCGGGCGGCGAGCTTCGCGGCCTCGACGAAGCTCTTCTGCGCCTCGTCGAACCGGCCCAGCTGGGCCTGGCCGAAGCCGAAGTTGCACAGCGAATTGCTTTCGGGCCCGGCGAGGCCGAGCTGGCGGAAGATCTCCCGCGAACGCGCGAAGCTCTGGAGGGCCGACTCGTACGAGCCGAGATCGGAGCTCAAACTGCCGAGAAGATTGAGCGTCTGGGCCTCCCAGTCGGGATCCGCCTCGCCTTTGATCAATGCGATGGCGCACTGGTCGAGCGCCTCGTCGAGCAAACCGAGGCGCGAGGAGATGGCACATCGCTCGTGCCAGACCTGCCAGCCGATGCGGGGATCGTCGAAGGCGAAGCCCTCCGCCTGGTCGAGATAACGGCGCGCGTCCTCGACGTTGCCGCTGCTCGATTCGATGAATCCGAGCAGGATGTTCAACCTCGCGACCTCCAAGCTGTCCGATATCGGTAGGGCCAACAGC
This sequence comes from Thermoanaerobaculia bacterium, assembly GCA_038250865.1. Lineage (GTDB taxonomy): Bacteria > Acidobacteriota > Thermoanaerobaculia > Multivoradales > UBA5704 > DASYKS01. The sequence goes on along the minus strand of JBBSBW010000048.1, from coordinate 44,515 downwards.
TCAAGGTAGATCTGGCGCGCGGCCGGAAAATCGCCCGCCTTCGCCGCGACGTTCGCCAGATTCCGCGCCCAAGAGGAATAAGGAAACCTGGGGTCTGCCGGCCAGCAGCGGGCGAGCTCTACGGCTTGCTCAATGTAGCGGCGGGCGTCCTTGATGTTGCCTTGACCGAGCAGGGTGAATCCGAGCAGGTTCCAGACCTTGCCACAGACCAGGGCGGCGTCGGCGTTCTTTGCGGCGACCGGGAGCAGGCGATCGACCAGCGGCAGGGCCTCTTGGAACGACTCGATCGCCAGATCGGCTTTGCCCTGGTTCTTGAGCAGGCGGCCGACGCGATAAAGCGATTCGATCTCGCACGGCAGGTCGAGGGCGAGCTTGAAGGAGGCCCGTGCCGCTTCGAATCCCTTCCGCGCCGCTTCGAGATCTCCGCGATCGGCATCGGCGGCCGCGCGGCTGAAGGTTCCCTCGTCGGCGCAGGGGTCGCGATCGGCCTCTTGCGCCGCGCCAGGCCGAGCCGCCGCGAAGGCGCCGAAGAGCGACGCCGCAAGAATACCCGTCAGGAGATCTCGCCTCCGGCGGGCGGACCGGATGGGTTTCGCGTCGATCGTCAACCAGAGCCTCCGGAAAACAGCGGCCCGCAAAGAGGCTTCTCAGAGCCGTCGGTCCGGGCCATTCTAGACCGGGCTCCCTGTCAGATGCCCGCGCTTTGCGGCTAAGATCTAAGGTGTTTCAAGGGGGTGCCGAAGTATGCAAGGGGAGGATGCGGAAGTCGTCCGGGGATTCCTTGGAGGCGAGCGTTCGTCCATTTCGACCATCGACGGCTGGATCACCCGCGCGGCCTGGCCTTACCAGCGCCGGCTGGCTCACCGTTGGGACGACGTGCTCCAAGAGATTCGCCTCGAAATCACGCGTCTGCTCGGGCAGGGCAAGTTCCGTGGCGATTCGAGCCTCAAGACCTACCTGTGGCGGGTCGTTTCCCATACCTGCCTCGATCAGGTGCGGGCGCAGAACAAGCACAAGTGGGAAGACCTGGACGAGCTCGAAGGGGCGGATCAGCCGCACTCCCCCGGGCCGAGCCCGGCCGAGACCCGGGTCGACCGGGACCTCCTGGTGCGGGTGCTCGATCGCGTCCCCTACGATTGCCGAAACCTTTGGCGCATGCTCGCCGCAGGGTTGTCTTACAAAGAGATGGGCGACCGACTGACGGTGGCGGAGGGCACCCTGCGGGTGCGGGTCCTTCGCTGCCGCGAAAAGGCGACCAGCGCGCGGGCCGAGTTGCTCGGTATCGCGGGGGCCGCGGGGGTGGCGGGCGAATTGGTCGGTAACATCGAGAGCCCTTCCGCGCCTAAACGCCGCGGAGGAAATGCGAATGATCTTCGATGAAGCCGTCCGGCCGCTTTCTTGGCCCACTCGCGCGACGGCCGGCGAGGACGCGGACGTAGCGCAAAGATTTCTCGCGGGCGACCGGCAGGCGATCCGAACCGTCGACTCCTGGATCCTGCGCGCGGCCTGGCCGTTCGAACGCCGGCTGCGCCACCGTTGGGACGACGTGCTCCAGGACGTCCGGCTGGAGATCACCCGCCTGCTCGCCCAGGGTCGCTTCCACGGCGATTCGAGCCTCAAGACCTACCTGTTCCGGGTGGTTTCCCACACCTGCGTCGATCAAGTGCGGGCCCGGGCCCGCCGGCCGACGGAGGATCTGGACGAGCTGTCCGCGATCGAACAGCCGCTCGCCCCCGGGCCGAGCCCGGCCGATCAGGGGGCCGATCGCGACCTTTTACTGCGCGTCCTCGACCGGGTCCCCGGCGAGTGCCGGACGATGTGGAAAATGCTCGCGTCGGGCGTTTCGTATCGAGAGATGAGCGACCGGATGGCGGTCGCGGAAGGAACCCTCCGAGTGCGCGTCTTGCGCTGTCGCGAAAAGGCGACCCGCGTACGGTCCGAGCTGCTCGGTGGAATTCGCGGTAACGGATCGCCGCGAATCGCGCCTATCTAGAGCGGAGGGAATGCGAATGATCTGCGATGAAGTGGTCCAGCGTCTGCCCTGGTTTTTGAACGGCTCTCTCGCTCCGGAAGAGCAGAGCGAGATCCGCGGCCATCTGAAGGACTGCGCCGCCTGCCGCGCGGCCCTGGCCGAAACCCGGATCGGTTACCGCATTTTTTCCGCCCACGTGCCCGCCGAGGCGCTGGTCGATTACGCCTGGGATCGGACCCCCGAAGGTCTCGACAGCGGCCTGGTCGAGCGCCACCTCGAAGATTGCCCGGAATGCGCTGCGGACCTGGAGCTGATCCGCACCAGCCGTCGCCTGGCCGAAGAGCCGGAGGTGGCGCTGCTGCGGCCGAAACAGCGTCCCGTCGCCGCCGCGGCGCCCCCCCGGTTCTACCGGGCCTGGCAGGCGACCGCGCTGGCCGCGGCGCTCGGTGGTGTGGTCGCGTTCTCCGCCTATCTGCACGGCGAAAAAGAGCGCCAGGCGCTGGGGATCCAGGTCGCGTCGGCCCAGCAGCAGGTCGCCGAAGCCCGGGAAGGGCTCTCCAGCCTGACCACCCAGATGGGAGAGCTTCGCCAACAGGTGGCCTCCCGGCCGGCAACCCCGGTTCCCGCTCCGACGGAGTCCGCGGGTTCGTTCGGCACCGGCAGCGTGGACATGGCGGTTCTTTCGAACGATGTCACCCGGGGCGGCGAAGAAGAGGCGACGAAGTCGTTCTCCGCGGCGAGCCAAAGCGCCCCCCTGATCTTGAGCTACAACCCCGAAGGCAAGCGGGCAGCCCGCTTTCGGGTCGAAGTCCTGCGCGGCAAATCGCCGGTCTTTTCCGACGCGGCCCGATTCGATGAAAACAACGGCGGCGTCCTGTTCCAGATCAATCCCTCGCGGCTCGGCAAGGGCCACTACACTCTGGTTCTCTCCGCGGTCGAAGGCGGCGCGACGAAGAAGATCCAGAGCTACCCGTTCGACATCCGGTAGAGGTGCCTGGAATCACTCGGCCAGCAGGAACTCTTCCGGGGTGATCGCGGAGACCGGGGAAGCACGAAAGTCCGGCAGATTGCGGGTGACGATCAGGTCGCAGCCCGCAGCCTCCGCCGCGCTCGCCAGAGCCGCGTCCTCGAAGTCGTCGAACTTCAAGCTTCGCGCTCGAAGAAACTCGCCCCGGCCTTGCGGGACGATCTCCAGATGGGTCAGCCCCCAGTCCACGATGGCGTCCGCCTCTTTGCGGCCGGCGTGCTTAGTGACGACATAGTGGAGAGTGGTCAGAACGTGGCCCGGAACGCAGCCTGTATGTAAGCCGTCGATCGCCTGGCTCAAGGCTGCGGCGGAAGCGGCATAAAAGGGCTCGCGCCGCTGGACTACGTCCAGGAGGACGTTGAGGTCGAACATCACCTTCATCGATGTTTTCCGGCGGCGTGCTCGCGGTACTCGGTTCTCGCATCCACCTCCGGTGGAATCAGCCCCGAGATCCGTTCGACTTCCGGATGGATCGCTCCAATGGACCCTCGGCGGAGCGACCTCAGATAGCGGTCGATCAGCTCGGTCACCGTAATGCGATGCGCCAGAGCGTACTGCTTGGCGAACTCGAGCTCTCCCTTGGGCAGCCGCACGGTCAGTTTGAGGGTTTCCATGGCTCCTACCTCCGTACGGCTAATTTATCACGTCCGTACGGCTTCGGAGCCCGGCGGCCAACCTCCGCTCAAGAACGCTTCGACCGCGGGGAAGAATTCGTCCGGCTTTTCGAGGTAGGGATGATGGCCGGCGGCCTCGATGGCCAGGAAGCGGGCGTCCGGCGCCCAGGCGGCCCATTCTTGCGAGGCCTGGACGGGGACCAGGTCGTCGGTCCCCTGGATCACCAGCAGAGGGGCCTTCAACCGGCTCAACTTCGGGCGGAAATCCCAGCGGCCCATTTTCGGCACGATGTCCCGGAAGTAGAGCGGCATGGTGTGCTGCGGCCATTCGTTCGGGAAGCTCGAAATGTCGGCGAGCGGAAAGCGCTCGATCGCGGCGGGATCACTGATCTGGGCCGGAAGCAGGAAATTGGCGAACCAGGCGCGGCAGAAGGCCACCGGATCGGTCCGATCGATTTCGGCCTTGCGCAGCGCTTCGAGCCGCGGCACGCCCGGCGGGACGATCAGGATCTCCGGCGAGGGCAGCTCCTGCGCCCACTCGCCCGGCACTCTCGGCGTGATCGGACAGGCGAGGACCATCCGCTCCACCCGGTCGGGGTTTTCGATTGCGTAGCTCGCGGTGATCGCCGCGTGGTAACTGCTGCCGAGCAGCGAAATCCGGTCCGCCCCGAAATAGCGGCGGACGGCTTCGAGATCCTCGACGTCCGCTTCGAGCGACAGTTGGCGCGATTCGGACACCGTGCTCGACCGGCCGCGGCTGCGCGGGTCGTAGAACAGGAGCGTCCGGCCAGGGCTGAGAGGCGCAAGCAGCTCGGCGAGCCAGTTGGCGTTTGGGATCAGAACGACCTCCGGTCCGTGGCCCACCGTTCGGTAGTAGAGGTGGAGGCCCGGACGGACGAAGACGAATCCCTCGGCGGTCTGCATGGGGGAAGCATAGACCGAGCGGCGGATCAGCCGATCAGCCGATCAGTCGATCAGCCGATCAGGGCGTCGAGCGGATGGACGCCGCCGTTGTGCCATGAGGCGTCCGGATGCTGCAGCTCGCCGGGGGGCGCGAAACGCGAGACGCCGAGCGCGGCGAGCTGAGGTCGCAAGGCATCGGTGTCCGCTCCGGCGAGGGCGGCCCCTTGCAGCCGATCCGTCCACGGGGCGAGAAGATCGGGAATCCGTGCCAAATCGTCGATGGGATGGATGCGGACGGTCCGCAATCCCGGCGACGGAACGAAGCGCGGCTCCGGCTCGACGATCACCGTCCCCTCGGCGGCTCTCGATCCGAAAACGCGCAGGCCGCGCAGCTCGGCCGAAAGCCGCAGCTGCTGCACGGCGGCGACGACCTGCGGCTCGGCCGGACCGGGCGGCCAGTGCCGGGCGAGCCGGGCCAGCGCCTCGGCCAGCACTTCGGCCAGATCCTGGGCTTGGCGGCCGGGGAGCGTCGTGTAGATCGCGCCGATTGAAAGGCAGCCCCGCTGGTCGAACAGCGCGATGTCGCGCGCGAGGCCCTCGGCAATTTCTGGGATCCCCGGAATCCCCGGGATCTCTCCCGCGGCACCCGCACCGATGACGGCCAAGCTGGTCTTCGGGCCGTAACCAAACAGCTTGCCCGGGGCCCGGCGGGCGAGGTTGTCGAGCGTCGCCTGATCGCCATAGGCGAGAATGCGGCCGGCGCGTTGGAGGATCGGCGCCTCGAGGTGCGCGTCGCCTCCGGGCCAGACGGCCGCGGCGTAGGCGTCCGCGAACGCCGCTTCCCGCCGGGCGAGCGCGGCGAGGAACGCAGGGGCGAACCAGGGCTCGGCGGAGGGCGATTTGAGCAGGGCGGCCCGCCGTAGGGCGACCGCGGCAGCGAGCGGCTGGACCGCGAGGCCGGGCAAATTCCCCGCGAGGATCGCGAGCACGAAGCCTGGCTCGGAGGGCTCCAACGGCCCCAATGGCTCCAATGGCTCCAACGGTTCCTGGACCAGGCGCTCCCGGCGCTTTCCCGCGGCGCGCAGGAGGGTACGGAAAGGCGTCTCCCGCACCCCTCCCAAAACCGCCGCGAGTCCGGCTTCGAGCCCCTCGGGGGAGAGCCGGCTGGATTGCAGAAGCTGGGGATCGAGGCTTCGCCGCTCAGGGGAACCTCGATCGAGAAACGCCTCGACCGTTGCGCTCCAGGCGGCGATCAGGCGCTCCTCCGGCAGGCTCGCGAAAGCCAAATGCGGCGCGGCGAGGGATTCCACGAGCGGAGCGAGGAGGGCGGGGTTCACTTCTGCGCGATCGTAACCCGCAGTAAGCTCTGGATCGTGGCGCCGCCCGAATTCTCCGTCGTGGTTCCGACCTTCAACCGGATGGATGTCCTGCCCGAGGTGCTCGCGGCGCTCGACGCCCAGACCGGCGCGCCATCGTTTGAGGTCGTGGTGGTGGACGACGGTTCGACCGATGGCACCGCCGATTTTCTGGAACGGCTTGCGGCGTCGAGGCTTCAGTCCGGAAAGAACGTGCCCTTCCGGCACCTGCGCCAGGAGAACCGCGGACCGGCCGCGGCGCGAAACGCCGGGGTCGAAGCGGCGGCGGGAGCCTGGGTGGCCTTTCTGGGGGACGACACCGTCCCCGCATCGGGATGGCTTCTAGCCCACCGGGATGCGCACCGCCGCGGCGGGGACGATCCGCTCCACGCCGTGATCGGCTACACCGGGTGGCATCCCCGCATGCGGCTCAACCCTTTCTTGCGCTACATCAACGAGCATGGGCTGCAATTCGGCTATGCGCTGATCGACGATCCGAACGACGTGCCGTTCAACTTTTTTTACACCTCGAATCTGTCGCTGTCTCGCGAGCTGCTGCGTGCCGAGCCGTTCGACCTACGGTTTCCCTATCCCGCTTGGGAGGACATCGAGGTCGCCTACCGCATGAAAAAAAAGGGGTTGCGCCTCACCTACGAACGCCGCGCGAAGGTCGCCCACGACCATCCGACCGATCTCGCGCGCTTTGCCGTGCGGCAGGAAAAGGCGGGATACTGCGGCGTCGTGTTCTACCGCCTGCATCCGGAGCTGGGGGCTTTCCTCGGCGTCGGTCCCGAAGGTCCGCCGCCCGTGCCCGCGGAAAAGCGGCAGCGGCGTCTGGAATGGTTGGTCCGGGCCTTGCAGAATTCTCCGGTGTCCCTCCCCAAAGCTTGGGAGGAAGTTCTCAGGTTTCACTACGTGAAGGGTCTCCACCGCGCTTGGAAGGGCGGTGACGGAACGGCCCAAGGAGAAGTTCGATGAACATTTCAACTCGAGACTCGCTCGTCGGCGCCACCCGCGCGCAAGGCGTTGGCCTCGCGTTGTTCTTGGCGCTCGGCGTTGCGGCGGTACCGCTCGCCGCCCAAGCTCGCGCGCAGGGGGGCCACAGCGACGGTTCGGCGGGCGAGGCGTCGCACGCGCGCTCCGAGCCGGGTGGCGACCGCGGCAGCTGGAACCACGGCGGCGGCTCCTCGGGGGGTTCCTCCGGCGGCGGCTCCACCGCGAGCCCTTCGGGTTCGGGATCTTCCGGCAATGACGGCTCGTCCGCGCAGCCTCGTTCGGGCTCGGGCGGGGATCGCGGCCAGTGGCACGGTGACCGCAGCGGTCGCGGCGGCGGCCTTTCCGGCAAGGGCTTGGGTCGGGGCTACTACTCGAAGCCGTGTGGGGGTGGGTGGGGTGGGGGCTGGGGTTGGGGTGAGCCCTATGGTTACGGCGGTTACGGCGGCGGCGGTTACGGCCGAGGCTACGGTGACGCCGACAACCAGGGCGCGCTCGATCTCGACATCTGGCCGGGCGACACCCAGGTCTGGCTCGATGGCCAGAACATCGGCACGGTCGATGATTTCGACGGCTTCCCGACCTACCTCTGGCTGGAAAAGGGAACCTACGACCTCGTGTTCTATCGCGACGGGTACCAGACGCTCGCCCGCCAGTACTCGATCTATCCGGGTTTGACCATCGACGTCGGCGATCGGTTGGTGGCGGGTCCGTCGGTTCGCCCCGAAGACCTGCCGACCAAGACCCACGTCCGGCGCGACACCCGGGTCGGGGACGAGCGGCAGCGCTCCGAGCGGATCGACCGCGATCGGGGGAGCTATGGCGACGACGACTCGAATGACGATCGGGCGGTAGCCCCGTCCGGCGACGACGAGCAGGGTCGCTTGCTGCTGTCGATCGAGCCCGACGACGCGTCGGTCTACCTCGACGGCAAGTTCGTCGGCACCGCCGAGGAGATCAGCCGCCTGCACCGGGGCCTGGTGGTCGATGCCGGCCAGCACCGGATCTCGGTCGTCCGTCCCGGCCGCCGCGGTTCGGAGCAGACGGTGACGGTCCGGCCCGGCAGCGAGCAGGAAGTGAAGATCCAGCTCGAGTCGAGCGGCGAGTAAGCAGCACCAGCAGGTCTGGAGTTTCTTGGGAGCGCCCCTTGGATCGGGGGCGCTCTTTTCGTTGCCGACACCGATGTTTTCGCTGGCGGAACGAAGGAGCGAATCCACGGGGTCTTGTCGGCCTCCAGGTCGCCCGTGTTAACCTTGGAATCCATGCCAGAGGTGCAAGGGGTCGGCGTGGGGGACGCTCCCGTACCGTACGAGCCGCTGCGAGTTCTGATGCCTTCGCCGATCGGCTCGGTGGGGGTTGACCTCTGCGGTACCGTGATCACCGGGCTCGTGATCGTGCCGGACCGCAAGGCGCGGTCTACCTATCGGTCCCTCCACGATCTCGACGAGTCCGACGTCTTCGACGAAATCTTCGGCAATCTGGCCGAGTACTTCGCGGGCGCCCGGCGCAACCTCGATCTCGATTTCGACCTGGGCCCCTGCGGCGTCACCGGATTCGCCCGGCGGGTCCTGCGCGAGACCGCCAAGGTCGGTTACGGCAAGACCCGGACCTATTCGAACATCGCCGAAGCGGCCGGCCGGCCGGACGCCTACCGTCAGGTGCACTCGATCCTGCACGAAAACCCGCTCCCGATCCTGATCCCTTGCCATCGGGTGGTCACCCACAAGTCGGGGGTCGGCAGCTTCATCGCGGGCGAAAAGAAAAAACGCTGGCTGCTCGACCTCGAACGCAAGAGCCTCGACGCGCTCGAAGAGTAGGCCTCTCTCCCTACGCGCCCCTCCGTCTTCGCCTCCCGGGCGCGATTTCGACCGAAGAAAAGGCCGGGCGAAAAAAATCTCCCGCGAACCAAATCGTTTCGCAGGCTAGAACTTCTTTCGTAGAAGCCCTCACAAACTGGCCGGCAGGTTCTTGGGAGCGGTTGATTTTTCCGTCGAAGAGAACGTAGGAAGTCTTTGCAAGTGACTCATACCAAAGAACTTACGTTTGCAATCGCGACTTGATGACGGATAGATTCACGGGGTGGAAATCTTTGAGCACCTCGGGGAAACGGTCCGCCGCCTGCGGAAGGACAAGAAGAAGACCCTGTCTGCGCTGGGGGCGGAGGCCAAGGTCGGCAAAGGCCAACTCTCGCGAATCGAGAACGGCAAGCAAGAGGCGACGCTCAATACTCTGGGGAAGATCCTCGCGGCCCTCTCGGTCGGCCGGAAGGAGTTCTTCCGTCGCTATGACCTGGTCGAGGCGGAGGCGACTGCGATCCACGGGAGCGAGCGACCGGTCGATTACGGCCTCGGTTCCGCCGAGCCGCTCGGCGGCTCGCTGCGCCAGGCGCTCGACCGCTTCGACACCTTCGTTCGGGCCGCCCTCGAACGGCCGCAGCCGTTGGCGCAAGGCGCCGTAGAGATGGGCGATTACGTCGTCTTCTTCCGGGTCGTCGCGCGAAACGAAGCGACACCTTCCCCCTCGCCGGAGACCCAGAGCGGCTCCTGATCCTCGGGGGATTCGCACCGAATGCCGCAAACCGAGAACCTCATAGAAAAAGTTTGAGTCGTCATCAGATTGTCTGGAAGAGTCATCTGTAGCCACTTTGATCTTATTCAACCCGTCTTGGTTGCCGTAAGACGCGCTAAGTACCCCGAATCAACACCAAGGGAGGCATGCTAAGTGATTCTGTTTGAATGACTTAGGCTTGAATTCACACACCGATGCCAGATAGATTTTCGGCATGGAGATGTTCCGTCACCTCGGTCTGACCCTTCGGCTCCTGCGCGAACTCCGTGGCCAAAGCCAGGGCCAGGTCGCCAAAGAAGCCGGCATCAGCAAGAGCCAGCTCTCGAAGTACGAAAACGGCCGCCTGCCCAAGCTCGAAACGCTGGAGCGGCTGCTGGAGTCGCTCGGCGTCGAATATTTTCAGTTCTTCTACACCCTCTACCTCGTCGATCGGCGCGCGGCAGGGCTGGAGCGTCTGAGCCCGAAGGCCGGCACACCGGGCGCTCCGGGCGCGCGGACCGACCGGGAAGACAACGATCGCCTGCTTGCCGACCTCCGCGAGGAGCAGAGCGTGCTCCTGCCCGCTTTCCTCGAAGGGGGCCGCTCGCAATCGTTGGAGCAGGGGTTCAAGAAGATCTTCGACGACCTGCTCGGCGTCTACCGGATGGTCTTCGAGGAGCTTCTGCTTTCCCATCAAACCCGCAGCTGATCCAGCGCGCAAGGCGCCGGACCTGTAGAATCCGCCGCCGTGAGAAAAGTCACCCGGCAGGACGCGCTCGACTACCACTCCCAAGGGCGGAAGGGGAAGATCGAGGTCGTCCCCACCAAGCCGACCGCGACGCAGCGCGATCTCTCGCTCGCCTACAGCCCCGGCGTCGCCTACCCCTGTCAGGAAATCCAGGCCGACCCGCTGCTCGCCTACGAGTACACCAACAAGGGCAACCTGGTCGGGGTGATCAGCAACGGCACCGCAGTGCTCGGGTTGGGCAACATCGGAGCCCTGGCCGGCAAACCCGTGATGGAAGGCAAAGGGGTCCTGTTCAAGCGCTTCGCCGACATCGACGTCTTCGATCTTGAGGTGGCGACCGAAGATCCGGACGAGTTCGTGCGGACGGTGAAGCTGCTCGAGCCGAGCTTCGGCGGCATCAACCTGGAGGACATCCGGGCGCCTGAGTGTTTCGAGATCGAACGGCGCCTCAAAGCCGAGATGAACATCCCGGTCTTCCACGACGACCAGCACGGCACCGCGATCATCTCGGCCGCCGCGCTGTTGAACGCTCTGGCCGTCGCGGGCAAGACGATAGACCAGGCGCGAATCGTCTTTTCCGGCGCGGGCGCCGCGGCGCTTTCCTGCGCAGCCCTCTATCTGGAGCTCGGGGCGCGGCGCGAAAACATCAAGGTCTGCGATCGCCACGGGGTGGTCTATCCCGGGCGTACCGAGGAGATGGACCCCTACAAGGCGGTTTTCGCCTGCGATACCCCGTCGCGCACTCTGGCCGAGGCGCTGGTCGACGCCGACGTCTTCGTCGGCCTGTCGGTCGGCGGGGTGGTCAGCCGCGAAATGATTCGCGGCATGGCGCCGGATCCGATCGTTTTCGCGATGGCGAATCCCGATCCCGAGATCACCTACGACGACGTGCGGGCGGAACGGCCGGACGCGATCGTCGCCACCGGTCGGAGCGACTACCCGAACCAAGTCAACAACGTGCTCGGCTTCCCGTTCCTGTTCCGTGGCGCGCTCGACGTTCGGGCGACCGACATCAACCTGCCGATGAAGCTCGCCGCGGTCCGCGCCCTGGCGGAGCTCGCGCATGAGGACGTGCCGGACTCGGTGCTCAAGGCCTACGGCCTGGAGACGCTCCGCTTCGGTCGCGACTACCTGATCCCCAAGCCGCTCGATCACCGCGTCCTGCTGGTCGTCCCGCCCGCGGTCGCCGCGGCGGCGATGGAAAGCGGGGTCGCCCGGGTGCCGATCGCGAATTTCGACGCTTACGGGCGGCGGCTCGAAACCTTGATCTCCCGCCGGCTGGAATTGATGCGCGGCCTGATCGACCAGGCCAAGCGCAACCCGAAGCGGATCGTCTTCCCCGAAGGCGAGCACGAGAAGATCCTCCGCGCCGCGAAAATCCTGGTCGACGAAGGAATCGCCCACCCGATCCTGTTCGCCCGGCGCGAGGTGATCGCCGCGAAGCTCGCAGAGCTCGATCTGTCCGAGGACCGGTTGACCATCCTCCACAGCGAGACCTCGGAGAGCTACCCGCGCTATGCCGCGCGCTACCATGAGATGCGCCGCCGCGAGGGGATTACCCGGGAAGAGGCCCAGAAATGGATGCGCCAGCGCAACTACTTCGGCGCCATGATGGTCGAGCAGGGAGACGCCGACGGCATGATCTCCGGCATGACCCAGTCCTACCCCGAGACGATTCGACCCGCGCTTCAGATCATCGACCTGCGACCGGGGGTGAAGCGGATCTGCGGCGCGTACCTTTTGATCCTCAAAGATCGGGTGTTCGTCTTCGCCGATACGACGGTCAACATCGACCCGACCGCCGAGGGGCTCGCCGAGATCGCCCGGCTGACGGTCGAGTTTGCGCGCCGGTTTCAGATCGAGCCGCGGGTCGCCATGCTGTCGTTTTCGAACTTCGGCTCGAACACCCACGCCGCGGCGCGCAAGGTCCGGCGGGCGGTCGAAATCCTGCGCGAAGAGGCGCCGGAGCTTGAAGTCGACGGGGAGATGCAGGCGGACACCGCGATCCTGGGCGACATCCTTTCCGAGATCTACCCCTGGAGCCGGCTCTCGAAGCCGGCCAACATCCTGATCTTTCCCGAGCTTCAGTCGGCCAACATCGCCTACAAACTGGTCTGGCGCCTGGCGGGAGCCGAGGCGATCGGTCCGGTCCTGCTCGGTCTGGCGCGACCGGTCCACGTCCTCCAGCCGGGGCTCGAAGTTCAGGACATCGTCAACATGGCGGCGATCTGCGTCGTCGACGCCCAGGAACGGGAAGCCGCACTTCGCCCGGCCCGCGACAGCTTCTAAGGGGCGGAAACGCGCTAGAATTGGGCCTGTAACGTTTCGCACCCGAGCGGCGCCAGTATGGGGAAGTCCCCTCATCTCTGCTCTGAATGCGGGCGATCAAACGGGTCCTCCCAAAGGGGACCTCTCCCTAGGAGGTCATCAAACATGAAGCGCATGTCCCTGTGGCTCGTCGGCGCATTGGTCGCAGCCGCGATCGCCCCGAACCTCGTATCGGCGGCCGACAAGAGCACCAAGCCGAAGATTGCGGTCCTCGAATTCAAGAACAAGGCCGACAACCAGTGGTGGTTTCGCGGCGGCGCCGAAGCGGCCCAGGATGTCTTCGTCACCGAGCTGGTCAAAAGCGGCAAGTTCCGCGTCGTCGAACGCGAGCAGCTCGAAGCGCTGATGGCGGAGAAGAACCTCACCCTCTCGGGCGACGTCGATCCGAAGCAGGCGATCAAGGTCGGCAAGCTCCTCGGGGTCAACTACCTCTTGACCGGCGCAGTCACCGAGTACGGCGTTACGGAAAAGGGTGCGCACGGCTCGGGCATCGGCGGCCTGCCCGGCTTCTCGGTCGGCAAGAAAACCTTCGTTGCAGCGATGAACGCCCGCCTGATCGAAACCTCGACCGGCGAGATCCTCTGGGCCGACGAAGCGCGCGCCGAGGAGTCCAGTTCCAAAGTAAGCGTCGGCGGTTTCGGCGGCGGCGTCGACGACGAGCGGATGTTCGACAAAGTGATGAAGCCCTGCATCCAGCAGCTCACGGCGAGTCTGAAAGCCGCCGACCTGTAGGACGCACGAGCAGGAATCGTCTTACCGAGAGGCCCGGCGACGCGAGTCGCCGGGCCGCTGTGCTTCTGGGGGCACCCGAGGAGAACGCTGTCACCCCGCGATAGTGTCTATCGTCTTGCAATAGCTGCTATCGGGACCCAATCCTCCACAATCAGAACGAAGTTTCCGGCTATTGTCGCGTTGCTGTCGCTATCGCCAAGCGATTGCGGCGGACGAGAGTCGGATTGCCGTAGTTTCCTTTCTGATTGCGGTCATTGGCCCGCGATTACGGTGGCAAGTTGAGCACTGCCGCTGTTTTTCCACCCCCGCCGAGTGAGATTTCGTGGTTTCCGCTGCGCCCTCGTGAATTCTCCAGCTGATTCGTCCTTCGGCTACCAGCTACAATCGGCGTGAGGCGCCCTGATGAGTTCCGATCGCGAAACGAATGCCCCAAGGCAAGTCCCTTTGGATGCAGTCAGCTTCATCCAGAGCTGCGCTCGGCGGGGCCGCCTGCTGTGGACTTACCACGTGAACATGCGCCTGGCCAAAAGGTTCATCGCTCGCGATACGATCCTGAAGGGGGCGGCGAGCTACGAACTGGTGGAGGCTTATCCGGACGACAAGTACCTTCCGAGCTATCTGGTCTTCGGCAGATTAGGACCGGAAACCTTCCACGTGCTGTTCGCTACCGATGTGGCAGGCGATAATGTTCGCGTCGTCACGGCCTACCGGCCGGATCCCGGGGAGTGGGAAGCAGATCTCAAGACGAGGAGGCCGAAGCGGTGAACTGCGACGTTTGTGGGGCTCAGCTAGAGAAGAGGCAGACGGACCTTCCGTTCAAGGTGGAAGGAACGAGCATTGTGATCTTGAAGAATCTGCCTGTGTTTCAGTGCCAGAGGTGTCCGAACTATCTGATTGAAGACTGTGTCATGGCTCGAATCGATGAAATCCTCGCCAAGCTCGATAGCGATGCCGAGCTAGAAGTAGTCCGTTACGCGGCGTAGTCTCAAGCAGTTTGCGTTTTGTCAGTTCTCACTGCACCACCCGCCACACCACCACCCCCGTCCTTCTCTCCGCCAAGGTGAGCCACGGCGCCGGGGGTTCCGGCCCGAGCAGACTTTTCGGCCGGTCGCGAAGATCCAACTCTCCCATGACCAAGTAGGAAATCCTCTCGGCGCGCGCGAGCCGTTCCAGTTTTTCCAGATAGAGCCGCGGATCGCGAAGCTCAGGGCCGAAGGCGTCGGGGATCGCGACGTAGGGGTGGTTGAGGTAGCGATCGAGGAAGGGCGAGGTTCCTCCGAGCCGGGTGCCGGGCGGGAGCTTGCGCTCGATCTGGCGAAGGGTAGCGACCTCCAGATAGGGATGGCGGTCGACGAACGCGGGGAGGCGGCGGAGAGCGGTCTTTGCTCCTAGCGACAGGACCAGGACCGCGGCGACGCCCAGCGCGAGCTTCCGGGTGAGCGTCCAGGATTGGGGGGGGCGCAGTTCGCGCAAGAGCGCCGCGAAAGTGATCGCGCCGGTCGCGGGCAATAGGCAGAGCAGGAACCGTCCCCAGGTGAAGAACGAGAAGGCGGCGGCGGCGAGGAAGAGGAAGCCCGCGCCGAGCAGCCAGCCGGTCGCGCGGTCTCTCTTCCAGACGAGCCAGATCCCTGCCGCGACGAAGAGCGCGGCGTGGAGGGGCGTGCCCACGAGTTGGGCGAGGCCGCTCTGCGCGAACCGGGCAAGCTCGGAGTACCCTCCCCGGAGGATGCCGAGGGGATCGGCGCGGACGATCTCACCAAGGCCATGGAACGGCACACGTTCGAGGTACGACCAGTCGGGGTAGCCGTAGAGCTTCCAGGCGACGTTCTTCCAGTTGTCGTCCCGGAACGGATCGCCGAACGTGGCGTAACGCCAAGCCCAGAGGGCGGCGTAGCCGGGGAGTGCTGCGAGAACGGCGAAAAGCAGATGGCGGAGCCGTGGAGCGATCGGCCGGCCGGCGAGCAGGAACGCGAGCAGCAATCCGGGGAGAAGGAAGATCGCGTTGCCGCGAGTGAAGGCCGCCAGACCGAGCAGTGCGCCCGCGATCCAGGCCGGGCGCGGGCCGGGGCGCTTCAGATAGATCAGGCCGGCGAGCAGAGAGCCGGCGGCGAGCGCTCCGAAGGTCATATCGGTCGTCGTGTGCTGGCCGAGGATCCAGAGGTTCGGATTGACCGCCGTCGCCGCGAAGGCCCAGGACCCGACGGAATCGGCGAGGGTGCTGCCGGTCGGCTCGCCGGAGGGGGAGAGCGCCTCCGAGCCGCCCAACTCGCGGCCGGTGCGCCAGGCGATCCAGGCGAGCGCCGCCGCGGCGAGGTTTGAGATCAGCCGTCCGGCGGCGAACGGATCGCCGATCGCGCCACCGAGGCCGGCGACCAGCAGGGGGTACATCGGCGGGCGGAACGGATCTTTCGGCAGCTCGCCCGCCAGCAGTTGTTCGGCTTGGGAGACATAGCCGTCGCGCTCCGCCGTTCCCGCCTCTTCCACCCAGTGATAGCGGGCGCCGAACATCGCGAGACCGACGAAAAGGAGCGCCGTGGCTAGGCCTGCGCGGAGGGAGGTTCCCGAGGTTCGATCGATCCAGGCGGCGGCCACCAGGGGCACCGGGTTACTCGGGGAGCGGCGGAGCGTCGGAGGGGGGAAGCACGATCGGCGCAAGGGTTTTCGCGCGTCGGTCGGCCGGTCGCCGGGGTGCGCCGTCGACCGCCACCGGCCCGCCGAGCGGATCGAGCTCGATGGGCGGTGCAGACGCCACGGCGGGAACCGCGATCGGTGCGGGCATCGGCAGCTCGATGATCACGTCCTTGGGGCGGACGAAGCCCAGCTCCTCGCGCGCCAGCCGTTCGAGCAGGCCGGGATCGCTGCGCAGTCGCACGATCCGATTGCGCAGGGAATCGATCTGGTCGTGGGTCGCGGAGATCCGGTCTTCGAGATTCCGCTCGCGTTCGTGAGCCGCTTTCAAGTCGCGCAGGCTCTTCGCTCCCGCCAACCCCGCGAGCAGAAGCAGCAGTGCGGCGAGAGCGGCACCGATCAGGGGCAGGCGCCGCCCCCCGGTCGTTCCTTCGGGGGGAGTCAAGGGCGCCAGCGCGGGAAGGCGGCGGCGCCGGGATAGGACGCGGCCGTTTCCAGCTCCTCCTCGATGCGGAGCAGGCGGTTGTACTTGGCGACCCGGTCGCTGCGGCAAGGAGCGCCGGTCTTGATCTGGCCGGCTCGCGTGGCGACGGCCAGGTCGGCGATCGTCGTGTCCTCGGTCTCGCCGGAACGATGGCTGATGATGTTGGCGTAGGAATGGGTCTTCGCGAGTTCGACCGCCGCCAGGGTTTCCGACAGCGTGCCGATCTGGTTGACCTTGACCAGGAGGGCGTTGGCCAAGCCGTCGGCGATCCCTGCGGTCAAAATCTCCGGGTTGGTGACGAAAAGATCGTCGCCCACCAGCTGCACCCGGCTCCCCAGCTCTGCGGTCAGCTCGCGCCAGCCGTCGCGGTCGTCCTCGGCCAGTCCGTCCTCGATCGAAATCAAAGGATAGGCGCCGATCCAGTCGCGATAGAGGGCGATCAGGTCGGAGCTGGCGAGCCCCTTCTTCCCCTCTCCCGCGAGTTCATACACGGTCGGTGCGGCCTTGGCCCCTCGGGTCGATTTGCCGGGCTTTGCCTTGGCGGTCTTGTCCACCAACTCGCTCGCCGCTACGTCGAGCGCGAGGGCGATCTGGCGCCCCGGCTCGTACCCGGCCTTGGTGATCGCGATCATCAGCAGATCGAGCGCTTCGCGGTTGCTCTTCAAATTCGGCGCGAAGCCCCCCTCGTCGCCGACACCGGTCATCAGGCCGCGCTCGGCGAGTACCTTCTTGAGCGTGTGGTAGATCTCGACCCCGGCGCGAAGCGCCTCGGAGAATCGCGAGAAGCCGATCGGCACCACCATGAACTCCTGGATGTCGACCGAGTTGTCGGCGTGCGCCCCGCCGTTCAGCACGTTGAGCATCGGCACCGGCAAGACGTTCGCCGAAGGTCCGCCGAGATAGGCGTAGAGCGGCAACTGAGCCGCCTCGGCGGCGGCTTTCGCGACCGCGAGCGAGGTTCCCAGGAGAGCGTTGGCCCCCAGGCGGCTCTTGGTCTCGGTGCCATCGAGATCGATCAGGGTGCGATCGATCAGCGCCTGCGCTCGCGCATCCTGACCTTTGAGCTTCGGCGCGATATGGGCAATCACGTTGCGCACGGCCTTCGTGACCCCTTTGCCCTGGTAGCGCTTGCCGCCATCGCGCAGCTCCAATGCTTCGCGGCTGCCGGTCGAAGCGCCCGACGGAACCGCGGCCCGGCCCCCCGCTCCGCCATCGAGCAGGCAGTCCACCTCAAGGGTGGGATTGCCGCGGGAGTCGAGGATCTCGCGGGCGACGATGTCTTCGATGACGAACATGCCTCTCCTCCAAGGAAATCCGGGATCTTGCCAAATTCTTTCAAAGATTAGCCGTAAAGTGCGGTGATCTCAAGCTTTTTCCCGCTCAAAGGGCACCTGCTTCAGCTCGGAGGTCACCTCCGGCCGGTGTTAGCATCCGCCGACCATGACGGCGAGCTCCAGAGGCGAACCCGACGATGCGAGCAGAGAGAGTGCCCGTTCCAATCCCAAGGAGCTTCGCCTAGCCCGCGTTTTCGCCGTTTTCGGGATGACCGCCTTGGGCATTGCCGCCCTCTGCGGGCTCGGGTGGTGGCGGGCGGTGCGGGGCCGGACCGATTTGGAATCCCTATCGCCCGCGGCACGGCAGGCGCTGTTCGATGAGGCGTTGCACGACAACCCGGGCGCATTCGTTCCCGCCTGGTATGCCCCGGGGATCGCCTACACACTCCGGCCGCGGCAGCGCATCTCAGCTTGGGACGACACCTTCATGGCCAACGCCTTGGGGTATCGCACCGGCCCACCGCCCAAGCCGGCCGGGACGTTTCGGGTCCTCTTCGTCGGCGACTCTTGGACGTTCGGCATGGGGATCAAGGAGCAGGAGTCGTTTCCGCGGCAGTTCGAGGCTCTGGCAAAGGATCTCGGCGCTTCGCCGGGGCATCCGGTCGAGGCTTGGACGCTGGCCTTGCCGGGCTACAACACCCTCAACGAAATCGCCGCGCTCGAGTACTTCTATCCGCGCCTCCGTCCGGACGCTGTGGTCCTCGCTCCGTGCAGCAACGATATGGACACCTCGGGGATCGTGCTGCCGAACGGCTCGCTTGCCCGATCTCAAAACGAGCGGGACGAGTTCGGCGACGACCATTCGCGCGTATACCGCAATCACTTGGCGGCCTCGTTCACGTTCCTGTCGCGCTGGCAGACCTGCTTTCGGGCGATCCGGGCGGAGGAAGAGCGCCTCGGCGCACGCAAGGTGCCGTTCCTGCTCTTCTTCACCGCGATCTGGGAGGAGCCGTTCGTCCATCGGCTGATCGCGGAATCCGGCGTGCACGCGCCCTACGTGATCACCCCGAAGTTCTTCACCACCGGCAGGTGGCGGAACCCTCCCCCTTACCGTCACGGCACCCCGGCGGCCAATCGGGTCTACGGCCGAATGGTTTACCGGGGAGTGGCCGCGACTCTCGGGTGGCCGCCCGCGCCCCAAGCCGGGGACGAGAGCGACGTGGCGGTCCACACCGAGGTTCCGGCGGGCGATTGGGTCGCTGCGAGCGATCGCTTGTTTTCGGTCGAGACCGCGAAGTCGATCCCGGAAGGGTACGAGCCCGGTGCCGGTCGCGACGACCAGTGCGTGGGGCCGATGGACTGCGCGACCGGGCTGATCGGACGCGCGACCACCGTGCTCGTTCGCCGCCGCCCCGGTGCGAACCGGTTGGTCATCGTTATGCGCCGGCTGCCTGAGGTGACGTTCCTCTACCCGCTGAAGGTCGAGTTGAGCGTTCCCGCGCCCTCCGGCGGTACGCGGTCCACGGTTGTGCTCCCGCCGGACGGCGCCGAGACGCGGAGCTTTTCGCTCGATCTGCCGGCCGATCTGCCGGTAGGCGTGGCGCTCGACGTCGTGGTCCGCGCGGCGGCCGCAGGCATCGCTCCCGACGGCTTCGCCGGCCGATCGCTGCGGATCGTGCGCATCGATCAGGAGTAAGGCGCAGGAGTAGGGCGGTCCTTCACCGAGGGGCCGGATTTAGTGGCCGAGCGCCTGCTCGATCGCCGAGCGGATCCGCTCTTCGAGATCCGCGGCGGTGGGAGTCGGGATCTCGGGCTCCGCCGGGGCTTGCGCTCCGCCGGTCCGCGCCTGGAGGCGGTCGGAGAGCCGCAGCCCCCCGGTGCCGGTGGCCGGCGGGGGAAACAGCGCACCGAAGTAGAGGTGGGTCGGCACCTCGAGATGATGCAGGGCCTCCAGGAGAAGCTGGAGGGTCATATCCTCGCGCTCTTCGAGCGCGTCTCCCAAGCCACGCAACCGTGGCGACCGCGCCTGAAGCGAGGAGGCGGTCTGGCCGGAGGAGCGGATTAGGGCGTCGAGTAGACGGGTCGCCCGTGCAGCCTGGTCATCGAACATGGGCCGATTCTAGCAGCCGCGCGCCGCGACCTCGCCCTTCTCCCCGAGGTCAAAAATGCCTTGCCGTAGAGACGGTTGGTGTGTAGAGTGAGGTAACGGTTCCATATATCAATAGGCGTATCCCCGCCTTGACACCGGTGTTTTTTGTTGGTAGCTTCCAGTGAAGCTTTAACCCTTTATCCGTAACCGGCCTTGTACAAAGGGCTTTTGGGGGCAACCGCGGTGTTCTTCTCGCGCTCGAAGGGTGTCGTGGGACTCGACATCGGAAGCTCGGCCATCAAACTGGTCGAGCTGAAAGAACGGAAGGCAGGGGAGTTCCACCTTCAGCGCTTGGGGGTCGAGCCACTATCTCCGGAAGCGATCGTCGACGGCTCGGTGATGGACTCGGCGCTGGTCGTCGACGCGATCCATCGGCTGAACGATCAGACCAAAGTCAAGAACACGAATTACGCCACGTCGCTCTCGGGCCACTCGGTCATCATCAAGAAGATTCAGCTGCCCGCGATGCCGCGGGAAGAGCTGGCCGAGTCGACCCAGTGGGAGGCGGAGCAGTATATTCCGTTCGACATCAACGACGTGCGCCTCGACTACGTCGTGCTCTCCGAAGGCGAGCCCGGGCGGGACCAGATGGACGTGCTGCTGGTCGCGGTCAAGCTCGACAAGATCAACGACTACGTCTCGGTCGTCCGGCAGACCGGCAAAGTGCCTTCGCTGATCGACGTCGACGCCTTCGCCGTACAGAACTGCTACGAGGTCAACTACGACCTCGATTCGCGGAAGACCGTCGCTCTGATCAACATGGGCGCCGCGGTCACCAACATCAATATCCTGTCGCGCGGCACCACCGTGTTCTGGCGCGACATCTCGTTCGGCGGCAACCAGTTCAGCGAATCGCTGCAGCGCGACCTGAACCTCTCGTTCGACCAGTCCGAGACTTTGAAGCGTGGCCAGCCGGTCGACCGCTACGCCCCGGGCGACGCCCGCACCGTGCTCGACGCGGTCTCCGGCGATATGGCGAGCGAGATCCGCAAGACCTTCGACTTTTACTCGGCCACCTCTTCGGAAGGGCCGGTCGACGAGCTGATGCTGTCGGGAGGGTGCGCTCTCACGCCGAACCTGGCGCAGGTGCTGCGCGAGCGGTTCTCGGTGCCGGTCGAGATCCTCAATCCATTCCGCCGTGTCCGCTTCAACGAGAAGGATTTCGACGCGGCTTGGTTGCAGTCGGTGGCACCGATGATGGCCATCTCGGTCGGGTTGGCGATCCGCAAGCTGGGAGACTAGCGCGATGATCAAGATCAACTTGATCGCCGAGGGGAAGCGGCCGACGTCGGTTCGAAAGATCAAACCGGTCCTCGAAGGCAAAGACCTCGCACAATGGGCGCTGGTCGCCTCGATTGTCTTGTGCCTGCTCGCTTTCGGGGTTTGGTGGTGGCTCCTGCATCAGCAGATCGCGACCAAAGACACCGAGATCGCGGACGCCGAACGGAAGGTGGACGAGCTTGCCCCGGTGATCAAACAGGTCGAGGACTTCAAGAAGAAGAAGGAAGAGATCGAGCGTAAGCTCGGGGTCATCGACAACTTGAAGAGCGCGCAGCGCGGTCCGGTCCACGTGATGGACGACATCTCGCGCGCCTTGCCGGAGCTGCTCTGGCTCGATCGTTTGAAGATGTCGTCTTCGAACATCGAGCTCGAAGGGCGCGCGTTCAATACCAACGCGGTGGCCAACTTCATCGAGAATCTGGACAAGATGCCGGCGTTCGAAGAGCCCACGCTGCGCTCGACCGAAGAGCTTGCGGGCGGGGTGTATCACTTCACCCTCAACTTCAACTACTCGTTCGCGCCGAAGCCGCCGGTCGCGGCCACGACGACCGCTCTGGCTCCCGGTGCTCCCGGCGCACTCAGCCCATTACCGACCCCGCCCGCGCCGGCTGCGGCGCCCGCGAAGGAAGAACCGTGAAGACCGGACTCGAAGGTAAGCCCTGGTTCTACGGCTTCGGCGTCGGCCTGCTGGTCGGCGTCGTCCTGCTGCTCGCCGGCTACTTCCTCAAGTTGCAGCCGATGAAGGAAGAAATCGAGTCGAAGGCGACCCAGCTGGCCGAGCTGCAGCGGAAGGTCCAGGAAGGCTTGGCCTTCAAGGAGGACCTGCCCCGGCTGCAGGAAGACGTGCGCAACTTGGAGCTGAAGCTCGACAAGTCGCTGCGCATTCTGCCGACGAGGCGCAATACGCCCGACCTGTTGCGCAAAATCCGCTCGCTCGCCGAGGCGGGCGATTTCGACCTCAAGCGCTTCACGCCGGGCGCGCTCACCGACAAAGACTTCTACAGCGAATGGCCGATCGCGGTCGGCGTCGAGGGCGGGTATCACAGCCTCGCCCTGTTCTTCGACAAGATCAGCAATTTCTCGCGGATCATCAACATCGAGAACCTGCAGGTCGACCAATATAGTGCGCCCAAGAATCCGCACACGATCACCGCGACCTTCACCGCGAAGACCTTCGTTTACAAGGAAACGCCTGCCGCGCCCGCTGCGGCGCCCGGCGGTCCCGCAGGGGGACTCAACCCGGCCTTGCGAGGTCCGGCGAATGTCGGCGGGCCGGCTGCCCAGGGTGGTCCAGGCCTGTCGAAGTCCTCGCTCGGCAGTAGTGGAGGGAGTCCGGAATGAAGCCGCGCGCGCTATTCATTTCGTTGGCGATGCTCGCCTTGGCACTCGGCCTCGCGGCTACCGCGCAGACCGCGAACCCGACGCCTCCGGGCGGCACACCCGCTTCGCCTTCCGGCGCCGACGCGGCCTACACCTCGGACCTCGCAGGGGGCGACTCGGATCTAGGCAACATCGATCAAATCCTCGAAGGGGAGGAAGAGGTCCTGTCGGGCGGCGGCTATTCCTACGACCCGGGCAACCGCCGCGACCCGTTCAAATCTCTGTTGATCAAGCCGGACCGTCTGGAGCTGCGCGGGCCGCGGCCGGAGGGGATTCCCGGCCTGTTGATCGACGAGGTCGATCTGACCGGCATCTTTAAGACCAAGAAGGGATATGTGGCCCAGGTCAAGGCCGCAAATCAGAACAAGAGCTACCTGCTGCGCGAGGGCGACCAACTCTACGACGGCGACGTCGTTTCGATCCTCCGCAGTGAGGTGGTATTCAAACAGATCGTCCAGGATCCGACCGCGCTCAAGCCGTTCCGCGAGGTCCGTAAGACGCTGGGACCCTGATGGGTTCCTTGGCGGAGAGGTCGGGATCCGTGACGGAGGCGAGTGCCATGGGAGATGTACTGATGAGAACGCTGGGTTGCAGAGGGCGACGCTTCGGCGTGCCGCTCGCGATCGGGGTCCTGGCCCTAGGCCTCGGGTGTACCACCTCGAAACCCGCTCGGGTGGTCGAGGCCGCTCCGGCCAATTCGACGCGAGCGGCTTCGGCCGCCCCCGCCGAGGTGCCGACGTCCGGGTCCGCGAGCGAAGTTCGCTCGATGGAGGTGCGCGAGGGTGCGCCCGAGACGTATCTTGAGCTCGGTGCGAGCGCGCCGCTGGTCTGGACCAGCTTTCGGAACGCCGACGGCCAGGTGGTGCTCGAGCTGCCCAATTCCAAGCCCGGCCCCGACCTCGCCGACTTGGCGCCGAGCTCCGGCCTGGTCTCCTCGGTACGCATCGAGCGCGACAGCCAGGGGACGCGGCCGCTGATGCGGCTGATCCTGCAAACCCGGCAAGAGGTGGAGCATTCGGTCATCGCCGAGGGCAACGGTCTCCGTTTGAAGCTGATGCCGGTCGAAGGACAGGTGGCGGCGGCTCCGGCGCCCGCGGAAAATCTCGCTTACGAACCGGTGGCGGAGGAACCCGCCCAGGAACCGGTCGTGTCCGACTCGGCGCCGCAGATGGCGACCGAGAACTCGTACGGAACGTCCACGAGCGGCGGCCTCGGAACCCCCGACGCTCCGGTGTCGGCCCCTGCGCCGACCGGTGCCGCGGCCACCCGCCTCGATGAGATCGTGGTCGTTCCAGGCGCTGAGAAAGCGACGATCCGGCTGGCCGGTGACGGCGAGTTCCCCTACACGACGTTCGTGCTCGACGCCCCGAAGCGCTTCGTGCTCGACCTGCCGGGAGTGACCAATCGGACCAAGCGCTCTTCGATCGCGGTCGGCGGTCCGGTCGACCGGGTTCGAGTGGCGCAGTTTCGCGGCTCCCCGGATCCGGTGGCCCGGGTGGTGTTCGACCTGAATACCGAGAACGCCCCCAGCATCCAGCGGCTCGGCAACGCACTGGTCGTCACGTTCGGCGGGCAAACCGCCTCGGCGGCTTACGAAGCTCCCGTCCGCACGGCTTCCCTCGCGCCGCCCCCCCCCCCGGCCGCCGCCGCGGAAACTACGGCCTCGTACGAAGCGCAGGGCGAAACCGGCAACGGCGAGCCGAAGACGCCAAGCGCGGTCTACGTCGCTCCTTCGCCGCGCCGTCCGGCGGACTCCGGCCCGAGCGATCTCGACCTCGCCGCTCGGCCCACGGGCTCGACCGCTCCCCGGAGTCAAAGCAAGGTCGTGCACGCTCCGGAGCCGCGCAAACCGGGCAGCGTCGAAGAAGCCGGCACGACGTCGAGCCCCGGATCGGTTTCGGACTGCATTGGCGGCGGAACCGAGGAGCGCAAGTACGTCGGCGACCCGATCGACCTAAAGGTCACCAACGCCGACGTCACCGATGTCCTGCGGACCTTCGCGCAGATCAGCGGCCTCAACATCGTGGTCCAACCGGGAGTCACCGGACAGGTCACGGCCGAGCTGGAAAACGTTCCTTGGGACCAGGCGCTCGCCCAGGTGTTGAAGATCAACGGCCTGGGTTGCGAGCTCGAAGGCAACGTCATGCGCATCGCCCCGACCGCGATCCTTCGTCGCGAGGCGGGCGAGCGGCAGGAGCTGGCCAACGCCCGTGCCCTCGCCGTGCCGCTGCGGACCGTGCTCAAGCGGTTGTCCTACGCGACGGCTCAAAACGTCGCCGGGGTGCTGCGGTCGGGATCTTCAGGCATCCTGTCCCAGCGTGGCTCGGTGCTCGTCGACGACCGGACCAACACCTTGATCATCAAGGAGCTGCCGAGCTATCTCGACACGGTGATCGCGGTGATCGAAAACCTCGACACCCCCGAACCGCAGGTCATGATCGAGGCCCGGATCATCGAGACGACCAAGAACTACTCGCGTTCGCTGGGCATCGACTGGGGCGTGAACGCCGTGGCGGACGCGGCCCACGGCAACACGACCGGACTGGTCTTCCCGAACAACGGTCGGGGTACCGGCGACGTCAACCTGGCGACCGGCGGCAACAACGGCGCGCTCAACCTCCGCTTGGGCAACGTGCTCAACACGTTCACGCTCGATCTTTCGCTCCAGGCGGCGGAGAGCGACGGCCTGATCAACATCCTCTCGGCGCCCAAGGTCGCGACGCTCAACAACCAGCGCGCCTCGATCCAGAGCGGCGTCCAGATTCCGATCCAGACCATCGCCAACAACACCGTCACCGTCCAGTTCGTCAACGCGACGTTGCGCCTGGACGTGGTCCCCCAGATCACCGCCGAGGGTACGGTCCTGATGCAGATCGACATCTCGAAGCGCGAGCCGCAGGTCGCCCTGCTGGTACCGGGCTCGGCCAACGCGCCGATCTCGACCAAAGACGCGAGCACCCGGGTGATCGTGCGCGATGGCGGTACCGCGGTAATCGGCGGGATCTACAAGATCTCCAACAACGACGGCAACGCCAGGGTGCCCGGGCTCGCCAACATTCCGCTGCTCGGCTACCTCTTCCGAAACAAGACCGTGAGCAACACGAACGAAGAGCTGCTCATCTTCATCACGCCGCGGATCATCAAGCTTTAGGACATCGGCTGGAGCGCTCAATGACCATCAAGCTTCGATTTGCCCCACTTGCCCTCCTGGTCCTCGCCGGGCTGTCCTGCAGTTCCCGCGTGGAACGCACGGACGGCACTGTGCTCTTGACGGTGAGCACCTTCGACCAGTTGCCCGTCTCCGTGTCGGTCGCCAACGGGCCGACCCAGCTGGGCAGCATCACGCTGCGGAGCGTGAACAAAGACCCCTCTGGCACGACCGGCACGCTTCAGGACATCCAGATCCGTTCGTACGAGGTCCGCTACGCGCGGCGCGATACGGGCACGCGCCTGCCGCAGCCGCTCGTCGAATCGTTGTTCGGCAACGTCGCGGTCAACTCGACGACGGTGTTCAACAACCTGGTCTTCCTGCGGACGGCCCAGCTGACGTCGCCACCGCTCTCAGACTTGGCTAATTTTGGAACCGACCAGCAGACGGGCAGCCGGATCATTCCGCTGCGGATCACGCTCCGGTTCTTCGGCCGTACACTTTCGGGGACCGATATCGTTTCCGATTCGGTTTCTTTCGATGTCGAAGTCGTCCCCTGACGTAGGAGCTCAGAC
The DNA here is from genome assembly GCA_038250865.1 of Thermoanaerobaculia bacterium. Taxonomy (GTDB): domain Bacteria; phylum Acidobacteriota; class Thermoanaerobaculia; order Multivoradales; family UBA5704; genus DASYKS01. Next base: position 18,377 of record JBBSBW010000048.1, on the reverse strand, counting down.
AATGAACCCGCTGCGTAAGTCTCTGTTCGTCTTGCTCCCGGCCGCCCTGTTGGCGCTGACCGCGTGCACTTCGAATTCTCCGTCCGAGCCCAAGGTAGACCCCGTGCCGCCGGTGCCGCCAACCGCCCAGATCACGTACAACATCACGGTCACGGCAAGCCCCTCGACCCTCGCGATCGGCAGCGGCCAATCGAGCACGATCACGGTTCGCGCGGTGCGCGCGGACAACGGACAGCCGCCGACCAACCTCACCCCGATCACGGTCGCCACCACCCTCGGCGCGTTCGGATCGGCGGGCGGCGCGAGCACGGTCACGCTGCAACTGACCAACGGCTCGGCGCAGACGGTGCTGTTTCCCGGCACAAGCTCCGGGGTTGCGACCGTGCGGGCAACCCTCGATCGTAGCGAGGGCTTCGCCAATGTTCAGATCGGCGCGGGGGCCACGTTCTTCATCTCGTTCGTGCAGCCTTCGGTGATCGATCCCCAGGGCGGCGAGACGGCGACGATCCAGGGCGGCGGTTTCGAAGACCCGGTGCGCGTGACGGTCGGCGCCGCCAACGTCCAGGTGCTCTCGGTTTCACCGGACCGGATCCGGATCACCACGCCTTCCGCCGTTCAGGCGGGCGTCACGGTATCGCCCGGACAAGCCGTGCCGGTCAACGTCAGCGTGACGATCAACGTCAACGAGCCGGAACAGAAGTCCGACAACCTGGCCGCGGGGCTGACCTACGCGACCGGCGGCGGCGGCGTCCAGCCGGTAATCACCTCGGTCACCCCGTCTTCCGGCAGCAACGACGGCGGCACCCGGATCACGATCAACGGCTCGGGCTTCCAGTCACCGGTCCAGGTGTTCTTCGAGGGCGGCAGCCCGCGCATTTCGGTCGAGGCGCCGGTGGAATCGGTGAGCGCGAACCGGGTCATCGTGCTTTCGCCGGCCGCGCGCGGCTTCGGCCAGGGCTTGCAGAACCAGAGCGCCGACATTCGGGTCAAGAACATCAACAGCGGCTTCGAAGGTCGAACGACCGGCGGCTACCGCTACGGATCGAACGTCTTGATCACGGCGGTCGGACCGACGTTGGTGGTTTCGAGCGTGCCCGAACAGGTCGTCATCCAGGGCCAAGGCTTCGACGATCCCGTGGCGGTCTCCCTCGGTGGTTTCGCCGCGAACGTTCAATCGGTCACCGGTACCCGGATCGTGGTGCAGTCGCCGATCGTCTTGATCTCGAGATGCACGCAGGTGTCCGGTTCACCGACCGCCGGCGTCACGAACATCGAAACCGGGGACGGCAGCACCTTTGCCGGGACCTTCGTGTTCAAGCCGGTCTCCCCCGTGATCACCGGAATCTCTCCAATGCCCGCTGAAGGGCCGGAGGCCGGCGGAACGAAGCTCACGATCACCAGTGCGGTGAGCAAGTTCAGCGGCTTCGAGTCGCCGGTCAAAATCTTGGTCGACAAGCAGATCGCAGTTCAAATCGCGGGCAGCCTCACGTCTGGATCGGTGATGGTCAACACGCCCCGCTTCACCGGCACGTTTGCAACCACAGCATGTCCTGGCGGCACCCGTAAGCTGCCGAAGTTGGTCGATGTCAGCGTCCAGAACCTGAACACCGAATGCATCGACACGATCCAAAACGGCTTTACCTACCTTCCTAGCAATGTCGCGTGCGTGCCGGATCCACCGGTGGCGAGCTTCACGGAGAGTATTGCCTTCTTGCAGGTCAACTTCGTCGACACATCGAGCGGGTCGCCCACGTCATGGGCCTGGACCTTCGGCGACGGTGGTACCAGTACCGTGCCCAATCCGGTGCATAACTACGCTAACCCGGGGCAGTACACGGTTACGTTGAAGGTCATAGGCCCCGGAGGCATGTCTCTGCCGGCAGTGAAGGTTATTACGGTCACGGCTCCTCCTCCCTGACAGCGGTGGCCGTCACCTTCCTCACAATTCGGGGCGGTCGCCTGGACGAGCGACCGCCCCGGTTCGTATACTGGAGCGCTATGAAAAGCCGCTCGCCTCTCGCACTGCTCGCCCTCCTCGCCCTTTTCGCCGTCGCCATCGGCCTCGCCTGCGGCAAAGCGAGTCCCACCGCGCCGAGCGGTACGCTCCTTACGGTCAGCGCGTCGCCCACCCGCATCAGCGTGAACGGCACGTCGACGATCTCGATCATCGGCCGCACGGCCACCGGCACCCCTTTGCGTAGCGGCACCGAGCTGCGCGTGGCGACCAGCCTCGGCTCGATCGAACCCTTGGTGACCACGAACAGCAACGGCGAGGCGACCGCCACGCTCCGTGGCGACGGCCGCCAGGGAACCGCGACGATCGAAGTCACGACCGGCGTGGCCGATACCCCTCCGATGACCAGCACATCCGAGCCGGTGGGCAACGCGTCGGGCACCGGCAGCGCCACGGTCACAGTACAGGTCGGCGAATCGAGCTCGACCCAGCCGACCCTCTTGGTGTCGGTCAATCCGAGCAACATTCCGGTCTCCGCTTCCGGTACGACCTCGACGTCGACGGTCACGGTGATCGCGCGCAACGCCGACAACACCCCGGTCGCCGCGGGCCAGACGGTCATCTTGGTGAGCACCCTCGGCACGCTTCAGAACTCGCGTCCCCAGACCGATTCGAGCGGGATCGCGACCACCCGGATCAGCGCGGGAAACCAGGCCGGCGAGGCGACGATCACCGCCATCCTCGGGTCGAGCGCCCCGGCGACGACGACCCTCACGATCCGCGACTCTCCGACCGACATCAGTTTGACGGCTCAGCCGCGCCAGATTCCGCGTTCGGACAACCAAGAGATCACCCTGGTGGCGAACGTGATCAACTCCCAGGGTCAGCCGGTCTCCGGCGTCGAGGTGATTTTCATCCCGAGCCGAGGGGGCACTTTCGATCCAGCCGATCGCCGCTTTACAGACTCCACCGGAGCCGCCACCACCAAGCTCACGGTTCCTGGGGCGAACCTGCCTCCCCCGGGTGGAAGCTTCACCATCTTCGCGCAGGTCGCGGCGGGCAACGGACAGTTCCTCAAATCGGACCCGGTTACGATCACGATCACGGGAGGTTCGACTGCGGCCCAGTTGAATTCCAAACGGCGGTAGGGTCCCCTGCCTGCCGAGCAAGAGGCCGGGGCGCCTTCGGGCGCCCCAAAGCTGCTATGATTCTTGCGTTTAGATCAATTTGGCTGCGACTCTGCGCGCTCGACGGAAGAGCTTCAACACTCGTCTCCTATTCCTGATGCCATCGCGATGACCGACCAGCCGTTTCCCGATCGTGTCACCCAGTTGCGCCGACGGTGGGAAGCGGACCGGACTTCGCGGTTGTTTTTACAGCTTGCCGAGGAGTATCGCCAGCTCGGTCGCCTGCGCGAGTCGGTCGAGGTGCTCGACGCCGGACTCGTGGAGCATCCCGGGTATCTCTCGGCGCTGGTCGCCAAGGGGCGCTGCCACCTGGAGTTGGATGAGCCGCAGGCTGGGCGGGAAGCCTTGGAGCGGGTGGTGCGCCAGGATGCGACCCAGGCCGTGGCGAGCAAATTGCTGGTTCGCGCCTATATCGATTTGGGCGAACTCGCCCGGGCGCGCGAGCGATTGTCGCTCTACGCCTTGCTGCACGAAACCGATCCGGACATCGCCGAGCTCCGGCGGCGTCTCGAAGCGCCCGATCTCGCACCGGCCCAGAAAGCCGTTGCGATCTCGGGTACCCACGAACAACCCGGCGCCGAACCGATCGGCGCGGCGGTTGCTGCCCCGGCCCGGAGCGACGAGATGAACGAAGACATCTTCGATTTAGGTATCCCGCAGTCGGCGCCGCTGCCGCCGCTCGACGACCTGTTCGGGCTCTACGAAGCGCCCGAGCCGCCCGAGCTGCTCCAGCTGGAAATCGCGCGCGAGCCGCTCGCGGAAGAGATCTTCTCTGGCCTCGGCGGAGGCGAAAGCCGTCGGCGTTGGGCGGAGGGGCTCGCGGTCGGGGGCATTTTCGATCTTCAGATTCTCGACATCCCGGTCCCCGCGCCGGTCGCGTCGCCCCGGATGGAAGCCGTTCTTCCGCCCGCCGCGCCTCCCGAGTCGCGGGCTCCCGAACCGATGCCGATCTTCGCCGCGGCGCCGAGCCGTATTCCGACGCTCGGATTCGAACCGCCCCCCAAGATCGAAACTAAGATCGAAAGCGAGAGCGAAACCGAAACGGTCACGCTCGCCGAACTCTACCTGCGCCAAGGACATCGGGACGAGGCGCTACGAATCCTCGCCCAGGTCCTGCGTCGCGAGCCGGAAAACGTTGCTGCGCACGATCTCGCTGCGCGCATCCGGGGAGAGGCGGCGGTGATCCTGGCGCCGCTCTCGCCCGTCGTCGCCGCCGAACCCGTTGTACCGGTCTCGGCCCCTGCAATCGATGCCGCCGCTTCGCCGAGCCCCGTTCCATCCAAGACGCAGAGCAAGATCCAGCTGCTCTCCGCCTACCTAGAGCGGCTCCGCCGCGGGAGCGCGCCCGGTGTTTCTTGAAGTCCTCTCCCGCATCGCCAACCGGATCGAGGGGGCGATCGCCCTCTCGCTGGTCGCCGCCGACGGCATCGCCGTCGAGTCCGTCTCGAACGATCCGGAGCTCGACCTTGAGGTCCTTTCGGCCGAACTCATCGCCCAGGCGCGATCGATCGGCGACAACCATCGCGAGATCGCGATGGGCGAGGTGCAGCAGGTCTCGGTCACCACGGACCTCGGGACCGTCATGGTAAGCTCGCTGACCAAGGACTATTACCTGCTGCTCGTCCTGGGAACGGAGGGCAGCTACGGCCGCGCGCGATTCGAGATGCGCCGGGCGCGCCTGCTCTTGGAGAGCGAGCTTTCCTGAGCAAAAGCCCTCGACGAACGGATCGCGTCCCGGCCCGAACTCCCTCAAGGAAACACGAGCCTTGTTGACATTCGAGCAGATTAAAGAGCTGGTCGAGCTGATCGCGGCGCGCGGCCTCCATGGCATGGAAGTCGAACGCTCCGGCTTCCGGCTGAAAATCGAGGGGCAGGCCCCGGTCGTCTCCCAAGTAGCGAGCGCTCCGCCGATCAATGTTTCATCCTCTTCGGGCGAGCCGGGTGCCGCGACCGCGGTCGCTCCCGCGCACCTGACGGCCGGCGAGACGGCCTCCGGCCCCCCGGTTCCCGCCGCGCCGACCGGCCCCGCCGACCACGTGCTCACCTCGCCGATCGTCGGCACGTTCTACAGCGCCGCCTCTCCCGATGCTTCGCCCTTCGCTTCGATCGGCAGCCGGGTGAAGAAGGGCCAGGTGCTGTGCATCATCGAGGCGATGAAGCTGATGAACGAGATCGAGTCGGACGCCAACGGCGAGATCGTCATGATCTACCCGCAGAACGCCCAAGCGGTCGAGTTCGGCCAGCCGCTGTTCGCGATCCGGGTCTCCTGAGCGCCCCGCCGGCACGATGTTCAAAAAGATTCTGATCGCCAACCGGGGCGAGATCGCCCTGCGGATCATCCAAGCTTGCCGCGAGCTCGGCATCCAGACCGTTGCGGTCTATTCGACCGCCGACCGCGACAGTCTGCACGTCACCTACGCCGACCAGGACATCTGCATCGGACCGCCCCCCTCGAACCAGAGCTACCTGAACATTTCGAGCATCCTCTCGGCCGCCGAGATCACCGGCGCCGACGCGGTCCATCCGGGCTACGGTTTCCTCGCCGAGAACGCCCATTTCGCCGAAGTTTTGGCCGAGTGCAAGATCGGCTGGATCGGCCCGCGTCCTGAGGTGATCCGGATGATGGGCGACAAGGCGAACGCCCGGCAGAAGGCGATCGATGCAGGCGTGCCGGTCCTTCCCGGCAGCGAGCGTCCCCTCGCCGACGCGGACGAGGCGCGCGCCCTGGCCGACGAGGTGGGCTATCCGGTCATCCTCAAGGCGTCGGCCGGCGGCGGCGGGCGCGGCATGCGGATCGTCCACGAGGCGAAAGAAATCGCCGGCCAATTCGCGACCGCCCACGCCGAGGCGGAAAAGGCGTTCGGCGACGGCTCGATCTATCTTGAAAAATACCTGATGGAACCCCGCCACATCGAGTTCCAGGTGTTCGGCGACCATTACGGGACGGCGATCCACCTCGGCGAGCGCGAATGCTCAATCCAACGCCGGCACCAGAAACTGATCGAAGAGGCGCCTTCGCCCGCGCTCACCCCCGAGCTGCGCGCCAAGATGGGCGACGCCGCGGTCCGGCTCTGCGAGGCGGTCTCCTATGAAAACGCCGGCACGATCGAATTCCTGCTCGACTCGGACGGCAGCTTCTATTTCATGGAGATGAACACGCGCATCCAGGTCGAGCACCCGGTCACCGAGATGGTCACCGGCATCGATCTCGTGAAGCTCCAGATGCACATTGCTGCTGGAGACCGGCTCGACATCCCGAGCGGTCTGCCGCCGCGCGGCCATGCGATTGAGTGCCGCGTGAACGCCGAAAATCCCGACACCTTCGTCCCCTCGCCGGGCCGGCTCAAGACATTCCATCCGCCGGGCGGGCCGGGCACGCGGGTCGACACCCACGGCTACGAGGACTACGTCATACCGCCGAACTACGACTCGCTGGTGGCCAAGCTGATCGTCCACGACCAGACCCGGCCCGAAGCGATCGCGCGGATGTCGCGCGCGCTCGACTTCTTCGTCGTCGAAGGGATTCACACCTCGATTCCGCTCCATCGCCGGATCATGCGCGATCCGGAGTTCCAGGCCGGACGGCTCTCCACCCGGTTCATGGAACGGTTCCTCTCCCGCCAACAGGCGACGGAACCGGGCTCGAAATGATCCGGGAGCGGCCCGTGCCGCCCCGGATCTACGCCATCGCCGACGCCAAGGCGCTCGCACCGCTCCCTCTCGCCGAGGGGGTTGCGGCGATCGCCGAGGCCGGAGTCCGCTGGATTCAGCTGCGCGCCAAGCCCGCCGGACTCCTCTCGGATCTCTTTCTCTACCGCGAAATCGAATCCGCCTGCCGCCGGGTAGAAGGCACGCCGGCCCGCCTCTGGATCGACGATCGCGCCGATCTCGCGGCCCTCTTCCCGCTCTCCCCGATGATGGGGCTCCATCTTGGGCAGACCGATCTGCCACCCCAAGCGGCGCGCCGGACGATCGGCGACCGGCTCGCGATCGGCCTTTCGACCCATGATGCCGCCCAGATCGCCGCCGCGGATCGAGACCCAGATGTCGATCTCATCGCGGTCGGTCCGGTCTTCAAGACCGCGAGCAAGGAACGCCCCGAACCCACGGTCGGCCTGGCGCTAGTCGCGGAGGGCCGCCGTCTGACCGCCAAACCTTGGGTCGCGATTGGCGGAATTACGACAGAAAATGTCACTCGGGTTCTCGCCGCAGGTGCGGATTCTGCCGTCGTGCTCGGTGCAATTTGCCACGGCGGGGACGCCCGGACCGTCGGCCGGAACGCGGCGGCGCTACTCGCCGCCGCGGAGGACGCTTGAACGTTTTCTTGGTCGGTTTCATGGGGGCCGGCAAGACCACCGTCGGCCGGCTGCTCGCCGAACGGCTGGCCGTACCCTTTCTCGATCTCGACCTGGAGATCGAGGAAGGGGCGGGTCAATCGGTGCGCGAAATCTTCTTGCAACGAGGAGAGGCCGCGTTTCGCCAATGGGAATGGGAGGCGCTGGAGCGCGCCGCGTCGGCAAGCTCCGCGGTGATCGCCACCGGAGGCGGCACGATCGCCTCGCCAACCAACGCTGAGTTGATGAAGAAGAACGGCCTCACGGTCTGGCTCCACCCCAGCTTCGCGACCCTCGCCGCGCGGATCGGCTTTGAAGGCAAGGAGGATCGGCCCCTGTTCCGCGACGAAACACAGGCCCTCGCGCTCTATCGCGAGCGCCTACCGGCCTACCAATCCGCCGACGTCACCGTCGAAGTGGGGCCCGAGGAGACCCCGGAAGAAATCACGGCGCGCATCTTGCTGCTCTTACCCCGCTGATCCAATTGCCTCGCTCAAATATTTCCGAGTCCGGCGCAAAAGCTGACCCTCGCGCGCCAAACGTCGAACCAAAGCCTTAGAATGTGGCATCGCAAAAATGAAAGGCCGGACGTGCGCTACCTGATTCTGTCCGACATGCACGGCAACTGGGAGGCCTTCGAGGCTGTCCTGCGTCGCGCTCGCCGTAAACGTGCAGACGTGATCCTGATCCTGGGCGATTTGGTGGGGTATGGCGCCGCGCCGAACCAGGTTGTGGAGGCTGTGCGCGATCTCGGCAAGATCCGGATCGTGCGGGGCAACCACGACAAAGTGGTGGCCGGCATCGACTCCGGCGGTCAGTTCAACCCCAACGCGCTCCAGGCGGCGATGTGGACCAACCGCCGCCTCACCCCGGCGAACCTGCGCTACATCCGCGACCTGCCCCAGGGGCCGATCGAAGTCGCCCCCGGGGTCTCGATCTGCCACGGCTCACCGCTCGACGAGGATACCTACGTCTTTTCCGACCTCGACGCCTGGGAGATCTTCACCAGCTTCGCCTCGCCGATCACCTTCTTCGGCCACACCCATATCCCCTCGATCTTCACCTACGACCGTTCGGGAATCGGAGTGAGGGCGCTCAAAGGCACCGGCCGCTTAGAGCTCGATCCGAAGACCCGCTACCTGATCAACCCCGGCTCGATCGGCCAACCCCGCGACCGCGACCCCCGGGCGTCCTTCATGACCTACGACAGCGAACGCCGCGTCCTCCGCTGGCACCGGGTGACCTACCCGATCGCCCGAGCCCAAGAGCGCATCCGCGAAGCCGGCCTGCCGACCAGCCTGGCGGATCGGCTGGCCTACGGGGCGTAGGGGAGCGGGCGACAACGGGTTGGCCTTTGGTGGGCGCGGAGGGAGTTCGCGCTCGATCCAAAATAGTCTCTACCTCCGCTAAGATCTCACCAGGAGGTGCGCCGTGTCCCTAACTCTCAAGAGTGTCGAAGTTGAGCGCTTGGCCGACGAAGTTGCCGAGATGACCGGCGAGACCAAAACCGAAGCCGTTCGTATGGCGCTCCAGGAGCGCAAGGAACGGCTGGCGCTTCGCGTCGTACCCGGAGACACGAAAGAAGACCTACTTCGATTCCTCCGGGAAGAGATCTGGCCGAAAATTCCGCCAGACCTGCTTGGGCGCGGCATCAGCCAAGAAGAGCAGGATGAAATCCTCGGCTACGGCCCGGGGGGCGTGTGATCGTAGACACTTCCGCGGTGATGGCGGTTCTTTTCAAAGAGCCCGGGCATGAGGTTCTGGTCGAAAAGCTCAGCGCAAATCGGGCGAAGAAAATTGGTACTCCTTCACTTCTCGAAGCGCATCTCGTCCTTTCCGGAAGGCTCGGGATCCGTTCAACCGAAGTTCTCGACGAGTTCCTCGACCGCTTCGGCTTAACGTCTACACCTTTCGGAGAAGAACATTGGCGCGTCGCCACGGAGGCCGCATTGCGCTTCGGAAAAGGCCGCCACCCTGCCGCCCTCAACTTTGGTGACTGCATGACGTATGCGATCGCAAAAGTCGCCGATCAGCCTCTCCTTTTCGTCGGCAACGACTTTGGTCAGACGGATCTACGCTCGGCTTGATGTCCAGATTCCGGCGTTAAAAATGGAGGCAGGTGGCTCGGGCAGCCCCTGCCGTTAAATCTGGGGCTCCACCGAGGCGTAAGGCCCCTCATTCGCAGGCAAGCGCGATCGCCAAGGCCCGACAGACTTCCAGCATTTTTTCGCGACTAACGGTTCCGACGAAACTCCTCAGCTCCCTCTGGTGGACCGTAAAGAGATTGCAGAGATTGACGCAAGAAACCTGCTTGAGTCCCTCCGCAACACCGAATTCCACTTCGGTGGGTGAGCCGCGGAGAGTTGATGTAACCGCTGCAACCGTAACTGTGTGGAGAAGGGGAATCAGCGAAGGGCGGCTTAGGACCAGTACCGGGCGCCGCTTGTCGGGACGGGGCAGCTCGAGGAGCCAGATTTCTCCCCGGTTCAGTCGTTCGGCCATGCCTGCCGACCTATGAGCACCTCAACCTCTTCGAGCAAGGTATCTCCCCCGCCGGAGTAGGCCCGGGCCAATTGCGCCTCAATGTCTCGCTTCTCCTTGGCCTTGAGGTAGATCTGGACGGCCGAGCGGATGAAAGCCGACCTCCCCTTTTCACGCACTTCGGAGTCCGCATCGATCTGATCGAGCAAGTCGGAGTCCACGGAGATCTGAACGGGGCGTGCGGCCATAGGGGGAGGATACAACAAGATTCCTAGTGGGTACATTGATGGGTGCGGCGCTTGGGAACGAGAAGGTTCTACGGTGACGCAGATCAAGGTCCTACGCGGGGGAGCGGGCTCGCTTCCCTCCGCATAGGAGCCCGGGCAGTTCGGTCGCCCCCCTACGCCGCCCGAGCCGCCACCCGCTCGAGTACCCGCGCATCCCTAAAGCGCAGCGCCATCGCGAGGCCGCCGCCGGCGAGCATGAGGTAGAGGCCGAACCAGACCATTTCGATCAGGGGCTTGGTGGTCACGTCGACCGCGAGGGTCGGGGGGGTTGAGACTCCGGCGAGCTCGATCTCGACGTTGCCGCCGGAGGCGTTGATCTTCTCCACCCGCATCGCCCCTCCGCCGGGTAGGTCGATGGCCGGCGTCTCGACCTGGCCGTTGGCGGGATTGAGCTTATAGACCGGCCGGACCTCAGCGGTCTGGCCATTGCGGGTCACCGAGAAAATGGTGCCGATCGTGATCTCTTTGCCGCTCGCCATCTGGGCGAGCGCGTTGCCGTTGGCGTTCAGGTCGAACCCTTCGAACTTGACCTTCACGTTGCCGACCTCGCCCTCCTGCCCCTTGGTCAACGCGAGCTTCGGCTGACCCGGATCGTACTGGATCGGCGAAATGTAGAGATCCGCGCTCAGGCTCTTTCGGATGTCGGGATTGACCATCAGCTGCTGGGTGCGCTGGTTTAAAAACATCCGCGGGTAGAGCGCGTAGGACTTGCCGCCGGCCTCGACGACCTGGATCTCCATCCGGTCGCGCCGCTCTTGCTCGGTCGGCGGCAGGTAGCGGGTGAAAGTGTAAGTCCGGCCGTGGCTGGTCACCGGCTTGCCCTGTACCAGCGTCAGCTTGATACTCTCGTCGTAGGCGGAGGAGGCGAGAATTCCGAGCAGCATCATTCCGACGCCTGCATGGGCCAAATAGCCGCCCGCCGCGCGCAGGCCGCCCGCCCGCCATTTTGCGATCGTCTTGTGCAGGTTCGTGGCGAGCGCCGTCGCGGCGAACAGGACCAGCACGATGTCGAGCGCGTCGTGGACTTTCCAGGCGACGAACGCGACCGCGATTAAGATTCCGGCGATCAGCGGCACGATCATCTTCTTGATCAGGTCGCCGAACTTGTCCCCCTTCCAGGTGAGATAGGGAAGGAAGGTGAGCAAGATGCCGATCACGATCGCGATCGGTTTGTTCACCAGGTTGTACCACTCCGGTCCGACCTGCCCCACGTCCGCCTGAAGGCGGGTGAGCAGCGGTGCGGAGGTGCCGTAGGTGATGACGAACGCCGAGGCCGAGATTGCGATCGTTGCGAGCACCAGGAATGTTCCGCGCGAGAGGATCGGGTCTTCGTTCGCTTCGGTGGGGACCTGGCGCAGGCGGGTGGCGATCAGCCAGATCGACAGCCCCACGAAGGTCGCCATCAGCGCGATCAGCCAGCCCGAAATACCGAGATCGACGAAGCTGTGGACCGAAAAGTCCGCCAGCACACCCGAGCGGGTGAGGAACGTGCCGTAGAGCACGGCGAGGTAGGCCATCGAGGCGATCACGTAATTGGCTTTTCGATAGCGTTTCTTGGTCCGCTCCATGTGCAGGCCGTGAACCAGAACCGTGAGGCAGAGCCACGGGATCAGCGAGGCGTTTTCGACCGGATCCCAGCCCCAGAATCCGCCCCAGCCGAGCGTCTTGTACGCCCAATACCCACCCATCAAAATCGCGCAGCCGAGCACCAGGAAGCCGAACAGCGCCCAGGGGAACGCCCGCGCGGCCCAGCCGTCGTAGTCGCGCCGCCAGAGCGAGGCCATGGCGAACGCGAACGGGATCGCGGTCGAGGCGTAGCCGATGAACATGATCGGCGGATGGATCACCATCCAGTCGTCCTGGAGCAGCGGGTTCAACCCCTGTCCGTCGAGCGGCGACTGCGACAGCATCACGAACGGGTTTTCCCGCACCAGGATGAAGATCAGGCCGAGCAGGGTGGCGAGGTAAATCATCATCACCGACGCCTCGCTCTTGCCCGCCGTCCGCTGGACGAACAGGCCGAGCATCGTTCCCCAGAACAGCCAGATCAGAAAGCTCCCTTTCTGGCCCGCCCAGAACGATGCGAACTGGTAATGGCCGGGCAGGTCGAGCCCCGAGTACTGGAAGACGTACTCGATGCGGAAGTCCCGCATCAGCAGCACCAGGATCAGCATCAAGGCCGTGAGCCCGATCGCCGCGGCGAAGCAGGCATACGCCCGGCGGCCGAACGCGATCGCCGTCACGTCGCCCCGGAGCGCCTGGGAGTACCCCCAAACGGCCGCGAGAGCGAAAATCAAGGCGCTCCAGATCGCGACCGCGCCGGGTAGGTAGAGATGGGTGAGAGCGTTCACGGTCGGAACCTCCTGCTGGTACTCCACCGGCCAGCGTGGCCTCGTAGATTGCCACCCTCTCCCGTCATCCCGAGCGCGAGCGAGGGACCTGGGGGTTGGGCGGCCTTAAATCACCTTTAGCTGTACGTCTTGACCTCAGCGCCCTGATACTTGCTCGGGCACTTGACCAAGAGCTTACTCGCCTCGAACTCCTTGGTCCCCTCGTCGTAGCGGCCGATCGCGACGATGCTGATCGCGTCGTCGAAATTGCCCGGCCGGACGCCGTGGTACCGCACCCGCAGCTCCTTGGAGGTCTTCGGCTCGAGGATCGTGAACGACAGGGCCTTGTCGCCGTACGAGTAGTCGGCGCTGCCTTTTCGCAGGCCGCCCATCACCTGCACCATCCGCTGCGAGGAGGTCGCCTTCTCGAAGCTGACGTACGGGGTGAGGTTCTGCTGGAACGACATCAGCGAGAACCCCGCGAACGCGAGCAGCATCAGGCCGCCCACGACGTACCAGAGATTTCTTTTCATAGCAGCCTCCTTTTACCGACTCTTCCCGCCCGCTTCGAGCCCGGCGATGCGCCGCTCGATCCGCAGCAGGAAGACGAACAATCCCGTCCAGATGATCAAGTTGACCGCGAAGATCCAACCGAGTCCGCCAAGCTCCATGGTGTCCCCTTCTTGCCTAAAAGCGTCCGGAAACCCGCCTTACGACGGGTCGTCCTCTCGTGCGTCGACCAGGGCTTGAGTCCGCGTCCGGAGATTGTGGATCCAGAAGAACAGCACGGTGTAGGTGAGCGCCGAGGCGATCAGCACGTGGAACATTCGCGGGTCCACGTCGATCTTCCGATCCGCGTTGATCACCGGCTGCGGATGGAGCGAATCGGTGATCCGCGGCACGATGAAGTAGAAGAACGGCGTCACCACCAGGGCGATCAGAGCGTAGACCGACGAGATCCGCGCGCGGATTTCCGCGTCGGCCATGGCGCTGCGCAAGGCGAGATACGCGCCGTAGAACAGCAGCACGACGACGATCGAGGTCTGGCGCGGGTCCCAGTTCCAGAACGCGCCCCACTCGATCCGCGCCCAGAGCGATCCGGTGATCGTCGCGAGCACCCCGAACAGAACACCGCATTCAACCGCCGCCGCCGCCGCCCGGTCGTGGCGCATTTGGCGCCCGCCCCACAGGTATCGCGCGCTCCAGATCGCCGCCGCGAAGTACGCGACGAACGAGGTCCAGGCCATCGGCACGTGGAAGAACAGAATGCGGCTCGATTGGCCGATGAAGGCCGGGTCCGACCAGGCGTAGAAGAACGCGCCCCAGATGCAGAGCGACATCACCAACCAAAGCGCAGCGCGAAGTCCGAGTGAGATGGTGCGTGTCATGGGTTCCATACCGCCGGAAAAAGCATGAGTCCTGCGATGGTTACGGAGCCATCATATAGAAGGAGCTGGGGTAGTGCCGGACCGGCCACGTCGCCCGCCACGGCGTTGCGCGTCAACTCGATCGCGAGAAGCAGAAGCGGCATCAGCACCGGAAAGGCGAGCACCGAAAACAGCGTGCTCCGGCCGCGCGCCTGGCTCGCGAGCGCCGCGATCAGCACGCTCCCGGCCGCCAGGCCATAGCCGCCCGAAACGAGGGCCACCACCAGCAGCCCGGGCGAGTTGACTTCCAGGCTCATCACCGCCAGATAGAGCGGGGCGATCAAAGCCTCGATCGCGAGCAGCAGGGTCACCCCGAAGACGAGTTTGCCCACGAACAGGGCCGACGGGGGAGAGGCCAACCGCAGCGCGATCGCTGTATGGCTCTCTTCCTCGTGGACGAAAGCGCGCGGCAGGCCGGCCGCCGCGGCGAACAGCAGGATCAGCCAGAGCATCGCGGGCAGTACGTTGATCGCGAGCGACTTGTTGGTCCCCGCGGGTCCGAGCGCCGCGCTGGTCACCACCAGGGTGGTCACCGCAAACAGGCCGATGGCATTCAGGGCATAGCGGCTGCGCAGCTCGCAGCGCCAGTCCTTCGTGAACACCGCCTGCGCGCTAGCGACCCAAGTTGAGGTGGGAGACGGCACCCGAGACCTCCAGAGCAATGGGCGAGGCGAGGATCGCAAGACCTCCGGATTCCAGATGCTCGCCGAGCAGAGAACGCACGGTGTCCTCCCCCTCCACGTCCAGGTTCTGGAATGGCTCATCCAAGAGTAGTGCGCGCGGCCGGGCCAAAAGTGCCCAAGCCCACCGAAGGCGTTGCCGCATCCCGGAAGACAAAGCGCCGGCCGCCCGATCCGCCGGCAGCCCCACCCGCTCCAAAAGCTCCCCGGCTCTTACCGACGGAAGCCCCCGCAGCTTGGCGAAGAATTCCAGGTTCTCCCCCGCCGACAGCTCGTCATAGAACGCCAAATCCGGAGCCACGAACCCAATCCGCGCCCGCCGCTCCGCCGTCGAGAGCACGGAGCCCCCCTCCAAATGGTCGATCGTCCCGGCATCCGGAGCCAGCAACCCGGCCAGGCAGCGCAGCAATGTGCTCTTGCCCGACCCGTTCGCCCCCGTGATCACGAGAACCTCACCCGCCGAAGCCCGCCCCGAAGCCGGTTCCAAAGCACGCACCCGCCCAAATCGGCGCCGAAGGCCGTCAAAGGCCAAAGAGACGGAACTCATCGCCGGGAGTATATGGGCGCGGGGCGAGGAAACACCCCGCCCCCCAGGGCGGGAGAAGGGGATTCAAGAACCGCCGGTCTGGACAGGCCGCGGTGTCGGCCCTTGGTACCGTGTTCGAGTCAAGTTGGCCGCAAGAACAAACAATGCGGCGCTACTCTCCTTGCGTTACCATCTCGGCATGAATCTGGCCCAAGTCCTACCCCTGAGCGAGATGTCTGTCGAAGAGAAGCTCCAAGCCATGGAGGCGATCTGGGAGGATTTGAGTCGCAACGCCGCTTCCCTGGAGTCCCCCGTCTGGCACGAAGAGGTCCTCCGCGAGCGAGATCGACAGGTCGAAACGGGAGAGGCCACCTTCATGGATTGGGAGCAGGCCAAAACGCAGATCCGCAACCGCGTTTCATGAAGATTGAGATCCTCTCTTCCGCTGCGGAGGATCTCGACGTTCAGCTCGCCGTAGTGATCGGCGTAGCGCACCACCTCAAGGCCACCCTCGCGCAGGATTCGGGGGAACCCCTTCCCTAAATCCCGGTCGGTGAAGAATGTGATCTCAGGCGGCTTGGGGGAGTTCGTACCGGAGAGCTTCTTCAACCTCGAAGACCTCTAGGTCGTAGTCATCCGCGAGATCGGCCGAGGACTCTCCAGCGCGAAAGCGTTCCCCTCCCCCCGGCAACGGAAAACTCTTCCTCAAAGCCCGGCAGCGCTCTCGGAAAGCCCGGCAGCTACGCTTTTCCCGCAACGGCGGCGCCCGTTCGGACGTAGACTCGCTCGCAAGCGCTTCGCGGCTCCGAGCTTCCGTCAGCCGCCCGGAAGGAACAGACCCCCATGGACACCTGTCCGCACGATCCGCCGCACCGGCTTCGCCGGCCGGCTGGATTTCTCCTCGCTCTTCTTCTTCTAGCCACCCTCCCCGGATGCTCCGGCGCGCCCCGGCCGAGGAAGGCGGGGACGGTTCCCGATCTGGATATCCGCGAGATGCTGCTGCTGCTGGTCGATCGCCAGATCTACGACCCGACCACGGTGCAGATCGCTGCCTCCGGCGGGCCGGGGTTGCGCGAGGAGCTGGCGGTCTCGCTCGGCCGAATCCCTCAGCCAGATGGCCGGCCGGTGCTGCTCGGCATGCTCGAAGCCGCGGAACCCGAAGTGCGCCGGGCGGCGGCGTTCGCGCTCGGCGAGATGGAAGACGAAGGGGCGAAATCCGCCACCACCAGCTTGCTGCAGGCGGCGGTCGATCGGGATCGCGAGACCGGCCGGCTGGCGGTCGAAGCGTTGGGCAAGCTGGGCGCGGACGTCGCGGCGGTCGGCCTGGCGCTCGCGCCTCTCCCGGAGCCGGAGCGCTGGGCGCGGCTCACCCCTTCGCTCTTTCGCTTCAAGCAGGACGAGCGTGTGCCGCTCGGGGTCGCGGCGCTCGCCGCGGCGGGCGGGGAAGGTGGCAAGTCGGCGGGCAAGGCCACGAGAGGCGCTCCGCGCCCCGATCCCGACCAGCGCTTTTTCGCCGCCTACGCCCTGGCCCGCGATCCGCTGCCGGCGGCGGCCGAGCCTCTCCGCGTCCTGCTGACCGATCCCGATCCGCGCATCCGCGGTTGGGCGGCTCGGGCGCTCGGGCAGATCGGCGACGCCGACGACCTTCCCCGCCTGCTCCCCCTGCTCGATGCGCCCGAGCTGCCGCCGGTGATCCAGGCGTTGCGCGCCGGGCAGCGGCTGTGGACCGAGGGAAAAATCACGACTCCTGCCGCGCTTTCCGCCCGCGACGCCTGGCGCGCGCCGCTACTGGCGCTCCTTTCCGATCCCCGGTCGGGAGTGCGCTCGACCGCGATCGAAGCCGCGGCGTATTGGTTGCCCGACCCGAACCTTTCTGCCGCCCTGGCCGAGCGGGCGGAGAAGGGATCCGGCCGGGAGCGCGGCCTCGCCCTGGTGGCCTTGGCGACAGCCAAAGACCCGCGCGCGGCGGAGTTGATCGGCAAGGCGATGGCGCCGGCCGCCGCGGTCGCCGCCGCCCCCGCCTCGGGAATGCCGGACGTCCCCGCCGGGGAGCAAACTCTAGAGACGGCCGACCTGCGCGCCCACGCGGCGGAGGCGGCCGGCAAGCTGGGGGATTCGAACGCGCTCGGCACCCTCTGGAAAGACCCCAGCCCTACCGTCCGCGGCGCGGTCGCATCGGCCCGTTTGGTTCTCGTCCCGGACAACGACGCGGCGGCGGGGGAGAAGCTCGCGGCCGAGATCCTCGCCGATCCGGACGAAGGGGTGCGTTTGGCCGCGCTCGATTGGCTCGGTGAGCATCCGGTGCTGCCGATCGCGGCGCTCGGTCCGGCGGTCGCCAAATCGCTCGTCGACGAATCGGAAGAGCCGGGTCTCGCCGGATTGAAAGCGCTCGGCGCGCGAGCGAAGGCGGTTCCGGCCGACCGGCCTGCGGTGCTCGAAATGGCGGGATACGTGGTCGAAAAAGAGGGGTACGTGCTGCGCCGCGCGGCGATCGCACTCACCAAGGAGTTGGAAGCCCCTGCGGCCGAACTACTGCCGCCGGACGATTCTCGCCGCACGGAGGACTATGGCGAGATGTTGGAGCGGATCTGGGCACCGCACCGGGTCGCGATCGAGACAGAAAAAGGGACGATGACGGTCGATCTCACCTGTCGCGACTCGCCGCTCACCTGCCTATCGTTCCTCCAGCTCATCGCGCAGGGGTTTTACGACGGCCTGACCTTTCATCGCGTGGTCCCGGATTTCGTCATCCAGGCGGGCGATCCGCGCGGCGACGGAATCGGCGGCCCGGGCTATTCGATCCGCGATGAGATCGGCCGGCTGCGCTACGGCCGCGGCGTCCTCGGCATGGCGCTCGCCGGACCGGACACAGGAGGCAGCCAGTTCTTCCTCACCCTCTCGCCCCAGCCCCACCTCGATGGCGGCTTCACCTCGTTCGGCAAGGTGGTGGCAGGCGACGAAGTGCTCGACAAGATCCAGGGCGGGGATCGGATCGTCCGGATCGCCGAGGTGCCGGTCAATCGGTAAGGACCCTGGGAGCGGCCGGGCACCACCCCGGCCCCGAGCGGCGGCCGGCGCCCCACCCCCCGGGTGGGGGGGGGGGCCCCCCCCGCGGGGGGGGCCCTCCTGCCCCCCCCCCGCTCCCAGGGTCCTTACCGATTGACCGGCACC
>JBBSBW010000047.1:0-53788 GCA_038250865.1 Thermoanaerobaculia bacterium | reverse complement strand
GTCTTGAGGTCTTCGTCGCAATCCCACCTGACTGATCAGGGACATTCGGAGCATGGCGTAAAGCCAAGGCGGACATCGTTCCCGGCAATGTCGCAATCCCACCTGACTGATCAGGGACATTCGGAGGCCGCTCAAGTCGGCGGTGACGAAGATCGTAATGCAGTCGCAATCCCACCTGACTGATCAGGGACATTCGGAGAACGTCGACTCGACCCAGCCGGTTGCCTCCGCGGCCAACATCGTCGCAATCCCACCTGACTGATCAGGGACATTCGGAGTGGGTTTTTCGCTGTTTGCGCCGTTCTTGCGACCATTCTCGTCGCAATCCCACCTGACTGATCAGGGACATTCGGAGGCAAGACGGTCAACGCCGACTTCTACACAAAACTTCAACAGTCGCAATCCCACCTGACCGATCAGGGACATTCGGAGCTGTTCCGGCCCCGGTGCCGGTCACCACGCAATCCCATCATCCAGGCCAGGGCAGTTCCCACGCTCGGCTGTGCAAGCGGGGTTCCTCGCGAACCGATTTTCAACGAACCTGCTTCTGCGCTTCGCCCCGCGGCTGCCGGCTTCGGATTTTTCGAGATGCCGAAGCGAGTGCGGGGAGGCGGAGGTCGATTGTACTCTCGGCCGGGCCGTTTCGTGCGGTTCAATTTTTGTGGGCCTTCCCCGGCGGCGGGGCGGGGTCGCGATATGCTGCGAGCGGGAACCTGCTCAAAGAATCGACCTATGGACCTCGAAAGCGTCACGGAGGGGAACCGACCTGTGCCCGGTGGACCGGGGGCGGCGGGGTCTGCCGCGGAATGGCTCGACCCGGTGGCGCTCGGGCTGGGGCCGGCCGAGTCGGATGGCGCGAAACTGCTGGTCGAGGCGTACGGTCCGCGGTTCAAACGGTTCTTCCTCAGCAAAGGATTTTCGTCGGAGGCGGCGCGCGACCTCACCCAAGACACCTTCTTTCGGGTTTTCCGTACTCGGGCGGTCGAACTGAAGAGCCGCGACGACCTGACGCGCTGGCTCCTGACCATCGCGAGCAACGTGGCCAAGAACGATCTTCGGGCGCAGCAGGCCGGCAAGCGCTTCGCCTTCGAGATCTCGCTCGACGCGCCGCGCGAGGGGGAGGACGGTGAGGGGACCCCAAAGGAGCTGGAGGATCGGAGCGCGCGAAACCCCCGGGACGAGATCCTGTGGGACGAAAAGCTGCGGCGCTTAGAGAGAGAGATCGCCGAGATGCCGGAAAAGATGCGCCAGGTCATTCGCCTGCGCGCCCTGCAAGGACGCTCGCAACAGGAGGTGGCGATCGCCCTCGGGATCTCGGAGCAGACGGTAAAGTCGCACCTCCATCAGGCGCGACAACGGCTCCGCGAGCGGCTCGGCGACGATTTCGGAGCGATCGATGTCTGACCCCGGGGAAGGAGACGAAGGTCGCGTGAGCAAGAGCACCCTTTCGTTCGGCGAGGCGTTGGCGCGCGTGACCGAGGCCCTTCCCGCGGGCGTGGCCCATCCGCCGATCGACCGCCTGATCGCCTATCACCGGCGGGAGCTGTCCGACGCCGAGGCCTCGGCCCTCGCCGAGCATCTGTCCCTCTGCGCCGACTGCACGAGCGAGCTGCTCGATGCCGCGGCCTTCCTCGACGACAGCGAGGCCGAAGAAGACGACGCCGCCGAGGCTGAGAGCCTCTGGCGGCAGATGGAGGGTACCCTCCGACCCTTCCGACCGCCCGCGGCGGAGCGGGCCGAGCCGGAAGCTCCGAGGCCTCCGGTCGCCCGGTTCGAAGACCACCGCGCCGCCGCCGCGAAGAGGAACCGGCCGCCGGTCCTCCGCTCCCTGCGCTTCGCCTATTCGCTCGCCGCCGTCTTCGCGGCGCTGTCGGTGGGGCTGCTCGGCTTCGTGCTGCGAAGCGGCATTTCTGGCGTTCCGGCGTTCCGGCTGAACGAGGCGATCTACGACCTTGCGCCGAGCGAGACCGAGCGGGGGGAGGCGGCGACCGCCATCCGCTACGAGGGTCGAGATTCCGTGACGCTGATCCTCAACCCCGCGGCGGAGGCGAAGGTTGCCGTCTATGGCGTTCGTTTTCGCGATCCGGCCGGCCGCGTGATCCGCGAGGCGACCGGGCTTGCGCCGCAGAAGTTCGGCCGATTCCAGCTCGGCGTACCCCGCGGCGCGCTGCCGGACGGCACCTACCAGGTGGAGCTCTACGGCCTCGCGGGCGATCGCGAGGTGCCGCTCGGCATCTATCGCCTCTCCCTCTCGCGATGAGCGGGCGGGGCGCCGTTCCTCGCCACCGCGGAGGGCCACGGCCACCCCGTCGACTCACAACGCGCTTCGCCTCGCCCCTCGCCCTGGTCGCGGGACTGATCTTGGGCCTAGGGGCCGAGTCCTCCTTCGTTCGCCGCCAGGCCGGTCCGCCGCCGGTTCCCCTCACCCTCCGGCCGGGAACCCGGATCGTCCTGCCGATCCAGGCCGGCGCCACCTGCGTCCGCAGATTTTCGCTCGATCTGGCGCGGGGCACGTTCGTCGAGCTGCGAATCCCGCAGGATGGCGCCGAGGTCGAGATCACCTTCCAGCCCCCGCAGGCGGCGCCCCTGCGGTTCGACAGCACGACCCCGCTGCGCGCCCGCACTCCCGAACGGCTGCTTTTCGTGGCGGAACGTGCGGGGGAGCACCGGCTCGACCTCCGATTCCTCCACGCCTCGGCCGCGACCGTTGCGCTCCAAGTGCTCGCCGCGCGGCCGGCGACCCCGCGCGATCGTTGGGCCGCGCGCGCCTTCGCTCGGCTGGCGCAAGCCGAGGAGCTGCGGCGCCGGGGCGATCCGGAGAGCGATCGCCGTGCCCTGCCGTTCTATGCCGAGTCGGCCGCCCTGTCGGCGCGCATCGGTGATCGGGCCGCTCTCGCCTACACCGGGATTCAATGGGCGCGCGTGCTCAAGCGGGCGGGAATGCCCGTCGAAGAAGAAGAGCGCCTTCGGCGGAGCCTGGCGCTCGCGCGGTCGCTGCCGGACGAACTGCTCGCCGCCCGCGCGGCCAGCGACCTTTCCAAGGCTCTGTTCGACCGTGGCGAGGTCGATGAGTTCGAGGTTGTCGCCCGGTACGCGCTCGATCTGTGGCGGAGGTTCGGGGTCGCCTCGCGGCAGGCCGAGATCGAGAACGACCTCGGCCGGCGGGCGCTCGATCGGGGAGAGCTGGCCGCGGCGGAGCGTCTCTTCCTCTCCGCGGGCGCTCTCTGGCGGGCGACCGGCGACGTGGAAAGTGTCTCGACGTCGCTGTCCAACCTCGCGTCGGTCTACATCTTTGCCGGGGAGCCGGACCTCGCCCTGGATGCCACGGACGAGGCCACGGCGTTCTTGCCGACGGACGCCGCTCCGGAACCGCGCGCCGAGATCTTGGGACGTCGCTCCGAAGCGCTCGCAGGACTCGGCCGAACGGAGGAGGCTGAGGCCGCCGCGACCGAATCCCTGGCGCTCTACCGGCAGAGCGGAAACCCTTTGCGGATCGCGCTCGGGCAACGCCGGCTCGGCCGCTACGCGTATGCCGGCGGGCGGTACGAAGAGGCGGCTCGGCGGTTGAGCGCCGCGCTCGCGGCTCTGCGCGCCGAAGGCAACCGCGGCGAAGAGATCGCAGCGCTTCAAGACCTTGCCTGGGTGGAGCTGAGGCGTGGCCGCCTGTCGGCCGCCGCGGCGCTCTTCGAGCGGATGAGCGCCCGGCCGGGCGAGGCGCAGAGCCCTTGGGTCGAGGCGGCGGCTCTCGCCGGCAAAGCCCGGGTCGAGCGGGCGAGAGGCCACCGGGTCGAGGCGCTGAACCTCGCCCGCCGGGCGCTGGCCGCGGCGGAAGGCCTCCGGCACGAGGCGGGGCGGGAGGATCTCGGCCTTTCCGTCTTCGCCGAACGCCAGGTCCATTTCGATCTCGCCGTCCGCCTGCTGCTCGACCGGCACGACGAAACCGGCGATCCGCGACTCCTGGTCGAGGCGTTCGAGGTCTCAGAGCGATCGAAAGCCCGGCGCCTGCTCGACCAGGTCTCGTCTCCGGTGGCGGTCGCCGCCGCGACGGAGTCCCAGCGGGAAGCGGCCGAGTCGCTCAATCGCGCCCAGGACCGCCTGCGCGCCCAGCAGGCGGGGAATGCGACCGCAGCCGAGCGCGAACTGGCCGCTCGCGAGGTGCGCGAGGCGGTGCTCGCCCTGCGGCGCGCGGAGAGCCCGCGGGTCGAACAGGCCGCGCTGGCCGCACCCCTGCCGCTCGGGCGGATTCAAGGCTTCCTCGATCGCGAAACGGCCCTCCTGGAACTCGACCTCGCGGACGATCTCGACGAGCCGAGCGTCCTTTGGGTGGTCATGCGCGATCACCTGGCCGCGGTTCGTCTCCCCGGGCGGGTGGTGCTGGAATCGCTCGCCCGGCAGGCACTCGAAGCGCTGTCCTCCTCGGGTGGGGAATCGGACAGCGTCCAGGGGCAGAAGATTCTGCTTCGCACGGCGCAGACGCTGCTCGGCAGTGCGTTGCCCCAGCTCGTGGCGCGGCGCTGGGTCGTCGTCGCCGACGGCGCCTTTCTCGCTCTGCCGGTCGGCGCCCTGCCCGACCCCGTTCATCCCGACCGGCCGATCCTCGCGAGTCACGAGGTGGTCTATGCCCCCTCCGCCTCGGTCGCGGTCCGGTTGGCCGAGCGGAGCACGCGGCGGCGGGCGACCGGCCAAGAGGTGATCGCGTTCGCCGACGCGATCACCTCAAGCGACGACGAGCGCCTCGGAAAGAGAGGCGGGATCATCCCCGGTTCGATCGCGGCCGTGGCCGCCGAGCGCGAACGCCTGGGAACGGCGGATCGCTCGCTCGACCTGCCGCCCCTCCCTCATTCGGCGGAAGAGGCGAAGCGGATCCTCGCGCTGCTCCCCCCCGGGTCGGGAAGCGCCCGGCTCGACTTTGACGCGACGAGGGTGCACGCCTTGGGCGCCGAGGTCGAGACGGCGCGACGGCTCCACTTCGCCGTCCACGGACTGCCCAACGAAGAGCACCCGGAGCTGTCGAGCCTGCTCCTCTCTCGCTTCGACCGCCACGGCCGGCCCGTCGACGGGCTACTCCGCGCACACGAGATCGCGCGGCTCCATCTGGAAGCGGACCTGGTCGTTCTGAGCGCCTGCCGGAGCGGCAGAGGGACCGAGATCGCGGGCGAAGGGCTGGTGGGGCTCTCCCAAGCCTTCCTCTCCGCGGGCGCGGCGCGCGTGGTGGTGAGCGACTGGGAGGTCAACGATGCGGCGACCGCCGAGCTGATGAGCCGGTTCTACGACGGTCTCCTCAGCCGCCACCTCACCCCCGCCCGCGCGCTCCAAGAAGCCCAGCTCTCGCTCGCCGCCGAGCCCGCCTGGCGCCGGCCGTACTACTGGGCGGCGTTCGTCGTCCAGGGCGGCTTTTGATTCGCCCGCTCCAGCGACTAAACCTTTTCCCCGCGCCCGGGTTTTCCCCACCGAACGCCTCGCCCGCGCCCCGCTTCCGGGACGCGCCGCAACCGAGCGAGGCGGAAACGAGGAGGTCCCGATGCGCCCGCAGATCGACGTACACCTCGCCGTCACCTTTGTGAAGTTCCCGCCGGACCGGGAGGACGAGCCCGGCCGGGCCGCTGGGGCGACCAGCCAGACCCCGATCCAGCATTTCGCGGGGAGCGCAGACCCGTCCGGCGTCATTCAGGTTGAAGGGCCGAAGGGATCGGTTCCGCGTTTCGACCTCTTCCTGACGGTGGGAACGGCGGAAGGCTCGGGTCCGCGGCCCGCCGGGAACCCCGAACCGCAAACGTCGAAGCACGACTCTTAAGGCTCCGGACATGCCGACCCTGGATTTCACGATCGTTCTTTCGACCAAGGCCGACGGCACGGGCTATCAGCTCGAGGTGACCGAGAGTCCTGCCGGCCGGCCTTCTGCTCCTTGCGACCTGAGCCTCGACCCGAGGGTAATCCTGGGCGAGGCATTCCCTCTGCTTCCCGTTCCCGAACCGGCCGACGCGGCGGAGCTCCAGGCTCGGGGAAGCATTCCTACACCCTTCGACCCGACAATGATCGAAGATCTCGCGCGGCAGCTCGGCAGGCCTCTCTTTGAACGTCTGTTTGACGGCGAGGTGGGCCGCGCTTTCACCGCCGCTTGGACGGCAGTCAAGATGCGGCGCTCCTCCGGGGAGGACTGCAATCTGCGCCTTCGGCTGCATTTCGGCCGGCCGTCAAACCTCGCGCCCTGGGACAACCCGGAACTTGCTCGTTCGCTCGCTACGCTCGCGTCTCTGCCGTGGGAATACCTGCTCCATCCCGCCGAGGGAGACTTTCTGGCTCTTCGCGGATTTCTATCAATCGTCCGCCGGGTCGACGCCTGGATGTTGAACGAGTTTCCTCCGGTAGCTCCCCCCATTCGCGTCCTGCTTGCGGCTTGCGAGCCCAGAGATCTTGATTCCCTCGACCTCGCGAAGGAAATGGCCGCGATCACAGAGGCCCTCTCGGATTCTTTTGAGGTGCTACCGCTCATCGATCCCGATCTGGAGACGCTCGATCGCACCATGAGGGAGTGGAAACCGCACATCTTCCACTTCATGGGGCACGGAGGGTACTGGCAGGAAAAGGGCGAGGGGCACCTCTGCTTCGTGGGGCGAGACGGCAATGCGGAACGCAGGAAGGCGCGGGAAATCGCCGAGGTCTTGCGCGAGCACCTGACCCTTCGGCTGGTCGTTCTCAATGCCTGCCGGAGCGCTCAGATCGAAAATCGCATTGCCAAGATCCCGTTTCTGGCGACGGCGACCGCTCTGGTCGCGGCAGGGCTCCCTGCTGTTCTCGCGATGCAGTTCCCGATTTCGGACGAAGCGGCGATCGCATTCAGTCGCGCCTTCTATACCGAGCTTCCTGCGCTCGAAAGCATCGAGACCGCGGTGTGGATGGGGCGGCGGGCAATCAAGAGCGTTTCGGTTGAGTTTGGAACTCCGGTGCTCTACCTCCAATCTCAGGATGGACAGTTGTTCGTAAAGCCGGCTTCGCCTGCTCGGAGAGAGGATGGACCCCGACACGTCAAACTGGGGGTCCAGAGTTTCAAGGGCTTCGGCAGAGAGAACGTAAAGACCTGCGACGCCGTACTCGATCTGACCGGCTATTTTGACGGACGGAAGATTCGCCAGCCCCAAGTCTGGAACGAGACGCTGCTGCGCCGCCTGGTCCGCTTCCTCTCGCGCGAGGTGAAAGAGGAACTTCCTCTCGATCTTTCGGTCAATGCGCACCAGAGTCTGACGTTTGCCCTCGGCTACCTGCTCGAAGCGAAGGCAGGGATCGTTCCGAGTTTCTATCAGCGGGGCCAGGCCGGAGGATCTCGTGCTTGGCACAAAGATCAGGGCTCTCCGCCCTCTGGCGAGCTCTGGCGAAACATTGAGCCGATTCCGCGGGATGGCGACTCCGACGATCTGGCGCTCACGATCTCCGTCACCCAGCCGACCCGAATGGCTGTCGAAGACTACCTGGATGCCGGCGGTCCGCGCGTCAAGGCCCTCTACCACGCAGAGGTCCCCGTTCCCGGGCACGACTCGGTCGCGAACGGCGCTCACGCCTATCGACTCGCAGAAGTTCTTCACAACGAAATCTACGGCAAGGCCAAAGGACTGCGAAAGGGCACTCTCCATCTTTTCGGTTCAGCGCCGAACGCGTTCTTCTTCTTCCTCGGGCAGATGGCTGTCCCATGGGGCCGCATTCAGCTCTACGAATTCAACTTCCGCGGCGAAGGTGGGCCCATCGCCGAAAGCTATACACCGTCGATCCTTCTCGATCCGGACCAGTTGCCGAAGCGTGGAAGCCGAGAAGGACTCCATTTCCTCTTTACCTAGGTCAACGAAAGGCGACTGAACCTTTCCCGAGAGAGCGGGTTTATCCGAATGCGCCCGAACACGGTGGAGACGCCGAATGGTTGGGGCGAACCGAGGAGAAACATGGTCAGCACAGAGAATCAAGAAAGTCCGAGCCTTGAGGAGATCGCTCGGAACGCGCTCGCGGATTCGGCGGGCGTACCCCCGGGCCGTGTGCCCACCGCCCTGGTGCGGGCCGTGGTCTCGGGAATCGGCAACCGTGAGGAGATCGCTGCGGCGGCTCGTGCTCTCGGGAGCGGGGCGGGCTGCGATCTGGTCCGTTTCGACACCGACCGGATCGCGAGCTTCGTCTTCGAGTCGAGCCGTCCGCCGGTTCTCGCCGGGGCTTCGAAAATTCTCCGCGATCTGAACGCGGGGATCGCCCGTGACTATGTGGCCTGGACACTCTTCTCGGCCGGGGGCGAGGGGCTGCTGCTCACTCCGCGCGGACGCGGCAAGCAGCTCTGTCAGAAAATCGAGAAGCGCTATCAGCGTGACTCGATCGGTGCCCTCAGCGTCACTACTGCATTCGTTTCGGTCGGTCCAGAGGACTTCGTACCAGGCGGAAACGTGGAGGCGAATCCAAGTGGCAGGGTCCGCGTCGTCTCGGGCACACCCGCGGTCCTCTCGCGGCTTCACGATGCGATTCGACGAAAGAAAGACGAGCAGGCCTTGGACCGGGAGTCGGTCCCGGGAGACCGTCCTCGGTGCCGTTCCTGCCGCGACCGGATCGAAGGAACCAAAACGCTCAAGAGCCTCGGTCGTCTCGACGAGGATGGCGCTCTTTGCGGCCCTTGCGCGGAGCGCTGGGAAAAGGGCAAGGAGCTGATCAAGGGGATCTCGTTCGAAGACCTGATCGAGCGCTGGACCGGCGCGCGCCCGGAAGGGTCGCGCAAAGACGGCTACCTTGGCTTTCTCTACGCCGACGGCAACGGCATGGGGGCGCTCTTCGGGGGTCTGACTTCGCTCGGCGAGCTGCAGATGCTTTCGCGCGAGGTGACCGGCTGCTTCAAGGCGCTCCGCGACCGGGTGCTGGCGGCAGTCGCCAAGGTCCTGAAGCCGACCGGGACCGAGACCCCGGCAACCCTTTACCTCGATTTACTCGCGGGCGGCGACGAGGTGATTTGGATCCTCCCCGCAGGGCTCGCGGTCCACGTGGCCGAACAGCTTCCTGCGTGGCTGGACGCCGAAGTCGCGAAACGCCCGGCGCTTGTGGAGCTTCTCGCCCGCCAGGGCCGACCCGGTTTGACGGTCGGGATCGGCCTTGCCCTTTGCGGCCTCGGATATCCGGTTCGTTACCAGTACCAACTGGCGAAGGCGCTGCAAAAGGAAGCGAAGCAGCGCAGCGGCTCGACCGGGAAGGAAGAGTCGACGATCGACTTCGAGCTACTCACTGACTCGTCTCCGCAAAGCCAGGACTTCAAGAGCCTGCGCCGGCTGATGGCTAGGACGGAAGAGGACGGGTTCCTACGTACCTGCCGCCCCTATAGCAGCGAGGAGATGACCCAACTCCGTCAGCGCGTCGAGCGGGCGCTCGACAGCGAGCTCGCCCTGTCGCAGCTCTACGGCCTCGCCGCGGGGAGCCACCAAGGGCGCCGTCCCTTCCTCAATCTGCTCCGCTATCAGATCGCGCGCAAACCGGCGGCCGACCGCTATCAGGCTTGGCTGAAGTCGTGCGGAGTCGACGCCGCGAGCCCTGAGCAGATCGAGAGCTTCTTCGTTCGCGATCAGGGGGAAACCGCGGCGCTCTGGATCGACGACGCACTCGATCTCCTGCCCTTCTTCGACAGCGTCAATAACCGGCTCAAGGAGAGGAGCGCCTGACCATGCCCACGCTCGAAATCAAAGTGGTCGGACCGCTCCTCGTCGCCGGGGACGCTTCGGTGCTCGGTGCGGACCTTTCGACCGCCCGTCGGCTGATCGACGGCCGGTCGGTGCCCTACATCCCCGCGACCGCCCTACGCGGCGCAGTACGAATTCAGTTGGAAGCTCTTCTGCGCGGGGCCGGTCGAGGCGCCGTCGGCCCCTATCCGTTCACCGGCAGCAAGGTTGCCACCCAACCCGACGATGCGGTGGCGCGTTTGTTCGGCTACTCCGGACCCGATGGCGAACGGGAGCATGCTCGGGAAGGTCAGGTTCGCTTCGGCGATGCTCTGCCCGTCGATCCCGTGCGGGCGGCGGAGGCGATTCGGCTCCGGCCTGGTGTCGAGATCAACGATCAGACCTCGGCTGCGGCGGATCAGAAGCTCTTCTTCCGAGAGGTCGCCGACGTCGGCTGCGATCTCGTCTTTCACGCCCCGGTCGAGGTCGACGAGCTGGTCACCCCCGAAGACGCCAAGCACTTTCGCGCCGCGGTCGAGGCGACGGACGCGCTCGGCGCAGGCAAGGCGAAGGGAGGCGGCGCGCTCGAAATCCGCTGGGTCGACGAGGGTGAGCCGATCGGCGCCGTCGTTTCCGGAGATCCCGCCACGGCGCGGCGAGCTCGCCTCTCCATAACGCTGCTTGAGCCGGCTCACTTCGGCGATGGCGGCCCACTGGGCAACCACCAGGCGACCCGCACCTATATCCCGGGTGCGACGATCCGAGGCGCGCTCGCATGGGCCTTGATCCGGCAGGATCGAGAGGTCGCAAACAGCCCCGCCTTCCAGGAGTTGTTCGTCTCGCCAAACGCCGCGAGCATCGGCGACGCCATCCTGGTCGAAGGTGCGGGCTCGGAGGCCTTCATCCTGCCCGCCACCCGCCGCGAGCATCGCGGAAGCGCCGCCACGGATGACGTCTTGGTCCGCGAGCTGGCGCGGGAGCGCGGCGAGCGGGCTCTCGTCGGGAAAGTCGATAAAAAGGGGCTGCTCGCTCTCAGGGCCGACGATGGCGAAACCCGCTTTGATCCGATCGCCAGCGCCCGCCCCGAAGCCAAGCTCCTACGCCGAACCCGCACTCGCGTTTCGATCGATCGGGAAAGTGGTGCCGCCGCCGATGGCCGACTGTTCTCGATCGAGCAGATCGAATCGACGACCGTCGCGGGCGAATCGGCCTGTTTCGTCTCGTGGATCGAAGGAATCCCGCCGTCAGGAGCCGAGCTGCTGGCAAAACTCGAAGGGCTACCGATCGCTTTCGGCGCGGGCCGCAATCACGGCCTCGGTCGCGCTGCGGTCGAGCTGCGTCTCGAAACCGAAACGGCGATTCCTGGCGGCCCGGAGCGTGTTCTGGCGCTCTCGGCGGAGATTGAATCCCAGGTGTTGGGGCTCGCGAAGCGTCTCCATCTCGATCGCTCGGAGATCGGCCCGGGCTCGCTCGTACTCGCGGTGGTCGCGCAATCGGACTACGTGCCGACCTCCTCCGACGCACCGCACCCGCTCGCGGAAGCGGCGCTCACCGGCCGACTCTCCGCCTCCATGCCGGTTCGCCGTTTCCTCCGCGCCGGTGCGGTCGGTGGCTTTGACCAGCGCCCGGACCGGCCCGGACCGCTCAAGGAGCTGTTGCCGACGATCGGCGCCGGCAGCGTCTTCGTCTACGACATCGAACGGGCCTCGCTCGCCGAGCTGGACGAAATCCTCGCAACGCTTCGGCGTGGCGTCGGGCGCCGAGTGGAGAGCGGCTGCGGCCGTTTCGCCCTGCATTCGAACCCTCCGCAGGAATCCCGAAAGAAGGAAGGAGTCACCGTCATGGCCACGGCCTTATCCGCGAGTGCATTGGTGAAAAAAGCTGAGGATCTCCTGACAAAGGCGCAAGAAGACGAAAGGTTAGAGAAGGTCAAGCCCAAGAAGGATCAGAAGAAAGTTAATTTCTGGGAACAGACCTCGCAGCTTCGCAATCTTGTCCAGATCACTCAGACCGAAACCGAAGTTCCTGTGCTCATCAACTTCATCCGCTATCAGCAGGGCCGACGCTCGACGCGTGAATTCTGGACCCTGATCGCCGACGGCGTAGTCGGAGTACTCGACGAAATCGATGCCGTAACGACCGGTGACGCGGTTGCTCGCGCCCGATGGGTCCGCAATTTCTTTGGCTACCTGGTTCGGCACTACGTGTATGTGAACGAAACCAAGAATCCGAAAAAGGGCCATGCCCGAACGGGCCCAGCGGCGAAAGGGTGGGCATCATGAGCGTGGTCGACCTGAAGCCTCGGTCGCATGCGGCGCTCGAACGGCTGGTGCTTTTCCGCTTCCGCTTGACCTGCCGCACTGGCCTCCATATCGGGGCAGGCAAGAGCAACGATCTCGCAGGTAGCGATCTGCCGGTCCTGCGCGATGCGGCGGGCCGTCCGCTGGTGCCCGGTTCGTCCCTGCGGGGGGTTCTGCGCTCGGGTGTCGAAGCGATCAGCCTTTCGCTCGACCTCGACTCCGTAAGACCCCTGCCAACCGAGCTCCCCCCTGCCGGGCCCTTGCCGATCGATCCGGCGAAGGCCTTCGAGCACCAGTGGCAAAAGCTGACTCTCGTCGAGCGCCTCTTCGGCCGGGTGGCGGAGAAGGGCGGCGGCTTCTCCTACGGCTCGCGACTTCAAATCTCCGATGCCGTTTCCTCCGTCGATGTGGCGGTCGAGCTGCGCGATGGTGTCGGCATCGACCGCGAGACTCGAACCGCAGCGACGGGCGTCAAGTACGACCTGGAGGTGGTTCCTGCCGGGACGGAGTTCGATGGGCAGATCCGCTTCAAAAACCCCGCGGATTATGAGATCGGCCTTCTCGCGCAGGCCCTCTCGATGCTCGATCAGGGAGCTCTGCTCCTTGGGGGCAAGTCCGCACGCGGTCTTGGGTGGATGGAAGTTCATGTGACCAAGCCCCGACACCTCGATGCTCTCACTCTCCTCGGAGGTCTTGGCCGCCAAGAGGCAGAGGCCGACTTCGGACCGATCGATCCTCAGTTCGAGACCGAGTTGGGGTGCTTGCGCGAGCTTGTTGACGCATCCAACGCCCCCGACCTTGCCAAGCCGGCCGCTTAAAGGGGAAGCCATGTTTCAAACTCTGCAGAACACGATGCACGTCAAGTTCAACCTCATCCCGGACGGTCCTGTCCTGGTTCGTGCGCAGACCGTGGGGCTCGATCCCGGCGTTGCCGACATGGAATTCCAGCGGACCCACCGCGAGGGTCGTTCGACCGTCTTTCTCGCCGGCTCGGGCTTGAAGGGAGTCATCCGCTCCCACGCGGAGCGGCTGCTCCGCTCCAGCGGCCTTCACGCGTGCGACCCCACCGTCACCCGGGCGCGAGAGGACGGCGTGGGTGCCGCCTGCGGCAGCCTGAGAAAGGACGATCCGCACCGATTGGACCCCAAACTGCGCCCTCACGCCGGACAGTGCGCCGCCTGTTTCACCTTCGGCTCGCTTCATCTTTCCGGGCGCTTCCGGGTGGGAGACGCCTATCCGGTCAAAGGCCTCGAAGACCAAACCAACCTGACCGAGGTTCGCACGGGAGTGGGTATCGACCGGCGCTCGCAGGCGGCACAGCGGGGAGTTCTCTACGACTCCGAGGTCGTCGTCCGAGGCGGCTTCGAGGTCCGTCTTCAAGGGGAGAACTATTCTCTTTGGCAAGCCGCACTGATTCTCGCGACCCTCGAAGACCTGGATGCCGGGGTGGTCAAAATCGGCGGCTGCAAAGCGCGCGGCATGGGCACGGTCAAAGTCGCAGACCTGCACGTCGAGCTTGGCTTTCTCAATCGCGCCCAAGGCAAACTCACGGGCATCCGTTCGGTCGCGTCGTCGAAGGAGGACTACGCCCTGGCCGACGTCGATCAGGTGGACGCTCCGACCGAAGGAAAAGCCGCGGTGCGCGGTCTGTTCCGTACCGTGACCTACGAAGGAGATGCGGTCAAAACGCTGACCGAGCAGCTCGTCGCCGGGGCGCTCAAGTCCTACCTCGGCCGCGGCGAGGCGCGCTAACCATGTCCCGCCAAGGTCTCTCGCGGCCCTCTGAGCTGGTCCAGCGCTCGGCGGTCATCTCCCACGACCGCTGGATCGGCGGTCGATCGACCGGCACGATCGACCTGGTTCTCGCGACTCTGCCCGACCGCTTCGTCAGCCCCGGCACCGGTCGCCTCGTGCTGGCGGAACATGGCGGAGGGGAGATCGTCGCCCAGCAGGCTGCACGCTCGAAGGATCGCCCAATCATCCCGGGCAGCGGCATCAAGGGTGCCGTCCGAACGCTCTACGAGCTGCTCTCCGCTTCCTGCAATCCGTTCGATTTCACCCATGGCTGCAAGGGCGCCCTGGCTTGCGATGCCTGCTCTCTTTTTGGCCTGCGAGGGTGGACCGGCCGGGTCGCCTTTTCCGATGCCGTTCCCTTGGCACCGGACGCCGTCCGCCGAGAGGTTCGGCTGGTGCCGACTCCGTGGGAGCCCGATGGATCGAAAACGAACGGGGAGTTTCGTCTCTACGACCTTGCGACCGAGACGGGTCCCGGGCGCGGCCAAGCGCCTGAGCTACCTCCCTACGCCCGGGAGGTGTATTCGGGCTCGTTTACGACACGACTCTCGTTCACGAACGCGACCGACGACGAGTTGGGTCGTCTCGCCCTCTGCCTAGGCCTCGGGGGAGCGGCATCGTTCGGGTTTCCCATCCGCCTCGGTGGCGTCAAGTACGCCGGCCAGGGGGCGGTACAGGTCGCCGTCAAGCACCTGTCCCTCCGTTGGCCCGTCCGAACCGAGTTCGATGCCCAGGAGAGCGGAGCGAGGGTTTCCTCGTGGATCACCACGGCTCTCAGCGGACCTTGGGGCGAAACCTTCACCTCGACCCTTCGGGAGATGGTGACCGCCCTCTCCGGAGACGGGAGGCAGCCATGAGGGCGATGACGTCCCAGGTCGCAATCGTCGAGCGGGCGAACGAGCTCGCCGAAGACCTCTGCTCCGGTCCGGTGCCGGTCGAGCGCAATACCCTTCTCTCGGTGGTCGCCGATTTCCTATCCGATCCCAAGGCGCCGACCGAGCGTCTCGAACGGACGCTTACACTGCTGGCGAGCGGAAGTGGCGGGCATCTGAATCGGAGCAAAGGTTTCAAGGCCCAGGCCACCGAGGTGATCCGTGTCGTAGGCCAATTGCTCCGGTCCAAGGATTATGCGCCCGAGAGTCTGCGCAGCCTTCTCGGGTGGACTGCCAGACTCCTGCTCGTTCGGCGACCCGCTAAACCCGGCCGCCGCGGCGAAATTGGTGGCGGTCGGCCGACTCCCCAATCGTTCCCAGGCCCACGACCCACGAAACCGCTTCCGAAACCCCCAACCCGGTCGGTCCCGGCGACGCGTCCACCGGACGTTGCTCCCGTGCCTACAGGCCCCAACTGGCGGCCCCGCCTCCAAGGTCTCGGCTGGGGCAACATCACCGAGGTGGCGATCGATCTCATGACGACCCTCGAAGGCGATGACAAGAGGGAAGCCGCGAAAGCGATCGTTGTAAAGATGGGCGGGAAGCGGGAGTTCAGATCGCGCAAAGACAAGCCCTGGGTTCAAGACCTCTTCGCCGCGGCGGGGGAGTGATCGCCATGCTCGCGTTCCTGCCAACGACCGTCGAAGCCGAGGCTCCTTTCCTCGGCCTATTCGCCTCCCCCTCCGCCCCTTTCCCCCTCCCCCCGCTGCCCCACCTGCGGCTTCGGATCTCGCTTCGGTCGCTGGGGGTGGCGCGGCTTCCGGAATTCACCGGGTCGATGTTGCGCGGCGCGTTCGGGCATGCGCTCAAGCGGTCGGTCTGCTCGATGGGGGCGGAACAGGCTTGCGAGACGTGCCGGCTGCGGCACGACTGCTCCTATGCGCGGATCTTCGAGTCACCGATCGAGCCTGACGCGCCGGGCGGGGTGCCGCCGTTCTTGCGCGGGCTGCCGCGGGCGCCGCATCCGTACGTGTTCGAGCCGCATCCTTCGCCTCGCGATCTCTCCTCCGGCGGCGAGCTGATCTTTGACCTGCTCCTCTTGGGCCGGGCGATCGAGCATCAAGCGCGCGTTCTGTTGGCGATCGAGCGGATGGGTAAAACCGGGCTCGGCGCCGGGCGTGTGCCGTTCGAGCTGGCGCGCGTGGCGACCGTCAACGCACCGGGCGATCGGAACTTGGGGACTCTGCTCTTTGATCGCGGCACTTGGGCGACGACCGCGCTCCAGCCCGGCCGGCCGTTGCCTTCGAGCCCGCTGCCGGGGCGGGCCGAGGAGCGAGGACGGATTCGGCTTCGCTTCGAGACGCCTCTTCGCCTGTTCTCCCAAGGGAATTTGGTGGCTCCCGACGACCTTCGCCTCTTCACGCTCGCGATGGTCCGGCGCCATTTGGAGCTTGCGCACTTCGAGGCCGCGACCGCTTCGGAACGCGACGCGATCGACTGGGGTTTCCGCCCCCTTCTCGACGCCGCCTCCGCGCTCCGCATCGTGGGCAAACATCTCGTCTTTCAGGATTGCGCGCGCTACAGCCACCGCCAGGATCGGAAAATCTCGCTCGGAGGCCATGTCGGCGTGATGACGCTGGAAGGCGATCTCGCGCCGCTCGCGCCGCTCCTGCGTTCCGCCGAGGTGCTGCATGTCGGGAAGGGGGCCGTGTTCGGAATGGGGAGGATCACGCTCGAAGCCGCGTGAGAGCCGCGTGAGGAGGCGCGGTTGCCAATCGTCCGCGCACCCCCTTATCGTTCCGCCCGCAATGACCGAAACCGCCCTCGACCGCGCCCTCCTCCACGCCCACCGTTATCTCGACGAACTCGGCACCCGATCAGTCGCCGCGACCGTCTCTCGCGAGACCCTTCTTTCGCGTTTCGACGTACCGCTCTCCCGCGAGGGCCAGCCCGCAGCGCAGGTGGTGGACGACCTGGTTCGTGCCGCCGAAGGGGGCCTGCTCGGCAACACGGGGGGTCGCTTATTCGCTTGGGTGATCGGGGGGACGCTCCCTTCGGCGCTCGCCGCCGATTGGCTGGCGAGCACTTGGGACCAGAACGCGGCGATCTATGGCACGTCGCCCGCGGCGTCGGTGGTCGAGGAGGTCGCGGGCAAGTGGCTGCTCGACGTGTTGCGCCTGCCGCCGACCGCATCGTTCGCCTTCACCACCGGCTGCCAGATGGCGCATTTCACCGCGCTGGCCGCGGCGCGGGATTTTCTCCTGGACCAGGTCGGCTGGAAGGTCGGCGAGCAGGGGCTCGCGGGGAGTCCGCCGATCCGGGTGTTCGCGAGCGCCGTGCGCCATGTGTCGGTCGATCGCGCGCTGCGGTATTTGGGGGTCGGCGCGCGCCAGATCACGGTCTTGCCGGTCGATGCCGAGGGGGCGATCCGGCCGGCGGATCTGGAAGCGGCGCTTGCCAAAGACGGCGGACCCACGATCGTCTCCTTAAACGCCGCCGATCTGAACACCGGGGCGTTCGATCCGTTTTCAACCCTCATTCCGATCGCCCACTGCCAAGGCGCCTGGGTTCACGTGGACGGGGCGTTCGGCCTGTTCGCCCGGGCCTCTGAGCGTTTCGCCTCGTTGGTCGAAGGGATGGATCTCGCCGACAGTTGGGCGACCGACTGCCACAAGTGGCTGAACGTGCCGCAGGATTGCGGCTTCGCCGCGGTTCGGAACCCCGAGGCGCACCGGCGCGCGTTCACCATCCACGACTCCTATTTCGTCGGCGAGGATGCCGCGCGCGATCAAATCGATTGGACGCCCGAATGGTCGCGCCGCGCCCGGGGTTTCGCCGTCTATGCCGCCCTGCGCGAGCTGGGGCGCGACGGGCTGGCCGCGATGATCGAGCGCAACTGCGATCAGTGCGCCGCGCTGGTCCGCGGAATCGGAGCGCTGCCGGGCGCGGAGGTCGTCGTCGCCGCCCGGCTGAACCAGGGGCTGGTGCGCTTCCTCGATCCCCGGCCGGAGGCGACCGCGGAAGACCACGACGCCTGGACCGACCGCGTCATCGAACGAATCAACCAGAGCGGCGAGGCGTTCTTCGGCGGCGTCAACTGGGAGGGGCGGCGGGCGATGCGGATCAGCGTGGTCAATTGGCGGACTGGCGAGGCCGATGTCGCGCGGACGGTGGCGGCGGTCGCCGGGGTGCTCGCGGCGTCGTGAAGCTCGATCGCCGGGGGTGAAGTCGGAAGCCTCGCGGGGGCGGAATCGGACCGCACCCCGCGGAGAAGCCATCCGCTACTTGGCTGGGTCGGCCTCGTCGGCCACGACCTGCACGATCAGCGAGTCCCAATCGGCATCCGATAGCGCGAGCGGTACGAGGGCGCGGACGCCCGCGAGCGACAGGGTGCTGTAACCATTCTCATCCGTCTTGACCCCGAGGCTCCGAACGTCCAGACCCTTGGCGCTCACGACGCCATTTTCGAGCGCGATCGAGCCTTCCCAGACGGTGTTTTCCGGGGTCCGCTTCGGCTCGTCGTTCTCCACCCCTTCGGGCGTCTCGTCGCGGAAGATGAACACCTGTACGCGTGCTGCTTTGCCGCCGCGGATGGCTCCGAGTTCTCCTTCCCCGAAAGAGATGGCGACGGTTTGAGAGGCGTCGTCGAATTGGGCACTGGTCGAGGCATAGCTGCCACCCTGTTCGTTGTCACAGGGCGCTGCCGTGGCGGCGGTACCGGCGATTCCGAGGCCGGTGTGAGAGGTGCTGGTGTAGCAGCCGCCCGAGCCATTAGAGGCCGAGGCGCTCGCGCCTCCGATCAGGCAAGACTTCCAGCCGCAATTGGCGCTCGCCGAGCCGCAGCCTCCCGAATGCTGGTAGCAGAGGGGCAGCGAGAAGCCGATGCAACCCACGTGCGCATTCGCCGTGTAGCGCTTCGACCACCAATGGCAGTGATTGCGGGTGTTACACCAAGCGCTCGCGTCCGCCTGGAGAGCACTGAAGAAAAGGACGAGACCGAGTACCGTGAGCGATGTAGCGCGAAGCTTAGTCATTGACGTTCCTTCCAAAGTTGTGCCGCCCCGACGGTCTTGACCCGCTCGTGGAGACGGCTCCGGGTTTCCTACACTCGGTAGTGCATCTCATCCAACAAAGCGAGCAGTTCGATCTTGGCGTACCGTCTCACCGTCCGCGGTCTCAAGTTGCGAGTTCGTGCACGGGCGCGAGGAGCCGGCGGCCGTGAGCGGCCCCTTTGCTATCCTGGAACCGTGCCCGCCAAGAGAATCAAGCCCGCGCCCGCCGCCCTCTTCACTCTCGTGCTCGGGATCGCCCTTGCGCTGCTGCTTGGCGCCGGGGTCCTGGCGCAGGAAGAAGAGACCCCGGCGGGGCTCGCGACCGGTCTCGGGCGGGCCAGCGGCCAGGTTTTGGACGCCGACGGCAAGCCGCTTTCCGGAGCGACGGTGACGCTGCGGTTGGGGGAGCCCCCCGTCGGCCCGCCGCCGGTCACCACCGATGGGAGCGGCAAATGGGCGCTGTTGGGGCTCGGGGCGGGGCGCTGGAAGCTGACGGTCGAGGCGCGCGGGTGGATCACCGCGGAAGGGTGGGTGGAGGTGGCCGCGGAGGGTCCGGGAGCCTCGACCCGCATTCGCATGCGTCCGCTTTCCGAAGCGACTCCCGGGGGCGCCGAGGTCCCCCACACGATCTACAACTGGCTGGAGAAGGGCAACGCCCTGCTCGCCCAGGGGCACCCCGCCGAGGCGCGGGCCGAGTACGAGAAGGCGGTGCGCACCCTGCCGCGCTCCGAACGGCCCCAGGTGTTGAGCGCGATCGCCCGCACCTGGTATCTGGAGGGGGATCGGGACAAGGCGGTGGCCACCGTCGAAGAGGGGCTCACGATCGCGCCCGCCGATGCGACGCTCCAGAAGCTGCTGCACGTGTTGTTCGAAGAGCTGGGACGCCCGGCCGAGGCCGATGCGTTTCTGGCGGCGCTCGCTTCGGGTGCGATCCACCCGGCCGAGGAAGAGGCGCCCAAGGAAGATCTGCCGCCCGCCATCGCCGCCCGGCTTGCCGCTCCGGCCGAGGCCCCGCGCGCCGGCCGGCCGGGCAGCTACAAGGTGGCGTTTGCCGAACGCTCCCCTTTGAGCGCACTTCCCGAGCTGCTGCGGCGCGCGAACCTGAATCGGGAGAAGGTGCAGAAGGATGACCCGAAGGCGCTCGCCTACAAACTCAGCGACGAGAGCTTCGAAGTGCTGGTGCCGGAGGGCGATCCGCCGCCCGCGGGCTGGGGGCTGGTGGTCTGGGTCTCCCCGTGGGAATTCGGCGGCCCGGCGGGGATCACCGGTCCGGCCGTGGCCGAGATCCTCTCCGCTCACCGGCTGATCTGGGTGGGCGCCAACCGCGCGGGCAACGAGCGCTCGCGGGTCGATCGCTGGGGGCTGGCTGTGGACGCCGCCGAGCAGATGGAACGCCTGTACAAGATCGATCCCACGCGCGTCTACGCCGCAGGACACTCGGGCGGCGCCCGCGCCGCGAGCACCCTGGCGCTGATCTATCCGGACGTCTTTCGGGGCGCGCTGATGATGATGGGGGTCGATTGGTACCGCGACCTGCCGGTCGACGACAAGCCGGGCGCGAGCTGGCCGGCGTCGTTCGGCAAGCCGCCGCACGATCTGCTGCGCTTGGCGCGCGAACGGAGCCGGCTGGTCCTGTTCACCGGCGAGCGCGACTTCAACCGCGCCCAGACCCGGGTGACGGACCACGAAATGCGCAGCGACGGATTCAAGAACGTGATCTACCTGGAACAGCCGGGAATGACCCACTGGGGGCCGGTGCCAAGGGAGTGGATGGAGAAGGCGTTCGCGGCGCTCGATCCCTGACCGGAAGCGGCCGGCGCGCCCCAATGACGGCTTGACCCCTGCCGCGGCGCGAACGCCTACCGCCGCATTACGACTGACGCACGATCTCTTCGAGCCCCGCCTCGTCGCCGCTCTCCATCGCCGCTTCGACTTTCAAGCCCGCTAGGTCGCGGCCGATCGTGACTACGGCGACGATCCGCCCATTCTGGC
Source organism: Thermoanaerobaculia bacterium (assembly GCA_038250865.1). Taxonomy (GTDB): domain Bacteria; phylum Acidobacteriota; class Thermoanaerobaculia; order Multivoradales; family UBA5704; genus DASYKS01. The sequence goes on along the minus strand of JBBSBW010000047.1, from coordinate 33,110 downwards.
GGTAGGCAATCAGCGCGTCGCGCTGCTCCAGGCTGCCGCGAAGCTCGATCTCGTCCCAGGCCTCGGCGTGGCCGACGTAGTTCAAGGTGAGGTCGTAGTGGGCGCTCCAGAAGAACGGCACGTCCCGGTACGGGCGCGCCGCGCCGAGCATGTTCCTCGCCGCCGCCTGGCCCATGCGTTCTGCCACCACCCAATGCTCGATCCGCACGGTCTCGCCCGACCAGGGGTCGGGATAGCGCGCGACGTCGCCCGCGGCCCAAACTCCGGGCGCCGCGCAGAGCTGCCCGTCGACCGTGATGCCGCGGTCGATCGGCAGCCCCGCCGCCTCGGCGAGCGCCAGGCGAGGGCGCACGCCGACTCCCATCACCACGAAATCGCAGGCGAGAACGGTCCCGTCGTCGAGCGTCACCGACCCCTCGCCGATCTCGGTCGGTTTCCGGCCGAGGTGGAAGGTCACTCCTTTTTCTTGATGGAGCGCCTGGACGAAGGTGCCGACCGCGGGGCCGACGACCTTGGCGAGCGGAATTGAATCCGGCGCGACGACGTCGACGGAGACTCCGCGGGTGCGCAACGCGGCGGCGGTTTCCAGGCCGATGAAGCTCGCACCGATCACCACGGCCCGCTTGCCGCTTTCGGCCCGCGCGAGGATCGCGCGACTGTCGGCGAGGGTGCGCAGGGTATGCACGTGCGCCGAGTCCGCGCCGGGAATCGGCAGGCGCACCGGCTCGGCCCCGGTGGCGTAGAGCAATGCGCCGTACGAGAGCTGCCGGCCGCTCTCCAGGGTCACGGTCTTGGCTTTGAGATCGAGCGCCTTGGCGGGGTCGCCGGTCACAAGATCGACGTCGATCGACTTGTAGAACGCCTCGTCGCGGAGCGGAATCCACTCCTCCGGAGCGTTGCCCGCGAGGTAATCCTTCGACAGGTTCGGCCGGTCGATCGGCGGCTCGGTCCCGACCAGCGCGATCGGCCCGGCGTACCCCTCGCGCCGCAACGCCTCGGCCGCCGCAGCGCCCGCGCCACCCGAACCGAGCAGGACGACCGATTCGGGAGACTCCGCCGCCTTTCGCGACGAAGGTTCGCCGCGCTTGGCGCCGACCCGCACGGAATCGCCGTCGCGGACGACCTCGTAGCTCGCCAGAGCGTTCAAGGCCGGAGCGCCGAGCGCCTCGCCGGTCGCAAGGTGGAAACAGGCGTGGTGCCAAGGGCAGCGCAGCGTATCGCCCACCACCAGGCCATCCTTGAGCGGAGCGCCGTAGTGGGTGCAGTTTGCAGCGGTCGCGAACGCCGTCTCGCCGCGGCGCACCAGGATCACCGCCTCGCCGCCCGAGTGGCCGAGAAGCGGCTGCCCCTCGGTCAGCTCGGCGAACGCGATGCCGGTGAAAAAATCGGGGCCTTCGAGAACCGGTGCGGCATTTTCGGACATGAGCAGGCCTCCTCGGGTGAATCGTATCTCCGATCCCCAAAAGTCCGGCCCAACGAGCAGGGAGCCGATTCTCTGGGTCAAGAGTCACCACCTCCTGGCGGCCTGAAAGGCCGCGAGAACCCCGGGCTCGACAGATCCGCACCCCCAGCCACGCGGTCTCCGAGGCCTAGGAAAACCCATTTGACGAGCGCTACGTGTGGGCCTGAAACTCTCGCGGCCTTTCAGGCCGCCTTTCTCTGGGGTCTTTCATCCCAGGGCATCGGCCTTCGGCCTCAGCCCTGGGCTAGGTTCTCCCGGCCCGTTGGGTCGGACAGGGCCTCCAGGGTGCCCCTCTCCCGGGCGGTGGGAGGTCGGGGAGACGGGCGCTGAGGCGGAAAGCCGGTCCCGACTTTGACGAGGCCCTGGAGCCCTCGCGGGCGCAGCCCCCGTGGTGCCTGCTCGACTCCGCTATCATCTGTGGTCCATGAACTCCTTGCTCCCCAATCCCCGCGCGGCTCGGCGCTGATTCGGAGCCGTCCCCTACCCCTTGCCGAACGCCCTCTCCCTCCGCGATCCGGTCCACGGCTTCGTCCACGCCGATCCGCTCGAAGCCGCTCTGGTCAACAGCCGGCCGCTTCAGCGGTTGCGCTGGATTCGCCAGCTGGGCCTCACCTCGTTCGTCTATCCGGGGGCGGAGCACAGCCGGTTCAGCCATGCGCTCGGCGCGATGCATTTGGCGGGCCGGGTCTACGACGCGCTTGCGGCGCGCGGGACGGCGCCGCTGCCGATCGGTCCGGCCAGCCGGGAGCGGCGTTTGGCGCGGATCGCCGCGCTGCTCCACGATCAAGGGCATGCGCCGTTTTCCCACTCGGCCGAGGAGCTGTTCGAAGATGCGATCGACCACGAGGAGATGACCCGGCGTTTGCTGGATCTTCCCGACGTTCGCGCGATCTTCGATCAGCTGGGTGACGGAATTGCGGCCGAGGACGTGAAGCGGCTGCTTGCAGGCAAATTCGAGGCGCCGATCGACCGCCTGCTCTGCCAGATCGTCTCGGGCGAGCTGGACGTCGACAAGATGGACTACCTGCTGCGCGACAGCCTGTTCTGCGGCGTCCGCTACGGCCACTACGATCTCGACCGGGTGCTGGAGACGATCCTGCCGCTCGCCGATCCGGAGACCGGGACCTGGGGCATTGGAGTGGACGAAGGCGGAATCCACGCGCTCGAAGCGCTGGTCATGGCGCGGTATTACATGTTCACCCAGGTCTATTTCAACGCGACCGGCAAGGCGATGGAGCTGCACCTGAACGCCTGGCTGCTCGAAACCGGCGCCCGCTGGTCGGCCGATCCGGAGAAGTTTCTGGCCGAGGACGACCTGACCACCACCGCCGCGATGCGCGCCTCGGATAGCGTCCACGCCCGGGCCGTGGTCGATCGCGAGCACTTTCCGGTGGCGTTCGAAACCAAGGAGCACCAGTCGGCGGAGGAGAAGGAGCGCTTCGAGGCGGTCCTCCCCGGCCTGTTCGCTGAGTTCGGGGACGGCAACCTGCTGATCTCGAACTCGGCCAAAGATCCCCATCGCTTTGGCCAGAAACGCGTCTGGGTGAAGAAATACGACGGCCGCTTCGAAGAAGTGGGCGAAGCGAGCCAATTCATCAGCCACCTCGGGCGCATCGACCGTTATCGGGTCTACACCCCGCCGAACTTGAGGCTGGCGGTCCGGGCGGCGATTTTGGAGCGGTTCGGGCAGGGGTGAGGGGTGGGGTGAGGGAATTTAAGGCCGCCCAACCCCCAGATCCCTCGCTCTCGCTCGGGATGACGGAGGTGGCTTTAACAGGTCCGCCAACGCCCCCTCCAGATCCGGAAAGCGAAAGCGGTAGCCCAGCTCCAGCAGGCGCTTGGGGACGACGAGTTGGCCGGTGAGCAGCATGTCGGACATTTCGCCGAGGGCGAGGCGGAGGGCGAAGGCGGGGGCGGGGAGGAACGAGGGGCGGTGGAGCACGTGGCCTAACGCCTTGGCGAATTCGGCTTGGGTCGGCGGGTTCGGGGCGGTCAGGTTGAACGGACCGCTCGCATCGTCTCGGTCGATCAAGAAGCGAATCGCGTCGATTTCGTCTTCCAGGTGAATCCACGGGAAGCCCTGGCGACCGGAGCCCAGCGGGCCGTTCGCTCCGAGCTTGGCCGGCAGGAGCATCTTGCCCAGCGCGCCCCCTTCGGGAGTGAGGACGAGGCCGGTGCGGAGGAGCGCGCGTCGCACGCCGAGGGCCTCGACTGGGCGGGTCGAGTCTTCCCAGGCGACGCAGACATTGGCGAGGAACGTGTCCCCGGGCGGATCGCTTTCGGTCACGATCTCGTCGCCGCGCGGTCCGTAGTAGCCGACCGCCGAGGCTTGGAGCAGGACGCGAGGCTTGGTCGCTGCCGCCCTGACGCCCGCGAGCACGGCGCTGCCCGAGAGGATCCGGCTGTTACGGATCTCGCGTTTGCGCGCCGGGCTCCAGCGGGCGTCGGCCACTCCCGCCCCCGCGAGGTGGACGATCGCGGTGTCGGAATCGATCAGCTTCGACCAGCCGGCGACGCTTTCGCCGTCCCATTCTTCGGCGCGCACACCGTGCGGGAGCGCGGCTTTTGCCTTCTCGGGATTGCGGGAAAGGACGATCGGTTCGTGGCCTTCGGTGGCTAGCCGGGCGGCGAGGGCTATGCCGATCAGGCCGGTGCCGCCGGTGATTAGGATGCGCATGGAGGTTCCTCCCGACAGGGAGAACGTCAAACGGCGGCCAGCTCTTCCTCCAGCTGCTGGCGCTCTGCAAGCTCGGCGTAGAGTCCCCGTTGAGCGAGCAGTTGATCGTGGTTGCCGCGCTCGGCGATTCGGCCCTGTTCGAGGACGACGATCAAATCGGCGCCTTGGACCGCGGAGACCCGGTGCGAGACCAGAAACACCGTCCGGCCGGGGAAAAAGCGCCGGAGGTTGCCGAGGATTCTTTCTTCCGTGTGGGTGTCGACTGCGGAGAGGCAGTCGTCGAGCAGCAGGATTCGCGGTTGGCGCAGGAGGGCGCGGGCGATCGCGACCCGCTGCTTCTGGCCGCCCGAAAGGGTCAGGCCGCGTTCGCCGACCCGGGTTTCGAGGCCGGCGGGAAAGCTCGCGAGATCGGGTCCGAGGCCGGCCAGCTCCGCGGCTTGCCGGATCTCGCCTTCGCTTGCGTCCGGCCGGCCAAGGGCGACGTTTTCGGCCAGCGTGGCCGAGAAGAGAAAAGTTTCCTGCGGCACGATGCCGATCTCCGCCCGCAGCCGTTCGAGCGGCACATGCCGCAGGTCGATGCCGTCGAGGAACAGGGTGCCGGGCGGCGGATCGAGCAGCCGCGGCAGCAGGGAGAGAAGGGTGCTTTTCCCCGAGCCGGTGCGGCCGACGATCGCGACCGTGGTGCCGGCCGGGACATCGAGCGAAATGTCGTGGAGCGCGGGCGGCAGGCCGGGCCGGTAGGAGAACGACAGGTCCTTGAACCGGACCTCCCCGGCGAAGCGGGCGGGCACCGCGATCGGTGCGTCCGACGGGTCCGGCGACTCGTTCTTGATCGCCGGCTCGGCTTCGAGCACGAGGCGCATGCGGCCGAGCGACGCGGTGCCCCGCTGGACCAGGTTGATCACCCAGCCGAGCGCGATCATCGGCCAGACCATCCGGGCGAGCAGGGTGTTGAAGGTGACGAATTCGCCCACCGTGATCCGGCCCGAGATCGCGAGCTTGCCGCCGAAATAGAGGACAGCCACCGTGGCGATTCCGGCAAGGCATTGGAGTGCGGGGAAGAACGCTGCCTGCCAGATGATCAGCCGGCGGTTGCCTTCGACGTAGGCGGCGTTGACCGCTCCGAAGGCGTCGATCTCCCGCTCCTCCTGGGCGTAGGCCCGGACGACGCGGACGCCGGAAAGGTTCTCCTGCGCCTTGGCCGAGAGGGCGGAGAAACGCTCCTGCACCCCTTCGAACAGGCGATGGATGCGGTCGCCGAACATCTGGGTGGCGATCGCCACCAGGGGCATGATCGCCAGAGCCACGCCGGTCAGGCCGAGGTGAATGTTCGCCATCAGGGCGAGCGCGCCGACCGCGAGCAGGACGGTATTCGTGCTGTACATGATCGCCGGGCCGCAGAGCATGCGGACGGCCTGGAGGTCGTTGGTCGCCCGCGCCATCAGATCGCCGGTCGGATGAGCGTGGAAAAACGACTGCGGCAGTTGCTCCAGCCGCTCGAAATAGCGATTGCGCAGATCGAATTCGACGTCGCGGCTCATCGCGACCAGGATCATGCGCTGAAGGTAGTTGAACGTGCCCGCGAGAACCGTCACGCCGATCATCGAGACGGCGAAGACGGCGAGCGTGCCCATGCCGGCCCCGGCCCTCACCGCGTCGATGCCGCGGCCGATCAGGAGGGGATTGAGCAGGCCGACCGCAACCGAGGCGACGATGGTCCCCAAGCCCTTCCAGAGCTTGTCGCGGTAGGGCCGCAGGAACGGCCAAAGAGCTTTGAGATTGTCGCGCATGGACGGCAGGGCTCCGGCGCCCGAAGGATATCGCACGCCTGCGGTAAACTCCCGCCGCCATGGCATACGAAGCGGTGATCGGCCTTGAGGTGCATGTCCAGCTCCTCACGGCTACGAAGATGTTTTGCCGCTGTCCGAACCGCTTCGGCGCCGAGCCGAATACGCACGTCTGCCCGGTCTGCCTGGGATATCCCGGGACGCTGCCGGTCGCGAACCGCCACGCGGTCGATCTCGCGGTGCAGCTCGCTACTGCGCTCGGGGCCACGGTCAACTCGCGGTCGGTGTTTTCCCGGAAGAACTACTTCTACCCCGATCTGCCGAAGGGGTACCAGATCAGCCAGTACGACAAGCCGCTCGCCGAAAACGGCCGGTTGCCGCTTTCGGCTCACGACAAGGGGGTGAGGATCGAGCGGCTGCATCTGGAGGAGGACGCCGGGAAGCTCCTGCACGAGGCGCCGGGCGGCGGGCCGCTGTTCGGTCAATCGCTGGTCGATTTCAACCGCTGCGGCACGCCGCTGGTCGAGATCGTCTCGCGCCCCGAGATCTCTTCGGCGGCCGAGGCGCAGGATTACCTTCAGACGCTTCATCAGCTTCTCCTCTACACGGGGACCAGCGACGGCAACATGGAGGCGGGCAATCTGCGTTGCGACGCAAACGTCTCGGTGCGCAAGGCGGGCGATCCGGTGCTCGGCACCCGCGCGGAGGTGAAGAACCTCAACTCGTTCAAGAACCTCGGCCGGGCGATCGAATACGAGATCGAGCGCCAGATCGAGATCCTGGAAGGCGGCGGGCGGGTGACCCAAGAGACGCGCAGCTTCGACGCCGACAAGGGGACGACGCGAACCCTGCGCAGCAAGGAAGAGGCGCACGACTACCGGTATTTCCCCGAGCCCGACCTGCCGCCGCTGGTGATCGACGAGGCGCGCCGGGCGGCGTTGGTGGCGGTACTTCCCGAGCTGCCTTGGGTGCGCCGGGCGCGCTGTGCCGAGCAATATGGCCTGTCGGCCGCGGACGCCGCGGTGCTCACCGGCTCGCGCGAGCTGGCCGACTACTACGAGGCGACGGTCGCCGCGCTGCCCGCAGGAGAGATCCGCGGCAGGGGGGCAAAGCCGGCGGCCAACTGGGTGATGGGCGAGGTGCTGCGCGAGTTGAAGGAGCGCAAGGCGGGGCCGGAGGCTGCGCTCGCGCCGGCTCGTCTCGCGGCGCTGGTCGCCGCGATCGAACAGGGAAAGATCTCCTCCTCGGCGGCCAAAGAGGTCTTCGTCGCCATCTGGGATACGGACGAGGAGCCGACCGCGGCGATCGACCGCCTGGGGCTTGGCCAGGTCTCCGACGCCGGCCAAATCGAGGCCTGGGTGCGCGAAGTGATCGCCGAGTTTCCGGCCCAGGTGGCCCAGCTTCAAGGGGGCAAGCTCCAGGTGCTCGGCTTCCTGGTCGGCCAGGTGATGAAGCGCTCGGCCGGCCGCGCCCAGCCTCCGGCGGTGCAGCGGCTGATGCGCAGCGAGCTTGGGATTCCGGAGGGGTAAGCCCCTGATCCAGCTCTTCCACGTCTCGAAGCACTACCCGGGAGGCCAGGCCGCTCTGTCGGATCTGACCTTCGAGATCGGGCGCGGGCAGTTCGTGTTCCTGACCGGGGCGAGCGGCGCCGGCAAGACCACCCTGCTGCGTTTGATCTTCCGCGAGGAGATTCCCTCCTCCGGCCAGATCCTGGTCAACGGCCGCAACGTCGCGTCGATCCCTCAGCGGAAGATCCCCTACCTGCGGCGGACGATGGGCGTCGTGTTCCAGGACTTCCGTCTGATCGCGAGGAAGACCGTGTTCGAGAACGTGAGCTACCTGCCGCGCATCCTCGGCGTCGACCTGCGGGGGAGGAAGAAACTCGCCTATCACGCTCTCCGCCGGGTGGGGCTCGCGCATCGGATGAGCTCGTTTCCTCCCGAGCTTTCGGGCGGCGAGCAGCAGCGGGTGGCGATCGCCCGGGCGTTGATCAACGAGCCGGACATCCTGATCGCCGACGAGCCGACCGGCAACCTCGACCCTGACCTCGCGCGCGAAATCCTGCGTCTGTTCCTGGCGGTCAACCAACGCGGCACGACGGTGCTGCTCGCGACCCACGACCGGGAGATGATCCAGCGGGTCGGCGGCCGGGTGCTCACGCTCGACCGGGGACAGTTGGCGCTCGACCGGGAGGTCGTAGGGACCGAGCAGCCGGAGCTCCGGCTGGGGGATGAAGAGGATCCGGAGGCGGAAGGTGGACGCGCGTCGGGGTCGGCAGAGGACTTGGGAGAAGGCAAGGACGTAAAGGATGAAAGCGGCGGGGAGGACGAGGGTGGGCTGGCGGCGGAGGCGGCGGAGGAGAGTCAGGTGGATGAAGCGGGCGAGGATGCGGAGCATTGAGTTTTCTTCAGGCTCTTCGGTCGTTCTTTCGCGACGCGGCGATCAATCTGGTCCGCGGGTGGAAGGTCAGTTTGGTCGCGGTTTTGACGATCGCGGTGAGCTTGTTTCTTTCGGGTGTCTTCCTGCTCGCGAGCCGAAACCTGGCTCGGAGCGTTGAGCGTTGGCAGCGCGAGGCTCGGGTCGTGGTGTACCTGACGCCGCAGACCACGGCGGCGGAGCTTGCCGTTTGGGCTCGGCGGGCGACCGGGGAGCGTTGGGTGCAGGCGGTACATCCAGTCGATCAGCGGCAGGCCCAGGAGCGTTTCCGGTCGATCTTTCCGAGCCTCGCGGATCTGGTGAGCGGGGGCTCGGAAGAGCCGCTGCCGGCGTCGCTCGAAATCGAGGTCCGGCCCGCGGCGAGCGGCTCCCAAGAACAGCTCTCGGCGCTTGCAGCCTGGCGGCTGGCGCCGGGGGTCACGTTGATCGACGACGATCGCGAGTGGCTCGCCCAGGTTCAGGGGCTGGTCGCGGTGATCCGCGGCGTCGGCCTGGTGCTCGGCTTGGTGTTGCTGGGAGCGGCGGTGTTCACGATCGGCAGCGTGATTCGTCTCGCCGCGTTTCTTCATAGCGAGGAGATCTCGATCCTTCGCCTGGTGGGTGCCACCGAGTTCTATATTCGCGGGCCGTTCTACGCCGAAGGTTTGCTCCAGGGCACGCTCGGCGGCCTGTTCGCGGCCGGTGGTCTCTATGGCGCCTGGCTACTGGTGCGGCAACGGGCCGGCGACGCACTCGTCCCTTCGCTGCTCGCGGCGGATTTCCTGAGCCCCGATCAGCTCGCCGCCCTGGTGCTCCTGGGCACCGCGGCGGGATTGATCGGCGCGATCGCCTCCCTCCGCGGTGAGACCTTACGCTCCTCGTCCTAAAACGAAAAAGGCCCCGCCGAAGCGGGGCCTTTAGGGTTCTAACCGTAGAACGAGCTACTGGACGGAGAGGATCACCAGCGCGCGCCGATCCTCGGACGCGTTGCCGGTCGAGTCGGCGGAGCCGCGACCCTGGGTCGTGATCCGGCTCGGATCGATTCCGTGGCGGGTCACGAGATAGTCCTTGACCGCCTTGGCGCGCTGCTCGCTGATCCGCTGGTTGGCGGCGGCGGAGCCGCTCGGATCGGTGTAGCCGAGCACCTGAGCCCGCAGCTCGGGATCCTGCTTCATCTTGAGAGCGACCTCGTCGAGCTTCGCCTTGGCGATGTTCGACAGACGGGCGCTGCCCGGGGTGAAGTTCACCGTCACCCGTTCCTCGGGACGAGGCGCGGGAGCCGGCGGCGGCGGAGGAGGCGGAGCGACTGCCGGCGGCGGCGGCGGAGCCGGCGCGGGGGGCGGTTCCGGAGCGGGCGGCGGCGGGATCGGAGCCGAAGGAGGCTCGGGACGCACGCGGAACGCGGCTGGCATATAGCTCAGGCCGACCAGGCCGCCCAGCGGGCAGTGCTCGTCGATCGAATCGAGCTGCGCGAGGTCGGTGCGCAGAGCGAAGTTGAAGGCCCAGTTCTGATTTTCGCCGAGCCACAGACGGCCGCCGGACGTCAGGTCATAGGCGTCTTCCGGCAGCAGCCCGTCGCCTGAATAGCTGTGGCCGACCACCTCGGTGATCCAGTCGAGCCGATCCGACACGCTGCCGGCATAGCCGATGCCGCCGGTGAATTCCTTCCCGAGAAACGCGGCACCTTGGTTGCGCGTGTCGCTATAGCCGGCGTTCAAGACCCAGTTGCGGACCCGCCAGTCGAGGCCGACTCCGCCGCCCACCCGGTCGCTCGCGATTTTGTCGTTCCCGGTCGGCGCCTCGACGAAGGCGTTGATCGCAAAGGAAGAGTCCTCGCCCGGTTCGCCGTAGAACCGGTACTTGCCGCCAAGGCGAAGGTTGCCGATGCCGGAATCGTCGAGCTTGAAGCCCGGAAGGTCGCCTTCGTCGTAGTCGAATTCCTCGTAAGGGAGCGACAAGCTCAGCTCGAACCGGTCGGTGAGGCCGTAGCCGACGCTCGCGGAGAGGCGGTTCCAGTCGAAGCTGAGCTCGTCATTGCGCCGCGTCGGAAAGGCCTTGATGTTGATCAGGCGGTCCCAGTTGTTGTAGTACGACCCGAAGGACCATTGTCCGCGGGGTAGGGTCTCGCCGGTAAACAGGGTGAACAATCCGGTTTCGCCGGTGATGGTCGGCGCGTTCGCTTGGACCCCCGCAAAAGCCGTGGCGGGTGCCAGGCAGAGCGAGAGCCATAGGGCAACTCGTTTCATAGTAGGTCCTCCTTGGGTACGGATCGTCATACGATCCATCCGAGTCAACTCATCAAGACTAAAGAAATCCAGTGGACCGTGCAACGGTCCCGCGGCGCGTACACCGTCAGGACAGCTGCCCTTCGTATCGCCCGGGCGCCACCCGCTGGGTTTGGATCAGGTGAGGATCGATCGCTTCACCGAGGTTGAACAGGCGCGCGCCGATCCAGGCCAGCGTCAGGGTCGGGATCGGACCGGTGAAGGGAATCAACGCCTCGAAAGTCGCGACGTTACGCAGCGCGGTGAGTCCGAGTCGATTAAGGATAAACCATTCGAGCGGCGCCGCCAGAGTGTCGAGACCGAGGTCGAGCAGGTCGAGGCCGACCACCAGCGCGAGCGGAACCGCCCGGACGGTAGTGAAGAAATCGGCGTCTTTGGGTACGCGAATCTTTTTCAGGCGCCGGTAAGCCAGACCGAGCACCAGCAATCCGCAGAGCAGCGAGGTCAACATGACCGCACCGAGTATGAAGGCGAAGCTCTTGAGCGACACCGTGGAATCCTCCCTCGTATGATCCTTGAGGCGACCGGTCGAAACACCGGCCGATCCAAGGAATAAGCACAAACCGCGCCTACGCAGTTTCGTGGGCCGGGAGGGGGCTCTGCCGAAGGCCCGAAGGCCCAGTTGGAAAGTCGAATTGGCGGTCGGTCTGCGCGAGTCGGCATTCCTGAACGGTTGGAATGCCTGCCTCCGGCATTTTTTGCCGCCCACGAGCGCGAGGGTTGGTACGAGGCCGAAAGCCCGCTCGAACCGCAGGGTAAAAAAAGCGGGGCCGCCGAAGCGGCCCCGCCAGATTTCCGGAGAAGCGTTCGAGGCTTAGAACTTCACCCGAATTCCAAGCTGTGCAAGACGCTGCTCGCCCTGTCCCGGGTCACCTGCGAATGACGTCGCCTTACCGAACAGCGCCGAGGTGCGGGTGCCGTTGAAGGCGGAGGGGTTCTTCGAGTTGGTCAGGTTGAACACCTCACCGATCAGCTCAAAGCCGTAGTGGCCGCCGAAGGTGAACTCCTTGGCGACCCGCACATCGAGCTGCTTGAACGCCTCGCCGCGCCGGCCGTTCGGCTTGGCGCCGGGGGTGAGGTCGAGCCGGAAACCATCCCGGTTGAGGTCGACGCCCGAGATGTCCGAGTAGGGGAGTGCCGACCGGTAGCGGAAGGTGCCGGCGAGGGTGATGCCGAACGGCGCGCGGTAGGTGCCGCCGATCGTGAAGCGATGACGCGCGTCGGTGTTCAACGGACCTTGGCAGGCGCCGCAGAACGGGTTGAGCGGGTTGAAGGACACGTCGCGGCCCACGGTGAGGTCGGGCTGGTGGTCGGTCACGGTCAGGCGGAATTCGTCGGCGCCTCCGAGCACGAGGCCGTCCGCCTTCGAGTAGGTGTAGAAGCCCTGGAACTCGAACTTACCCCTGGGGTCGCGGGCGCGGAAGCCGATGTTGGCGCCGCGGTACTTCGCGGTGCCGCCGCCGGTCCAGATGCGGAAATTGTTGAACGCCGGGAAGCGGCGAGCGCCGGTCTCCGGAATCCGGGGGTTGGCGCGGAAGCGGAACGGAATGTCTTTGTATTCGACGGACACCGCCTCGAAATTCAGGCCGAGCCAGTCGTTGACCTGCGCCGAGTAGCCGAGCGAGATCTGGTCGGAATAGGGGGTTGCCAGGGTCGGCGATGCGACGTCGTTCTCGGGCGGGATCGCGGCACCGGGGAGCTGGTTCGGCGGCAACGGCTGGCCGACGCGATAGAACGAGCCGTCCGGATTTCGCAGGCCGTTGGGGTTGTTGGCGTTGTAGACCGTACCGTAGCCGGCCGACTGGACGGAGAGCGCCGGGAAGAGGATCGTCGCGTTGGTGTACGGGAAGTCGTAGTAGCGACCGACGCCGCCGCGCAACAGGTGTTTGCCGTTGCCATTGACGTCCCAGGTGAATCCGAGGCGGGGTGCCCAGTTGTTGGTGTCGTTCTTGAGCTTACCCCCCTTGCCGCCCTGGAACTCGCGCAGGTAGCCCTCGTTGTAGGTCGTCTGGGTCGACAGCGTTCGCCAGAGCTGGCTCGAACGCTGGTCGAGGTCGAAGCCGTCGTTGTAGTCGTAGCGCAGCCCGAGGTTGACCGTCAGGCTGTCGCTGACCGCCCAGTCATCCTGGAAGAACACACCGTACTGTTTGATCGGCGTCTTGTTGCCCGAGAAACCACCGGTGATCGTGATGTCGGTAATCGGTGAGCTGAGACTATCGCGGAGAAGCGAATACTGGCCGGTGGTACCGGTCGTGAAATCGCCCCCGAGCGTCGGTTCGTTGACGTAAGAGACACCGGTCTTGAAATCGTGGCGACGGCCGCCCAGTGTGCGCGAGAAGCTGAAGTCGTCCTTGTACTGGTACTTCGCCTGGTTCGTGGTCTGCGGGGTGTTGATGTTCTGGCCGATGGTCACGCCCGAGGGGAAGTAGAGGAAGGGATCATTGGAGTCCGCCGAGATCGAGTTGGCGAACTTGGTGTACTGGAAGACCGCTTCGTTGAGCGCGTCGGCGCCGAACTGGGCCGTGTGGCCGATCAGGATCGACTTATAGTCGTTCGACACGGTGCCGAGCGCGCTCGGAGCGGTGAGCGGGCCCTGACCATACTTGTCGGTATTCTTTTGAAAGCCGTAGCGGACCTGGAGGAACTGCTTCGGGGTCAGGTCCCAGCTGGCCTTGGCTTGGCCAAGTTCGTCCTGGAAGGGCACCGGAATCGACTGGCCATCAAGGGCGGGCAGGACGCCGCCGGTGGCGATCGTGTAGGCCGTGTCACGCTTGGTCTTCTCATAGGTGGCGAAGAAGTGCGCCTTGTCCTTGACGATCGGGCCGCCGAACGAAGCGCCATACTGCTTGCGCTTATAGGCTTGTTTGCCGGCTGCCGGTGGCCGCTTCTCCGTTTCGGTCTCAGAGTTCAGGCTCTTGTCGCGGAAGAAGCCGTAGACGCTTCCCTGGTAGTCGTTGGTGCCGGTCTTGGTGACGACCGAGAGGACGCCGCCGGTGGTGCGGCCGTATTCCGCCTTGTACTGCTGGGTCTGGATCTTGAACTCCTGGACCGATTCGAGCGGGAAGTTCTGCAGCGCGCCGCCGATCGTGTCGTCGGTGTTGTCGCCGCCGTCGACCACGTAGTTGACGTTGCGGCCGAAGCCGCCGTTGAGCTGGACGACCAGCTGGCCCGGCTTGGTCGGGTCGGTGTTGTAGCCGAGAGTGGTGCCCGGCGCGAGCACCGCGAGGTTGGCGAACTGGCGACCGTTGAGCGGCAGGTTCTGCAGCTCTTCCTGGCTGATGACGGCGCCGATCGACGAGCTGTTGGCCACCAGGGGCGCCTCGTCGACGACCGTAATCGATTCTTCGACCGCGGCGGGCTTGAGCGTGACGGAAAGATCGCGCTCGGAAGCGATGGAGACGGCGACCCCTTCGACGTTGACGGTCGAGAAGCCGGCGAGTTCGACGACCACCTTGTAGGTGCCGGCCGCCAGGGCGGTGAAGCGGAACGAGCCGTTTTCGGCGGTGACGGTGAGCCGGGACGAGCCGGTCTCGGTGTTGGTCGCGGTCACGGTGACGCCCGGCAGACCCGCGCCGGATTCGTCGACGGCGCGACCGACCAGGGTGCCCGCGGCCGACTGCGCGGCCGCCGGTGGAGCGAGAATCCCCATGAGGGCCGCCACGGCGCAGAGGACGGTAAGTCCGCGCCGCAGCAAGTGTGCCTTGCCTGTCATCGCTGCAATCTCCTTTGGAAGAACGTCAAGGGACGTTACTCCATAGACTACGCCAACCTGCCTTAAGGGTCGAGAGGGTCCGTCCCGGGTGGGCCAATTCGTTTACCGAACAGAAATTCAGCGGGCGAGCCGGGCGAGCAGCTGTTCGGCGGCCTGGCGCTGTTCGGCCCAGCCCGGGGTGCCGCCCGCGGCGGCGAGGAAATCGCGATAGCTCGCTGCGGCGCCGTCACGGTCGCCTGCCAGCTCCAACGCGATGCCTCGGTTGATCAGGGTCTCCAGGTTTCCCGGGGCGAGCTGCCTTGATCGATCGAAGCAGTCGATCGCCTCGCGCGGGCGGTTCGCCTCGACCAGGAGTGCCCCCAGGCCGTTCCAGGGCTCGGCGTAGCTCGGCGCCGCGGCGATCGCGCGCCGGTAGGCCCCTTCGGCTTCGCCCGTGCGGCCGAGGCTGCGCAGGGTGTTGCCTAAGTTGTTGAGGGCGACCGCGCCGCGCGGATCGATCTCTACCGCGCGTTCGAACTGGCGCCGCGCCTCCTCGCCGTGCCCTTGGGCGAGCAGCAGCAGCCCCAAGGTGTTGTGCGGGTCGGGGCGCGTGTCGTCGAGCTGGATCGCGCGCTCGATCGCGGTCTGCGCCTCGGTGGCTCGGCCGATTCCTTGAAGCGCCACCGCGAGGTCGTACCAGACGTCGGGATCGGCGGGGGCCGCGAGCGCCGCTTCGCGTAGCACGGGGATCGCCTCGGCCGGCCGGCCGCTCTCGCGCAGCGCCTGGGCGAGGCGGCTCCGGAAGGTCGCGTTGCCGGGATCTGCGGCGGCGAGCGAACGCAGCTCGGAGATCGCTCGGGCGGAGTCGCCCGAACGGAGCGCGAGGGCCGCCGCCTCGAAGCGCTGGAACAGTCCGATCCGGTCTTTCGGATCGGGCCGCCCGGCCTCCGCCTGCGCGGAGATTTGGCGGTTTCCTCCGGCGACGTAGCCGAGGCTCGCGAGCCTCGCCGCGGTCTCGGCATCGACCGCCGTGAGCGTCGGTGACGTCGTCTGCACCGCGCCGGCTTCGATCTCCGCCAAGCGCGCGGCGAAGCCGGCTCCCGGATCTTGCGCCCCCGGATCTTGCGCTGCCGGATCGGGTCGCGGCGGTAGCAAGTTCCGTCGCTCGCCCGGGTCGCTCGCCAGGTCGTAGAACTCCGGTCTCGGCGCCGAGATGTATTTCGCGTCGCGTCGCCGAAGCATCGAGAGCGGGCTCCAGCCGAAAATTTCGGGGTAGCGGGTCTCGGCATAGACCTCGCCCCGCGCGGGTTCTTTGCCCTGGCGAAGCGAGTCGGAAAGATCGCGGCCGTCGAGCGTCTTGCCGGCCGGGGGTGCCGGGAAGGGGTGGCCGAGGAGGCCCGCGAGCGTAGGGCCCAGATCGCACAAGCCGACCGGCGCAGCGATCGTTCGCGGCGGAAGGCCCGGCCCGCGCAGCAAGAGCGGCACCGCGAGAGTCGACTCGTAGATCAGCATGCCGTGAGTCGCTTCGCCGTGCTCGCCCAGGCCCTCGCCATGATCCGCGGCGACGGCGATCAGAGTGGAGCTGGAGAGTCTGCGGCGGTCGAGACTTTCGAGCAGGCGCCCGACCTGCGCGTCGGCAAACGCGATCTCGCCGCGGTAGGGGTCGGCCGCGAAGCGTTCGCGAAAGGGCGACGGTGGATCGTAGGGGGCGTGCGGATCGTAGAGATGGACCCAGAGGAAAAAGGGTTTCTGAGCTTCGTCCTTCGTCTTCTCGTCGAGCCAGGCGAGCGCCCGGTCCATCGCCTGATCGCCGCGCCGCTCGGCTTCGAGCGATGGACGGGCTCCCGGCTCGCGCTCGATCTCGTCGTCATAGACCGCAAAGCCGCGGCCGAGGCCGAACCGTCGGTCGAGCACGAACGCGGAAACGAACGCGCCGGTTTCGTAGCCCGCGGCCGAAAGCACAGTGGCGAGCGTGTCGCGATCGGCGGGGAAAGCACCGGCACCGTTGTTGCGTAGTCCGTGGTGCGGCGGCAACAAACCGGAGAGAAGGCTCGAATGAGAAACCAGGGTCAGGGGGGCGTTGGCGGTTGCGGCGTCGAACCTAAGACCCTCTCGGGCCAATTCGTCGAGCGCCGGGGTGGCTGCTTGGGCGTCGCCGTACGCCCCGACGTGGTCGCGCCGCAGCGTATCGATCGTCACCAAAACGAGATTCCTTGGTCTCGGTTTCGAGACGTCCTGCCGCGAGCATGCGCCGAGGGATCCGAGAGCCAGCAGTACCGCGAAAACCGCGATCCGGGCGACGGCGAGCGGAGGAGTTTGGAGGAGTCGGGTCATGGAGCGAGCTGAGGATCGCCAAAGGATAGCGGATGAAAGGAGCCTGCCGGCTCGTTTCTTTCCTCCGGCGCACCTTGGGGATGCAGAGGTCGGAAGCAGAGCGGGAATCGTGCCCGTCATCGGTAACGCCGAGGCCGACCTCTTCGCCTGGAATGACATGCTCATGGTGGAAGGCGAACGGTACGCGAGGGAAGCGGCGCTACAATACGGGCTGTTTTCGAATGGAGGCGCGATGGGCGAAAGCCCGCGGGACATCGGCTCGGTTCTCGAGGGCAAGTACGAAATCGTACGCCCCTTGGGTGCCGGCGGTATGGGCGAGGTCTATCTCGTCCGCCATCTCCACCTGCAGGAGCTGAGGGTGGTCAAAATCCTGCGTCAGGATCTCGCGACCGACCCGGTGGCTCAAGCCCGATTCCTGCGCGAAGCCCGGCTCGCCACCCAGATCAAGCACCCGAACGTCGCCATCCTCTACGACTACTCCAGGCTCGCCGACGGCAGCTTCTACATGGTCTGGGAGTACATCGAGGGCCAGGACGTGGGTGATCGCCTGCGCCGCGAAGGGCCGTTCCCGGTAGCGGCGGCGGTCCAACTCGGGATTCAGACCCTGCGCGGCCTGGAGGCGATCCACTCGACCGGCGTCATCCACCGCGACCTGTCGCCCGACAATCTGATGATCACCGAGGACCGCCGCGGCCAGCTGCGGGTGAAGATCATCGATCTCGGCCTCGCCCGCGATCCGGGTCCCGATCCGAACCTGGAGATCACCAAGGCCGGCATGTTCATGGGCAAGCTCCAGTACTGCTCGCCCGAGCAGGCCGGGCCGGGGGCGAGCGAAGCGGGACTCGATCGGCGGAGCGACATCTATTCGTTCGCCCTGGTGCTCTACGAGATGATCTGCGGCCGGCCGCCTTTCGATTCGGAAAGCCCTCACGGCTTCATCTTCAAGCGGCTTTCAGAGGATCCGTTGCCGCTGTCCGGGCGCAATCCCGCGATTCCGGTGCCGGCGGAGCTCGATCGGGTGGTCCTGCGGGCTCTGGAGCGCGAGCGCGAGCAGCGCTTTCCCGATGCGGTGAGTTTCATCCTGGCGCTCGAAAAAGTGGGACACTCCTTAAGCCCCGCGGCGACCCAGGAGATCCAGATTCCCGCGAGGCTCGCCGGCCCTGCCGGGCGGCTCAGCCCTCTGGCCGCGGTCCAGAAACCGCGCAGCTCTTCCGAGCTCACCCGGGAGGAACGCATGGAGCTGCTCGCCCAGATCGAAAAGGCGGCGGCGCGAGCCCGGGAAGGCGACCAAGTGCTCGCGCGAGCCCGCGAGGCGATCGCTGCCGGGCAGTGGGTCCAAGCCGCCGACCTGGTGCGCAAGCTGGAGGCGACCAACCCGCAAGCGCCCGGTCTCGAAGCCGTGCGCCGGAGCCTGGCCGAGGCCGTAGCGAAGAATCAGATCGGCGCGAACGTCCGGGAAACCGAACGCGTGCTCGAAGGGTATTTGTCCAAGAGCCAGTTGGCGCTCGCCCGGTTCGCGCTCGAAAGCCTGGTCGAACAGATGCCCAATTACCCGAGGCGCAGCGAGATGGAGGCGCGCATCTCCGGCCTGGCCGAGGAGATCGAGCGCGATCGGCGGATCGAGGATGTTCTGGAGCAGGGCCGGGCTGCCCTCCTCCGGGGCGACCTGCGCGGGGCGCGAAGCCAGGTGGAGATCGTGCGCCGGATCGGCGGCTCGGCGGAAAAAGTCGCTTCGCTCGAAGAGGCGATCGTCGCCGCCGAGCGGGAGGACCGCGATTCAATCGACGTCGCCGCCCGCAGGCGTCGGCTCGAAACGCTTCTAGCGAACCGCAAGATCGCCGAGGCGGAGCGCGAGCTCGCTGACTTCGCCCGTCTCGACGTGCCGCGGGTCATGCTCGATGCCTATCGCGAAAGGATCGACGCGGCCCGCGCGACGCTCGGCACCGAAGCCCGCTCCGCGGAGCTGGCGCGGCGGGCCGCCGACGCGATCGTAAAAAAGGATTTCCTGACCGCCCGGCAAGCGGCGCACGAGCTGGCGCGCCTGCCGGAAGGCGCTGAGCAGGGCGACCGGCTGCTCGCCCAGATCGATTCGACCGAGACGGCGCACCGTCGCCAGGAATCGATCGAGCAGGGCGTCCGCCAAGTGGAGGCGTTCCTCGCCCAAGGCCAGGGCAGCTCGGCGGAGCTGGCGCTCAAAATCCTGGTCCAGATGGACCCCGAAAACCGCCATCGCAAGCGGCTGGAAAAACAGGTCAAAGCGCTGGCGGGCTGACGACGGATTTGCCGTCGCGGCTGGGTGAGCGCACCCAGGGCGAGAAGAAGGCGAACGACGATCGCCTCGGGGTGGAAACGCCTTTCGGCGGGGGTGTGAAGCGACTCGGAAACATGAATCATGATGGTTTTACCGGAAAAGTCCGGTTTTTTCGTCGAAGAGCGCGGCATAACGCCACGTATCCCATCTCGGCCGTAGCCGCCTCCCGCTCTGCGGCGTCAAGGAACAGGCGGGCGGCGAGTTTTTCGCGCTTGATCCGGAGAGCGTCGAAAACCTTCGCCATCTGGCGCGCCAGGCTGCGAGTTTCGGGATTCTTCCCGGCTTCAAGGTACAGAGCGGCCAGGTCGAGGCCCGCCAGCGCCGCGTCGTAGGGATTTTTCAGAGCAGTGAATTGTCTGCGTACCTGGTCGAGGCCAACGATCGCGGCGTCAAGTCAGCCAAGACCTGCCAGCGCGCGAGCTTCGAGCCAGAGCAGGCGGATCAGATCGTACTGACGGCGCAGATTGGTCGCGAGGTCGCGGACCTCGGGAAGAAGCTCGGAGAGGCGAGATCGGCCGAAAATCGGCTGGAACGGACCGTCCGATCCACTGCATTCGACGATCGCTTCCAGTGGAAACCGCGGCGTTTCCAGTGGAATCGACGATCGCTTCCACCGCAAGCGACCGCAGAATCCACTGCATCCTGTCGCTGCTTCCACTGGAAGCTGTCGTCGCTTCCACTGGATTCTGCGACTGCTTCCACTGGAAACTGCCGTCGAATGCACTGGATTCCGGAGTCCGTTCCACCCTGCCGAGCAACCGTTCCAAGCCCCAGAGGCCGTTCGCCGCTCCTGCTAGACTCCGCGCGCCATGGTGAGCACCCTAGCCCTCCCCGACGCCCCCGTCACTCCTCTTTCCGACTCGAGCGTGCGCCTGCTGCGCTACGCCTTCATGAAACTCACCCGCGACTTCGACGCGCGGTTCGAAAACCTGCTCAAGACCGGGCGGGTCTCCAAGTGGTATAGCGAGGTCGGCAACGAGGGGACCACGGTCCCGGCGGGGCTGGCCCTCGGGCCGGGCGATGCGCTCTGCACTCTGCACCGCGACCTCGGCGCGATCTTGCCGGTTTATCTCGACCCGGCGCGGATCTTTCCCGGCTTCGGCTTTGGCGCTCCGGACGACCGGCGGCCCGATCCCGACGAGATCATGACCCGGCTCGCCTGCCAGCTGCTGGGCAAGGCCCCCGGCTTTTCTCAAGGGTTCGAACGCTCGTTCCATTACGGCTATCTGGCACCCGAACACGGCATCCTCCATGTCGGCATGATCAGCCACCTGGGCGCGATGATCCCGGTTGCCGCCGGCTGTGCGTTCGCGTTCAAGCAGGATGGCTCCGACCGGGTGGCGATCAATTTCATCGGCGAAGGAGCGACCTCGACCGGCGATTTCCACGAGGGGCTGAACATGGCCGCGGTGTGGAAGCTGCCGATGGTGCTGGTCATCGAGAACAACCGCTACGCGTTCTCCACCCCAGCGTCGCTCCAATACGCCGCGGCGAAGCTCTCCGACCGCGGAATCGGCTACGGCATCCCGGGCGAAACGGTCGACGGCAACGATCCCGACG
Organism: Thermoanaerobaculia bacterium; assembly: GCA_038250865.1. Lineage (GTDB taxonomy): Bacteria > Acidobacteriota > Thermoanaerobaculia > Multivoradales > UBA5704 > DASYKS01. The sequence continues at coordinate 12,588 of JBBSBW010000047.1, read as the reverse complement.
CGATGGCGGAGGTGCTCGGCAGGGCGGTCGCGCGGGCACGGGCTGGAGAAGGCCCGACTCTGATCGAGGCGATGCTCGGCCGCATGCGCGGCCACAGCGAGGGGGACGATTCGCTGAAAGTCGTCCCGCCGGAGGAGCTATCGACCTACGTCGCGGCCGATCCGGTGCCCGCTTACGCCCGATGTCTCGCCTCCGACGGGGTACTGACACCTGAGATTCGCGAACGGCTGGAGGCGCGCATCGCCGAGCTGGTCGAGCGGGCGATTTCGCGAGCGCTCGAAGCGCCGGCCCCCGATCCGACGACGGCGCTTCGACCGGCGCTTGCGCCCGCCCCCGAGATTTCCACCGCGGCCGGTCCGCCCGCCGAACGTGAGATCACCTACGTCGATGCGATCAACCAGGCGCTCGGCGAAGAGATGGAGCGCGATCCGACGGTGGTTCTGATGGGGCAGGACATCGGCGCCTTCGAAGGACCTTTCCGCACCACCAAGGGGCTTTTCGCCCGCTGGCCGAAACGGGTGCTCGACACGCCGATCGCGGAGAGCGGCACGATCGGGATCGCGATCGGCGCCGCCTTGATGGGCTATCGGCCGGTGATCGAAATGCAGTTCGGCGACTTCGTCTCCTGCGGCTTCAATCAGTTGGTCAACGTGGCCGCGAAGCTTTATTACCGGTGGCAGGTGCCCTGCCCGATCGTCGTCCGCTGCCCGTCGGGCGGCGGGGTGGGCGCGGGGCCGTTCCACTCCCAGAATCCGGAAGGCTGGTTCGCGCAGACCGCCGGCATCAAGGTCGTCTGCCCGGCGACCGCCGCGGATGCCCGGGCGCTGCTCAAGGCGGCGATCCGCGATCCCAATCCGGTCCTGTTCTTCGAGCACAAGTACCTCTATCGGCGAATCAAAGAGCGCTTACCCGAAGGGGACGACGCGGCACCGCTTGGGCTCGCCCGCGTCGTTCGCGCCGGGCGGCACCTGACGCTGGTGGGCTATGGCGCGACCACCTGGACCTGTCTGGAAGCCGCTGAGGCCTTGGCCCAGGACGGGATCGACGCCGAGGTGATCGACCTGCGGACGCTGATTCCGTACGACGAAGAAACGGTGCTCGCTTCGGTCAAGAAAACCGCGCGGGCGTTGATCGTCCATGAGGCGCCGGTCACCTTGGGCTTCGGGGCCGAGGTGGCGGCGCGACTCGCCGATGCCGCGTTCCCTTGGCTCGACGCACCGATTCGCCGGGTCGCCTATCCGGATCGCCCCGTGCCCTACTCGAAGGTGCTCGAACAGGAGCTGCTGCCGAGCGCCGCGAAGGTGGTCGCCGCGGCTCGGGAGCTGGTGGCCTACTAGCCGCGGCGCGACCGGCGCGCGAGAGTTCCCTCGCCTTGCTTTGACTCCCCGCGGATGGCCACGGGGATGCGTCGAACCTATCCCCCTGGGCCTACCCCTCCGTGGCGCGGCGCAGGAGGCGGCCGGCATCGCGCAGGGCGGTGCTGCCCGCGGCTTCGAGGACCAGCGCAAGGCTCGCGGGCGATCGGGTGAGATAGGCCGCCACATGGAGGGCCTCTTCGAGCGGCTGGTCGAAATGGCGGAGATACCCCTCAATTTCGCCGTTCGGACCGCGGAGCGCGAAGCCGGCGGAGGAGTCGTCGGGATCGAGGCGAAGGAGAGAGTCGCGGCCGGTCGCCGGGAGGACGGCCGCAGCGAGCAAGGCGAGCTCGCGACGCTCGAAACGCGCGACCGGGTGGCCGCCTCGTTCGGCGCCGAGAGCGGCGTGGAAGACTCCCCAGCTTTCGACGCCTTGCCGATTCAGCTCCTCGACGCGCCAAGGGCCGGACACCTCGGCTTCGGCGGAGCTTACCGGTTCGTCCAGCCGGTCCAGCTCGGAGAGGAACGATTCGTCGAAGGCGTTTGCCGGTTGGACTTGGTGGATTTGGCGGCTCATACGCGGTTCTCCGGGGGGTTGGCTTGTTATGGAGAGAGTAGGCGCTAACAGGGCGTAAGTCAAGCGCTATTTCATCTGGAGAGATCCGCCCTCGCCGCCGCTCCCGGTTCCTGCAAAAATAGCCACCCGCGCCCGGTGCGCACGCCGTAGGTCCCATGACTTCGAAGGAGTGTCGATGAGCGCAGTGGCGGTGTTGGAGGATCGTTTCGTCTCGGTGATCGCCCAGGAGATCGGTTGCCGAAAGCAGCAGGTGATCGCCGCGGCCGAGCTGTTCGCCGAGGGGGCGACGGTCCCTTTCGTCGCCCGTTACCGGAAAGAGGCGACCGGCGGTCTCGACGACCAACAATTGGAGGACCTGCACAAGCGGCGCGCCTACTTTCTCGAGCTGGCGACGCGGCGGGATGCGATCCTTGGGAGCATCGCGGAGCAGGGCAAACTTACGCCGCAGCTCGAAGCCGCGATCCGCACGTCGCTTGCCAAGCAGGAGCTCGAAGATCTCTACCTGCCGTACCGGCCGAAACGACGCACCCGCGCTCAGATCGCCCGCGAGCGCGGCCTTGAGCCGCTCGCCGACGCACTTCTCGCCGCGGCGGCCGGGTCGACTCCGCCCTCCGAGGTGGCTGCGGCCTTCGTCGATGAGGAAAAGGAGGTGCCGGACGCGGCGGCGGCGCTTGCCGGAGCGCGCGACATCCTGGCCGAACGCCTCGCCGAGACGGCCGAGCTGCGCGCCGGTCTGCGAGTTTCCCTCGCCCGCTACGGGGTGCTTCAGGTCCAAGTTCTGCCGGGCAAAGAAAAGTCCGAAGAGGCGGCGGTCTACCGCGATTATTTCGCGCATACCGAGAAGGCTTCGGACATCAAGTCGCATCGCCTGTTGGCGATTCTTCGCGGCGAACGAGAGGGCTTCCTGATCTCCGACCTGTCGATCGACGACTTGGGCGAGGTCGAACGGCTCGGCCGCTCCTGGAACGTGGCGCTCGATACGCCGTGCGGTCGCGAAGTGGCCGCCGCCACGGCCGACGGCTACAAGCGTCTGCTTCGCCCTTCCCTTACCAACGAGGTCCGTTCCGAGCTGCGCGAGCGAGCCGAGGCCGAGGCGATCGCCGTCTTCCGCGCCAATCTGGAAGCCCTGCTTCTCCAGCCGCCGCTCGGGCAGGTGCCGGTGCTCGGTCTCGACCCGGGCCTGCGGACCGGCTGCAAGCTCGCGCTGGTCGATCGCACGGGACGCGTCGTCGCGACCGACGTCCTGCGCCCGATTCCGCCTCAGGCCGACGTCGCGGGTTCCGCGCGGACGCTGGTCGGATTGATCCTAAAGCATGGCGTCAAAGCGGTCGCGGTCGGCAACGGCACGGCGGGACGCGAGACCGAGCAGTTCGCTCGTACGGCGATCGCTGAGGCCGGTCTCTCCGGCGTGACCGTAGCGATTGTTCCGGAGACCGGCGCCTCGATCTACTCGGCGTCCGGGGTGGCGCGCGAGGAGCTGCCCGACCTCGACGTTTCGCTGCGCGGCGCGGTGTCGATCGCCCGCCGCCTCCAGGATCCGCTGGCCGAGCTGGTCAAAATCGAGCCGCGGTCGCTCGGCGTCGGGCAATATCAACACGACGTCGATCAGAAAGCCCTCGACCTGGAGCTCGACGCGGCGGTCGAGGTAGCGGTCCATCGCGTGGGGGTCGAGCTGAACACCGCATCGGCGCCGTTGCTCCGTCGCGTCTCGGGCCTGTCGGAACGCCTGGCGCGATCGATCGTCGCCTACCGCGATGCGCAAGGGGCTTTTCCCTCCCGGCGAAAACTTCTCGAAGTAGGGGGTTTCGGCGCCAAGACGTTCGAGCTGGCCGCGGGTTTCCTGCGGGTACAAGAAGGCGCCCATCCGCTCGATCGCACCGGCGTTCATCCGGAGCGCTACGCGACAGTTGAGAAAATGGCGACCGAGCTTGGCGTGCCGCTCACCGAGCTGGTCGGTAGTCCGCAGCTGGTGGCGAAGGTCAATTTCGCTCATTTCATCGACGCCGAGCGTGGCCTCGGCACCTTTACCCTCGCCGACATTCAGGCCGAGCTCGCTCGCCCGGGCCGCGACCCGCGCCCCGAATTCGTGGTTCCGCAATGGCGTTCCGACGTGACCTCGATCGACGATCTGATCGCCGGCATGGTGCTCGAAGGCCGGGTTAGTAACGTCACGAATTTCGGCGCATTCGTCGATGTCGGCATCAAGCGCGACGGCTTGGTTCACGTTTCCGAGCTGTGCCACCGTTTCGTGGCCGATCCGCGCGAAGCGGTCAAAGTGGGCGAAGTCGTCAAAGTCCAGGTGATGGAGGTGGACAAACCGCGCGGCCGGTTCGGCCTGTCGATCAAGGCGCTTCAGCCGCCGCCGGCCCGCGAGGCCCGGCACGCGACCGGCAGCCCGGGCCGGTCCAAGCCCCCGATGCCGGCAATGCAGCCAATGCCGGCAATGCAGCCAATGCCGGCAATGCAGCCTAAACCGCCAATCCCACCGAAATTCGGACCGACCCTCGACGAGCTCAAGAACAAGTTTCGGCGGGTGCAGTGACCGGGGTGCTCAGTGCACCAGGCGCTCGGTGGTGCCGACGCGCGTGAGCCGCACGGACGAGCGCGTCTCGTGGCCGGAGATGTCGGTGGCCACTGCGACGACTTCGATCGCCTCGTTGTGGTGAATGCTGGGCGGGATCTCGACCTCGTAGCGAAGGCGGCCGATCTTCTCCGCCTTCACGCGCCGATTGCCGGCGAAGATCTCGACGTTCGCGATCTGGAAATCGTCCTTGACCGAAAAGGACAGCGTGGCCACCGTGCCGCGGAAAAAGCGGGTGTCGCCCGAAGCCTCGACCTCCGGCGGATTCGCATCGAGCCGCGCGAGCAAGTCGGTCAAAGTTTTCTGGGCCTCGGCGAAGCGTTTTGCCAAGTGGGGAGTGGGCTGGAATTTGCGGATCTCCACCAGGCCCTCGTCCGGCCGACGCCGGCTCAAATAGCGCGGCACGTTGGCGAGAAAAGTCGCCTGGCTCGCCTCCAGGCTCTGCGCTTTCTGGTAACCGGCGATCCGTTCCCGCAGACCTGAACGGTTCGGCCACTGGTTGAGCAGCGGGGATAGGTCCGCCTGCGCCTGCGGGTATTCGCCATTCTCGGCGTGCTGTTCGGCCTGCCGCTCGATCGACTCCGCAGCCCTCTCGCGCAGGCCGAAGGCGGGGCTATCCTGGGGCAGCAGCACGGCGAGCGGTGCGAACCGCTCGAGCACCTCGCCGGGCCTGCCGGCCGCCGAGGCCGCTTCGACCTCGGAAAACATTCTGACGATCTCGCGCGCCCGGGCGAGGTCGGCGGCGAAGGCTGGACCGACATCGGGGAGCGCCGCGGCGTCCGGCACGGCGGCGAGGATGCGCCGCAACAGTTCGATGCTTCCGGTTTCGAGACCGCTCGCCAAATCGGCGGGCAACTTTTCTGCGGCGATCTTCGGGATGGTCTCGGCGAGCACCTGGAGCTTGATGCATCCCTGCGGTCCGAGGGCGGCCTGGTCCGCAACGTCGAGCGAGGCCAACAGCTCGTTGGCCCGGCCGTAGTCGCCGTCCGCGAGCGCGCGTTGCGCCGCTTCCAACCGCACGGCGGCGGGTTCCTTCACGGGCTGGGGAGGCGCGGCCGGCGCTGCGGTCGCCGGCTGCTGCACCGTTTGGGGTTTCGGCAGGAGGCGCCAGGCGAATAGTCCCCCCGCGAGAAGAATCGCGGCGCCGCCGGCCACCCAGACCCACCGGGGAACCACGATCTTTTTTTTCTGCGCGACCGCGGCCGAGCGGAACGGTCCACCGGTTTGCGGCGGTGCGCCGGGGGCGAGTGTTGCAGGGGTCGCAGGGGTTGCAGCGGTCGCAGCGGTTGCGGCGGTTGCTTGGGCCACCACCGCCGGGATCGGTGCCGGGATGGGGGTGTAGTTGCCCAACTCGGCCGGCGGTCCGAGCGCCTCGAAGTCAATTTCGGGCAGGAGGCTGCCCGTAGCGGCTTCGCGTCCGTCACCTGAGGCGCCGTCGGGGATGTTGGGGACGTTGAGGATGCCGGGGGCGATCGGCGGCACCAGCCCGGCGGGTGACGGTAAAGAGGGGGCGGGCATTGAGGCTGAAGTTTCCAGGGCTGCCAAGGGCTCGGGCCTGTACGGTGGCGGCTCCGGCAGCGGCCGAGCCTGGACCGGCTGGGTTTTGTCGAGCAGCGACTCTTGGTCTTCCGCCTCGGCGTCGATCGCCGACAACAGAGGAACTTGCGGTTCGGGCAGCGGAACCGGAACAGGGGGCTCCACGGCCTCCGGTTTCGGGCGCGGTTGTATTCGCGGTTTGGGCGTCCAGGCCGGCTCGGGCTCGAAACCTTTGCCCAAGGCGGACCGGAGCGCGCGGCGAACTTCGTCCGCGGAGGCGGGGCGCTCCGCCGGATTCGCCTTCAGGCAGGAGGCGAGGACGTTCTGCAACAGGTCGGTCCGTTCGATCTCGAAGCTGAACGGGAGCGTCACCCGCGGCGCCGGGCCTTCTGGGTCGGCGATCTCGGCGCCCAGCACTTCCGCGAGCGAGCGAGCCAGGCCAAACAGGTCGCCGCGCAGGGTCGGCGGTCCCCCTGCAACCTCTTCGGGGGCGCGAAAGCGCGCGCCCGAAGAGGTGTCGCGAACGCCCTCGCGCCGGAAACAGGCGGTGCCGAGACCTGCGAGACGAAGACGTTGACCGACCGCGCCCGGCGGAATTTCGACCAACAGGTTGTCGGGCGACAGGTTGCCGTGCGCCACGCCGCGCGCGGCGAGCGCCTCAAGGCCGCTTAAGGCCTGGGTCGCGAGCGAGGCGATCCGCCGATGTGAAGTGCCGGCCAGACCGGCGAAGCTGCGGCCGTCGATCAGCTCGAGGATCAGGAAGGCGAAACCGTCGGTGGTGAATCCCCAGTCGGAAACCGCGGGGATCGTCGCCGTTTCGATCTCTTCGATCGCGGCCGCAAACGCCGCGAAGCGGTCGATGCCGGACGGATCGGAGCCCGGATTGAGGAGTTTCACCACCACCGGGCGTCCAGCCTCGGTGTCGATCGCCCGGAGCAGCGTCGCCTGGGGACCCGACTTGAGGATCCTCTCCAGGCGGTAGCGGTCGGCGATCTCGCGCGGCGGTCGGGGAAGGCTCATAGTTGTTTCTCGATGAACGCAAGGGGAGTTTAGCCGAAGGGCGGCCGGAGGGGCGAGACCCTTCGTTCGGGGCCCTAATCCCTGTGTTACGCTGGGGAAAAGCTATCTAGATTCTGTCCCAAGGGAGGGTGACATGTTGGAGAGGTTTCCTCAGGAGGTCGTGCTGCGCAACGGCACCCGTCTGCTCTTACGCCTGTTCCAAGAGGGCGATGCCGAGGCGTTGTTCCAGTTCTTCCAGCGATTGCCGGTCGACGTCCGCCGATTTGCCTGGGATCGGATCGACAACCGGGCTCTGGTCGACCGTTGGGCGGCCGAACTCGACTATTCCAAGGTCTTGCCGATTCTCGCCTTCGACGGACAGAGAGTGGTCGCCGACGCGACGCTCCACTTCCGCGACGGCGGACCGCTGCGACTGGTCGGCCGGATCAAATGGCTGATCGACCCGGAATACCGCGGCCATGGCCTCGGCACCGTCCTGGTCAACGACTTCATCCGCATCGCCCGCGGCAACGGCCTGCGCCACCTCACCTGCATGCTGATCTCGGACCTCGAAGCCGATGCGGTCGAGACGCTCGAAGGTCTCGGCTTCCAGAGCCAGGTCGTCGCCGACTACGGCACCGACCCGGACGGCAACCAGCACGACATGACCAAGATGTGGCTCAAGCTCTGATGTCCGATCAATTCATCTATGTCATGAAGGACCTGCGGAAGATGTATCCGCCCAACCGCGAGGTCTTGAAGGGAATCTGGCTGTCGTTTTACCCCGGGGCAAAGATCGGCGTCCTCGGCGGCAACGGCGCCGGCAAGAGCACTCTGCTCAAGGTGATGGCGGGCGTGATCACCGAATTCGGCGGCGAGGCCTGGCCGGCCAAGGGTACCAAAGTCGGCTACCTGTCGCAGGAGCCGCAGCTCGACCCGAACAAGGACGTGCTCGGCAACGTCGAAGAGGGGGTGGCCGAAACTCGCGCCCTGCTCACCCGCTTCGACGAGATCAACGCCAGTTTCGGCGAGGAGATGTCGAGCGACGCGATGGACAAGCTGCTCGCCGAGCAGTCGCGGGTGCAGGACGCGATCGATCACGCCAACGCCTGGGAGCTCGACCGCACCTTGGAAATCGCGATGGACGCCCTGCGCTGTCCGCCGCCCGACGCCGCGGTGGACACCCTTTCGGGCGGCGAGCGCCGCCGCGTGGCGCTCTGCCGGCTGCTGCTTTCGCGCCCCGACCTGCTGCTGCTCGACGAGCCGACCAACCACCTCGATGCCGAATCGGTCGCCTGGCTGGAGCACCACCTCGCCGAGTATCCGGGCACGGTGGTCGCGATCACCCATGACCGCTACTTCCTCGACAACGTAGCGGGCTGGATCTTGGAACTCGATCGCGGCGAAGGGATTCCCTGGAAAGGCAACTACACCTCCTGGCTGGAGCAGAAGGAACAGCGTCTGGCGCTCGAAGAAAAGCAGCAGTCGTCCAAGCGCCGCTCGCTCGAACGGGAGCTCGAGTGGGTGCGCATGAGCCCGCGCGCCCGGCAGGCCAAGGGCAAAGCCCGTCTGACCTCGTACGAGAAGTTGCTCGCCGAGCAGAACGAGTATGAGAAGCGGGCCGATCCGAACGAAATCCGCATCCCTCCCGGCCCGCGCCTGGGCGACCTGGTGGTCGAGGCCACGGGGCTCAAGAAAGCGTTTGGCGACAAGCTGCTGTTCGAGGATTTCGACTTCAACCTGCCGCCCGCGGGCATCGTCGGCGTGATCGGTCCGAACGGCGCCGGCAAGACCACCCTGTTCCGGATGATCGTCGGCCAGGAAGATCCCGACGGCGGCAAGCTCCGAGTCGGCGAGACGGTCAAGATCGCCTACGTCGACCAGAGCCGCGAGGATCTCGATCCGGAAGCCCAGGTTTGGGAGGCGATCTCGGACAAGCGGGACATCGTCATGCTCGGCAACCGCGAGGTTCCGGCGCGCTCCTACGCCTCGATCTTCAACTTCAAAGGGGCGGACCAGCAGAAGCGGGTGAAGGACATCTCGGGCGGCGAGCGCAACCGGCTCCACCTGGCCCGCACACTCAAGGCCGGCGGCAATCTACTTCTGCTCGACGAGCCGACCAATGACCTCGACGTCGACACTCTTCGGGGGCTCGAAAACGCGCTGCTGGAGTTCGCCGGCTGCGCGGTCGTGATCTCCCACGACCGCTGGTTCCTCGACCGGATCGCCACCCACATCCTGGCGTTTGAAGGAGACTCGAAGGTCGTCTGGTTCGAAGGCAACTACGAGGGCTACGAAGCCGATCGCAAGCGCCGCCTCGGAGCCGAAGCCGACCAGCCGCACCGGATCAAGTACAAGCCGCTCACCCGGGGCTGAGGTCGGGCGGGCTTTCGCCCATGCCGCGGTCGAAAAAATCGCCGAAAACAAAAAGAGGCGCCTGCGGGCGCCTCTCGTCGTTTCAGGCTTAGGGGATTGTTACTTCTTTGCCGCGTCAGCCGGCTTCGCCTTGCCGACTTCGAGGTTGATCGAGATCTCGACATCCTCACCGAGCAGCGTGCCGCCGCTGTCGAGGGTCTTGTTCCAGACGATGCCGTAGTCCTTGCGGTTGATCACGGTCTCGGCCGAAAAACCGGCCTTGACGTTGTCCCCCATTTTCGCTTCGCCGAGATACTCGACCGGCAGCGTAATGGTCTTGGTCACGCCGTGCAGGGTGAAGGCGCCGGTCACCTGGTAGCGATTTTTCGCGACCTCTTTGACCGCGGTGCTCTTGAAGGTGATCTCGGGGAACTTCTCGACGTCGAAGAAGTCGGCCGAGCGGAGGTGGTTGTCGCGGTCGCCATTGGCGGTATCGATGCTGGTCGCCTTGATTGCGAACTCGACCGACGAGTTGGCGGGCTTGGCGGCGTCGAACTGGATCGTGCCCGAAAAATCGTCGAACCGCCCGGGGACTTTGCCGAGCAGGTGCTTGACCTTGAAACTGACCTCCGAGTGGGTCTTGTCGACGCTGTAGGTCTCGGCGGCGAGGGCCGGGAGACCCGCGGCGAGGAGGGAGAGTGCCGCGGCTGCAAGAAGCTTCTTCATGTCCTTCTCCTTCGGTTGTAGAGGTTTGCGACTTAAAGGGTGCGTCAGTTCACCGGCTGCCGACGCGAATCGCGTCGAGCAGCCGAATCAGGTGGCTCTTGTCTTCGGTGGAGAGCATGGAAAGAGCGCGATCGTCCGCATCGGCCATCGGCTCGTCGAGCGATTCGAGGACGCCCAGGCCCGCGGCGGTGATCCAACAAAGAACCTGCCGGCGGTCGTGCGGGCAACGCTCGCGGCGCACCCAAGCCTTCGCCTCCAGCCGATCGATCAGGCGCGTGATGCCCGGGGATTCCTCGATCATCCGCGACCCGATCTCCAGGGTCGGTAGGCCGGAATCGCCCGCGCCGCGCAGAATTCGCAGGACGTTGTACTGCTGAAGCGTGATTCCCTGCTCCTCCAGCACCCGGCCGAAAGAGCGGCGAACCACGTCGGCCGTGCGCATCAATCCGAGCATGGCTTCCTGGGCTAAAGAGCGAAACGGCCGGTTCTGGCGGATTTCCCGCTGGAGGACGCTCTCGTTCACCGGCGGATCATTGCAGGTCAATGGTTGACGTGTCAAGCATAGGTTTCGAGCAAGCGCGTCTGAGGCTCTGAGGAATAGTTCGGCTGCGCGAGGCCCAACGCGCATGTAGTTACCGATAACGGCACTTTGGAGTATCATTACGACACCGACATGATCGCCACCGCTTTCCACCCAGATGCCGCCGGGCGGCCCAAGTCGGAGCGTCTACGACTGGCGATGGAAGATTTCTATGCCCGGAGCACCCGCAAGACGCAACCGGAAGGGTCTTGGCAGGACGGCCTTTGGTGTCCCTCGGAGAGCGAGCGCCGGGCGTGTTGCGAAGGCATTCGACCCACGGCCGCCAACCGCCAGGCTCTCGAAAGCCACTGCCGCAGTCAAAGCCATGTTGCCTCTCTGTACGGCGTGCCGCTCGGCGAGTTGAAAGCAGCGGTGCGCGACGATCGCAAGCGGGGCTCGCCGATCGCCCAGCATGTAGCCGCCTCGTTCGTGGGACCCCGGCCGCGGGGGACCGAGTCGTTTTCCGATCTGCGCCAAAGTACGCGGGAGGAGACCTTCGAAAGGCTGCACGACGCGCTCTCTCACAGCTTGCCCCTGTTCGAACGGCTCCACGCGTTGAAGGGTGAAGGCGGCCCGAAGGGGGAGGTGGCGCTTTTGCTCGAGACGGCCTCCGCGAGCACGGAGCTTCTGCTCGCAACGCTCAATTCCGCGCGCAACCTGGAGACGATCATGACGTTCGGAAGCGCAATGCTCGAGACGTTCCAAAAGCTCCTGGAACAGCCAAGGCCCAAGCGGCGCAGCGCAGCCGGGGGCGGCGCCGCGACCGAGACCGGCAAAGTTCCGGGGCAGTCCCCGCACCGATAGGTCGCCTAGTCCGAGAGGTCATCGTCATTGACGGCGTCCAGCAATGGCCGGCGCGAGCCCCCGCGGCGCGCTCGACCGGCCGGCCGAAAGGATTCCAGTTGGTCCAGCAATTCGCGGAGCAGCGAGATGCCGTCACCGACGATTTCGAGGTCACTTTCGATCTTCGCGATCCGCTCGGTCGTGGCGAAGACCTTCCTGAGGTCCAGGACGATCTGGCCATAGGCGTCGATCGCACGAAGAAAAGCGCCCTCGCCTTCCCGGATGAGGTCCGAAGGGTGTTGCAGGTCAAGGGTGAGGGGCAGCGCCTTGGTCACGCTATACCTACCTTTCTGAAAGTCCAGGACGCAAGCCTCGTGTCACCGATGCTGCGATCCTTGGTCCCGCCGGGGTAGCCGTCGAAGGCGCAGAAATACGCCTTCCGATGCCGCCGGAATAGAGTTTGTGGTACCGAGGTCGTGCTGTCAAGGTCCATATGGAACAAATTTGCCCATAATCAGTAACTCGCCGAAAACGGGTGGGGCGGCGCCCCACCCGGATCGACCTACGAGGCGGAATCGAGCTGTTTCGGCGGTACCGCCTCCGCCTGCTTCCGGCCACGGCGCGCCGGATCCTCGGAACGAACGCCGAAGGTGTCGAGGAGAGGATTCTTGAAGCCCAACTGGCCCCGAGAGATCGCCGAGATACGGCGCACCGAATCACGGACCTCCCGCGCGAGGTTGCGTCGTTGCAAGACGGCCTCGTGCTGCTTGCCGGTCATGACCAGAATGCTGTCGTGCGCGGCGCGCAGGGCTTCGACCTTCAGTTTCAACTCCGCGTAGGGAACTTCGATCCCCGGCAGGTTGGGCACCAATTCCTGGATGTTCTGGGCGACGCTTTGCCACCGGTCCACCTGCTCCGAATACGTTCTGCGTTTCATCACGACCTCCTTTCAAGAACGGACCGCCTTTTCGGCAGCCCTTCGAGTTAACCTGTTGTGATTATGTGAGATACGTCGCACGACACAGCGCTGTGCACAGGTGCGACGCCGCTGTGCACAACTGCAAAATGCGGGAGCACCTGTGCACTGACGGAGTGC
>JBBSBW010000046.1:0-54367 GCA_038250865.1 Thermoanaerobaculia bacterium | reverse complement strand
CGGCCGGGTCAAGCAGATCCGCAATCAGGTCGAAGAGACGACTTCCGATTACGACCGCGAGAAGCTCCAGGAGCGTCTCGCCAAGCTGGTCGGCGGCGTCGCCATCATCAAGGTCGGCGCGGCGACTGAGACCGAGATGAAGGAAAAGAAGGCTCGGGTCCAGGATGCGATGCACGCGACCAAAGCCGCGGTCGAAGAGGGAATCGTCCCCGGCGGCGGCGTGGCCCTGCTGCGCGCCATTGATGCCGTCGATCGCCTCGAAGCGGAAGGAGATGTCCGCTTGGGTGTTGACATCGTCCTCAGCTCTCTTAAGGAGCCGGCTCGTCAGATCGCCGAGAACGTGGGGGAGGATGGTTCAATGGTCGTCCAGCGGATTCTGACCGGAAGCGGTAACTCTGGGTTCAACGCTGCGACACATCGGTACGAGGACTTAGTTGTCGCCGGTGTTTTTGATTCGGCCAAGGTCACGAAGACCGCTCTGTTCAACGCAGCTTCGATCGCGGTGCTGATGCTGACCACTGAAGCTATGCTCCAGGATTCTCCCGGCCCTCTGAGCGTCGACCCTGCCGTTGTCCGTCACGCTACGCCCATCGAGACCGTGCCAATCGAAAAACGCGAGCGGCGCGCGCAGGCGCTGCTGTTCAATGTGAGCGGCGACGAGCCCGTCAAGGTCGATCATGCGCCCCTCGCCCTTGGTCCCTATCGGCTTGAGGTGTGGATCGGCCCGAGGAGCGAGGGCTCCCTGGTCGCGCCGGACCCATTTCCGGAGCTTCCGCCGTCGGCCTATGCGCACCGGCTCACCGTTGTCCTTACGGCACCGGCGCTCGGCACCGAGCCCGAGGTGCGCTCCCTGATCCTGCCTCCGGACGGTGCCTCGGAGCCCGTCCAGTTCGATCTGGCGATCGGCGACGCTGTTCGCCGCCTCGAAGCACGCATCACAATCTTGCACGGCAACCGCATCCTTCAAACGCTCCTCCTTCTGGCCGACATCGGTCGGGGTAAGGCGGTGCCGCTCGCATTGGGTATTGAGAACGTCCTTCGCCGCGACATGGACAGTGTCGCGGGTCGCCAGCCCTTCGACGCCGCGCTGATATGGAATCAACTTGCCGGCTCGCCGACTCTGTCGGTCTTTGCCGCCGATCGGGCCAGCCTTGTTCAAGCCGGTGGAGAGATCAAAGAGGCTACTGAGGCGCTGGGTAGTGCCCTCGCGGCGGCGACCAACAACCAAGTGAAATATGGCGATCCGGCGACACCAGGGACCACCGATCTGCTCGCCGGCCTCGCGCGCCGCGGTGTGCTCTTGCGAGATGCCCTACTTCAGATGCCGCGGGTCCGCGACGACTTGGCTCAGGCTAAGCGCATCCAGGTCATCACCGCCAAGCCGGACGAGGCGACGCTGCCGCTGGAGTTTTGTTACGACGGAACCGCTCCCGGTGAGGGCGCGACAATGTGCCCCCAATGGAATGCGGCGCTGGACTCCGGCGCGTGCCAGGCGGAATGCTCGAGTGATCGCAGCACCGTCGTATGTCCTATAGCTTTCTGGGGTATGAGCCGCACGATCGAGCGGCACGCCTATTCTAAGGTCCTTGCCCAAAACCTCCGCGAGAACGACTATGCGCTGCTGAGCGAACCCGTCGCAGGCCGCAACCGCTTGACTCTCGACAAGGGCTCCATCTGTGCGGCGGCTGCCGATGCGCGTAGTGTAGATAAGACGGCGGTCGATAAGGCCTTTGCAAAGGCGGGAAAGATCGGCAAGCCTTCCGGCGAAGTAGGAGACTGGGACGCCTGGAAGAAAGCGATCACCCATAATCCGTCGCTCTTAGTCCTGCTCGCTCATACTGATCAGAAAGGAGGTGTCCGGACTCTTGTAATCGGCCCGCAGAACTCGGCCTTCATTACTGACATCAACAAGTCTTTCGTCGGGAGCGCGGCTGGGCAAGGGCCGATCGCTCTGCTCCTGGGCTGCTCGACAGCGGTTTCGGAACTGGCTTTCCAATCGTTCGTCGCTCGCTTCCGGCGCGCCGGCGCAGCGATCGTCATTGGCACCCTGTGCGAGGTCCTTGGCCGGCACGCGGCACCGATCGCCTCGGAAATCCTCACCGAGTTGGATGCCGCCAGCGAAGCCCGCGATGGCGTGCCACTCGGTGACCTTATGCCGTATTTGCGGCGGAAACTTCTCGGTCGGGGCTATCCGATCGTTCTGGCTGTCGTCGCGTATGGCGACGCCGACTGGCTGATATGACTTGGGGAGGCCAAATGCTGACCATTGAGATGCTGCCCGCCCATCATGGCGACTCAATCCTTATCGAGTATGGCGATCAGGCGGACCCGAACCGTGTACTGATCGACGGAGGGACCGCATCCTCGGCGGAAGCCATCATCCATCGGCTCGGCCAGGTCGGCAAGACCGCCGCGCTCGAACTCCTGGTCGTCACCCACGTCGACGAGGATCACATCGGCGGGATCCTCAAACTCCTCGCCGCTGGAACCATTCTCGTCGCGCCCAAGGATGTCTGGTTTAACGCATACAGGCATCTATTCCCACCCGACAAGCTGGGAGGCCTCCTCGGCGAGCAACTCTCAGACGCCATCGAAGCCGCGGGCTTTAAATGGAACGAAGCGTTCGACAAAGGCAAGAGCGTGGTCGTTCCCGACCACGGGCCGCTGCCGGTGAAGAACCTCGCCGGAGGCGCGACGATCACGCTCCTCTCGCCCACTTGGGACAAGCTCGTGAAGTTGCGTCCCAAGTGGGAGGCCGAGAGCAAGAAAGCGGGAATTCTACCTGGCGGAGAAGCCAAACCGGATGACGTGCTGGGCAAACGAGCCCCGCTGACGAAGATCGATATCGACAAACTCCTCGAGGTGAAGTTCAAGCAGGATCCGAGTGCGGCCAATGGCAGCAGTATCGCGCTTCTGTTCGAGTATGAGGGCAAGCGGGTGCTGTTCGGTGCTGATGCGCACCCGAGCGTCGTGTTGGGGTCGCTACAGCGGATGTCGGCGACTCCGATCGCGATCGACGCATTCAAGGTTTGCCATCACGGCAGTCGCAACAACACGACGACAGCGCTGCTCGCGCACCTCCTCGCCAAGCGCTTCTTGATATCCACCAACAGTGAGACCTTCGGCCACCCTGACCCCGAGTCTCTCGCCCGCATCGTCTCGTGCAGCGGGCCGAAGACCCTATGCTTCAACTACTCGACCGACTATATCGACCCTTGGAACCGGCAAGCTCTGAGGGAGAGATACGCCTACGAGGTCGAGCTCCCTGACGAAGAAGGCAGGCTTGTCGTCCGGCTTTAGCGGATGGTCCGGTAGGCCGTTGACGGAGGCCGTCGCGGACGGCCGCAGGCGTCATCCTCCTGGGGGCTGGTGCTTTGCGGATCGAAGATTCGGGTGCTACCGACCGATTTGAACTTGCTCTTCACCCGAAATTGCCACTACCTCCTCTAAAGCCACCGACCTGACAGGTACGGGGGCAGAATGAGCGATCAGGGGAGATGGAGTAGCGCAGAGACTCCCGGCCAGCGAGCCGAGAGCGAAGAGTCTCTGCGTCGGTTGGCCGAACAGTACGGCGCAGAGTGGGCGGAGTTGGCGGCGTCGGCTTGGTTCAGGCCTCAGAACGACGGAATCCTGCTTGGGCCGCCCAGTGCGGGCAAGACCAGTTTTCTGGCAGCCCTCCAGGCGGCGTGCGAGAGGGTCGTTGACGGGCGTGAGCTGTCAATGGTTCCAGGCTGCGAGACAGCCCTGCCTGGGATCCCGACCCTGGAGTCGCGAACTTATGGATTCCAGCTCCACTCTCGGACGCTGCCTGGTCAGGGTAAAACTGCCGAGGGTGAAGGTAGTTACTCGATCCGCCTCCGTGATACTCCGGGCAACCTTCTCTGCGACCTCGCGGCCAACAGCGCCTCGACCTCCGGAGTGGTTGCCGACTTCTTAGCAGATTCACGATCCGCAAGCTGGCTGGTACTTGTCGTGGACAGCGTCAATCCTCAACTGGAGCTTTGGAGAGGATGTCTTGCTCCCTTGGTCGGCCGCTTGGTGCAGGAGCGAACGGACGCCGCAGTGCAAGTTGCCGGTTCTGCACACAAGATCCTCTCGCCTGGCGAGCCTGTATTCGTCGAGCCCGAGCGTCGCCTCGCCGTGCAGCGTGTGCTGGTTGTGATCAACAAAATCGATCTCTTCGGGACGACGGCGATGGCAGACCTACGACGATCTCCCGAGCTGTCCCTCGATCCACGACTGCGGGCCTTCGCGGAACTCACGCCGGAGGAGCTTGTCCTTCGCTTAGATCCGATCCAAACCGCCCAGGAGCTTCTCGGCGGCGGCCTTGGCTTGCTGCGCTCCGCTCTGGCACCGAACGCCAAATTGGCTGTTGCCCTGGTGAGCTGTATGGGTTTCCAGGAGATGGCGAAGCGAGAAAGACGTCGGCAACGAGCATTCGGAGTGCGCGAGGCTCTGGACTATCTCGCTGTCGGCCACGTAGCTCGACCAATTACTCCCATACACACTTTGACGGATCTCAACCCGAATCGCTGGGAGGGAAGGACCTAGAGCCATGAGTCAACCACAACCGAACCAGGGTGGCAGCGCATCCGCTCCGAACCGCCCGAGGATATTCCTGCTTCCGGAGGAGTCCGCGGAGCCCCAACCAGAGCCCGGCCGCCTGGTCAGGAGGATGAGATTGCTCAAGTATGGCCTGAGCCTCCTAAGCCCGGCGGCATGCATTGAGCTCCAGGTAATGGCATGGGTCCTGGCACTTGTCTGTCTCTTCGAAGTGGTGGTGTGGACCTTCTTTTTCAACGTCGTAGTCAACCGCGATGTTAGCTACGCGGGGTGGAAGCTGCCGTACGCCCTCTTGGCCGGCTGCGTTTTCGGCGCCGTAGTGTTTTTCTTCGAACGGGGAATGCTGACGTCGGATTTGGCGGGTGGATGGAAATCGAAGAAGCTCTGGGCAGCGGCTCTCACACGCCTGGGATACATTGTCCTGACCGCATACGTCACCTCGATTGCGTTCGAACTCCGGCTCTTCCGTCCATCGCTCTTGGAACGTGCGAGAGCCGAAGATGTACGCGAGACCGCCGCCAAGGGCTGGCTTGAAGTTAGCGAGTATCGCAAGTTGGCTGAGTCCATCGGGGGAAAGGGATCTGTGGCCTTCCAGAAAGTCCAGGCCGCGAACGAACAACAAAAGAGGCTTCAAGATGCGGACAAAGCTTTGGAAGCCTCGAGGAAGGAGCGCGATCAGTGGGCCGCTGCCATAGCTGGCGCCGAAGTCAGGAAGGCGGCACTGCAGCAAGAGCTGCGGGTCTCTGATGGAGACAGCGGCGCCCTTCTCCATCGGATCGCCCAGCTTGATCTCGCGGTTGCACGCTACCGCGTGAGCGAGAATTCGGCGAGCCAAAAATTTGACGATATCTTGCATAAACGAGACCTCATTGATGTTGACGTAAAGACATCTTCGGTAAATCTTGAGAATGAAAGAACTCGCGTCGCCCAACACGCCGAAAAACGCGCCCAGGAATTTCGCCAGTGGACTGTTGATCTTGGCAAGCTTGAGCCTGACCAAGAACTCGCTTTTGCAGGTTGGAAGATCGGCGAGGCACAGCCTGATTTTCTGAAGCAGCTTCGAATCCTGGGCGACCTCGAAGCTGGGCGTCCGCCGCTCTGGCGAGGGGGCTCTGAAGAAAGCCGTAGGTCATTGGAAAACGACTACGGGTTTAAGGACCTCATCTGTAAAGAGGCTTCGCCCGAAAGTAGCGCCTGCCGCGAGATCGAGGCCCAAAAAGATGCCGTCCAACGAACTAAGAGGCTCGGTCTCGTTCTGGCGTTCCTAATTCCTTCACTAGTGGTGGCAACGAAGCTGTTCATGCTTCCTGATGAGCTGAGAATGTACTACTCCAGAGCGTATCAGGCACGAGCCGGAGAACGAGGAGCCAAGCTCCTTACTCATATTGATGAGCAGCTTCGCGCCGAGTCGCCCGCGCCCACAGGAGGTGTGTGATGTTCCCTCGCGCTCGTCTTCAGGAACTCACTTTCAATGGCATCAACGGCCAGAGCGGAGGCCCAGCCTTTCAAAGCCTAACATTCGATGAGTTGCTGGACTACGCCCGCGGCCAGCGGTTGGAAAAGGGGGCGTTGGAAGTCGTCCTGCGTCGCTTCCGCGATGCTAACGAGCGCTTTCTCGATATTGAAGATGGCGTCAATCCAGGTACCCTCGGGGAGGCAGGTTGGGGTGCGATCTTCCCCAAAGAGACCGACCCGCTGATCTTCGAGGCACTCCAGCCCCTCCTCCGCTGGAGGGAGGAGCAGGCCAGGGAGAAAGATGAGCGTTTGTTCCAGGTGTACGCTCATCGCCAGCGAGGTTTCGACCGCAAGGAGACCCTGACCCGTTTCCTCGAGAGGCGTGGCGCCAGCGACGGCCCCGTGAAGCCCAGGAATATGCCTTACTACCTAATGCTCGTTGGTGGGCCAAAGGACATTCCGTTTGAGTTCCAGTACCAACTCGACGTTCGCTATGCCGTGGGCCGGCTGTGTTTCGATACGCCTGACGAGTACGCAGCTTACGCTGAGAAGGTCCTATCGATTGAGAAGAACGATGGCAAAAGCGACCCGCTGAAGCGCCGGAAAGTGACGCTCTTTGCCCCTTCGGAAGAGGGCGAAGCGATCGAGAAATGGATGGTTAGGGATCTCGTTTTGCCCCTCGCCAAGGAGATACGGGATTTAAACGGGTCCGATGTTGAGGTGGAAACAGTTCTCAATGAAGCTGCTACCAGCGAGCGTCTGCTCGGCCTATTTGGTGAGGATGAGGCCACCGACCTCCTCTTCACGGCCTGTCACGGATTGGTTTTCGACGATCAGCCAAGCTCTCGCGGTGATCAGGGGGCATTGCTCTGCCACGGACATCACGGAAAGCAACAGCTTCGCAGGCTTGCGGTGGGAGCGAGCGATCTCGGTGAAACTTGCGTAGGTGGGCCGAGAATCTCGACGCATTTCGCCTGCTTCTCCGGCGGAGTACCAGCAAGAGACATGCTTGAGCGGAACCCGGACGGTAGTCCTCGCGCCTATGCCGCTGAGTCGTTCGTCGCAGCCCTTCCGCAGCGCCTTCTTTCGATCCCCGGGGGCAATACTTTAGCCGTTGTAGCGCACGTCGGTCGAGCCTGGACGTACTCATTCGCTGGTCAAAACGGCGCTCGCCGAACCCTGCCCTTTGAACAATATTTCAGGCGCCTCCTGGCGGGGGAGCCTGTCGGGCACGCCTTGGAGCCATTCAACGTTCGGCACGCCGCCCTGAGCGCTGAGTGGCTGGGCTTACTACAGAAGGAACATCTCGAACCCTGGGATCCCCCTCCATCAGAGGAACTGGTTGATACCTTCTGTACATGGCTTGATGCCCGGAGCTTCGTGGTGTTGGGCGATCCGGCGGTACGCCTTCAGATGGTCGAGAGAGGAGGGCAAGGTGGTTGATCTTTCGATCAGTCTAACAGCTCTCGAAGATGGTTTTGCTGTCCGGGTACAGGGAGCCGACGTTGGAGTGACTCAGGAGCCCTTACCAAAGGCAAGCAAGAGGAAGCTGCAAGCGATTATTCGCATCACGCCGTCCTTGACTTCGGCTTACTCGGATGACGCAGCCCTGGCTCGCTTAGGTGGAGACCTTTTCCGAGAACTATTTAGTGCTCAGAATCGCCTCCTTTTTGAACGCGCGCGCGAGCTGTCCATCGAGAGGAAGGCTATGCTTCGCTTGTCCTTCGAGCTATCGCCTAACCTGGATCTTCGCAAGCTTCCGTTTGAGGCACTGCACGATGGCGCGCGGTACCTTGCTTCAGATCCTCGAATCTTAATTTCGAGGGCCTTCGCTGGTGGTCTGAAACGGCAAAATGTCCGCGTCACCGATAGGCTGCGTGTGCTCATGACAACTGCGTCTCCGGAGGGTTTGCCACCAGTTGACGTTAAGAAAGCAGAGGATATTCTCCGCGAGTCCTATGCTCTGCTAGGTGAGCGAGGATCACTTAGGTGCATTCGGAATCTTACTCGTATTAGTCTTGAGGAGGAGTTTAGGAAGGTTCGGACGGGAGAGCAACCTCCCTTCGATGTGTGGCATCACCACGGGCACGGTGGGGTTGAGACATCCGTTGGCACTGCGCAGTTTCGCCTTCTTCTCTGCGGTACATCCGGCTCCGAAGCGATCTCTGTCTCTCAGATTGGTTGGGCAGTAAGTCGCCACAGCGAACTTCAGGTAGCAGTATTTGCGGTTTGCCATTCAGGATCGCTCTTCGGGCTGGCTCCGGAACTGGCCCAGCTGAACGTCCCTGTAGTAATGGGCTTTCCCGAAAAGATTGAGATGAGAGCATCTGAGCGCTTCAGCCAGGTTCTTCATCGCGGGTTAGCAAAGGACTCAATCGAAACTGCTTTCTGTGAAGCAAGATCGGCACTCTTCGGACACAACCCACAGAGCCGCGAATGGTGCAATGCCTATTTGTTCTCACACTGCATGCAAGAGGGAAATTTAACTCCTGGGCGTCAATTGGTTCATAGCGACTGGCGGGTCCGACAGCGGAAGCGGGCTACCGACGCGGCGAAGGAATTCGCGACCGTTCTTGAGGAAGGGAGAAAGAATGAACGCTGATGAATTCGGAGAACCTCCCGCGAGTGCCCAGGATCCAGGACCCGCGCCAGCATTTTCCGAGCAGGAAATCCAGGTCAACAATGAAAGTAGTGACGAAAGCCAATCGGGAACCGACGATTCTGTGCCAGGCGATAGGGAACAATCAGCGGCGGCCTCAAGCGAAGAGAAGGATGATCCCCCGGTTGGGCCAGAGTCCCCAAACCCTTTCGGAGAATCGAAGGGCGAAGCTGACTTTAGGGGGACGGAAGCTGAAGATGCTGACGATGAGTTTCCGAGCGGCGGAATGGTCGATGATGGGCGATTCTTCGCACCAATCGCTCTCTCGACCCTAGTCAAGCTACACAGCGTGTACACGCATCCGTTGGGTCTAAAGCGCCTGCTCAAAGCGCCTGATGGCCTCGCTGATCGACCACTGTGGGTAGTCTGCGGCCCTGAAAACTCAGGGAAGCTCTCCTGTGCTATCCAGATTGGTCTGCTGCATCGCCGACAGCAATGGAGGAAAGGCAGTTTTCGAGTCTATAGGCGGATAGGGCAGGAGGTCGCTTCTTTGCTCGAGGCTGTAGAAAATGATGGGTGGCCAAAGGACTGCGTGATCATTCTCGAGGATGCCTTTGAAAAGGGAGTGTCTTTGCAGGAAATCGAACCTGAGAACTACGCTCAGATCTCGGTGGTTCTTGAAGAGAAGGGCTGCCTACTAATCCTGACCAGCGAACTTCCTTCCGCGCGACTACGACGATCTGAAGTACCCGTAGTCGATGTCGCTACAGTGGCACTGGTAGAAGTGCTCACCAAACACCTTGAGTACTACTTCGGGAAGATAGCCGGCAAGGCCGCTCGCGATCGAGTCGAAAGCATCAAGAAGGAATGGCAGGAACTCAAGGTATATTTGCAGCTGCCCTGTGCAATCGACAGCTTTTGCTCAGAGGTCAAGGCGGCCGGTGGTGAAGGCGAGAATCTTCTCAAAATCGCAGCACGTGTGCAGCGAACTTGGCAAGGGCAGCTCGACACTTGGTTTCTTGGCCTGTCAAGCAATGAGAAACTCGTTGCACTTCTCGCATACCTCTTCAGCGACATTGATCGGGTAATCCTGCTACAACTCTACCGAGACGCTGCCGAGAGCCTGATTGGGCAAGGCATGCTATGGTTAGAGGATCCCCGCTCCTCCGGAATCCGTACAGCCTTTGCCAGCGTGCGCCTGTCTAGTGATGACGACGGATTTAGCTTCGAAACCAAGGCGATAGAGAGAGAACTCGCGACTCAGTGTGAAAGTTGGCAATGGCTTCTGTGGTCTGTTGTTATGCCATGGATCGACCTTGTCGCCGAACGTGGGCCTGGAGAATCGATTAGCCCCCGTTCCGCCCTCGGGTCCGCCCTTGGGCGGCTTGGAGTTCACGATTCAAATGCACTCACAAATGCTCTCAAAAAGCTGGCATTGGCTCGCGGACGTTTTCATGGCGTTGCAGCGAACCAGTTGGGATCCCTCCCCGGATATGCTCTGGCCGAAATCATTCGTAGCCATGGAGTCCCTAAGAGGGGGCTCGTTCTTGGGATATTGAGACGACTTTTCGATTCCGGGTCAGCGGACCAGCACTGGGCCTTGGCGTCTGCGCTCTGGCGAGTTCATGCGGAGGCTATGCGACAGCGCGCTTCAGCTGAGGAGCCCTCTGACTGGGATGCATTCGAGGCGGAATTGTTTTCTGTCCTACTAGATTTGGCAAGGCACGTAGCGGACCCAGGAAGGGCCGGCGGAGATCTACGTTTAAGCGTTGCAATTGCCTTCGAGCGAGCCGGGAGTGCGAGTCGCAGCATGGCCTCAAGGGTTCTCGTCAACTGGCTTCAGAATTCGCAAAGTTCAGGTCGGAGTGGGAAGAACCTGCTGCGCCTAGGGTCCTTCGCGTGCGAACTTTCCTTCAAAAAGCTCGGCGAGTACCGTCGTCCGCCAATATTTAGAGATCATCACGCAATCTTGACACTAGTCCGCCCGGTGCTCTCTGCTTCCGGATCACAAAGCAAGGCAACAACTGCTTCGATGAGTGCGCTCAGGGGGTTGCTACGCTGGCCTGATTGGCGAGCCGCAATTGTTGTGGATCTCCTCGCGATCGCGAACTTTGGAGATAGTACGACACGCCGAAACCTTCAGGCAGCACTTTCTCGGTGCTGGCTGACCAGTTCAGACGCTGACGCGGTATCTCTGGCGCATGCGCTCATCGGCAGGTGCCAGGCGATGGAGGGGATTGTCATCGATCGCCCGGACTTCGGCTCCGCGGTCCTGGTGGTCGATCCAGACTTCTTCCTCAAACCTCTTCCCAAGGATGCTACAGAAAAGCAGCGTGGGGAGCGTGACCAGTGCGTTAATAATCGCCGAGGGGCCGCTTGGCAGTTGGCGGGGCTTCTTGGTTCGCAGCTGGACTTAACGATTGCACGGCTCGGGGAGTGTAGTTCGATGCCTGTCCGGTCGGGCTTGGTCGCTCCGAGGCTGGAGAGTCCGTCGCCGGCCCACCGCCTGATGATGCCAGCCCTGATGTCTGTTGAGAAGAAGGGCCTACGTCTCCTCGTGGTGTTGACCGGAGAGCCGATAGCGGATTTGGAAGACGCTTTGGTTCGAGGCTGGTTGAGCGATGTACTCGTCATAGCGGCGAACACTGACTTTCCCGACTGTGGGGGAGCGCAGATTCTTAGGGTTGAGAAGGACCTCGATGCGGGCGACCTTCGAAAGGTCCAAACGGCGCTCGAAGCACGATGGGCTCAGGCTTTGGCTACGGCGCCACCGCAAGCCTGGTGGGGGCTTCTGAGGCGGTATGACTACCCACTAACGGATGCAGCATCGTTGGAGCAGCAGCTCGAGTTCGAAGCAGAAAAACTCACCGAGATGGATACGGCGGAGAATCGTGTAGATAAAGCTCGTGCCGCATTGGCCGCCATTCTCCTGCTCGCGGCGACGGAACTCGAAGTGGCCATCAAGCTCCTTCGCCGATGGCTGAAGGCGGAGGACCCTTCAAACGCAGGCGCCTCGGTGCGGGCCGCGATGGCAGCGGCAGGCGCGCGTGCCCTCCTTCGAATACATAGTTCAACATCGCCGGTGCCTCGACGGCGCACGGTCAAGCGCCTTTTCCGTGGGCTCGCCGGACCCTTGTCGCGTTGGCACAGTGACGGCGTTGCGGCGGTACTCGCTGCGATCGAACGCTGGCTGGAAGACCCGTTGCTTGCAAAGTTCTTCGGCGGCGGCATGGTCAACGGCCGCAGCCGGCTGGTTCGGTGGGCGGAAGAACACGCTCAGGAGCGGGCCTCGGAGTTCGATGCCACGCTCGCACGACTCTTGAAGGTCCAACGGCGATTCGCGGAGGACTCAGATTGGGCGGTGAGCGGCCTTACAGGCAGCCTGGGTCAGCTGAAGTACGCAACGGTTGTGGGAAAGCCACTTGAGATGCCTTCTTTGGGAGAGGGAGAAAGATACGGCATCATCGTTGTGGATGTGGAGCAGGTTGAGAGTCCGTGGAGCGGACTCGGCATCAGCCTGGCGGAGACTCTCCTCAGGAAGCAACCTGTGGGTCTCAAGCCGGTTGTATTCAGGCTCGGGGAGACGGCACCTGCATGGGTACCCGACGAAGAACAGCATGGATGGGTCAAGGTTGACTCTGGGTTCACCGCATACCCGCGGGTCCTTGGCGCATTTCTCAACCCGCAGCTTACCCCGGACAAAGTGGCATTCGTGCTCGTCCTCTCCCAAGTCGAGCTGCTAGATGAGGAAGACTGGATTGGCTCAGTTTTGTACGACCGCCTGTACAGCTACAAATTCCGTAATGGTCGAGGTAGAAGCCGTCCTTGGCTCGAAGTTCCAGGATTTGGGGGAAAACAGGAACCGCGCCTCATCACTGCTTACTTGGCGGATCGAACCGGTTTTCAGATGGATCGCGACGCCGAGCGCGAGCCCTTGACCGACACACCACCGGACGCTGAATCGGCAGTCTCGTGAAACGAAACGAAGTCCAAGGAGAGGACAGACGATGGCTCCCGAACCCTTTACCAGCGATCGCTTCGGCTTCCCGATGCTGTGGGTCAACTGCATCGGTGCCTACCTTCAGGTGCTTCCGGTGACCAAGGTGCAGCTCGAGTACTTCCTCTGCGATGCCCGCGATGGCCATTTCGAACGGCGGTGGTACGACAGCGTTCTGCAGCTGAACCCGCGGACGACAGCGCGGCGAATTTGGCGCGACAATTATTGGCAGGCCTTCGCGACAGGGCTTCTGCCCAGTGAAGCCGAACGAGTGGCTGCCTGGTGCGGAAGCGGCTACCGCCTTCCCACAAAGACGGAGTGGGTGGGCGCTTTTGCGGAGCTTCGTGCGCACTCGGACCTCAACCTGCTCTCAACGGCGGCCAGATGGGCCAAGGACGATCGCGCCCGAGAGCTGCTGGGGCGTCTCGACCTTGCACTCCGAGATGCCGCCTCTACGAGTGGACTGCGCCCAGGCGGAGAAGTGCTATCCGCGATGCGGCTCGGTGCGATGGAGTGGGTAAGGCTTGAATTCGGTGAACCAGGTCGGTGGGGTGCCCTCGGTGAGCCGAATCCCAGGTTTTTCGGCAATCTTCTTGTGCCAGAGCGGGGAGACCTGCTTACGAGACAAGAGATCGATAGCGAGCGCCATCACGCTTTCGGATTTCGGATGGTCTACGACCCACGAGTTGCTGCCAGTGCAAACCTTCACGATGATGAAAAGGGAGAGCCCTCATGAAAAGACTATGGCGATGGCTCTTTGGTCCGAAGCTGGAAGACGACGGGCCTACCAAGACCGAGCACAATTTTGGCGGACAGGTCCCTAGTCGACTTCATATTGACGACGATGTGGCGCTGGCCAGTCGGGGCTCAGAAGAGAACTCTGTTGAAACAACGGAGCCTACGCCTGTGGCCTACCTACCTTCGCTCGAGGTCGTGAGCCTCCCCGGCCACGGCAAGACCAGTTACATCTGGGCTTTGCTCTACACGCTCCGGCGGATCGACTTTCTCCTGCCAGAGTATGCCTGCTGGCCAGAAAATGAGGAGACTTCGGCGGCAATCGTTCGGCTGCACGAGGCTATCGGAGCCCAACGGTTACCTCGATCGAGCAAGGGAAACGCCGAGGAGTGGTACCGGCTTCTCCTTCGCCGTGTCGGGCCGTATGGGGCTCGACCTCTTACACTTCGCGACCGAAGCGACGCCCTTTTTTCTCCAGATCTAACGGCCGAGACGGAAGATGAAATGGAGATGGAGGATCATCCACCAGTCCATGAAGCGTACACGGGTGCTCAAACAGTCTGTTGGCTGCTGAGCCTTGCGGATCTAGCCAATGAAGAAACGGACGTGCTTGATCTGCGCCTGGATCGCTTGATCGATGCGAGTCGACGGAGTCAGCCTTCGACCCTGACCGTACCGCTGAAGCTGATCCTGGCCTTCTCCAAAGCAGACCGACTCGCCGATTTGCCCGCGGGGCTGCGTGGTGAGCTCAAGGACGATCCGGTGTGGCAAGCTATGGCTGCAGAGGCGCAGGTTCAAACCTGGGCCGGCCGGCGAGGGCAGACTCCATCCTGGGGTGAGGTCGCCTTCAAGAGTTACCTCGAGCGGATGTGGGGGATTCACCTCACGCTTCAGGCGTGGTTTTGCAGGACTACGAGCGGCAGGCTGTTCATGGAGCGAGCCCGAGCTCGCCAGGTAGAGGTGCGCTTTGCAATGGTTTCGGCTACCGGTGGCGATGCCTTGGGGAAGAGCAACCTTGGCATGCCCTGGGCTCCGAGGAGAGTGTTAGATCCGATCTTCTTCTCGTTTAGCTTCGATTTGCCTTGGAGCCGTTAGGCTCGCGGCGCCGGCTCCATCTCGAGTCCTGATGGAAGCCGGCGCTGGAGCGAAAACGGTCTCACTTTGTAGGGCGCCTGGCAGTTCCTCATACTTCTTTGCCGGCGGGATCGCTTTTAGTGAGAGACCATCTAAGCGATCAAGGCAGACTGGGGGGGAGGGTCTTGGCCCTCGATCGTTCCTGGATGAACCGCGTTCGTGCCAATGGGGCCATGCTTACCAATATCATCGTCGTCTTCGCCTGGCTCGTTTCCGCCTTCTCGTTCAAGGTCCACGGGTGGCTGTTGCATGTCAGACTCCTCTTTGATGGTGGTGCTCAAATGAGCCCAGGACTCTTAGAGGGAGAGGCAGGCAAAGTGGGTTATGAGCCGAAGCTATCCGCTACCGCCAAGGACCTTGGATAAAGAATGTCGACCAAGAGTGGCTTGCCGGCGATACCTTCCATTGTTCAATCTGCGCCTTCCTGAGGGCCGCTGCAGGAGAGAGTCCTTCAAGGAGGTAAGAAGAATAGAAGCGTGACATGAGCACGGCTGTTTCCTCGTCTTCGACCTCCCACAGGCTGGCCACTACACGCTTCGCGCCAGCGTCGAAGAAAGCGTAGGGAAGGCCTTCCACCCCTTCGCCTCGAATTTCCTTACCCAAGCCGGAATCGCATGAGCTCAACACGACGAGATCCGCCGAGAGATCCAGGTCTCGAATCTCGTACGCGTGCAGTGTGCCATCGATAGGGGCACCCGTTGGATCGACCAGGGAGAGAACGATCTGGGACAGGGCCGGGTTCTCTCCGTTTGCTGCGCTGTGGGTTGCAAAGTGCAGCACTCCATAGTCTCGTAGCGAACCGTCTTCAACGTACTTCCTGCTGGCGTCAAAATCGAGCCGCAGGTGTACATCACCTTGGGGCAGCAGGCGAGAGATCTGCTCTGCTTCCCTACGGGAGAAAGGGAGCCGGCTATAGGTCGCGATGGGAGCCGAGTGGCCCTGCGTTTCCGCGACTGCCGTTCGCTGAACCCTGGGGTCGCGTGCCGAAAAGACCGGATCGGCAAAAATTGCAAGGCGCCTGATTGGTCTTTGTCGCGCCGGACTCGTTTGTTCCAGTGCGGCAACCACGGACAGAGACGGTTCATTAAGGATCTCGTGGGTAACCAAGAGAGGTTCCTGTCTGTCAGACGAAGCTGGTGACGGGAGTACGGCAAACGGAACGAGCTGCAAATCTCCGTCGGAGATGATCACAAGGCGCTTTGAACCAATCTGAGGCCCAATGGGTTTCAAGAGGAGCTCCGACAACCTCTTAAGAGTCAGCTCGAGCTGGACATCTCCGCCTCGTTGACTGTCGCTGGCGAGCAAGTCATGGGCTCGACGTGCAAGAGTTTCTAGATAGTCGCGACCCGGTAGTCGGAAAGACTTCAAGCTGTCATGGCCCAGTGCCCACAAATAGCTCTGGTCACGGCCCAGCCTGTAGTAGAGGGCAAGAGTTTCACGATCCAAGACCTGGTGTTGGATCTGTTCTACCGAAAGCGGTGAAACGGCTCCGAGTCCCGAGGGTCCGGTGCTTGAGCGGAAAACCGCCGTTTCGATCTCATCCAGCTCGCGCAAAAGGGCTCGTATTCGGCCATCACGCTCCGGGATGTCCTCGTTACCGAAGGGCGCCTCTGTGGACAATTCCCGAAGTCGCCGCCTGAGGCTAGCTTGGAGCCATCGCTTCCTGGCCACTAGCGACGGTGGTACGTTGCGGCGAAGGGATCCTCCTTCTTGGCGAACGAGATCGAGAAGGGAGCGGGCCAAATCACGCTCGAAAAGATCCAAGGCCTTTCTCTCGTATCCTGCATTAGGCTCACGTTGGGCGAGATCCATCAGCAGATCGATGCTGAGATCGTAGTGCCGCTGAATCGTTGCGAAAAATGCAGAGCGCAGGAAGGGGCTCTGAGGTCCTTCGCGGAGTTTCTCGACGAGCGAGAGGCCGCCGAGAGAATGCTCGAGGGCTATTACTAGGTCGCCAGCGCGGCGCTCCGTCTGGGCCGAGCTGGCGAGGACTGAACTTTCCAGGAATGGATCGTTGCACTGTCTGGCTTCGCTTCGGGCTTCGCGTAGCGAGGCTCTGGCAGCATTGAAGTCGTCTGCTGCGTAAAGGGCATCGCCGAGTCGCTTCAAGGCCCTTGCTTTAACGCAGGGCAGCGGCAACTGGCCGAGCCGGAACACTGCAGCACGATGATGTTCCAAGGCGTCGGAAAACCGGCCAAGCCGTTGTTCGACAAGTCCGATATAGCCAAGCGTGATCGCTTCGCCGGCGGCGTCTCCTAACTCGCGGCGAAGCGGCAGGCTCTCCTGAAAGTAGCGAAGGGCTGCTTCGGTGTCGCCTCGCGCCAGATCGATGCTGCCAAGGGAGGTCAGAGTTCTCACCGTGCCCTCACGAACTTCGAGACTTTGAGGGGCGACTCGCCATAGCTGCATCGCCGAAAGCAAATCGTCCTCTGCTTCTCGATCTCGACCTAGGATTGAAGTGACGACACCTCGGTTGTGAAGAACCGCCGCTTCCTTGCTCGGCTCGCCAAGGGATCTGAAGATCTCGATGGCACCGGCGTACCCTTCGAGTGCCTCCTGATACTCGCCTAACATCTGATGGGCACTCGCCAGCTCATTGAGCGTCGCGCCGTAGGAGGATGTCTCCCCCAACTGGCGAAAGAGATTACTGGCAGCCCGGAGATGAACGGAGCTGGCCTGGGCGCGCCCAAGGCTCAGTAGTGCCTGCCCCAACTCGGCGTGAGCTTGGGCCTTGGCGAGGCTCCCGCCATACGCTTCAAGTAGCGGCAGCGCGCGTTCGAGAGCGCTCCGGGCTCCGATCGGGTCCCGCTGGATTGTCTGTTTGAGATAACCCAGTCTGTATAGGGCATCTCCCTTTTCTGCCCCGTCGCCGAGAAGTTGCCAGCGGGCTAGTGCAAGCTGGAAGAGATCCTCTGCTTTCGCAGCATCGGTCGGTTCGCTCTGGCGCTGCCAGACCTCTGCAAGGGCTGTAGCGGTTACAGCCTCAGCTCGCCAAGTCAGCATCTGATCGGGGACGGCCGCTTTCTCTGCTTCCAAGCGGTAGCTGCCATGACCACCAGCATCGAAGGCTTTAATGCCGACCGAAAAGCGTCCTGCCGCCGGCGCCAAACAGGCGAGTTCCTCTGGGCGCTCTTTTCCGGTCGGCCGGTCCACCGGTAAGAGGAGCTGGTTTTCTGAGTTGTAGAGACAAAGGACTAAGTCGACGCGGCCTTGGTTCGCGCGTACTCCCAAGAAGTCCCCTTTTCGTAGCTCGGCATTGAAGAAATCGAAGTTCCCGGGTGAGAGCGTCAAGTCGCGTCCGCCGCCGAGAGGTAGGGCGGCTGAAGTTCTGGCGGTGACGCGCGAAGGGCAGAGGGTTGATGAAACGGTCAGAGGTTTGAGACTAAGGTCCGGCTCCCTGGGATCCCTTCGCCCCTGGCAGGCCAAGGCCACGAGCAACGTCGCAAGGACGGCTGGCAGGACACTCTTGGCTCCTTTCATCTCAGGTTCCCGAAGGGGAGAGGTCACGCCGAATCTTTAGCCGGAAGGTTTCAAGCTTCCGATCACAGCCCGTCAATCCATAGAGTTCGATCTCGTAGGTGCCAGTCGCGAGCTTCCGCGCAGGTATGAGGATCTGGAACTGGCCCTGCCGTGTGGGGCGAATGCCGCTGTCCGCCACAATTACCCGGGCTGTTGAATCTCGAACTACATAGCGGAAGGACTGGCATTCAGCTGGTTCGACGAGATTGAGAATGAGCCCCAAAGAAGAAAGGTTCTCGGCGAGAGTTATGGAGTTCTCCTTGCCACGGAAGCGCGATTCGCTTTCTGGATAGACGCTCGCGAGCGCGAACTCGGTGCCTCGTGCCCATCGTCCCGAAGGGGCCAGCTCTCTATAGGCGACGGTGCCGACCGTTGCCACCATGATGCCCGCGGCAATAGCGAAGAGAGCTTGCCACCGTCGAACTCGTTCCTCGCCCACGATGGTTCGAGCGAGAAGGCGTGCGTCCCGATGGACCGCGACTTGAACAGGCTCATGCGCAGGGGCATTGAAATCAGCTAGGTCCAAGACCTGTTCCGCGCACGCTGCACACGAAGACAGGTGGTTTCGGATGTCCTCAGCCTGGGCATCATCCAGTCTCATCTCGTGGTATTCGATCAGGCGATCAAGCGGCGGGTGGTCCTGCCGCGGTGGTTCTGGCTTCACCATGCTCCTCCCGGTCTCAGACGTCCTCATCGCGGAAGGCCTCGCCGAGGACAGCGCGGAGTCTAGCCCTGGCTAGCGACAGCTGCTTCTTCACGGTCTCCTCTGAGCGCTGCAAAATCGTGGCGATCTCATTGTACTTATGGTCTTGAAGGCGCATCAGCACAACTCGCCTCATTTCGTTGGGAAGCTCGGCGATCGCTTGGTGAAGGGCAAGAGAGCGCGCCTTGGCGTTTGCCGTCTCGAGTTGACTAGCAGGGATGACACCGAAACGCCCCTCCTCCTCCTCAGCGGACCGCTCGCCTTGGTTGGCTGGCATAGGCTCCCGGAGGCGTCGGGCCTCGGTCCTGATCCGGGTCGCTGATGCTACACATGTAGTCCAGGCGACCCGGTAGACCCAGGTACCTAGGCTCGAATCGCCCCGGAAGCCACTTAAACCCTTATAGAGGTTCAGGAAAACTTCCTGGGTTAGATCGTCGCGGTCCTCCTCGGTACGGGCGAACCGAGTCACCAACTTTCTCACTCGGGTGTAGAACTCCTCTGTGAGGCGAGCGAACTTCTCGTCTAGACCGTCCCCCTCGGATCTTTTTTTCATAAGCGGGTGTCTATTGTATGAGAGACCGGGGAGAGCGCCAACGCGCTGGAACTGGCGGCCTTGAAGCTCAATCGGATCGCAGGGGGCTCTTATAGGCCTTTCCTCCCTGCCGCAACAAGACCCTCTGGTTCAACCGTCGCCCGGCGGTACGTCCTTGACCTGATCGAACGCGAGGCCGCTCGAACCCTCGCCTCGTCCGGTCGTGACGCGGCGGCCGATCCAGGTCAGGGTCGTTCCGTTCAGCCAGCGCGCCCGCTGGTAGCCGCGGGTCACCAGCTTGCCGGAGCGGGGTACTTCCTCTTCGTTGACGGTGTAGGGCGTCTTCACGGCGAGGATGCGGGTTTGGGGCGCGCGGGTGGTTCCCGGCACCTCGGGCATGCGCGCTCGCTGGAGCTGGACCGAGCGATTGCTGCCGGGAACGTGGACGGGGATGAAGGGAATCCAGTTGTACGGAACGTCGGTGCCGAGGACGTAGCGCACCGGCGCGGGGGTGGGATCGAGCGGCGGCGGGGGCGGGACTTTGCCGGCCTCGCGCGCGGCGACGGCGTAGCCATCGATTCCGGTGCCGAGCCGGGACGGCACCAGCCGCTCGACGGCCCAGGCCATGTTGGCCATCTCGTCGCGCAGGAAGTGGACCTTTTCGAGCGGCGCGGCCTCTAGCAGCTTCGCGACGGCCGGCGGCAGGAAGAACCGCGTGTCCGCCTCGCCGCCCGAGGGCGAGCGGCTCATCGTGAACATCGACCAGCGCTGCCAGCGGTCGTCGAGCCCGTGGCCGGCCGGCAGGAGCAGCGATTGCTCCTGGAAGTCGTCGGTGACCAGCATGCCCACCACCTCGCTGAGCGATCCGGTCGGCAGCTCGTACGGGATGATGCACCAGTCGTTGCCGTAGACCAGGGCGAATTCCGTCAGCAGGAGCTTCGCCACGTCGGTCGTGTGGGCGTCGATGTCGGCGAATTCGATCTGACGGCTTTCCATCTCCCAATAGCGGTGGCTGGGCATGCCGCCGAAAGAGACGGGAGCGGGGATGAACGAAAGGGGCGTGACGTTGGCAGGAGTCGGCACCGCGGCGCCACCATCCTTGCGGGCGAGCGCCGCTCCGGGCGCGGCGTCGACGTCGAAGGCAAACCAGTCGAGGTGCCCGTTCGCGTACTGGTCCGCGAGCAGCACGCTCTGGCCGCGGTCGGCCGTGTCGGTCGCGACCGCGAACTGGTATTCGAGGAACCGCGCGCTCCAGGCGTCATCGCTTGAAGTGCCGGGATCGCCGGGAGCCCCGGGATCGCTGGAGTCGCTGCCTGGCTGACTGAACTGGGCGAAGAACCAGGCGCGCAGGTCGCGCCCCGCCTGCTTGAGGAGAGCCTTTTCGCCGGCCGGGACCGCGAATCCGTCGACCCTTGCGTCGTGCGCGGCGCCCGCAGTCTCGGCGAGCAGGTGCTCGGCATCCAGCGTGCGGGTGAGGCCGATTTGGAGCGCGTGCTCCCCGTCGGGGTCGGCGACACCTGCGACCGCCAGGAGAGGGTAGCTCGCTAGATACATCGCCTTGATCGTCGGCTGCGTCTTTACGACGGCGTCGATCAAACGCCAGAACGTTCGCGTGACTTGGGAATGGAGGACCAGATCGAAATCGACCCGTTCGCGCTCGACGTGCGCTTCGAGCGCCACCTCCGGGTCATAGGCGACCGCGCCCTGACCGTGGACGGCATAGTGCTGGAGCGGATCGACCCGCACGGCGGTACGAACCTCGACCGGCGAGCCGGCGTCTTCCCCCTTGAACTCGCCGAACTGCCACTGGCGGGTGAGAAACCACAAGGCGTCGCGCGCTTCGGCGCGGAGCGCGCGATCGAACTGCGCCGTCCGCGGCCGGCCCTCCAGGCGGTTCCAGCCGACGATCGCCGGCGGGAACCTCACGTCGGCGTGCATCAAGCCAATCGCGTTTTCGATTTGAGACTTCGCCATCGGAGCGTTCCTTCCCGGTTCGGCCTTCAGCGTTCGACCTTGAGAGCCGCGACACCTGAAAACTTCGCCGCCGCAATCAGCATCGAATCGTCGAACGCGGCCACGATCGGCGGCAGCGCCTGGAAATAGGGCGAGCCGATGTCGTCGGGCTCGACGGCGCGGAGCCGCGCGCGGTCCAGCGTGTCATGGAGAATCGCGACGAGATCGGAAAAAGCCCATTGGCCCGTTTGCCGTGGCGCCACTGCGACGAGCAGCACCTGCGGTGCCACGGCGTTCGGCCGATTGACGTGCATGGCGATGCCGGTGGTCTCGTTTGGCGACGGCACCAGCTCCGTCCATTCGTCGATCAGCAAGCCCGCCATCGGGGAGGCGAAGCTCGCGGGCAGCGGGTGGATCGCGATCGACACCACGTCGGCGGCGCTCACCGTGTCGCCGTAGGGGCCGCCGATCCATTTCGCCCCCGGCGCCACCGGCAGCTGGAGCGGCACGAGGTCGAGGGGCGGTGCGCCCAGCCAATCCCGATAGCTCGCGAGGAGATCCCACGCTTGGAGGACCGGCCGGACGTGGGCGATCAACTGCTGCCACGACTCGATCGCCAGCGCATCGGTCTCGACCGGAACGGCGGCCGCTTGGGTGAGCTCCGGCACGCTTTCGGCGTGAGCGGCGAACAGCGGCACCGGAACGTAGTCGGCACCGAGCAACAGTCGCGCGGCTTCGGAATAGGCGTCCATCCGGGCCGCCACCCGCGCGCCCATCGCCCGGGCCACGACCGCGGGGTCTCCCGGCGGGGGCGCGGGAAACGCCATGTCGAGAAGCTCGCGGGACCGGGCGAGCTTCTCCTTGACGAGGTGCAGAACACTCGCGGCTTGCGCGAAGTCCGTGCGAACCGATGCGCGGGTGAGGGCGAGCCCGTCGGAGGGCAAGGCCTCCGGCATGCCGAACAAAATGAGACCGCGGAGAATCACACGCAGCTGCGGCACCAGCGCGCTCCACGCCGGCTGCACTGCGAGATCCGGATCGTTTTCGAGCGCCTCGGCGAGGGGGTCAAGGGCGGCGACCCGCGACTGCAACTGCGCGTGTAAGGCGGTAAGCCCGGCGTGCGCGGCTTCGAGGCGACTTTTCAACTCGGCCAGATCCTGGAAAGGCGCGGCGGCTCCGTCCGTGCCGTTCGGATTTTCGGGGTGCGCGTGCTGCGCTTCGGTGGGGCGCATCAGATCGATCGCACCCAAAGGCCGCGCGCCGGTGACGAGGCGCCGAAGCGCCTTGAGCAGCGGCAGCAGGCTGCCCAGCGAAGGCTTGCCGGGCTGCGCGCGGTTGGGATCGAACACCAGCGATTTCGCGTCGGGGATCGCCGGGTCGGTCTTCTCGAAGGCGAACGTCGCGACGTCGTCCGCGACGCCGCGCGCGAGGCGGAAATCGCGGATCAGCAGCTGTTCGAGCGGGCTGGTGAAATCCCCGAGTCGCTCGCCGCTCATCAGCACCAGGTCTATCGGTTCGAGACCGAGCGAGGCGACGCTTAAAGACTCCGGCGCGCCGCCGCCTAGAGTGATCCGCCACTGGATGTCCGCCGCGGGGGGGAGCACGGTCGAGAGCCAATGGTTGAGAGGCGCGTTCGCCGCCGCGCGCGGGGTGAGGGTCAGGGGCGTCGGGAGCGAGGGGAGCCAGCCCGCGACCGCCGCCGGATCCAGGAACAGCGCGACGCGATGGGTGAGGGATTGGCCCATGCGCGGCGTCTGCACAACCTCGGGAAGCGGCGGCTGCTCGCCGTCGGTGAGAGCCTGGACGGCGCCGCGGGCGCGGGCGTAGTTGCCCTGCACGACCTGGTGAACGCTTTCGGCGAGCAGGAGATCGGCGATGGCGTCCATGGCGTCGCGCAGCCGGTCCACCTCCTTCGCGATGGCGGTCGCCCGTTCGACGTCCGTGGCGGTTCCCTTCGCGGGCGGCAGGCCGACGAGTTCGTAGGGATACTCCTTGGCTTTGACGAAATCGAGCAGGTCGTAGCCGTTGATGACGTTTCGCGCTTCGATCACCTCGGCCGCTGTGCCGTCCGGCGCCGAGGTCAGCTTCTTCGAGATCAGCGGGAACCGCTCGCGCAGGACATAGACGAAGCGGTCGAGCTCGACGCCCGGATGCCGCTCGTGCAGCCCGCGTTCGAGCTGATAGCCGAGCAGCGCGCCGAGTTCCTGCCCGTTCTGGAGTCCCTCGATGTAGGAGAGCGCCAGGCGCACGCGGGCGGACGACAGGTTGACCGCCATGCGGCGCGCCTTGCCGTCCTTGGTGTCCCCAGTATCCTCGGTGTCCTCGGCGTGAGTCAGGTACGCGTTGCGCAGCACGGCGGCGGTGACCGCGTGGGTCAGCGACGGCGCCTGGACGAAGCCGCCGTTGTTCGCGTAGGTGACGACCGGGCCGTCGATCGCCGGTTGCAGCTCGGCGGGAATCTGCGCGGCGGGGAGCGTCTTGCGATCCTTTGCCGGCCGCACGTCCTCGACCCAGCCGTAGGCGCCCAGGTGGGTTCCGGGCGTCTGCTGGCGCCGCCGCTGGTACGCGAGGCGGCGGGCGAACAGGCCCGTCAGCCAGGCGTCGAGGCGGTACGACACGACGTCGAGGTGCTCGGCGAGCAGCCGCTCCAGCCGCGCCGTCGGCAGGTCCGCCAACAGGGTCAATGCCTCCGTGAGCGCGGCGAGCGCCGCCGCCTCCGGCGGCTTTTGCACAATCGGCGTCGTCGCCCGCGCATGGTCGAGAAGGTAATCGCCGGTCGACAGGCTGGCCGTCGTCAGTCCGATCTTCGCCGTGTCGACGAGGGCGAAATGAGCGGGCATCAAGGCAGGCTCGGCGATGTTCGCGGTGTCGCCGGCAATCGCGATCCCAACGAACACGTCGGCGCGCGCGCGTTCGGTGAGGAAGCGGCTCGAGGTGTAAAGCTCGGCGAGGGTCGAGACGCGGAGCAGCTTGTAGAGCAGCGCGGTGGGCGGCGGCACGAGCTTGCCGTCGGCGCCTGGGAAGTTCTGGTTCGCAAGATCGGCGCTCGACGCGCTGGCGAGCCAGGAGATGTAGTTGTGCGCGGGCACGCCGTCGTAGGGGCGGATCGTCCGCGTCTCCGACAGCGGAACGGCCGGATCGCCATCGATGATTGGAGAGGTCACTCTCTCCGCTTTTTCGAGGAAGAGCACGCGCGGCAGGGCCGCCTTAGCGCTCCGCGGGAGATGGGCGTTGGTGAGATCGATGGTGCGGCTGTTCTTCGCGTTGTCGATCCAATTCTTGACGAGATCCGGATCGTTGCCGGCGTACGACGCGAGCGCCTTCAAGTAGGAGTCGGGCACGCCGGTGCGCGACTCGAATTCGACCGAGCTGGCTTGTAGGCCGACGATGTCGATCAGGGTCTCGAACGGATCGAGCAGCTTGCCGCTGCCATCCCGCTTGCCGACGAACCGCACGTCCGA
Source organism: Thermoanaerobaculia bacterium (assembly GCA_038250865.1). Classification (GTDB taxonomy): domain Bacteria; phylum Acidobacteriota; class Thermoanaerobaculia; order Multivoradales; family UBA5704; genus DASYKS01. The sequence goes on along the minus strand of JBBSBW010000046.1, from coordinate 29,716 downwards.
CTTGGCGACGCGCGTCCAATGCTCCCGCAGGACGCCGAGTTGAGTTTGCAGCCGATCCCAGAAATCGCCGTCGTCGCCCCGCTCGATCTCGCTCCACGTCCAGTCGTCGAAGAAGCTGGTGATCACGACGCCGTAGGGCTGCGAGCCGACGCGCAGCGCGGGGACCAGCCCGCGGCCGTGGACGAGTTCGGTCAGAAAGGCTTGTACCCGACGGACGTCGGCGGCCGAGAACGCGCCTTCGAGCATCTCCGCGAGGAAATTTCCCAGCGTGCCGCTCCAGAGCGCGCGGTTCATCGCCACCGATTCGGCGATGTCCGCGCCGTGCGCGTTCGGCAGCGTGCTCACCAGATCGAGCGGCAGGCCGAGGGCATCGGCCAGGCGCTCGCCGTCCAATCGGCGCATCGGCTCGGTCGAAGTCGGAAACGGTTTCGGATCGTGCTCCAGCAGGTAGGTATCGTCGACGCTCTCGCCCGGCGTCCTGAGCCCCGACTGCGCGTCGTCGGTGTTGTTGGTCGGCGTCCCCTGCGGCACGATCGACACGCCCTGGCTGTAGCGGTGGCTTTCGAAGAGCCGAGAGACCAGACTCGCGCTGCCGGCGCGATCGGTGGAGAACCGGAGGCCGATGACGAGAATCCGGCTGAAGCCCTCCGTGCTCTCGACTCGGGTGAGCGGAATCCGCACGCCCATCCCTACCGCCTCGGCCTGGGCGAAGTCGATCAGCCAGCGCAGGTCGTCTGAGATCTTCAGCCGGTGGGTCGTCTCGTCGCGCGTCAAGAAGCCCTCGGTCTGAAGCGGATCGGGCCCCAGCGGCAGATCGTCGGGCACGAGGTTGCCCCATACGGTGCGCGAGTCCTTCCCGCGTTCGAGCACGACCGCGAACCGGTCCGGCATCACCGGAGATCGCGGCGTGTCGCTCCAGCCGAGAGGCTTCGTCTCCAGCACCGGAAACGCCAACGCGGTGGGATCGATCGCCGCATCGGACCAATCGTCCGGTTGGGTCGATTTCGTAATCCAGCCGGTGCGATAGGCGCCATAGCGCGAGGCGATCGCGTTCCACGCGCCGCGCTGCTGTGCTTCGCGCTCTTCCGCCGTGGCCGCGGCGTTGGCGAGCGCGCGGGATCGCCAGTAGCTCTCGCCCATGTCTCGTTCGCCGGCCGTGAGCGCCTTCTCGTGATGAGCGACCGCGATGTCGTCGGGGAAGATGCGCACGCGAAGCTCGGCGCCGTTTTCCGAGCCGGCGAACTTGGTCTCGATGCGCACCGGAAAGAGGACGAAGGGCGTCGCGTCGTCGAGCTGGGCGACCCGCAGCTCGGGGTCGAGGAACAACGGCTGGAGCGCGGCGCTCACCCGCTCGCGGCCGGCGGCGAGGCCGCGCCGATCCACGTTCACGCTCTCGCTTAGGGCGGCTCGTTCGCGTTCGAGGTCGGCGACGGCGCGGGCGCCCGGGTCCTGCGGGTCCCGGGTGGTCCGGCGGCGCAGGTCCGCCAATTCGCGCTCGACGCTCTGAAGGCGCAGCGCGCTTTTGCGCAGGCCGGCGCGCGCGGCGTCCCGCACCTCGCGAGCGGCCGCGGCGGCGCGATGGATCTCGGTGAGTTCTTGGGTCTCAGCCATGGGGGACCCTTACACCGGCGCCTTGAGATTTTTCAGCATGTCCCGGGCGTGAATCGCCACCAGCACGGGCTTCTGATAGAGGATGAAGGCCATGTCGGCGGCATGGCTGTTCCAGCTCGCTCCATCGGTCACCTCGGGGTGGGGCGGCTCGCTGGCGAACGGTTTCGCGAGGTCGATGATCTTCACGGCAGGCCCCAGATTCTCCCACGACAGGTTGTCCCACTTCGGCGTTTTCGCGTCGTCCGTCGACGTGACGGCATGCTCGTCGAGCCCGAAACGCGGCTCGCCCACGGCCTCCTGGAGAACGAAGAACCAGCCGAGGCGGTTCGGATCGGTGCGGGCGCGCGACGCGGCGGTCTCTTCGAGGGCGGGGTCGCCGCGCACCTCGTCGAGCAGCAGGTCGAAGCCGACGAAATAGAGGTCCGGCTCGACCTGGGCGCGGAACATCGGGTACCGGAAGTGCGGATCGGCGATCTCGGGATCGGCCTTCTCTCCGGTCTGGTCGTAGAGCAGCAGGTGGTCCTGGTGGTCGGGAGGATCTCCCCAGCGCGCCTTCTGGGCGTAGAGGATGGTGTTGGGGTAACGCTTCAGCAGCTCGCCGCGAATGACCAGGACGACGCGCGGCCTGCCGTCCGGCGGCACGCGGTTGAGGTGCGTGCCGAGGGGGGTTTCGGCCGGCCATTCGTGAAGGCGCCGGATGTCGCGGATCTTCTCCGCCAGCTCTTCGGCGGAGAGCTTCTCGGTGGGGACGTAGTGCGACGCGTCCCAGAACTGCCGGAAGGTGCTAGGGCGCTGATCCGTCGGATACTCGCGCCAGAGCAGCTCGCGGGCGAACTCGTGGTTGAGGCCGACCATGTAGGACTCGATCACCGGCGGGTTGGTGAGCATGAGCGAAATCGTGTCCGGCGGCACCAGATGGAGGTTGGGGACGAAGTTGTCCTTCTGGAGATCTTTGAGCGGCCGGTACATTGGGAGCTTGATGTCCGGGTAGGCCATCACCGGAACGAAGCGGGGCTCCGCGGGCTTGGGCACGGCGTCGTGATAGCCGGCGATGTAGAGAGAGAAGGACTCGCGCGCTACCGACAGCCTGCCTGAGTGGCGGGCGCCGAACGCGGGCGCCGGTTGCAACGCCTGCATCATTTTTGCGTGCACGGACGCGAGCACCAGAGGCTCGCGGGCGACGAGCGGCGCCGGACGGTCGGCGAGGAGCGCGTTGAACCGTAGCGCCGCCTGGCGGAACTTCGCTCCTTGCGGCGAGTCGGGTCCGCCGGTCGAGGGTGTCGAGGGTGCCGCGGAATCGGCGGCGGGCAGCACGAAGGCGTCGTTTTCAGGCAACGCCGCAATGGCCTCCGGTGTCAGCGCCTGCGGCTGGAACGCATCGACGGTTGCGATCGCCTTCGCGATCGGGCCGAGCTTGCCGTAGGCGACCGCCGAGGCGGCGGCGCCCGCGAGTGCGAGAGCGGTCACCACGGGTGCGGCGGCGGTCGCTGCGACGAGGAGAACGAGAAGAGCGAGCAGCGCGAGCACAAGCAGAAAGAACGCCAGGCGATTCGACGCGAGGAAGCGAAGCCAATCGGGATACCGCGCGGCGACGGATTGAAGCGTGCTCTCGTACGTCGCGCCGGCCGGCGCCGGCCGCGGCGGCGCGGCGGTGAGTGTTCCCGCGTTCAAACCCGCGATGAGGGTCGCGAGCGGCTGCGCGTCGCCTCGCGGCGTTCCCACTGCGCTAACGCCGTCCGCGCCGCCGAACGCGCGCCGCGCCAGTTGCCCGCGCGGGCGTAGTTGCTTGCGCATCGCGCCGGAGAGCGCCGCGCGGGGAAGGCGACTTGCCTGCACCAGCGTGTGCACGGTCACCGGGCTGCCCAGGACTTTTCGCATCACCGGCGCCGCGATGGCGAGCGCGCTCTCGGTCGCTAAGGGGACGAGGCTCTTCGCGTACAGCGCGTCGCTCGCTTTGACGGCGAGTTGCAGAAACGCGATCTTGCGGTTCAGGGAGAGGACGTCGCCGATCTGTTCCCAGGCGAGCTTCATGTAGCTCTCCTGGTTCGCCTGGATGACTTTGGTGCCCATGCCCGCGACGGCGCGAAAGCGCGGATCGGTGTTCAGCTCGTCGATCCAGACCCGGTGCTCCGGAAACGGCTGCACGCGGTTCACCATGGCGTGCCACCGGCCGTAGAGCGGGATGCTGATCAGCGGGTCTTCGGCGTCGGAGTCAGGGGCGGCACCGGGAAGGCCCGTGGCCTCCGCCTCGGCCGGGCGGTTGACCTCGACGGCGAGGGTCGCGGGCAGGTCGCAGGCGGGGTCGACCGGCACGTGCTTGGTGGTGGGTGCGAGGAGAACGCCTTCGAGACCGACGACGTTGCCCGGCTGCCCGGTCGGAGGAGCTAGGTGAAATCCGGGCTGCTGCACGTCCATCTTCCGCAGGCCGACGCGCTCGTCGATGTCGCGGGGAACCAGAGCCTCGACCAGATCCTCGAAGTCGCCGGCCTCTCCGGTGCCGAAACTCCACTGGAAATAGACCGGGAAGGTGCGAGAGGTCTCCCAGGCGATCTTCAGCCCGGGCACGTTGTCGGGCACCGGCTCGCCGAGGGCGGCCAGCCGGCCGACCTCAAACGTCGGGATGACGAACGCACGATACCGGGTGTTGGGGTCGAGCCGGCGCGGCGAGAGGAGGCGGCAGTACCCCAGGTCGGGATTGCGCCGCAGCAGCGAGCCGAGCAGGTCGAGGTTCGGCGCGCCGTCGTTGCCTAAGGGCTCGTTTAAATGCACGTGCGCCCAGGCCCATAACTGATCGGCCGGGGGAAGGATCTCCTTGAGGTGGGCGGCCGCCGTCAGCTCGATCGCCGGGAGCGGCCGCTTTTTGAGCGCCGTCAGCTCGTCGTCTTTGAGGACCAACAGGGTGATCCAAGGGGTGAGCCGATGCCGCGCGAGATCGGGGAGGTCGGGCGTATAGCGCCAGGCGAAGTCCTCGTCGTAAAAGTCGACGTAGGCGAGATAATTCGGCTCGAAGGTCGCGACCCCGTGGCGCGGCTCGGTCCGAAGGGCCATCTGCGCGTTGACCCCGAGGATGTCGCCCGGTCCGATCAGTTGGACCTTTTTCGGCGTCAGGTCGAGCGTCTTGATGTCCGAGCGGACGCGCACCGTGACCGACAGCTCCGCGCGGCTTGCCGTCGCGGCGGGCTGCTCCAGCTGGTTCGCGATGCCGCGTCGCAGCCAAGGCAGAAACGAGTACTTGCCGAAGCTCATGCGGCCCTCACGAGAGATGACGGAATCACCTGGAGCGTCTGGGTGAGCGAGGGATCGCGATCGATGGCGTCGCGCATCGCGGCGCGCGCCTCCGCCTCAGAAAGGAAGACCATCCGTTCGCCATGGAGCGTGAGGTCGACTGTCGAAGCCACCGCGAACTGCTCGCCCACGACCTGCGTCCGCGGCGCGCCGAGGACGGAGGGCGCCGTCTGCGCCGCCGACAGTGGCGACTGCCCGACGGCGCCGCTGCCGCGGAAGACGTTGAAGATCGCCTGCGCCAGCTTGAAGGTGATCCGCTTTCGATGCTCGGGAATGTAGACGACCTCGTATTCGAGCGGGAGGTGCTTGACGTAAGAGGCGTTCACGGCATCGCCGCCGCCCACCTGGACGCCCGCCTCGTAGCGCTCGAAGGAGTGGCTGGAGAGCTTTTGCGCGTCGCTCATCTCGATGAACTGCGCGGGAGCGAACTGCTCCCGCAGCGGCGCGATCTGGCCCGGCGCCTTGCCCAACAACACGCGCTCGACGCCGAACACGCGGCCGTCGCCGATCTTTTGCGTGCCGAGCTTGTCGACCGGCAGGTTCAGCGGCACGAGCTTTTCGGTCACCTCCAACGAGCCGAACGGATGGAGGATGACCGTGCCGGGCTCCGTCGTCCACTCTCGCAGCGTGACCTGGACGTTGGTTCCCCTGGGAGTGACGGCGCGCCAGTTGTTCGGCTCGGCGAAGGCCGCCGCCAGCTGCGGCAGCACGTCGACCTTCGGCAGCGACTCGTGCGCCCCATCGCCCACCGTCACCTCGAAGTCGACGTCGAATTCGATCGAGATGATCAGGCTGATCTCGAAATGCCCGGTGCCTCTGGCATGCCAGGGTTTCGGCCCTTCGACCACGGCGTCGATCCGGATGCCCATCAACACGTGGGACCCGGTGCGCACCCCCAGCATCGCCGTCAGCTCGGCCACGAAGCGGAACGGGTCGAACTGGATCAGGACGTCGAAGGCGATGAAGCCGAAGATGTTGAAGATGTCGATCCCGTACATCAGCTCCGCTTTCGCGCCGAACTGCACGGTGTTCGAGGTGATCGCGAAATAGGTCTCTGCCCGGAGGCGCGGCTGGCCCTCGAAGATCGTGATCCCTAAGCGTTGGAGAGAGCCGAGTCCCATCGGCGGCGGTACGTAGGACGGGTGGAAGCCGCCGACGGTGAGGATGAAGTTGGCGTTCTCTTTCCAATAGAGGCGCACCGCCATGTCGCCGGTGAGCGCGAAGGTGAGGAGCCGCGAGTCGTGGAGCGTCGCGTCGAACCAGAGTTGGCCGGCCGCGAAATCGACGCCGCCCGCAAAAGTCAGGCGAATGTCGAACAGCGGCAGGGCCTGGAACGGCAGTCCGGCGCGCAGCCGGCCGATCATCACGAAAGCCGGCCGGGGAATCTCCAGAATCAGCCCGAATTCGAGGCTGAGGATCGTCGGCGTTCCCCAGCCGAACTTCACCATCGGTCCGACCAGGAAATGCCCCTCGAACGGCGGGAACAGCCGGCGCAGGTCGTTGACGATGCGCGGCGCGTTGGCGACGATGTCGCGCGGGAAGAGCACGCTGTCGAGCGCGCCCTGATGAATGCCCTCGCGCATCGCGTCGGTGTCCACGGTCCGGCTGAGGCCGAGCAGCCCGCCGACACCCACCAGCGTGAATCCGAACCCGAGCTGGATGGGCGGGAACTCCGCGGAGATGATGATGACGAGCGCGAACCCGCGGTGGCCGTCGGGGAACTTCGTGTTCAGGAGGCCGAACGCCTTGACCGTGACGATGCCTAGGAAGTCCAGCTCCAGACCGCCCGCGTATTCCCCCTTTGCGGTATCGATCGAGAGAAAGCCGCCGCCTTTGAAACCGCCCGCGTCGACGGAGAGACCGACACCGGTCGGCGAGCGGAATCCGGGATGGATGTCGATCGGGCCGAGATTGCCCGAGTTGTCCGACCGGATCGCAATCGCGACCTCAAAGCCCAGGCCCTGGACCACGGCGGTCAAAGGGCCGAGGGAGGTTTCGAGATCGGCCGTGACGCTCAGCGGAAAGGCATCGCCCTTGATGCCGAGCGAAAGCGTCAGGTTGTTGACTACCACCGGCCCCAGCGTGAGGTGCTGGACGAGCTGGATGTCGAGGGTGCCGCTGCCCCGGAAGCGCAACCCCTCGCCGATCGAATAAGTGGCGCCGAGGTCGAAGTCGCATTCGAGCGGAAAACCGCCGAGGATCTTCGCGATGAAGCCGTCGGCGTTCGAGGTGTCGATTACGGCCTTGCCGCCGCGGACCTCCATCTGGGCGGTGGGCTCCGCGGTGGCGGCGCCCAAGCCGACATTCCATTTCACCGGCATCCCCACGCCAAGCGTCAGAGACGTCATCTGCAGACGGCTTCCGCCGGTCTGGCCGAGCAACACCAGAGAACTCTTGGGGTCGGGGCTTCGGGCGATCAGATCGACGCCAAGCTCTCCGTTGAGCGGGCCGCCCGGCGGATTCGGCCGCATCGTCACCCGGGAGGGAGGGGTGACATCGATTTGCAGACCCGCGGCAAACACTCCTTGCGCCCAGGCGTGTGCGGACCAGGTGGGCGTGAGCGGCAGGGTGACCTCGATGCCGGACAGGATGGGTGCAGCCAGAGTCGCGGAGAGTCCAGGAGGCGCTCCGGGAATCACCTTGATCGCCATGAATCCCGATTCGAGCGCCTTGCCCGTCGCATCGACGTGCACCGGGAGGCCCAGCAACGACAGGGAGGTCGCCAGTCGCGGCATCAGCAGCGAGCCGTCGAATCCCGGCTCACCCCAGCCGTACAGCGCTTTGAGAATCGCCTTGGGCGATTGAAGCACCTCGCCGAGTCTCGACAGTTGCAGCCGTTCGAGAACGAAGGGGGGATGCACGGGATCTCCCGCTATGCCGGGTTGCCGCACGCGATCGAGGAGGCCGAGGAGATTCCCGATCCCGACGATCGAAGGTTGCAGATCTGCGAGAAACGAAATCACGCGCCGGCCGAGCCACCGGCCCGGCAGCGCATCGGCAAAGCTCGCAAGTTCGGCACCGGTCACCCCGGGCAACGGGCCGGCGGCTTGGAGCGCCGGGCCGATGGCTTTGAGCGACGTGAGGGTCGCTCCGATCTGCTGGGCGAGCTGTGCGCCGGTCGCGACGATGCCAGGGTCGTCACCGTTCTGGATGCGGTCGTTAAGCTTTGTGATCAGGGAGGATAGGGCGCCCGCGGCGTTTGAAGCCTGGTTCAGAGCGGCCGAGAATCCGCCGTTCGCCAGCACCGTCGGCGGTAGCGCGAGCCCCATCTCCGCGATGCGTTGTAGCACGTGCTCCGGAGCGAGTTCATCCTGGAGCGGCTGCAGCGCAAGCCCGAGCTGCCGGGCCAATGCTTCAAGCGTTCCAGGACTCGATGCCATCGCGCTTACTCCGGAACGGCTTCGAGCGCAGCGAGGAGCTGCGGATAGTCGAGTTTCGTCAAAGCGAGGATCCGGGGCCCGAATTGACGCAGGTCGGCCACGAGTTGAGCGCTGCCGTAACGCACGAGGATTTCCTGCATTCTCCGCAGGCAATCGACGAGGGGCCGCCCGTTGATCAGCGGGGGCAGATGCTTCTCGTCGCTCTGCGCGAGAGTGAAGGCCGCCTGCACAAGCTCCGGCCCGCCATTCCTTCGCCACACCGTACCGACGCGGCGATTGTGATTGACGAGCCGGACCACTTCGCCGGCATTGCGTCGGCCCACGTCGGCGAGTTCACGGCCCGAGGCTGTCGCCGTGAGTTCAGCCTCCATGGCGCGCAGCTGATGGACGAAGATCGGCTCCGTTTGGACGGCCGCAAAGGAATGATGCCCCTGGGTAGCAGGTACGGTGCTGGTCGCCCCGACGGCACCCGCCCTCTCGACCACCAGATCGAAAGCGTTCTCGATTTGTGCGATCGGCGTGACGAATGCCTCGGGGCTCCCTCCAAACAGAATCCCGATGACTTCATTGGCTTGGTTGACCGCAGCGGACCCCGAGTCGCCGGGTTCGCAGAACGGGATGCCGTCGAGCATCGAGACGTGCAGCGCGTTGGAGAAATAGCGGTGGTAGTGATTGCCGGACCGCAGGGCCCCTTCGACGTCCCCGACGACATCAATGGCAGATAACCAGCCGACGGAAAGTCCTGTTTTGGCACCCCGCTTTCGGACCAAGATCGGCGTTTCCAAAACGAGATCTCTGATGTTGTACGACCGCGTTCCTTTGACGGCACCGATGTCTTGGATCTCGGCCCGGTATTTGAGACCGGCTTCGAGTTCGATCAGAGCTACGTCGAGGTCGATGCGCGCATCCCTTACCGTGCCGATGAGATTGCCGCAACAGGCGCAACAGGCCGAGCAGAAACAGGCCGTCGCTTGGCCAATGCGCTCGTCGGAGCTGACGTCGCACTCGACTTGCTGCACGCCGGTGATCGACACCTTCGCGCCGTTGACGCTTGCATCGATGCCGGGCAGGCCCAGTGACTTGATACGGGCGACAATATCGCTCGCGACCGCCACGAGCTCGCGTCCCTTGCGGACGCGAGTGTAGACGCCGCGGGTAGGAACCAGTCCCCCAACGTTCCAATGAGTGAATATTCCGTAGTCGCCGGAGACCTTTCCGGTGAGGGTGATGTCGTTGCCTTCGACGGTGGTTCGCAGGTCTGCCGGTTCGGAAAATGCGTGAGGTCCGAACACGCGAACTTGGGTGTCGAATCTGCCACCATCCAGTGCGGCGAGGGTCACTTTTGAGCCTGCGGCGGAGGATGAGATTCCGGCCGCGAGCGACCCGATGGCATCTTTGACGCCCCTCGCAATGTCAGCGAGCGATTGGTTGCTTCGGGTGCCATAAAAAGCGCGGTTTTTGGGACCCAGCTCATTGCCGGTTCTCAGTGCCCAATCGACGAGGATCAAAGTCCGAGGCGTATTCGCGCCCTTGAAAGTGATGGTCAGGTCATTGACGCCTTCGGGAGGATTGTCGATCTCGAAGGAGAGCTGGGTCGCGGCGATCGCGGGCGGGTTGCCGACGACATGCTGATTGGTGATGCCGACGATCGTCGGTACGGGGCCATCGATGCGCGCGATGCAGCCCAATGTGCCCCCGGCAGGCAAGCTGCCGCCGCCCTCGATTTGGCAGCCACCGACGAGCGGTCGATAGGTCTTGGTGTCGGAAAGCAAGCGCGGGGGAGGGGATTCCCAAACGTCGGTTTTCACGCCGTCGATTTCGGTGGGGACGATCTCGTGAGCCAGGAGCGTCGCAGCGGGCTTCTTTTGGCTCACGAAGACCACGACCGCGGGTTCGCGGGTGCGCCGGCCCCCGGTATTTTTCGCGCCGAGACCGACCGCATGAACCCCAGGAATCGCGAGCAGGCGACCCTCGGCGCTCTTTTTGACGACGGAGATCCGCTCGAAGTCGTGCGTAGCCACGGGATGACCCTCCCCCTCCCCGAGCCGAAGAACCGACCAAGGCTCGCGCCTCGCGGTTCAGCTTCGGCGCATGATCGCGACGTCCCGCTCAGGTTAGCACGAGCTGAACAGTCCAGGTCGTGAGCCTCGACCCTCAGGCCGCCGAAGCTCTCGCCCGCGCGACCCTCTCCGCCGCCACCACCGCCACCGCCTCGGGGTCCGATAGGCGGCGGCTCAGCGATTCGACGCACAGCTCTTCCGGCGTGCAAAACCCGAACTTGAGCGATTCGAGTGCGTCGTCGGCGAGGCTCTGGGGCGTGAGGCGTTCGGCCTCGTCGGGGCTGGGGCGGAGCGCTTCGAGGTGGGGCATGCTTTGGCTCGTGTCGAGCGTGATCGCCAGGTTGTCGCGGCCGAGGACGGGGCAGCCGTTTCTCGCCAGGTGGTCGGCGAGGGTGGCGTTGGCTTTGAGGCCGGCAAAGGTCCACCAGCGGGCGCGGCCTGGGGTCGTGGGCTCCAAGAGGGTGGCGTCCTTTTCGAGCCAGGAGAAGCGGGCGCGGATCTCTTCGAGCTGTTGGACCGCGCGCCGGGTGAGGAGGGCGGGATCGCCCGCGCCTAAGAGCACGCGCTTCTGCGCCTGGCAGAGCGCGAAGCGGAGCGGCAGGCCGGTGCCGAGCCAGAGCGAGCGGCCGGGCAGCTCGATCGGCTCGACGTAAGCCTCGCGCCGATCCCAATCGAGGTGGACGAGGCGCCAGCCCCGGCCGCCGAGCAGCGTCACTCCCGGCAGGAAGTCCGATCGCGAGGTCCATCCCCGCTTCGCCTTCCCACCTGAAAAGCCCTTCAGGGCCTCTTCGCGAAACGAGACGGGCTCTTCTCTCGGGTGGGTGGCGGGGTGGTTTTGACGTTACCCGCGGTAAAATTCAGACTTCAACTCGGAGGAATCCATGAGCCGAACTGCCCCTCATCCGAGAGAGACTAGATCAGCCGGACTGCGAGCTTGCCGTCGGTGTTGTGTTGCTCGTGGCCGTGCTGGTGGTCGTGGGGTACTCTGTGCGCGTGTTCTGGGGAGGGACTCTTGAGAGGACGGGGGGAGTTCGATTACAACCGCCTATTTGCTTCGACACAAGCAATTCTCGCCCTGCTAGAATCCGGGTACAGAAAACGCTTAAGACATTGAGGGTTACCGATATGCGCACCCGGCGCCATCTTTGTTTTTTCCTGTCCGCCGCACCCCTTGCCCTGGCTTCGTGCGGTGGCGCCCAACCTCAAGAGGCGCTGCATCCACAGCAAGCAATCGAGTCAGCTCAAATCGCCTTCCAAACAAATCAGCGAGCCGATCTAAATTCCTCCCTCAACTCCCTCCGTCTTCGGGGCTACGACATTCCGTCGAACGAAGCGCGTTCCTTGGTCGCTTACTCCCCGGAGCGCCTTACTCTCCTATCTGGCGAGAACGCACTCTTTCTTGCTACCGGGCTCGAACTTGACTCCGATCGAGCTTGCGCCTGTGGTCTCTACCGCTTTGCCATTGAGGATCTCTTTAAGACGACGCCCCTTCAACAACTTCTCTCAAGACACTCAGGCTACACTCGAGCAATGATACTTCTTGGTCGCTCAGCAACCGAGTGCCAAGACAGTCGATCAGTCTTACTTCGATCTATCTTAGCCACGGGGACTGGAGTCGGCTACCCCTCTTCCGCTCTCAAACTCATCGCGGCCGACCGAGAATCTGAATCCACCCGCCAAACTCTTCTGGGTCTCTCCTCCTGGGTTCGCAATGATTATGATCGCGCTTATTTTCATTTCTCTAGTGCGCGGAACGCTGGAGAATCATTTGGACTTCTCGACTCAGGAAGTATTTTTCTGGAGCGCTACAGCATTCTTGGTCACCGAGTTGAACACCGTGAAGCTCTGCGCCTTGCCCGGAATCGCATTGATGAACTGGCTCACAACTTAGACCTCACAACTGAAAAACGCAACAAACTTCTTCATGACCTTCTGCTGCCTGACCTCCTTGACATATCCCTCTCGGCCTTAGAGGTTGGAGATGGCGAGCTCTCACGCAACGCAAGAGCAATTGGCAATATTCTCACTTTGGTCGACATGCTTAGGTTATTGGATTCAATGAACACTGCATCCAGGTTGCGGACTTCGATTACAAGGACGAGGAAAGAAGTGGAAATCTCCGCTGACCACGAGACGCTGGCAGATCGGACTGCCGCGAATGAACTGCCTGGCGTGCCAACAAATGTACTCCAACGAATAATAGACTATCTGATGGAATCTTCGGATCGTGGCACAGCACTGCTCCTTCGGAGGTGCGATTGATGCGCCTGAGTCTAAATCTTCTCATTGCACTCTGTATCGTGCTGCTCGCTTGTAGCTCCAATGAAGAGGGCGCTGCTGAGAAGGTCGCGCAGGCAGAAAGCCTCTTTCAGGCAAATCGCACTACCGCCATTAAAGAGCTTGAGGACGCGCTTCTCAAATATCCAAATACCAAGGCAGGAGAGAGGGCTCGCACACTGCTGCCTTTTTGGCTTCACGCTCAAGCGCTCTCGGCGCTCGCAGATTCAGTTAAAAATACCTCCGCAACGTCGCCGCTTGTTTGGTCGCCGCTGGCAGGAAGCGAGAGCTTCGCCATCCTTATTCGTATTCTTGAAGATTTCCCCGACTATGAGTACCGAGAGGCCCTTGAGGCTCAAGTCATCTGCCTTATAACGATCGATAACTTGGTACCGGTACTTCAAGACACTGCTACTCTTGAAGCTAGTTCTCGGGAGACTCAAGCCGCTATGGCTGAGGACTCGCCAATGCTAATGATGAACGAGGCAGAAACTGAAGCCTGGGAGAGCCGACAGATAGAAAGAAATCGTACTCAAAGGCTGCGATTCCAGGTATACATGCGCAAACAGGCTAGCGCGTTTAGAATTACTGCTCAGACACTGCGATCAATTCGCACTGATCATTCTCTGAGCGAAGCCTTCTCGGAGGTTGCATCGTCACTAGATGACACAGCCGATTATTTACGAGACGTAGAGGAGGCATCGCAGACTCTTCTAGGAGACAAAGTGCTGGACTGTAGAATGTTCCTCTTAAGACCGGTTGAGGGGTTCTTGGATCGGATCTTAGGAGCCCTCAAGCGGAGCCGCTGTCGCGATGTAGTTGAAGAATCCGATCAATTGCAGAGAAAAGTAGATGAGAAGGCATCGCGACTTACAGAAGGGTTGGCGAAAGCCGTCGAGCGCTCGAAGCCCGCCATAGAGGAACTCTCCAAGTCTTGGGGACCTATAGTAGCACTCGCGGAAAAACTACAGATTTCGGGGCGGTAGCGGGGTTCGCGTCCCGGGTTGAGGATCTCTTGGTTTGTGCCGAAAGGTCGCCGGGTCCTGTCGAGGCGCCGCCAAGGCCTCGTCGCGGGAGCGAGCCTGGCACTATTCTCGGCCGGATGGCGGGGGTGGTTTCGGTTGACTTAGTGTGTCGCCGTCGCCGTAAAGACCTTGGTCATCGACAGAATCGCCCGCACGGCGGCGGGGTCCGCGAGCCGTGCCCGTAGCGATTCGATGCACAGGTCCTCCGGCGTGCAAAACCCGAACTTGAGCGATTCGAGCGCGTCGTCGGCGAGGCTCTGGGGGGTGAGGCGTTCGGCCTCTTCGGGGCTGGGGCGGAGCGCTTCGAGGAGGGGCATGCCTTGGGTCACGTCCAGTGTGATCGCCAGGTTGTCGCGGCCGAGGATGGGGCAGCCGTTTCTCGCCAGGTGGTCGGCGAGTGTGGCGTTGGCTTTGAGGCCGGCGAAGGTCCACCAGCGGGCGCGGCCGGGGGTCGTGGGCTCCAAGAGGGTGGCGTCCTTTTCGAGCCAGGGGAAGCGGGCGCGGATCTCTTCGAGCTGTTGGACCGCGCGCCGGGTGAGGAGGGCGGGATCGCCCGCGCCCAAGAGCACGCGCTTCTGCGCCTGGCAGAGCGCGAAGCGGAGCGGCAGGCCGGTGCCGAGCCAGAGCGAGCGGCCGGGCAGCTCGATAGGCTCGACGTAGGCCTCGCGCCGATCCCAATCGAGGTGGACGAGGCGCCAGCCCCGGCCGCCTAGCAACAGGAGGGTGGCGCCTTCGGGGCGGAGCTGAAACGTTGCGTCGTCGACCGCGCCGAGCTCCGTGCGGCCGTGGAGAACACGGACCAGGGGCGCGCTCGAAAAGACCGAGAGGAGATCGAGAAAGCCCTTGCCGCGAAAGCGGCGCTCGAACTCCGGCCGGGTCCCAGGAGCCCGGAATCCTCGTGGAGGAAGCCCGCGCTCAAGAGGTACTCAATCACTTGTCGCCGGCCGTCCGCGGGGAGCGCCGCAAAGCCCGGCATGCGATCGATCGACCGCTCCCAGGCCCCCCGGGGAAGCCCGGCGAGCTGGTGGGCGAGGGCGAGGATCTGCTGCGCATAGATGGGGTAGGGGAGCGGTGGCGGCACGATTGGCTCGACGTACCCCTCCTGCCAGAGCAGTGCGAGCGCCGTAGCGCGCAGCAGCGTCTCGTCGGTGGTGGTCAAAAACAGCAGGTTGCGCTTCGAGCCCGGCCGCCGCCCGGTGCGACCGAGGCGTTGAAGGAAGCTCGCGACCGTAGAGGGGGCGTCGATCTGGATCACCCGGTCGAGATCGCCGACGTCGATCCCCAGTTCCAGGGTGCTGGTCGAGACGATCACGCAATCGCGCCCTTCGGCGAACGCCCGATCGGCGGCCCGGCGTTCCTCGAGCCCGAGCGAGCCGTGCGAGACGTGGGTCGCAACCCCCAGCGAGCGGAGGCGAAAGCCGAGATCCTCCACCCGCGAGCGGCTGTCGCAGAAGACCAGCCGCTTTTCGCCCCGATGGAGCCGCGCGATCACCTGCGCCGCGTTCTCCTGGGTGGCGACGTAGTCGATCCTTACTTCGGCGTCGAGCGGCGCCGCGCTCCCAGGGGCGATCGCCCGCCGCGGGGCGAGGGACGAGCCGGCGAGCCAGCCTAAAAGGCCTTCGGGGTTGCCGACCGTAGCTGAAAGCCCCACCCGTTGCAGATCGCGCCCTGCCACCTGCGCCACCCGTTCGAGCAGCGCGAGCAGGTGCCAGCCGCGATCGTCGGCGGCGAAGGCGTGCAGCTCGTCGATCACCACGGCGCGGAGGTTCGAGAAGAGCGACCCGTGGTCGATGCCGTGCGAGACGAGCATGACTTCGAGCGATTCAGGGGTCGTGAGCAGCAGGTCGGGCGGATCGCGCTGGATCGCCTTGCGGTCGCCTGTTCCCACGTCGCCGTGCCAGAGCGCGGCGCGTCGGCCGACCCACTGGAGATAGCCCGAGAGCCGGGCTTCCAGGTTGTTGAGCAGCGCGCGCAATGGGCACAGGTAGAGGATCGAAAGGCCGCTCCCCCCCTCGGAGAGGAGCTTCGAAAGGAGCGGGAAAACGGCGGCCTCGGTCTTCCCCCCGGCGGTCGGGGCGATGAGCAGCGCATGCTCGCCCGCCAGGATCGGCTCGATCGCCTGCTCTTGGAGCGGCCGCAGCTCGCGCCAGCCGAGGCTGTTGACGATGTGATGTTGAAGCGCCGGGTGCAACCGGTCGAACGGGGCCACCGGCTCAGATCTCCAGATCGATCGCGTCCGGATCGGAGGCACCCCGCGCCCCGGCCTCCTCGCGGGTCAGCTCCTGGGCCGAGAGCGTCAGAGCGTAAGAGGCCCGCGGATCGAAATCGGGGTAGAGCTCGATCCGGTCGAGCACGTCGGCCACCAGCTTCTTCAAGAACAACCGGGGTGCCAGGCCGACCTTGCCGCCGAGTTCCCCCGCGATCCCACGGGCGAGGAGCGACAGGTAGTCGTCTGAAGCCAAACTGCGCACGCGCCCCTCGGCGGTCGAGCCGTCGGCGAACAGATCGCGTACGCTCCTCCCCAGCTCCGAAAGCCCCGCGAGGTCGAAGTTGCGCAGGCGGATCTGCACCGCCCGCGGGTTGTCGAAGCGGGCGTCGGTCGAAAAATCGACCGCGAGCCGTTGCGCGAGCGGCGGCAGCCGCTGCGCCCCCATCGGGCCGTCGAAGAACGCCGGGGTGCCGGTGATCAGCACGTAGAGACCGGGAAACCGGCCGGCGTCGATCTCGTCGATCAGTTGGCGCAGGGCGTTCAACCCTTTGTCGCGCACGTCGCCGCGCACGCGTTGGAGCGTTTCGACCTCGTCGAGCACGAGGACCAGCCCCGGATGCCCCGAGTCGCGCAGCACGACCAGCAGCCCTTGAAGAAAGCTGAGCGCGCCGAAGTGGTCGATCTCGCCTTTGATCTTCGCCACGCGTTTGACCTCGGCGGCGACCGTCGGCTCGCCCGAGAGCCAAGCGAGCAAACCCTCGGCAAGGTCGCGCCGACCGCTGCCCAGCATCTCTCGATAGGCGCGCAGCGCCGCCGCGAACGCGGGCGCCTGGCGCGAGATCTCGGCCAGCCGGCGCTCCATCAGCTCGCAGCTGGCGGCGAGCAGCCCGGCCGCGTCGCCCTCGGCGATCTTGCCCTCGGAGAGCACGTCTTGCTCCAGCGTGAAGAACCAGCCGTCGATCACGCTTTTCAGAGCGCCCGACCCTTGTGCCGCCGTGGACAGCCGCTCGATCAGCCGGCGGTAGACGGTTTCCAGCCGGTGGAGCGGAGTTTCGGTTTCGGAGATCTGCACCTCTGCGCTCGCGAAGCCGCGCCGCTTCGCGCGTTTGGCGAGCCAGCGGGCAAAGAACGTCTTGCCGCTGCCGTACTCGCCGCGCAGCGCTTTGAACACGCCCCCTCCGGCGGCCGCCCCTTCCAGCTCGGCGTCGATCGTCGCCGTGAAGCGGTCGAGGCCGACCGCCAGCAGGTCGAGCCCGCGCTGCGGCACGGTGCCGTGGCGCAACGCGTCGAGCACCTCGCGGCGCCGTTCGCGGCTCGCAGGCAAGCCCGCGCTCATCGCTTCTCCTCGGCGGCCGGGTTTTCACCCAGGAATTGCGCCGCGAGCAGCGCGCGATCGAGCTTGACCGTCTCGGAGGCCGGATCGACCGCGAGCACCGCGAAGCCCTCGACGTTGAGCCGCCGTTGGAGCGCCGCGACCAGCAAGTGGACACGCGCCTCCGAGACCTCCAGCCGGCGGGCGAGCGCCGCCAGGGTGAGCGAGCCGCCGCGCTCGGCGAGCGCTTCGAGCGCCCCGGCGACCGTTGCTTCGGCGAGACCCAGCCGCCCGGTGCGCGCGAGCTGTTCGGCGTAGACCGGCGAGGCGAACAGCGCGGCGAGCCAGTCGCCCGTCGGAGAGCCGGCCGAAGCGGTGGCCGACGGATCGGCCGACCGGGCGAACAGGCTCGACTGCCGCTCCTCGGCCGGTCCCCGGCTTTTGGCGCGGGCGGTCGTTCCCCCCTTGGCGGAGGGCGGCGCGGCGACCGCCTTGCCAAGAATAGCTGCCGGCTCGTCGTTCCACCAGATCGGCGCGGGCGGCGGGGCGCTGTGCCACCCGGCGAGCGGCTCGTCGTCCGCGACCCAGACCGACAGCGGCACCACGACCTCCTGGGGGGAGGCGCCGCCGTGGTAGCCGCTCTGGACCATCGAGTAGCGCAGCCGCTCGCTCCAGGCGACGACCAGCGCCCCCCCTTCGGCCAACACCCGCGGCCCGCGCACCGCGATCTCGCCGTCTCCGGCCGGCCCCGACGGCCGATGGCGCGCGCCGCCCCCTTCGTGACGTTGCAGCTCGCTCTCCCGTTCGAGGACGTGGCCATGGTCGGCGGTGATCAAGATCGCCCGGCCGACCGCCGCGGCGACGGCGAGGATCTCGGAAAGGTGGCGGATCCGCTCGATCGACCAGCGCGGCACCAGTTGGCCCCCCTTCGGCAGCTGGTCGTCGACCGCGTTCACCACCAGGCCGACCACGCGCCGGGCCTCATCTTCGATCGCCTTGCGCACGTCCGGCGCGAGCGCCGTGCCCGCCGTGCCGAAATCACCCTTGTGGAACAGGACCGGCGGGTACGCGAGCGATCCCGCCCGGAGCAGCGCCGGGTGGGCCGAAAACGCCGCCTTCTCGCCGCTCGCGTTGCCGACCTGGCGCTCGCCCCCGAACAAGCTGGTGCGGCAGACTTCGGTGACGCTCGGGAGAAGAGCGATTCCCGCCAGCCGGCCCGCGCTCCCCTCGGGCGTTCGCTCCTGCCAGCCGCGCGCGGCGAGATCGTCGGCCAGCTCCAAGAAGATGGGGAAACTCAAGCCGTCGAGCACCAGGACGAGCAGCGGCTTCAGCTCGGCGAGCGGTGCCGCTACCTGCGACATCACCTGCTCGATCGGAATCGTGGCCGGCAGGTGACCGGAAGGCTCCGCCGTGGTGCCCCCTTCCGCCTCGAACCAGCCGGCGAGCTGCTCGGCAAAGCGCCGGTTCTCCCCTTCGCGCGCGCTGCTCACCGCGGAAAGCAGCGCCTCGCGAGCCGGGGCGAGCGGGGTGGAGAGGGGAGCGTCGACGAGCGCGGCGCGCGAGCGATCGACGAACGCTCCCGCCTGCACATAGGCGCCGACCGCCGCTTCGAACGAGCCCGAAGGGGCATCCGCCGGGGTCGCGAGCGCCCGCGCCAGACGGTGCATTTCGCGGACGCCGGAAACGTCCGCCGGCCGGAGCGAAGCAAAGCCGTGCGACCGCACCGCCTCGGCCGCTGCGGCCACCGCGCCGAGCCGCTCCGGCAACGGCGTACGGAGCTGGTCGAGCAGCACCGCGCCGAAGCGGGCGAGGCGCGCCGTAAAACCGGCGGGAAGCCAGTTCCCCCGCGCGCCGAACGGCTCGATCCCGGCCTTCGCGAGCAACCGCTCGGCCTGCTCGGCCACCGACTCCGCCCACGCCGAGGCCTGCCCGTCCGCCTCGGCGAGGCGCGTGCGCAGCAACTCGCTCGCCGCCTGCCCCCAAGCGCGCCCGGCGGCGGGATCGAGGGCCACCCCGCGGAGCAGCGTCGTCTCCAGGCGCCCGACCGCTCTGGCGCTCTCGGCATCGAGCGGAATATCCCCCCCGCCCCCGCCCCCGCCCCCGCCCGCGGCCGAGAAGAGCGCCTCGGCGATCAGACCGATGGCGACCGCGTCGGACCCTGCCCCCGAGAGCGCGAGGTGGACGATCGCCGCGCCCGCGCCGCCGTTGCCCTCGCCCAGCCGGGCGGCATGCGCTCCCTGGGCGTCGGGCGGCAGAGCGGAGAACGCCGCGAGGTTCGCCGGCTCGGTGGTCCAAACGAGGAGGTCGCGCAGATCCGGCCGCGCGGTCAACAAGCCCACACGGTCGAGCAATACCTGCCAGACCTCCTCAGCTTCGAGCACCTGGGTCGCGGGGCGAAATCCCCCCTCGGCCGAAAGCGGCAGGAGCACCTCGGGCAGCCAGGCGAAATGCCGCAGCCGCGGGTCGATCGACTGCACGCCGAGCCGCTCGCGCAGCGCGGCCCAAGGTTCGATCCGGTGCAGTCGGCGCTGGGCCAGGCGGGCGATCACGTCGGCGCCCAGCTCGCGGTCGGTGCGGTCGGTGACCAGGATCAGTGCGCCTCCGTTCGGGATCTCCGCCAGCTCGGCGCGGACGGCGAGCGGCGACGGGCAGAGTGCGAAGCGGATCTCCTCGGCGCCCACGAGCAGGGTTTCCGGCGCGCTCGCCGGCAGGTGCGGCAGGTGAAAGCCGATCGCCCCCTCGGCCGGGCGCTTGCGCCGGATCTCGGTGGCGAGCGCCGCGATCATCCGGAGGTCGTCCGGCAGCGGCGCCACGGGCCCGCTCATGCCTTGCCGGTCCGCCCGCCGCGCGCTTCGAGCGTCCAGGCGATGCGCAACCGGCGCTCGCCCGGTTCCCCGGTCTCGTCCAGCTCCGCGTCCAGCTCCGCGGTCAGCCGCGCGAACAGCGCCCCGGCCGCCGCGGCGTCGAGCGCCTCCCCCTCGCCGTGGTCGATCGCGGTCCACCCCGCCTCGGCGCCCGCCGCCGCTTGCGGCTTGGGCACCGACTGCGACTCCTGCGGCCCCAGCGCCCCTCGCGCCGAAGTCTCGGGCATGGGGCGCGCCTGCGCCTGCTCGGCGAGCAGCTTGGCCCCCTCGGCGGCGAGCCGTTCGATCGCACCCGCGAGCGGGACCGCCAGCTCGTCGCGGCCGAGCGCGTCGCGCAGCTCGGCGAGCAGCTCCGCCGCCCGGCTGCCGCGCTCGTCGCTCTCGGCGCGGATCGCCAGCAGGCCGAGAAAGACGCTCCAGCCGACCCCCTGGAGGGCCTGGACCCCGACGGCCGCTTGCCGGGCCGCGACCGCCATCGCCTCGACCGAGGTGGCGATCGGCGCCGAGACGAACGATTCGAGCAGGCGATCGTCCGGCTCGGCGGCGACCCCCTCCATCAGGCTGACCAGGGCGTCGGCGGTGCGCTGCCGGGCCGCCCCGGGGTCGACGCCGAACGCCTCGAGCCGGCCGCGCAGCGCCGCCGCCAGTTCCGAAGTGCTCGCGCGGTAGCGGCCGGCCGCCTGGCGCAGCTCCTGGCGCATGCGGGTGACGTTCAAGATGGAGAGGAACGGCGGCGGCGCGAGCCCAAAGAGCTTGGCCGCCCGTTCGCCCGCGGCCAGCCATACACTTTCCGTCGGCAGCGCCTGCTCGCGCAGCTCCAGCTCGTCGGGCAGCTGGCCGATGTCGGGTGTGGGGGAGACCGGGCCGCCGTAGCGGAAGAACGAGCGGTGGGTCTGCTCGGCGAACACCAGGATCAGCAGATCCTGCACCTCGCGCGGCAGCCCGAGCGGTTCGGGTGCGGCGTCCGCCGTCGGCCGGTCGATCGCCGCGCGCAGGACGCCCACGGTGACCGACTCGCCGCGCTGGGCGGCGGCGGCGCCGCCGCGGATCAGCTGGTGGCGCCAGCGATCGGAAAGGACGAACGCCGACTCGTGCATCTCGCCAAGGTCGAGCGGGTTGGCGATCAGGCGCACGCTGGCGCGCAGTTCGCGCTCGACCTCCAGCCGCCCCTGCGGCGTGGCCGCGGCCCGGCGCGCCACGTCGAGCACCTTTTTGAGGTCAGGCGTGCGCACCTCCCCGTCGAAGCGCGGGTGCTTGGGGTAGCGGTGGGTGAAGATCTGGTCGAGCAGCGCCAGGAACGCGTCGCGCAGGGTCGCCGCGGCGGGTGGCTGCGCCTGGAACCGCCGGTCGAGCGACTGGAACCGCTCGGCGATCTCGAAGCCGCCGTCGGTGAGGCCGCTGCGATCCGGCGCGACGCCGTAGGCCGTTTCGAGCGCCTGGATCATCCGCTGTTCGAGCTGGCTCTTCTGGTTTTCGAGCAGGGTCTTGGCCTGGGCGCGATCGACCTGGGAGAGGTGGGCGGCGTTGTCGGTGAAGCGCTCGCCGGTGAGCAGGTAGTCGAGCAGCACGAAGGTGCCGAGATCGGCCAGGGTGTCCTGCGCGAAGAACGCCGGCACCCAAGCCAAGGTGGCGGCGTCCTGGCCTTGAGCACGGAACTCGTCGAGCTGCGCGAGATCGTCTTTGGAGGAGAACCCCGCGGCGTCGAACGGGAAGTCGATCACCAACTTCCATTCCTCGCCCTTGGTGCGCAGCGCGTCGAACGACAGCTCGCGGATGTTGGCGAAGACCA
The DNA here is from genome assembly GCA_038250865.1 of Thermoanaerobaculia bacterium. Lineage (GTDB taxonomy): Bacteria > Acidobacteriota > Thermoanaerobaculia > Multivoradales > UBA5704 > DASYKS01. The sequence goes on along the minus strand of JBBSBW010000046.1, from coordinate 7,904 downwards.
CTTCGACCTGTCGCTTGGTCCCCCGCCACGCGAAGGTGTAGAGCACGAACATCTGCTCGTCCCGCGGCAGGCCGAGCGCCTTGTAGAGCAGCTCGCGCAGCGCCCGCTTGCGGTTGCCGGAGTTGTCGATGTTGCGCACCTTTTCGAGGATGCTCTCGGTATCGACGCCGGTGATCTGAAGCGCGATCGTCGGGTTGTTCGGGTCGTCGCCGATCTTGATCTCGCCCACCTGCGAGGCCCAGCCGCGGCAGACGGAGAGCGCCGTCCGCACTTCGCCGCCGGGGATCGGCGAGCGGATCGAGCCGTGGTTGAGCGCGGTGAGGCGCCCGACGTTGAGCCCCGCGAGCGCCTCGACGTCGGGCACGAGCGCGGCCAGCAGGAGGGTTTTGAGCAGCCGGTCGTGGGCGCCGAACTGCACCGCCCGCGCATCGCCCGGGGCCAGGTCGCGGATCTCCTCCCGCGAGATCTTGTGCTGGCGTTCGAGCATCGGCAAGAGCTTGCGGTGGTAGAGGCGCTTGGCGTGATCGAAGTGGATCCGCATCTCTTCGGTGAACGGCTCGTCGCCGCTCGCGATCACGTCGTACAGATCGCCCAGCGGCACCAGGTCGCCGAGGGCCAGCCGGTCGCGCTGCTCGACCAGGATTTGCAGCATGACCCGCAGAGCCGTCCGCTCGCGCTGCAGCAGGGCGGAGATCGCGACGAGGGTCTGGACCAGCGCGGGGCTGAACGGGTAGACGTCGCGGAAGCTGTCGGGGTTTCCCTCCCGGCCGAGCAGCGCCGTCAACACCTCCGCCCGTGCCCCGCGGGTCTGCTCGAACGCCAGGTCGAGCGCCCGCCGCGCCTCGTCGTTTTTCGGCCGCAGCAGCCGGTGACGGGCGATCGCGGGGAGGTTGCGGTCCTCCAGAGTGATCGTCTCGAAGCGCCCGTCGGACCACTTGAGGGTGTCAGAAAAGCTCAGCTTCTCCGCCCCGGGCAGATGGTCGCCGAGCAGCTCGCGCAGGTCGCGCTGCCGGGCGATGAAGCTGACGATCGGCACCGGACGGTCGGCCGTCTCGGACTCGACCAGCTTGGCCACCTTGGACCCTTCGCGGGCGATGAACGCCAGATCGGCGACTTTGCTCGCGAGCCAGAGGATCAGTTCGTCGAGGAACAGCACGAGCCCCTGATAGCCCAGCCCGTGCGCATGCTTGGACAGCTCGGAGAGCCCGCGGTCGAGGGTCACGTACCCTTCGCCCCGGCTCGCCGCGAGGTCGCGATAGGCGGGCAACAGCCGGGCGACCAGGTCGCTCACCAACCGGCCGCGCCGGTCGTCGCCCTGCGGGGCGGCAAGAGCCGCGGCGAAGGTTTCGGCGTCCCACAGTCCGGTGGCGAAGGTACCCCAGCCACTCCCGCCACCCGCCTCTCCCCCCTGGTTGAGGGCGCCAAAGAACGATTCGTCGCCCATCTGCGCCCGCAGCGCCCGGGCGTTGTCGAAGATCGGCTCGGCTAAAAAGACCGCCGGTAGGGGAGCCTCCGGGTGCAGCCGCCGGACATGCTCGACATAGCCGCCCAGGACCGCCTGCTCCAGGCTGTTGGCCCCCACCAGGTGGTAGGGCACCAGGAGAAACCGCTTCCCCTCGGCCCACTTGAGCTCGGCCACCACGGGCGCCAGCTGGGGAATCGACCGCGCCTCGGCATTGTGCTCCAGAAGCAGATGGAGCACCGCCATGAAGTGGCTCTTGCCGCTGCCGAAGCTGCCGTGCAGGTAAGCGCCCATCGATCGCCGCCCGACGACCGCCCGCCGCACCAGGTCGAGCGACTGGCCGAAAGCCCGCACCAGCTGCTCCGTCACCACATAGTCGTGGAGCGTCTCGGCCGGGTGAGCCACCCCCTCCGATAATCGCAGCACGAAGTCGCTCTGATGCACCCGCTCGGGGATGTCGATCAAGTCACGGAGGAGTTGGGTCATTGCGGAGGGATTCTCTCCCGGAATAGGGGCGGGTGACCGGTGGTCCGGGGGTGATCGGCGCCCAGCTCTACTTGATTCGTAGTACAGGCAGGGCTTTGTTGACGCAAGCCGCTGGGAGCTGAAACATCTTTACCATGCTCTTTATGTGCCCAATTTCAATTGAAGGGTTGTCTCGCTTTCCGTGTGGACCGCGCGGCCTTCTTCCAATCCTCCGCCATGGGCTCGTTTGTGCTGTGCACGAACTCTTCGACCTGAGTCTTGAAAGCCTCGAAGGTCTCCGTCTCCGAGGCGATGTCGAACAGCACCGACTGGTAGATTGAGCGAAAGGCTGCGATTGCGTCGGCTTCGTTCCTTCCGCCGGCTGCGATTCCGCCCGGGTTCACGCCGTAGATCCAAAAGCCGTCTCCCTCATCCACGAGCAGAGCGCGACCGTCGACGGCAACACCAGCCACGAAGCCGTTCCCGGCCAAGAGGTTCCTCATTCCGAAGAGTAGTGGGTAGTTCGTCATGTTTGACACCTCCAATCCTCCGGCCTTCGCGGATCTACCCATTCCGCGCGTAGACCCGTATCCTCACTCTGGGTCCTTCGGGGGCTGAAAGACAAGGACCCTGCCTGAAGGACTCAGGGCAATTCTCGTGCCTTCTCTTGGGCCGTGGCGTAGCAGTTTTGGTTACCACGTCCCTACTCTATGCGCGCGGGCAAAGAGCGTAAAAGTTCGTCACCCTGAATTGAATTGGACGGACTCGATGCTGTATCCACGTGGCCGAAATGGACTCTACACCACGTTGACACCGGTCAACTAGTTCGGTAATGGCCACCGCGATCCCGCTAGAGGGACGCGCCATTTTGGCGCGCGCCCCCACCAGGTGATAGGGCACGAGCAGAAACCGCTTCCCCTCGGCCCACTTGAGCTCGGCCACCACGGGCGCGAGCTGGGGGATCGACCGCGCCTCGGCATTGTGCTCCAGCAGCAGATGAAGCACCGCCATGAAGTGGCTCTTGCCGCTGCCGAAGCTGCCGTGCAGGTAAGCGCCCATCGACCGGCGCCCGACGACCGCCCGCCGCACCAGGTCCAGCGACTGGCCGAACGCCCGCACCAGCTGCTCCGTCACCACATAGTCGTGAAGCGTTTCGGCCGGGTGAGCCACCCCCTCCGACAATCGCAGCACGAAGTCGCTCTGGTGTACCCGCTCGGGGATGTCGATCAAGTCACGGAGGAGTTGGGTCATTGCGGAGGGATTCTCTCCTGTTTGGTTTGTCATTGCGAGAGGCCGCGGCACCTCTTTGAAGACTCGTAGTGCCAGCTCACGAAAGGCGAAACGTGAGGGAAGCTCACTCGACTCGCTTCGATAGGACCAAGCCCAGCTGGGAAGGTTCTCGGTCCGCGAGCCATGTGAATGCGTGGTGGTACGCCTGGCAGGATGACTCCTGCCTTGAATGCGTGGCGTCAAACGTCTGCGCAATAGACACCATGGTCGAAGCGTCGTTGGTCGCCGAACGACCAGCACAGGCCACTGTGGTTGGTGGACCCCATTCCTTCGTCAGTCAAGATCGAACGCTGGTGAGTGGTATGGCCTTGGGTCGTGGCTCTAGCGTGCTGAGCCTAATCTCGAAAGAATAGTTGCTGGCGTATTTCAATCGAATACTTCGCGCGGCTGTGCCCAAGTCGGCTATCCACCACTGCCGCCGCTTACAGACCACAGATCGGCAATGGACCCAACGATTGCCGCATACTTGCCAGGATCTCCCGCGTGGACTTCGACCCCACGAATCAGTTGTTCGGTTAGCCACACCCTATAGCTCCTCTGAGCGAAATCCATTTCCTCAGCGCTTGGCGGCGCTAGCTGGCTTGCAGCCAGATATCGTGCCCAGAGGAGACTGCGCTCTTGGTCGTTCCGACACAGGAGTTCGTCGGCCCAGCAGAGGTCAATCCAGCGAGATCCTAGCGTGCAGGCGCCTAAATCAATGAATGCTACTTCGCCGCTTGATGTGATGATGATGTTATGGTTGTCCGCCGAGCACGACAGCAGGCAAACGGGCTCATCGTGCATGCTTAGCGCGATACTGTTTCCTGTCCGGGCGGCAGGAATAGCATGCAGTGCAGCCAGTGCGGCTGCCGTACTGGCCAAATGGGTACTTCTCTCCTCGCCGAACGTTTCGCCGATCCTCACTCCAGGCACGAAAGTAGTCATTACCGCATTGCCATTTACTGCCCTTAGCTGCGTTATATTGCAATAGCCGTGGCGTTCGGTAGTATTAAGGAATCCCAAAAGTCGATCGCGATCACGCTCTGTACGGCATACTCGCACTTTGAGGTCTCCAGCCTCTTCAATATGGAGCAAGAACACATGCGATTCCCCCAAGTCCGTCGCGAGTTCCACTCCAGTGAGTACTGCGCCGCGAGCGCTCTTGATCGGAATTCCATGGTTGGCAAGGAGGTATCCGAAAGCCTCCATGGCTACGTTCGACCAACCTTGTCTTTCCCAGTAGACGGCGGACGATCGCTCCCGCGCTGCACTTGCCTGAGCGAAATCGTCTTCAATCAATAAGCTGATGCCCTCTCGGGCCATGGCCTCAACCTTCGCCTCATCCCCGCAGCAGATAATGTCTTCTACCAGGTGCCGCATGCCGAACCGCTCGAGCCACTTCACGACCTCACATCGGTGTACTACAGGGCGAGCAGAAAGAATGACGATTTCTCCGACGAGACCAAAAAGAGAGAGCAGCTGCAACACTCCCTGGCGTGGCTCTGCAAACAGAATTGCGACCGGCGAGTACAGGTACTGATGAAGATCTATCCCTGCGTTCTGAATGCGCGAGAGATCTGTGCATACACCATCGAAATCAAAGGCGATCTTCATCATGTCAAGCGAAAACGTTAGCACTTAGACGAAGCTGTTCCTCTTTGTACGTGTTGATTATCTCGCTATGGGCGAGCGGATCCTTGTGGCTGTAGTACTGGATGTAAGCCTCGGCCTTAAAGAGATGAAGTTCCTCTCGGGTCAGATTCTTGCAAATTGTTGGCACTCCTGCGGGCTCACCGCAGTATTGCGCGATATCAACGGCATAATCGCCTATTATCCCTTCACGGCGCGCACGTGCGTATCCAGCCGTGCCGGGGTGCGCCGTGTAGATGTTAAAGAGAACAAAGTCAGCATCGAGTTCCAGCGAGAACGCAATTGACTCGCGGATGGATTCGACGGTGTCGTCGATCGAACCAAAGATGAAGCTTGTCGTAGTTTGGAGACCGAACTCCTTGCAGATGGCAATGGCGCTCCGAACGCGCTCGTTCCTCACGCCTTTCCGAATGTTGCTATCGAGGATCTCTTCGTCACCCGATTCGACACCGAAAAAGACTCCACGACACCCGGAGTCGAAAAGCCATCTCGCCACATCCTCGTCTATCTTGTCGGTCCGCGTGTTGCACACATAGTGAATATCGTAACGCTTGAGTGCTGCGCATAGGGCCTGGGTGCGTTCCTTGCGCATTGTAAATGTGTCGTCCCAAAACTGGACGCTTTTTACGCCGAAATGCTGTGTCAAAATTTCCAGTTCACCGCAGACGTTCTCGATTGATCGCTCACGGTACCTGCCATTGTTCATGCCCCCCGCAGCAGACAGACAGAATGTGCATTGAAATCCGCAGCCTCGTGTAGTCACCATGGTTGCGAATGGCGCCTCTAGCTGGCGATGCGGCGAGGCCTGATAGAGTCCGATCTGCATCGCCGAATGATTTGGATGCGGGAGGTCGTCGAGCGGGGGCAGTTGAGCGGGAGAAGTCTGTCGCACGTTGCCGCCACGATCGTTGTAGGCAACGCCAGCGATGTCTGGAATAGCTACGCCCGACACTAGTTGGCGAAATCCGATCTCTGCATCGCCTACGAAAACGAGGTCGAAATCCTGTAACGACTCCTGAATGCGATAGCTGGAGTAAGGGCCACCAGCGACCTTTAGGCGGGCACGACTCGCTTCCGCGAGCTGCTTACAGAGAGGATAGGTCGAGGTGTTTGTGGTCACGCCAAGTATGTCCGGGGCGTATTCGTCGATCGCCTGGATTAGCTCTTCCATAGTCCTGAAGAACTCGCCTTCGAACACTCGACAATCAGCTAGGTCGCAGCAATAAGCTTGAAGGTAAAACAACCCAAGGCATGGAGTGATGCTCTTCAGGGAGTGCTCCGCACCATAGACGAGCTCCGAGAACGGCGGATTGACGAGAGCTACGCGGGGCCGTGCGTCGGTCATGCTTGCACCTCCGGCGAGAGCCAGGCATTAGTCATAACTCGGATATTGTGTTGCGCTCCCTCGACTGTCGTATCGCTGTGTGGCAAGGACAGGTCGAGGAAGTACTTCTCGTACGGCCCGTGGCTACCAATATCGTAACGAATTCCCCTAGACGCAGCCATTACCGGTAACGATGTATCAAGCGACCTCACAAAGGAATGCTGCCTCTGAAAAGTTAGCTCGCTTGGATGTGCCAGCCCGAAGAGGTGAATAGGGACGATCGGGTACGTGCGGGCAACCCAATCGCAAAGTTCGATCCTGCGCGTCACCAACCGTTCCAGGTGAGTTCCAAACGTGTCTGTCGTAGTGTCGACGTCGAAAGTGACATCATACGGAATGCCGATCCGCTCCACCTCGCTGAGGGAAAGCAGCCCCTCGAAGCAGCGACACCATTCGTCGAAGGTGTCACCATGCGCAACGCCCAGCATCCCAGTGCCCGTCGGAGTTGCAAGCCGGCGTAGGTGATTCGCGAAACTTTTTGCAAGCCGCAATGACTCCCGGCCATCATGGAGCACTTCCGGCGGGGTGACTAGGGCAGGCCGAAACTCACTCGTCAACCTTAGCATCTCAGTGACGGAGGCCGCTACGCCGCGCTCCATTATGCCGTTGTCCAAAATGACATAGCGTCCGGCCGCCTGAGCAAGACGGTAGTACATCTGGTATGGACTTGATTCACCGACCAAAAGATGTGCGAAACAAAGCTCGATCCCGCCAAGTGGACAGATGTCTGAGAGCATTGAGGTGGGTGCCTCGACAGCTAGGTCGATTGCCATTTTTCGTGTCCTAGTCCGGCCGAACCAGAGCCAAGCAGGTGTCAGGTTTGGTAGGCTGTCGGTACAAACGCAGGCGGTGGCACACTTTAACCGGCGACCGCGGAAAGATAGAAGAAGAACACGGACGCAAGATCAGTTCGCCAGCCATCCTGTCCTCAAAAGCAGTCCTTTCCTGTGATGAATAGCACGGGTAACAAAAACCCTCTCCTGCTTATCTCTGGTTCTGAGATCTCGCGACTCGAACTCTATTGAGCGGGCGTCGAGTGGCGCTTTGGCCCCCGGTAGACACAGCCCGACGTACAGGTTTCACGGACTACTATTCTACTCAACCCAGGAAGTGAGTCAATAAGCCGCTGCCATACCCAGCGAGCCAAGTTCTCACTAGTCGGGTTGTCAAGGCCGGGTATGGTATTGAGGTAATTATGGTCAAGAGCTTCGTTTATCGGCGAAAAGGCGGTTTTGATGTCCCCGAAATCCATCACCCATCCCGTCGCCTCGCCAACAGCCCCAGAAACGTGGACCTCTATCTGAAATGAGTGGCCGTGAAGGCGCCCACACTTATGCCCAGCAGGCACATGCGGTAACCGATGCGCCGCCTCAATGGCGAACACCTTGAATACATCAGCCGTATCGGCTTGGAGAGCGTCCATATCGATTGTGAGCGGCCGCGAGTTCGCGAATTCAGTTGAAGTTACTCTCTCGCGATCTCTAGGCATGTGTCAAGACCCAGGCGGCCCAATTCATTGCTGGCTATCTCACCTCAGTAGTGTCCGGTTAGAAGTCGAATAGAATCAGTTGGTTAGACGAAAGCGTTGGTTCGCATTGGGATCGGTCGGGCCGCAAGGCGCATGAAACCTGGGTTTTCTCGAAAACCGAGACCGACAAGATCTGTAGACATGTG
>JBBSBW010000045.1:0-59295 GCA_038250865.1 Thermoanaerobaculia bacterium | reverse complement strand
GGCTCCCTCCTGAGAGGTGAAGCCGCAGAGTGTGGCCCCCCAGCGGACGGCCAAAACCGCCGCTAAGCGTTAGAGGGTTGCACAGGAGTAGTTGTCGCCAGTGCACAGGAACAATTGTCGCTGCGCAGATGACGGCGCTCTACAAGAGAGGGGTGCTCGCGGGGGGATTCGCGGAGCCGGCCTCTATCGCGGGTTGCAGTCCCCACCACCCCCAGGCCGCGGGGTAGAGACGCCCCCAGTCCACAACCACAAACCTATCCGGGTGCTGGCTGTCGGGGCGTCTCCGATCTACCACGACCGCCGCCGCGCGCATACCAACCCGCAAGGGGCATCTGCCAACCCGATGGCATCCGGCATTTACCCGGCAGACGGGTTGAAACACCAATTCCGGACTGCCCGACGTGTAGGTGGCGTCGGCGGTCGTTGGTGCGCTGGAGACGCCCCGACGGCCAGCACCCGGACAGGATTGTGGTTGAGGACTGGGGCGTCTCTACGCCCTGCGGCCGATGGAACCGGAGCTGGAAGTGGATTGGGACGGCGACGAAGAGGTTGCCCCCGACCCGCTACGATAGGCGCGGCTCGTTGGAGGGGTGTGCAGGCCCCGCCCCGCGGTTCGCGCCGCCTGGAAACCGGTTCGCAGCAGCCGAATATCGGCTTGCCGGACGCGCCCGGAGGTCTCGCGATCCGAACTACCGGTGTGCGCAGCGAGGGGAGGACAACGTCGGCTCGTCCCACCACATCGGGAGGCGCGGTCACCACTCCGCCGTCTCCGCGTAACGTTCCTGGGGCTGCGAGGAATGTTCCTGAGGTCCAGAGGAAAACTCCTGAGGTCGCGAGGAATGTTCCGGAGCACTAGAGGAGCATTCCTGAACTCCAGCGGAACGTTCCTGACTTTCACGGGGATGTTCCAGAGCCTCAGCGGAGCATTCCTGTCGTATCCCGGAACATTCCGTAAAATCAGAGGAACATTCCTGAGATCTAGAGGAACATTCCTGAGTCTTAGCGGTGTATTCCTGCAACTGGGCGGAACATTCCTGAGTCTTAGCCGAGTATTCCTGCGACTGAGCGGAGCGTTCCTGAGGTCCAGAGGAGTATTCCTCAGCACCAAAGGAGCGTTCCGGAATTTCAGGGGGCATTCCTGAGTCTCAGAGGAGTTTTCCTTCAGTCGAGTGGAGCATTCCGTGTGTCCAGCGGAGTATTCCTCCCGTTCAGCGGAGCATTCCGTGCGCCAGGCGGAGCGGGTTTTGCGGCCTCAACGCCGCTGTGGCCACCGGAAACAGCGGTCACCGCCCCCGCTAGCCCCCGGATTCCTTCCTCTACATAGGTGCCGCGAGGCGCCGCACCGGGGACTCGGCTCGGGCTAGCGCCTCCTTCCCTTCGAGTTGCGGCGATTCGGCCCGAACGGGCGAAGTGCACATCCCTTTGAGCAGCGATTCGGAGTAATCTTCCCTGTATCGCTGTCTTCGAACCGTCACCGCGCTGCCGTGCGCGGGTGAAAGAATTCGCTGGCGCTCCCTCCGGGAAGGGGGCCGTCCGCACCCCGAACTTCGATTCGAGCCCTCGCCTGGGGAGAGAACTTCACATGTTCAAATCGCGCACTCTGCCGTTCCTCGCCCTTGTCGGCTTTGCTTTTGGCGCCGTTTCGCAGTCTGCGGACGCCCAGTGCGTCAGCTTGACCACGCTGGGATCCGCCTACACCCAGAACTTCGACACCCTGTCGAACACGGCCGGGAGCACGACCAACAATCTGACCATTACGGGTTGGTTCTTGACGGAGTCGGGGGGCGGCGCGCGCGACAACGAGCAGTATGCGGTCGACACCGGGGCGAGCGGCACGGGCGACATGTACAGCTACGGCGCGGCGGCAGCCACCGATCGCGCCCTGGGCGGCCTTCGCTCCGGCACGCTGATCCCGGTCTTCGGCGCCTGCTTCACCAACAACACGGGCGCCACGATCGGCAACCTGGCGATCGCCTACACCGGTGAAGAGTGGCGCTTGGGAACGGCCGCGCGAACCGACCAGATCAATTTCGAATACAGCACCAACGCGACCGACCTGGTGACCGGCACCTATACCGGCGTTGCGGCTTTGAACTTCGTCACCCCCGTCACCGCCACGACCGGAGCGAAGGACGGCAACGTGGCGGCCAACCGGACGGCGCTCTCCAACACGATTTCCTCCCTTTCGATCGCCAACGGCGCGACCTTCTGGATTCATTGGACCGACACCGACGCGACCGGCGCGGACGACGGTTTGTCGGCCGACGATTTCTCACTCACGCCGACCGGAGCGGTGGTGCAACCCAACCTGACGGTGAACGACGTCTCGTTGAACGAGGGGAACGCGGGCACCACGATGTTCACGTTCACGGTCAGCCTGTCGGCCCCGGCCGGCGCGGGAGGGGTGACGTTCGACATCGCGACCGCGGACGGCACGGCGACCCAGCCCTCCGATTACACGCAGATGTCGCTCACCGGCCAGACGATCCCGGCGGGCAGCTCGACCTACAGCTTCACCGTCCTGGTCAACGGCGATCTCACGCCGGAAACCAACGAGACCTTCTTCGTCAACGTCACGAACGTCACCGGGGCGACCGTGACCGACGGCCAGGGCCTGGGGACGATTCTCAACGATGACGCGGCGCCGAACCTGACGATCAACGACGTTTCGTTGAACGAAGGGAACGCGGGTACCACCACCTTTACCTTCACGGTCAGCCTCTCTGCCCCGGCGCCTGCGGGCGGTGTGACGTTCGACATCGCGACCGCCGACAACACGGCGACCCAGCCCTCCGACTACACCTTAAAGTCGCTGCTCGCCCAGACCATCCCGGCGGGCAGCAGCACCTATACCTTCGACGTGTTGGTCAACGGCGATACGACTCCGGAGGTGAACGAGACGTTTTTCGTCAACGTCACGAACGCGACCAACGCGATCGTGACCGACGGCCAGGGGCAGGGAACGATCGTCAACGACGACCTGAGCTTGATCCACGACGTGCAGGGTGCCGGCGCCGCGACGCCGATTCCGGGCGCCACGGTCACCGTGCAGGCGATCGTCACCGCGAGCTTCCAGTCGAGCCTCCAGAAGCAGGGCTTCTTCCTTCAGGAAGAGGATGCCGACGCGGACGCGAACCCGGCGACCTCGGAAGGGATCTTCGTCTTCTGTGGCGGCTGCCCGACCGCGGTCTCCGAGGGGCAGCTGGTGCGGGTCACCGGCACGGTCTCCGAGTTCTTCAACAACACGCAGATCACCGCGACCACGGCGGGTTCGGTGATGGTGATCAGCAGCGGCAACCCGTTGCCCACCCCGGCCACGATCGACCTCCCCGTCGTCGGAGTGATCGACGACTACTACGAGCCGCGCGAGGACATGCGGGTCACGTTCGTCGATTCGCTCTCCGTTTCCGAATACTTCGAGATGGCGCGCTACGGTCAGATCGAGCTGTTCGAGGGAGGCCGGCCGAAGCAATTCACCGAGACGAACACGCCAAGCGTTGCGGGCTACACCGCCCACCTCGCGGCCCTCGATCGGCGGCGGGTGGTCCTCGACGACCAGAACGACATCCAGAACTTCGCGTTGCCGCCGACGGTCGCCGACGGGGTGCAGGCCATCTTCTACCCGCAGGCCAACGGCGGCTTCTCGATCGGCACGCAGGGCACCGACTTCTTCCGCGGCGGCGACCTGGTGAACGGCTTGACCGGCGTGCTGGACTGGTCGTTCGCCGGCCTCACCGGCACCGACGCCTGGCGCGTTCGTCCGACGCAGGCGACCCCGGTGACCTTCACGGTCGCCAACCCGCGGCCGGCGGGAGCCCCCGCGGTGGGTGGCGCGATCAAGGCCGTGAGCATGAACCTGCTCAACTATTTCACCACCATAGACACGACCTCCAGCTCGTCGTCCGGCCCCTGCGGTCCGGGGGGCACCCTGGACTGCCGCGGCGCGGACAGTGTCGCCGAGCTGAACCGGCAGCGCGAGCGGGCCTCGATCGTGGTCTGTACCTTGAACGCCGACGTCTACGGCTTCAACGAGCTGGAGAACACGACGGCTTCGGCGACCATCACCGACCTGCTCGGCGCGATCAACGCCCGCTGCGGCGGCACCCACCCGTATACCTTTGCCAATACTGGTGGAACCTTGGGGACCGACGCGATCCGGGTGCAGCAGATCTACCGCACGGGCGTCCTCTCGCCGGTCGGCTCGCCGCTGTCCGATCTCGACCCGATCCACAGCCGGCCGCCGACCGCCCAGACCTACGACGTGGTCGATGCCACCAACCCGGCCTTCGGCCAGCGCTTCACGGCGATCGCCAACCACTTCAAGTCGAAGGGTTCCGCCGCGGGCCTGCCGGGCGACGCGGATGCGGGGGACGGCGCGGGGGCTTCCAATGCCACGCGCACGGCGCAGGCCTCTCGCCTGCTCACCTGGATTTCCGGCACCGTGCTGCCGGCGGCGGGCGACCCCGACGTGCTGCTGCTCGGCGACTTCAACTCCTACGCCGCCGAGACTCCGGTCACCACGATCACGGGGGGCGGCTTCACCGACCTCGAAACCGCGCTGCTCGGGCCGGCCGCCTACTCCTACCTGTTCGACGGCCAGCTCGGTCACCTCGACTACGCCTTTTCGAGCGCGAGCCTCACGCCGCAGGTGGCCGGCGTCGGCGCGTGGCACATCAATGCCGACGAGGTGCCGCTCTTCGACTACAACGATGAGATCAAGGACGTGGGCGAATCGGCGTTCGAAGAGAAGCCGGACGGCTCGGCTCTCGTGCCGCCGCGGGTGGTGTTCCAGGCGGCCACCCCGTACCGGGCTTCGGACCACGATCCGGTCTTGGTCGGCCTGTTCCTGATCGCCGACCTTTCGATCACCAAGACCGACTCGCCCGATCCGGTCACCGCCGGCAACAACCTGACCTACACGATCACGGTGACGAACAACGGGCCGGACGCCGCCTCGACGGTCTCCTGGTCCGACACCTTGCCGGCGGGGACGACGTTTGTTTCCCAGCCTGCCGTCGCCGGCTGGTCCTGCACCCTGCCGTCGGTCGGCGCGGGCGGCACGGTCACCTGCTCAAACCCCTCGTTCGCGGTCGGCAGCGCGGTCTTCACGTTGACCGTCAAGGTCGGCGCCGGAGTCGCCGGGGGCACCGTGCTCTCGAACACGGCGACCGTCACCTCGACGACCGGCGATCCGATGTCGGGCAACAACAGCTCCACGACCACCACCACGGTGGCGGCTTCGGCCGACCTGTCGATCACCAAGACCGATGGGGTGACGACCGTCACCCCCGGCGGCAGCACGACGTACACGATCACGGCGACCAACGCCGCCGGACCGTCGAGCACCACGGCGACGGTGGCCGACACCTTCCCGGGTTCGCTCACCTGCAACTGGACCTGCGTCGGGGCGGGTGGTGGAAGCTGCACCGCGGCGGGAGCCGGCAACATCAACGACGCGGTGATGCTGCCGGTCGGTGGTTCGGTCACCTACACCGCGGTCTGCGCGATCTCGGCCGCGGCGACCGGCTCGCTGTCCAACACGGCGACGGTCACCAGCGCGTCCGACTCGAATCCGGGCAACAACAGCGCGACCGACACCGACACGCTCGTCGGCCAGTCCGACATCGCGGTGGCCAAAACCGTCAACAACGCGTCTCCGGGCCTCGCCACGAACGTCATCTTCACGGTCACCGCGACCAACAACGGCCCGTCGGATGCGACCGGCGTCAAGGTGAACGACCTGTTGCCGGTCGGCCTGACGTTCGTCTCCGGCGTCGCCTCGTCGGGAAGCTACGTCAATACGACGGGCGTCTGGACGATCGGCTCGCTCGCCAACGGTGCGACGGCGACCCTCACTTTGACCGCGACGGTCAACCGGGCGCAGACCCAGGTCAACCAGGCCACCTCGACCGGTCAGGGCGGGGTGGACACCAAGGGGAACAACAACACCGCCACGGTCCGCCTGAACGGCATGCCGCTGATCGACATCCAGGTCGGCCAGAGTGTGAACAACAGCACCCCAGCGGTGAGCCAGAACGTCATCTTCACGGTGACCGCGAAGAACCTCGGGCCGGCGACCGCAAACGGGGTGATCCTCAACAGCAACCTTCCCGCGGGCTTGAGCTTCGTCACCTCTGCGCAGTCGCAGGGCAGCTACACCCCGGGCACCGGAGCTTGGAGCGTCGGAACGCTCGCCTCGGGGGCGACCGCCACGCTGTCGCTCACGATGACCAACACGGTGGCGACCCAGCAGGTCCAGACGTTCACCAAAACATCGTCGACCGAGCAGGACCTGGTCACCGGCAACGACGCGGCGAGCGTGGTGCTCAATCCGTCGGCCGCCTTCGCCGACCTGGCGCTCACCAAGATCGCCACCCAGGAACCCGTGGGAGTGAGCCTCAACTTCAACTACGTGATCGTGGTCACCGACCTGAGCGCGGGGACTGCGACGGGAGTCACCATGACCGACACCTTGCCGGCAGGAGTCACCCTCGTCTCGGCGGTGCCGAGCCAGGGAAGCTGCTCGGGGACGATGACGGTCACCTGCACCTTGGGGACGCTCCTCGGAGGAACCAGCGCCACGATCGACATGACGGTAACCAAGATCGTCGGCGGCAAGGTGGCGAATACGGCCGCTGTGGCAGGTGCCGAGAGCGACCCGAACCCGGCCAACAACACCAACGACACGTCGACCACACCGGTCACGCTGTTGGGCTTCGAGGTGGAGTGAGCCGGTAGGAGTAGAACGAACGCCGTCCATCCAAGGCCGGTTCGCCGCCAAGCGAGCCGGCCTTTTTCGTGGAGTGGGTCACCGATCGAAGATCTGAACCCGTCGACAATTTGAGGAGGAACCACCATGTCCCCGAAGAGAACCCTGCCCGGACTTTCTACCCTTTCGCTCGCCGCCGCGCTGATCGCCCTGCCCGCCCTCGCCGCTGACGCGCCGGCCGAAATGGCGATGCCTTCGCCCGCTCCCGAGCTCTCGCAGCTCGCCTTCTTCGCCGGCCACTGGAGCTGCACCGGCAAAGTCGAGGCGACGCCGTTCGGAACCGCGCATCCGACCCAGGCGACGGTGGACATCAAGTCGGACTTCGGCGGCTTCTGGAGCGTCGGTCGCTATGAAGAGCCGAAGACGGCGGAAAACCCGCACCCGATGAGCTTCGAGTTCCTGATGGGCTACGATGCCGCGGCGTTCACGCTCGACGGCTTCGACGCTTTCGGCAGCCGCTCGCACCAGACCGCCTCCGGCTGGAAGGATGGGGTGATGGTGTTCACGGGGACCACCGGCAGCGGCGGCCAGAACGTCCCGGCGCGCGACACCTTCACCCAAAAGGATACGAAGACCCTCGGGCATGCCGGCGAGATTCAGGTCGAAGGCCAGTGGATTTCGATCGATGCCGAGACCTGCACCCGGTAGGCCTCAGCCGACCACCAGCTCCGCCGCCTCTTCGCTCCGGGCCATCTGGGCGGCGACCAGGTCGGCGTAGATCCCCCCCAGGGCCACCAGCTCGTCGTGGTGGCCCCGTTCGACCAGCAGGCCGTCGTCCATCACCAGGATCAGGTCGGCGGCCCGAATGGTGGAGAGCCGGTGGGCGACCACGATGCGGGTGCGGGCGAGCGAGCCGGTAGGGAGTGGGACGAGCCGTTGAAAATCAGGCCGACGCGCCGCGAGGCGAGCCGGCCTTTTTCCTGGGTAGGCGCCGTGGAGTTGGCAGGGACTGAAGCCGCTCAGGGCACGAACGCCCGTGCCTCTTCGTCCCAGATCCGCGCGCCGGGAATGCTCAGATGGAACGTCTCGGCCGCGATCTCTCGGTTCGCCTCGATGTGTTCGATCTTGTAGACCGTGCGGAGCATCGGGCCGTGGCCGTATTCGTCGAAAATCTCGTACGTCAACTTCCAGGGGAGCTGGAGCGTCGGCTGGCCGGCGACCGGATTGAAGTTACGCAGTTCCACCCGCTCAAGGACCACACCACCTTTGGCCACGCGTTCGATCACCTGGGGGTGGCCGCCGCGATCATCGATCTCGGCCAGCTCGCGCATTCGATAGCCGGAAACGACCTGTACGCCGAAACGCGCCGGTGGTGCCTGAACCACGAACGGCGCCCCCGCCGCGCCCCGCCGCGGAAGCGCAGTCGGCAGGCTGCTTCGGAGGTCGCTCAACCGCAGCTCGCAACCCCCGCAGGCCGCTTCGTCGAACGGATTCAAAATGAACAGCGCGAGCGCAATGGGGTGCCGATAGGCGATCGGCCACGAGCGCATAGCGCTCCTCCGAACGCTGAGGATTCCGTCCTGTGCGTCATACGAGGCCAGCCGGTCGCCGTCGAACCCGATGTCTGTCCATTGCACCAGATTGACAGCGGGGGGCACCTGTGCGGAGTAACGGAATCGCCCGCCCTGCTCCCAGGTCTCGAACGAACCCGCCCCCCACATTTCATGGTTGCCGGATGTCGCTGAGCTGGGTCGCCAGCTCTCCACCTGCATCCTCATGTGGAGAGAACGCAGTGACGCCAGCTCGGTCCAAAGGGTGGCGAACCGCTCAGGGACTCCGGCCTGGGAAATTGCGCGGAGCCGCTGCCAGATCAGGCGTTCCTGTGAGTCTGCCGGCTCGCGGATCTCGGCGGAAAGTGAGGGTGCGAACCCGCTCCCTTCCCCTCCCTCCTCGGGGGTCATTACGCAGGGGCCAATCGAGGGCCCGCAATGGCCGCAATCGTGCCCGATCCCTGTGGACTCACAGACGATCGATCCCAGGTAATTGCCGCAGTAGTTCCTGAAGCGGTCGGCGCCGCACTGTGTCCCTCGCATGTAACCCTCTCCAGGCACGGTCGAGACCGCGGAGAGCGGTGGCAGCGAGGTGACGAAGGCGATACAACCTCCGGCGCCACCGGAACAGAGAGCCGCCTGGGGATAGCAGGTGCTCGCCGGAAGCTGAGCAGCGCCCACCGCAGGGAACGCCAACATTAGAGCGAATAGGAACGAACGAGCGCGACCCGCGGTTTGCAAAGGTGAGCCTTTCCGGCCGTTAGGCAGTTTGTTGATCTTTCGGGAAACATAGACCTCAACTCTATAAATTGTCAAGCGCTAAGTTTTGAGGCGCAGAGGCCAAGCGGCGTCGAAGATCTCGCCAACTGCTCGCGGCTCCAGCCGCAGATCGACCGGAGAAAGGCGACCGCGATGCCAAAATCGGTCATGCCGCTTCGTTCGCGCCCGCTCCGAAAAGGAAGAAAGCTCTTAGCTTACGCCCGGTTCCGTTTTTCTCAGTACCAGGCTGTGGAGCAGTCCCCGAGCTTCTTCGGCGGTCGCGGTCTCTTGGCGCAAGGCTTCGGCGAACAGGTTGAGAGCAGCGATCCCTTCGCGGCGGATCTTCATCGCCTCAAACGACTTGAAAACCGGCTCCATCAGCGCGCGGGTCTCGGCGAATCGACCCCGATCGAGGTAGAGGGCGGCAAGCTCCAGAGACGCCAAAGCCGCGTCGTGGAGCTGCTTGCGCTCCGTGAACTCGCGAGCGACCTGCTCCAGCGGCTCCATCGCCTCGTCTTCCCGCCCCAGCGCGGCCCAGGCCCGCGCTTCGAGCCATCGCAGGCGAAGGAGGTTGGATTCGCATTCCAGCTCGGTCGCCAACTGCCGCGCGACGGGGATGACCTCCAGCGCCTCGGCGTGGCGGCCGAGGTGGTCGAGGTTCAGCGCGAGGAGAAACGAATGTCCCATCCTCAAGAGATCAGGGCTGTCTGCATCCAGCCCAACCTCGGCATCGCGAAGTGACCTGAGCGATCTCTCAAAATCCCCCGCTTGCTCGAACACGGAGCTTTGATTGAGGAAAAGCCTCGTCCGCGCCGGCCCCTCCGGAGAGAGAGCCAGCGCTCGATCGAGCCGAATCAGGGACTCCGCGACCTTTCCTTGATCGCGGCAAAGCGACGCCTCGTGGCTGAGCAAGCGAGCTTCGGAGATGAGGGTGTTCGCTGGAGGTGCCCCCTCGGGCCAGAGTTGCCGCGCCTTCCAGAACGTACCCTCCGCCGCCGCGAGGTCACCGCCGATCCGATGCGAGTTACCCACATAGCCCAACGCCAGAGCGCGGACCTGGTCGCCGAATGGGGTTGCCGCCACCGTACGCGTCGCAACCTCCAGGGCCAGGTCGGCCAGGATCTGCGCATCGGCGGGTCGCTTCGACGTGGCGCACAGTACGCTCTCTTCCGCGATCCGCAAGGCGAAGGCCCAGCCCCCGAACTTCGGCGAAAGGCTCATGACCCACCGGCGCTTTTCGTGGGAAAGATCCGCCAACCGCCGCCACAAATCCTCGGCGATCGTGCGATCCCGCTCGGACGGCGCTTCGGGAGGCGGTTCATCGAGATCCAAGAGGGCCTCAAGCTCCGGCAGGGCGGCGCCGATCCGAACGGCGATCCGGCGCCCCAATTCCTCTTCGATCGACGGCAGGTCGCCGCTCCCGCGGTGGCCCCGCGTGCGGATGATCGACGTCGCCTGCCGCTCGATCCAAGGGAGCTGCCAGCCGGCCGCGTCCGCCAGGCGTTCGAGCATTCCAGGCCCCGGATCGCGTTCCCCCCGAGAGAGCTTCGACAGCAAACCGGGGTCGCATCCCGCCTCGGCGGCCAGCCGCGCGATCGGCCAATCGTTGATCGCGAGCAGCAGCCGAACGGCGACCGCACCGGGTCGAAACAGCCGTTCGAGAGCTGCCGCTTCCTCTGGGCTTGCCATGGTTCATGATCTCCTACCCGGAGTACTCCGGGTCCTGTGTACCGAATCGGGCTCGCGAGCCGGATGAACCGGCCCCGCCGCCCCGTAAAGGAGAACCGCGATGAGCACCCGCCGTCCCCTGGTCCCCTTGGCCTTGATCCTCACCTTGCTGGGCCTCGCCGCCGCCCCGGCGCGAGCCATGGGTCCGTTCGAGTTCCTGCTCGAGCGGCTTTCCGCCATCTGGGCTGAAACCGGATGCACTTTCGATCCCAATGGAGGATGTTCCGATCGCTCGGCACCGACCGGCTGCACGGTCGATCCCGATGGGGGATGTTCCGATCGCTCGGCACCGACCGGCTGCACTGGCGATCCCAACGGCGTTTGCCGGGACCAGGGAGCGGCCAGGCAGATCACCGAGAATACGGGATGTACCTTCGATCCCGACGGACGATGCCGAGAAACCCTTCAGGCCCCCTCGGCCCACCGAGATGCCGAACGCCGGCACGAGTAGCCCTCTGAGCGTTCTCACGGTTCGCGTGGAATAGACCGTAGGGCGGCGGCGGCCTGGCGGGCAAGCTCAGCGGTCGCCGTCTCCCTCTGGGCGCTCTCGACGAACAGCCAGGCCGCCGCGATCTTCTCGCGCTTGATGCCCATCGACCCGAATGCCTTCGCGAGCGGAACGGCAAGCCTCTTCGTGTCGGCCGTTCGCCCTTCATCTAGATAGAGCGCTGCCAGCTCCAAGCCGCTGAGTGCGGCGTCATGAAAATTTCCCCGCGCCATGAAGTCTCGGAAGACCGATTCGAACGAAGGGATCGCGGCAATGCCGCGCCCCAAAGCGGCCCAAGATCTTGCCTCCAACCATTGCAGGCGCAAAAGGTCGCCTCTCGCTCTGCCGCCGATCTCGATCGCAGCCTGCCGCGCTGCGGGGATCAGCTCCAGCGCTTCTTCGTGCAGGCTCTGTTGGTCGAAGCTCAGCGCCGCGAGAAGTTGCGCGCCGAGTCGCAAGCGTGGAGGACAGTCGGCACCGAGCCACGGAATCGCCTGCCGCAACGCAGCGATCGACCCCTCAGGATCCCCGGCCTGTTCGAAGATCGAGCTTCGGATTAAGAACAGCCGCCCCCTGGCCGTTCCGTCGGGCGTCAACACCAGCGCCTGATCGACCAGCGTGAGCGCCTGTGGAAACAGCCGCTGGTCGCGGCGAAGCGACGCCTCCAGATCGAACAGGCGTACCTCCGAGAGAACATTCCCCGGCGACGGGGCGCCCACCGGCCAGAGTTTTCGAGCCTCGAGGAACGCCAGCTCGCCATCATGGAGCAGCCCTGCGACCCGGTGGGCGTTGCCGATCCGCCCCCAGGCATGTGCCATCCCGTGGTTGCGGAACGCCGCCGAGCCTGGCGCGATCTCCGCCGCGGCAAGGGCCAGCCGGCCGAACGCGAGCGCGAGCTTCGGTTTCTCCGGTGCCGCGTCGAGGCTCCGTTCCGCGAGCAGCTCCGAAAGAGCCCAGGTCGCGAATCCCGGAACGCGCTCGATCGCGAGCCGGCGTTCCTCGAAGCTCAAGGGCTTGAGCCGCGCCCAGGTGGCCCGCGCCCGCCGCCGGTCGGCCTTCATCTGCGCGGCGAGAACGGCTTCGTCCAGGGTCTCCAAAGTGATTCGCCATGATTCGGCCGCACTGCGCACCAAGACCGCGGGAACGGTAAGGGGGACGGGTAAGGGCCGGTCGGGGTTCTCTCGGTTTCGAAGGACGGCGAGCATCTCGAACGCCACGTCGACCTTCTGCAGAGGGATGCCCGCGTCCGTCGCGATCTCGGCAACCCGCGCCTTCTTCAGCTTGATGTCCCCCCTCTCCCAATCCGAGACGGTCTTCGGCGCGACGCTGACCAAGGAAGCGAATTCGACCTGTTCCAGGCCGAGCGTCTCTTCGCGCATCAGCCTCACGACCGTGCCCTCTTCGGGCCTCACAGTTTTTGGCATGTATGGGGGTCCTCTGAAGAATAGGTTGCCGCACACCCCGATTTCGTGACAACAAAGTTACCCCGATCGTGTTTCGGTTCCAGGCAACGCCGGGTTCCAGTCGGACTACTTCCGGCGGGGTGTACTGAAACAAGGTATTTGAAGGGATCTTACACAAGTCACCTGGATTTCCTTCTACCTTTCGTGCATGGACACCCTATTCCCCCGCGGGCGTCTCGCACCCCCGCTTGTGCCCGACGGGCTCGCGGATGCGCCGACCTCGCTTCCGACGCATTCGCCCTTTTTTCGCCTCGCCTGGCGTTCGATCGGCCGCGCCGTGCGCGCCCACCGGAAGGGCTTGGAGCGCTCGGCATGAAGGTCCTAGAGGATGCCAAGGGAACCTTCGCCCTTGCCGAGTCGGCGCGCGACCAGGGCCGGCTGGAAGACGCAGCAAGGCTTTTCGGGCGCTCCGCGACCCGGTGGGCCAAATCCGGCAAGGCGTTCCCAGCCATCGACGCCTACTTCGAGCTGGGGGCCATCCTTATCCTTCAAGGGAGGGTGGGGCTGATTCCCGATCTCGCCGAGCACCTGCTCGACCTATTGAGAAGCGATTCGTTGCCGCCGGGCTCCTCGATCAAGATTGCGGTCTTCGCCCTCTTGATGAGAAAGGGAGCCGCGGACCCAGGGCCGTTTTTCAGCCTCGTTCACCAATTGCGCCGCCATCGAGCAGAGAGGAGGAGGCAGGAAGAAGAGCCTCCTCGTCCTGTTTCGCAATGGGCGATGAAGGAGCTTACCGTTGGATGACACGAAGCCCGAGGTCACGAAGCTCCGGCTGTTCTTCGATTTGGACGTGGTGAGAGGAAACCGCTGGCGCGAGTTGGCGCCGTTTCGGGAGGCGGTGCTTTTCCATTTTACTCCGCCCGCCCTACGAGAGCAGATCGTCTTATTGAGCGAAGCGCTGGCAGATCGAATCCTTGAAGACGTGACCGAGGCCCCGACCTTTGGCGAACCTGGCTGGCGAGCCCACCTTCGGGCCGTGATGGCGGATCTTGAACATGACGGGGCGGGCCTTAGGGAGTTTGTCGCCGCCTATTCGGGAGAAATGATTGCGCCGAACGATCGGGAAATCCTGCGCCTCTCTCTCCGGTTGGCCGAAGCTCTAGAGCGCACTCTGACGGAGTTGAGCGGTCTGATAGGACCGGCTCCATCGAAAGAAATCACCGACCCCGAACCGGAACGTCAATACCTGACCGAGAGAAAGGAGTTCGGATGATCGGGCCGATTTTCCGGAGAAACAAGCGGGGGATCTGGCCTCAGCCCACCACCAGCTCCGCCGCCTCTTCGCTCCGCGCCATCTGCGCCGCGACCAGGTCGGCGTAGACCCCCCCTTGGGCGACCAGCTCGTCGTGGTGGCCCCGCTCGACCAGTTGGCCGTCGTCCATCACCAGGATCAGGTCGGCGGCGCGAATCGTCGACAGGCGGTGGGCGACCACGATGCGGGTACAGTGGAGCGCTTCCAGCTCTTTTTGAATCCGCCGCTCGGTGACCGAATCGAGGGCGCTGGTCGCTTCGTCGAGCAGCAGGATCGCCGGCTTCCGGACGAGCGCCCGGGCGAGCGCCAGGCGCTGGCGTTGGCCGCCCGAAAGGGAGGCGCCGCCGTCGGCGACGAGCGTTTCATATCCCATCGCCATCGCCTGCACGTCGGCGTGAATGTGGGCTTTCTCCGCCGCCCGGGCGACGTCCGCGAGTGACAGGTCCGGGTCGGCGAGCGCAATGTTGCCGCGGATCGAGCTGCCGAATAGATAGGGATGCTGGGGGACCACGCCGATCTGGTTCCGGAGCGAGCGGAACTCCAATTCGGCGAGGTCGAGCCCGTCGTACAAAATGCGCCCGGAGGTCGGCACGTAGAGTCCGACCAGAAGGCCGGCGAGCGTCGATTTGCCCGCTCCCGAACGGCCGACCAGGGCGACGAACGTGCCGGGGGCGATCTCGACCGAGACGTCTTTGACCACGAACGGCAGCGACGGTCCGTAGCGGAATGCGACCTGCTCCAGCCGGATCGCCCCCGAAAGGCGCGGCGTGCGCCGGACCTTGGTCAGATCCTGCTCGGGGGGCGTCTCCATCACGTCGTTGATCCGCTCCAGATAGCCGCCGAGCAGTTGGAACTGAAACGCGGTCGAGACCAACGTCGAAAGCGGGGTGAGGAAGCCGTTGGCGAGCGCGTTCAACGCCAGCATGGTGCCGAGGGTGAGCTCGCCGTTCAATACCTGGTGCGCGCCGAACAGCATGATCACCAGCGGCGAGCCGCTTTGAAGCGCGGCGAGCATCGCATCGATCAGCGCCTGCAAACGGCCGCGCGCGAGCGAGACGTTCAACGTGTCGACGAACAGGTGCGACCAATGCTCGACCGCCCGTTGCTCGGTGCCGCTCGCCTTGAGCGTTTCGATGCCCGAAAGCATCTGCACCTGATAGGTCTGCGACGCCGCCTGCGCCTGAAGCGACTCGGACATCAGATCGCCGGTCTTGCGGCGCGCGGCGAGGAACAAGATCAACCGTAGGACGCCGAGGCCCAGGACCAGCAGTCCCATCTTCGGCGAGGCGGCGAAGACGAACACGAGGTAGAGGACGACCAGCGTGCCGTCGAGCACGCCGGACAGGGCGCCCGAGGTCAAGATCTCGCGCACCGTGGCGTTCGAATTGAGCCGCATCATCAGGTCGCCCGCCGAACGCTGTTGGAAGAACAGGTAGGGCAGGTTGACCAGGTGATCGAGGAAATCGAGCGTCATCTGCGCGTCGAGCCGGGTGCGCAGAGCGAGCAGCAGATAGGACCGGACGAGCGAGGCGAAGTATTGGAACAGGACGATCGCGCCGAGCCCGATCGCGAGCAGTTGGAGGAGCGACAGATCCCCCTGCGGCAGAACCCGATCGACAATCATCCCGGTGAGGACCGGAAGAGCGAGCGCGAGCAGTTGGACCAGCACCGAGATCGCGACCACCCGGCCGAGCCAGCCGGACTGGCTGAACAGTTGCCGGAGGTAGCGGCGCACTCCCGAGGGGCGCTTGTCCGCCGGTTCGAACGCCTCGCCCGGCTCGAACATCAACGCGACGCCGGTAAACGCGGTGCGCGCCTCTTCAAACGGCACCACGCGCCGGCCGCCGCCGGGATCGACGATCGCCAGGCGATTGCCCGACAAAAGGCGCTCGAACACGACGAAGTGGTTGAACCGCCAATGCAGAATGCTTCCCGGCTCGACGAAACGGAGTTCCTCGATCCGCTCGACCTTCACCCCGCGTCCGCGCAGGCCGAACCACTCGCCGCCGCGCAGGATCGACGGGGCCGAGGCCCCTTCCCGGCCGAAGCCGACGATCTCGCGCACCTCGTCGAGCCGCATATTTTTGCCGTGGTAGCCGAGCACCATGGCCAGGCAGGCGGAGCCGCAATCGGACGCCGCCGTCTGTTGGACGTAGGGGACGCGCTTCTTTCCGCCGGCCCAGGCGGTGAGGCGGGAGAGAGCCGGGAAGCGGCCGATGAGACCGCCTTTGGCTCGCGGCAGAGTCGGTCCGCCGTCCGGAGCGGAATCCTTCGTCGGCTCCACGGGGGCCGCCATCAGCGTCGACCCCCGCCGAGGAGCACCCGTAGGCCCGGAATCAGCGCGGTCGCGAGCGGTTCGGAGCGCAGGCTCACCTCGGCGTTGCCCCACATGCCGTCATAGAACGCGTACCGGTGGCCGTCGACCGTGAATCCCGACTCGGGCAGCCGCGCCCAGGCGAACACCACCGGGCCGGAAATCTGCGCCCCTTCTCCAACCCCCGAGCCGAGCAGGCGCCGCGCCTCTTCGGGGCCAAGCACCTCGTCGCTCACCGACTCGATCTGCAACCGCTGGTAGGCATAGCGAAAGCCATCGAGCTCCAGGCGGATCGGCAGTCCCGCCTCAAGCTGCGGCCGGACCTTGCCGGGCAAAAGCACGGCGACCCGCGGTGCGCCGCCGGTCTGCGCGCCGGTCGAAAGCGATGCGATCACTTGGCCCGGAACCACCTGCTGCCCGGCGCGGACCCGGACGTCGGCGACCACCCCGGCGCGCGGCGCGCGCACGTCGCGCTCGGCCAGACGCGATTTCGCCAGCTCGATCTGGCCGGCAAGGCCGATCAACGCCGACTCGGCGCCCCGATCGCCGGGATCGCGCAACCGAGAGGCGAGTTGCAGCTCGAACTCTCCTTCCAGCTGCGAAAGCTCGGCCGCCTCCGGCCCGCCGTAGAGATGGACCAGAGTGGCTCCTTCCGCCACCCGGGTGCCGGGCGGCGCCTCGATCGACGCGACCGTCCCGGCGGCGGTTGCGGTGATCTCGCTCCGACCGCCGAGCCGGATGACGGCGACGCCGGTCGAGCGCTCGTGAATCCGGCCGAAGATCAGGAACAAAAGGCCGACCCCGGCCATCCCGAGCAGCAACCACGACGCCCAATCGATCCAGACCGGCGAAATGCGCAGAAGGTCGCCCTCCTTCCGCGCCGAGGTCATGTGAAAGTCGAGTGCCTCTTCGCGGAAGACATCGAGCGCCCCCTCGCGCATTTGTCGCTCTTCGCGTTTGCCCTGCTCGACGAGTCGGGTTTCGAGCGCGAGCTGGGCGAGCGCCGGGGCCGCCCGCTCCGCATAGAGAGCCAACGCCGCGCGATCGGCGGCGGAGAACGGTTCGGCACCCGGATCGCGCAGGGCGGCGAGCACCGCGATGACCGGAGCCGGGACCGGCGGAACTCCGGTAGCCGCCTGGCCGTCGGGGGACGAACCGCCCGCGGCGGGATCGCGCACCGCGATCGCGGCGAACGGCCCTTGACCGGAACCTTCCGGATCGTCGGCCTCGCGCTCGAAGCGGGGATCGTCCGCCAGACGCGCCGCCGCGACCGACCGGCCGGTGCGCGCGACGAAGCTGACCACGCCGACCGCCGCGCTCTCTCGCCGCTCCTCGGCGGACATGCCGCCCCGCCGCTCCCACAGCACCTCGGTCTCGGCGTCGTAGAGCAGAACGTGAGCGCGCGAGGCGCCGATCAAATCGGCGAGATCCTCGCGCACCAGATAGGCCACGGCAGCCGGATCGCGTTCGCCCGCCAGGCGGCCGGCGGCGGTGAGCACCCGCCGCGAAAGCTCCGCCCGCTCGTCACGCTTCGGCACCGGAAGGGCCACGGTCCCGGCGAGCGCGAGCCCTTCGGCGTGCGGCATGGCCGGGTTCGCGGCCTTGGCCGGCACCCGGTCGGTGAAGTCGTCCAGGGCGCGCAACGCCCGAAACCGGGCAATCGCGCTTTCCAGCAGCGCAGAGAGATCCTCGCCGCCGATCGACTGAAGGCTCAGGAAGAAGATCCGGTCCTCGTCGATCAGCTCCTGAAAGACGGCGGGATCGGGGCCGCCGGAAGCGAGCAGATGGAGCGTCCGCGAATCCGGAAAGCGCTCTCGCAGCGATTCGAGCAGATGCCGTGCCGGGAGCCCCGAGAATCCGGGTCCCAGCGCAAGCACCGCCACCTCGCCGTCTGCCTCGGCCCGGGCAAAGCGCGAGATGACCTCGGCTTCGGTGCGGGCGGCCTCGACATCCACGTCATTGCCGAAACGCCGCCGCTGCGCCTCAGTCTCCGCCTCGGAGAATCCGGCGAGCAACAGAGACGCCTCCGGCTCCGGGGCGCGGACCAACCTCATCGTGTCGCGGTTCGTAGCCACAAATCCTTGTCCTGATGCGAGATAAGCATCCTCTCCAGAATTGACCGAGCATAAGTTCGCCCCGCTCCAGGGTCAAGGCGAACGGGATGCTTCTGTAGGTCTACGGTGCCCCGGACGGGACGTTTCGTGCCGGCAAAGGTTCGACGGCTGTTGAGGGGCCTGGTATTAGAAACGCCCCCGCCGATGTGCGAAGCTTCGCTTTTCCCAGGAAGGAATCGCGTCGGTGAACCTCTTTGGCGGGCAATCCTTGATCGGCTGGCAGGATTTCGGCGTCCTGGCTGTGCTGCTTTTGGCCATGGTCGCGGTCGGGGCCTTCTTCGAGCGGCGCCAGACTTCGACGTCCGAATTCTTCCTTGGGCAACGGAGCATTCCGGCCTGGGCTGCCTGCCTGGCGTTCGTCGCCACCGAGGTCAGCGCGGTCACGATCATCGCGGTGCCGGCCACCGCGTTCCGCGAGAACTGGCAGTATCTGCAGATCTTCATCGGCTCGATTGCGGCGCGGCTGGCGATTGCGTTCCTGTTCATCCCGGCGTTCTACAAATTCGATTGCACCTCGATCTACCAGTTTCTCGGTCGCCGCTTCGGCCGTCTGACCCAGAGCACCGCGGCGATCTTCTTCTTTGTCACCCGGCTGCTCGGCTCCGGCGTCCGATTAATGGCGGCCTGTCTCGCGGTCTCCGTGCTGCTCGGCTGGCCGATCGCCCCGGTGATCGTCGTGTTCATCCTGGTGAGCATCCTCTACATGGGGCTCGGCGGCATGCGGGCGGTCATCTGGACCAACGTGATCCAGGCCTTGGTGATCGTGGTGGGCGGGTTGGCGACGCTCGTCTTCCTGCTCTCTCGGATCGACGGCGGATTTTCTGGCGTCGTAGCGCTCGCCGGGCCGGCGGGTCGCTTAAGCCTGTTCCATTGGGGGCCGGCGTTCTCCGATCCGGCCTGGGCGCGAAAGTTCTTCTCCGATCCGAACATCGTCTGGATCGCGTTACTCAACGGCCTGTTCGGCTCGATGGCCGGGTTCGGCACCGACCAGGATTTGATGCAGCGTCTGCTGACGGTCGATACCCGCAAATCGAGCCAAAAGACGATGCTCTGGACCACCGTGGTGAGCCTGGGCGTACTCGTAATCCACCTTTCGATCGGCACGGCGCTGTTCGCCTTCTACCGTCAACACCCGGCGGAAGCACTGCCCTCGAACCTGGAAACCGTCTTTCCCCACTTCATCGGCCACGTCATGCCGAGCTGGTTGCGCGGTCTACTCCTGTCGTCGATCGTCCTCGCGAGCATCGACTCGCCGCTCGCGGCGCTTGCGACTTCCTTCGTCACCGACATCTACCAGCCGCTGCGCGATTGGCTGGGCCGGCCTGCCGGGGACGTTCACTATCTGCGTATCTCGCGGGTGAGCATCGTCGGCTTTGGATGCATCCTCGCCGTGCTCGCGTTCTGGTTCAGCTCGTTCGACAAGATCCTCTGGCTCGCCTTCAAGATCGGCGGCGTTACATTCGGCTCCCTGCTCGGAGTCTTCCTGCTCGGCCTGACCACCAAGCGCCGGGCGAATCGCGCAAATCTGGTCGCGATGACCGCGAGCGCGGCGATCATGCTCGCCCTTTTGATCCTGTCGGAGAAGAAAATCGTGCCCCTCGGCTGGACCTGGCTGGTCGTCCTGGGCACGGTCGTCGCCTATGGCGGGGCCTGGCTGCTCGCCCCCTGGCTCGACCACCGAGAAGAGGGCCTCGCCGGGCCGATCGCCCCTGCGATGGAGGGGTAGGAAAGGGCCAATCGACGACCTTCGGCGACTTTCTTCGAAGTTTGTCGGCCGAATTGCAAGAGTGACGGGGGTGTTTCGCGTCCTTTAAGCGGCAGGAGGTACGTGCCGCAATGACCAGCCACGACCAGTTGTGGAAGGACCTGTTCCGCGTGTTTTTCCCCGAACTGCTGTTTCTGCTCGATTCCGACCTCGCAGACCGCCTGGTCGGGCACCTCGGTCCAGGCGAGATCAACTTCCTGGACAAAGAGGTGTTTCACGATTTGCCCGAGGGCGAGCGCCGGGAGGTAGATCTCCTCGCCGAGATTCCTGACCGCGCGGGCGGGCGGAAGTTCCGGGTTCACGTAGAGATCGAGCAACGCTTCAGAGGCAAGATCGCCCGCCGGGTCGCGCGTTACTCGCACCATCTCTACCTGCGTCACCCCGGACCGGTGGTCACGATCGTCGTTTTCCTGCACGGCGGCCCGCCAGGTGCCCGGTGGACCGACCACGTCGAGCGGGCGTTCGAGCGGGAGATTCATCGCTTCAACTACCTGTCGCTCGGGTTGTCGAAGCTCCCGGCGCAGGTCCTGCTCGACCGGCCGGAGCCGCTCGCCTGGGCGCTCGCCTCTCTCACCTCGCCGGGCAAATTGGGCCGAGCCCAGCTCAAATTGGAGTTACAGCGGAAGATCGCGACCGCTCCCGTGAGCCCGGTCGAACGATTTCTGTTGGCCAATGCCGTGGAAACTTACCTACAATTGACAGGGCGCCAGGCGGACGAATACGCCGCGCTACGCCTCGCCGAAGAGAATCCGGAGGTCAAAGCGATGGAAATGACATGGGCCGAGCGTATGGCAGCTGATTACCAAAAGAAGTTTCGTGAAGAGGGAGTCTTGCTCGGCTTGCAGCAAGGCATCGAGCAAGGCATCGAGAAGGGCATCGAGAAAGGCATTGAGAGAGGCCGGGAACAGGGCCTCGGCCAGGGCGCGGAACGTCTCCGACGAACGCTGCTTCGCCAGCTCGGGCAGCGCTTCGGGGAGGTTGCTCCCCCGGTTCGGCAGCGGATCGCCGCGATCGATTCGCTCGACGAATTGGGCGATCTCACCGACCGGATCTTGGAGGTGAAGTCGATCGACGAGTTGGGTCTCGGCAGCTAACCGGTCTTCTGTACGGGGTCCCTCTTGGCATCGGCGGCCGGTCGCGATATCACTGTCCAGCCGAAGGGACCCCGATGCACCTCCTCCTGATCCGCCACGCCATCGCCGCCGACCGTTCCGACTTCGAATCGAGCGACGACCTGCGTCCACTCACCGAAGAGGGGAAAAAGAAGATGCAGCGCGCCGCTCAGGGCTTGCGCGTGGCGGTGCCTTCGATCGAATTGCTCGCGACCAGCCCTCTCGTCCGGGCGGTGGCGACAGGGGCGATCTTGGAAGAGGCCTATTCGGATCAGCGACCTCGGCCGGCTGTGCGGGAGGTCGACGAACTCCGCCCGGGCGCGGAGCCGGACGAACTTTTGGCCTGGCTCGATCTTCAAACGGCCGATCCGATCGCCCTGGTGGGCCACGAACCAGATCTCTCCGAGCTGCTTTCCCGCCTGGTCGGCGCAGGTCGGCCGTTTCACCGCTTCCGCAAAGGGGGCGCGGCTTGCGTCGCATTCCCGGGCCGGGTCGAAGCGGGAGCGGGTACGCTCGTCTGGGCTCTACCGCCCGGGCTGTTGCGCGAGCTGGGGTCGAGCAAGAAAGAGGGTGGGCGATGAGCGAAGACACCGATCCGCCGCAGGCCGCGCCGCCGACCCCTCCAATCCTCTGGGCCGAACGCGATCCCGACGAAGGCGCGCGCCGGCTGGCGCTCGGCTTTCTCGATCAAGCGGCGGCGGCCAAGGAGCGGATTTCCGATCCGGACGACGCCGAGGCGCTGCACGACTTTCGCGTCGGCCTGCGCCGGCTGCGCAGCACACTCGGCATCTATCGAGATCTCCTCGGCAAGAGCGTCGGCAAGAAGTTAGCCAAGCGGCTCAAGGCGTTGGCGGATTCAACCGGCGAGGGGCGCGATGCGGAGGTGGCGCTCGCCTGGCTCGACGAGGTTGGGCTGTCTGACCCTCCCCCTGTCCCTTCCGCCCGGCCAGGGCACCGGTGGCTCCGTTCGCGCCTCGCCGCGGTTCGCGAGCGCGCATACGCCGAGATCGCCGAGCGGATCGAAGAGGGATTCGAGCCACTCGCCGAGCGCCTGCGCGAGCGGTTGTCGGTGTATCGCGCGGAAATACGGCTCGATGGGTCGAGCGCGCCGCGCCGATTCGGCCAGGTGGCCGCTGCCGAGCTTGAGCGTTTGGGACAACGGATCGAAAAGGATCTGGCCGCGATCGACTCGGCCGAAGACGAGGAAAACTCCCATCGGGCACGAATCACCGCGAAGCGGATGCGCTATCTGCTCGAACCGTTCGCCGCGGAAAGCCCGGAGGCGCGCGCCGCGGCGAAGAGGCTGAAGCAGCTCCAGGAGCTGCTGGGTGAGCTGCACGACGCCCACGTCCTGGAGCGGATCCTCGGCGAAGCCACGGCGGAAGCCGGAGCAGAACGCGCGCGGCGGCTGTTCGATCTGGCTCTGTCGGAGGCGACCCCGGCCGATCTTGCCGCCGCTCGCCGCCGTCCGCTCGAAAGCGGGCTGTTCGATCTCGGACGAAGAAACCGCGGGCGCCGCGACGAGCTGTTCGCGCGGCTCGCGATGGGTTGGCTCGCCAGGTCCGAACGCTCCGGAACGCCGAAAGATCTCGCCGGGCTCGCACGGGGTCTGGACCGGGCGGCCGAAGCGCTCGGGGCGGTTTCGAATCAATCCGGGTAGACGAACGTAACGGTCTTATCCACCTCGGGCAGCAGCGTCCGGTGGACCGGGCAGTGGTGCGCGGCGCGTTCGAGCTTGGTCCTCTGGTCGGGATTGAGGCCCGCGGGCATGCGGATCTCGACCGGGATCGCGCCGATCCGCCGCGGGTCGTTCGCCATGTGCTTTTCGATCCGGAAAGTAAATTCTTCCGTCGCGATGCCGTCCCGCTCGGCGACGATCGCCATCGTCGTCACCATGCACGAGCCGAGGGCGGCGGCCACCAGGTCGGTGGGCGAAAACGAGCTGCCATCTCCCTTATTGTCGACCGGCGCCGCCGTCCGTAGGACCGCGCCCGAGGGGCCGTGGACCATCTCCGTCTTCAAGTTGCCCAGGTATTTTCCTGTGATCTCGACGGCCATCTTCAAATCTCCTTGGAATCCTTGGAATCCTTGTCAATCCAGCTCGGTGAAGAACGAAAGGTAGTCGTCGATCACCCGGTCGATCGAGGTCTGCTCGCGCACCCGGCGCATCGTTTCCAGGCCCGCCAGCCACTCCGGTCCGCCGAAAGTGGCGCGCGCCTTTTCAATCCCGGCAAGCACGTCCGCCTCGTTGGACGATGCCACGTAGTAAGGATAATCCGGGCCGAGAAGCTCGATCGCGCTCTCGTCGCGCGTGGTGATCAAGTTCGCCGCGCAGGCCGCCGCGGTCGACACCTTGCAATTCGGTTTGTAGAGAAACTCGCGCCCCGGCTCGCGCACCGAAAGGTGGCAGTTGTAGCCGAGCGCGCGGCGGAAGTAGTCATCGTCGAAGCAGTCGATTCCCGGCAACCGGCCCCAAAGCCGAAGGGACCGGGCGAGCCCGACGTAGGCGATCCGCAGCGACGTCCCATCCAGCCGGTTCGGCTCGTAGCGCGGGTCCCACTGGTGGTGGATGATCCGATTCTTCTGCCCCGGCCGGCCGAAATCCTCAATCTGCCGCCGGTTCTTCCAGATCATGCCGTCGAACAGAAACCGGTTCTTGATTCGCCGTTTGAACACCACCGTGTCCTGCACGTCGAGCACCGTCCGGTTGCCGTTCCGCTTCGCCCGCGCCAGATGCCACCACCGCGAAGTCTTGATAAACACAAGGATGGCATCGCGCACCGTTCGCACGTCGTCGGGGTAGACCGACCACGCCTCGTGCCCGCGAGCCCGCAACGACTCGGCGATCTGATCGCCGGCCATCACGGTCGAACCCTTGTCGTAATACTTGACGAAGAAGACTTTGCGCATTGGGGACGGGCGTTACGCCTTTACGATTCGGCGCCCCAACCCCCGTCGAACGTGCGGACCAGATTGAAGGTCGAGATCACGCCATCCAAGAAGCGCACGATCGAGCGCTCGACAGGCTCTGGCTTCGCCAAAGCCTCGGAGACAAATCCGCCCCGAGCGCGTTCGCGCAGCTGAAACGCCGCACGGACGTTCAGTGCAAGAAGTGAGATCGCCCCAGAATCCTTCTCGTTGGAGAGAAGCGAATCGAGCGCCTCGGCAGAGAAGTCGCCTTCACCCGGGCCGCGGGGACCGTAGTCCGGTACGAACTCGATCAACAAGCCATGCAGCGAACAAAGGCCATCGATATAGGCGCTCCGCGCGGCTGCGTCCCTTTGCAGCCGCCCCATGTCGCGATCGGAGGGTTCGAGAAACCGAACGTGTGCCGGCAAGTAGGAGCCATGAGCGGACATCGTCAACACCTCCCTAGGAGGATTCCGAGAGCGTCCTCGGACGAGAGAGAACGGTCGCGCGCCAGGGCATCGAAGTTCGCATCGCCAGTGAAATCCGAGAACAGCACCGTAAACTCCTCCTCGGCAAGATCTTCTACGAGCACTTCCGTCGAGCCGACCAGCGCCGAGCCCGCAAGAGTCCTCCTGAGGGCGGGGATCGCATCCAGCTCGAAGCGATAGACCACCGGGTAGAAGAGGAGAATATCCACTTTGTCGCAGATCCGTTGGAGTTTCCGGCCGAGAACCGGAGAGATTTCGCCGGCTTTCATCTTGACAGCTACGCCACGCCGAAGGTTGACCCGATTCTGCGCCACGAACTTATCGAAGATGTCGCCATCCTTCCAGGGCTGGTAGAGATCTCCGTAGGCCAGGTACGGGTTCGACGATTTGGGATTTCCCTCCCTGTAAGGGAAGAACGGATGTGCAGCCCAGACCCAATGTTTGGCCCCGTAGAAGTAGTGGCCCAAGCACCAAGAGAGAAAAGACTGCGTTTAGTAGTAGGCCGACACGAATTGCTCCGTCTACGCGCCAAACATCGCGGGCGACAGCCCGATGTCCACGATGCTGCAACCGGGGCGGATGGGGATTCCCAGGCTGCGGGCTTCTTCGAGGACCTTCGAATCGTAGGCGCCGGGGTTGAGCCAGACTTCGCCGGCTTTGGCGGCTTGGATCTCGGGGAGGTAGTCGAGCGTCACCGGCGGTGGCAGGTAGACGCTGATCCGGTCTAGGGGTTCGAGGACGTCGGCGAGCTTCGCGAACGCGGGGAAGCCTTCGATTTCCTTTTCGGTCGGGTTGATTGGAAAGACCTGATAACCCGCGTGGGCGTAGGCCCGAACACATTTGTTGCCGAACTTGTTGCGGTTCGACGAGGCTCCGAGCACGGCGATGGTCGGCATGTGAATGTTCCTCCTCAAGATCTAGAACGCGCGGGAGCTCACGCGCCTTCCGGGCGCACGACCATCCGGTCGTCGCCCATTCTGCGGGTGGCGCCGGTCGAATCGAGATGTTCGAGCAGCGGGATCGCCCATTTGCGCGTTAGACCGAAATGGTCCTTGAATTGGCCGACGTTGAAGCGCGGCCAGCCGGTCGCGAGCAGCCGGCGTTTCAGCTCGGCGACTGCGGAGGCGGCGAGGATCAAGCCGGAGGGGAGCTTGATCAGCTCGCCTTTGGCCACCAGATGGCGGATCACGCCGTCCACGATCTGCGGTTTGGCGGAGAGCGCCTGACCTACGTCGCCGGGCGAAGGGGGTGCGAGACCGCCGGCATCGAAGCGCGAGAGCACTTGGGTCGACAGGTCCGACTCTTCCGAGGTGAGCTGCGAGCCGCGGCCGGGGAGAGTCACCTGGTCGCCCGAGACCTGAAGGATCTTCTGCTTGGCGAGCCAGTCGAGGTAGACATCCGACAGCTCCGCTCCGCGACCGCGCACGATGCGGCGTACGGCATCCGCCTTGGGGATCGCGACCGCCAGCCGGTCGCGCTTGAAATGCTCGGCGAGCACCTTGGCGGCCCGCTCGGCCAGCCGTTGGTACGTCGCGGGGGCAAGAAATCGCCGGCCGCGGCCGGGGCCGGGCGGCACGGCGAGCAGTTTGCCCTGGTTGGTCAGTCGGCGGAGATCCGCTTCGATCGCGGCCGGTCGCACCCCCAGCCGCCGCGCGAGGTCGTCGATCTCCGCGCCGCGCTCTCCCGCCTCCAGCACCCAGAAGGCGAGCGCCGCCGGCAGATCGGCCGATCCGAGCGCCGCGAGGGCGGGGTGGAGCAGCTTTCCGCGATAAGGGCGCCAAGCAGGATCTAGGATCTCACCGCCGCCGAGCGTCGCGGCGGGAGAGGGACGCCTGACGACGAATCGATCGCCGCGCCGGGCGACAACCGGCGCCGCGAGACGGATCTCCGCGAGGCCGCGCTCTCCAGGGGCCAGCTCTGCCGGATCGAGCTGGCGGAGGCGGCCGTAGACCTCGCTCGCGAACAGGTGCAGTCGGATTGGTACGAAGCCCGAAAGGGAAGCGGGCGCATCGGGTAGCAGCTCAAAACGGACCAGCAGCCGCGCACTCGCGGCAAAAGTTCCCGGCTCGATGAGCGTCAACCCGCGCGACAGCACTTCGAGCGGCAGGCCGGCGATCTGGAGCGAGGTCCGCTCTCCCGCTTCCGCCAGTTCGCGCGGCTCGCCGTGGACCTGAATGCTCCTTACCCGCACCCGCTCGCCGCCGGGTAGAACCTCCAGCGTGTCTCCCGAACGGATCGCGCCGCTCGCAAGGGTGCCGGTGACGATCACTCCAAGGCCCTTCAAGTGAAACGCCCGATCGATCGGCAATCGAGTGGGCAGGCGGGGAAGAGTAGGCGCAGCCTCGGTCGACTCGGTGGTGTTGTCCGCGGGATACAGGGCCGAGGGCTCGTATTCGGCGTCTTCGGCGAGCGTCAGGATCGCCGCCTCGAGTTCGGCGATCCCTTCGCTGGTCGTGCTCGATACCGGCAGGATCGACGCCCCGGCAAACGGGGTCGCGGCGAGCAGCTCTTCGACTTCAAGCTGCGCCAGCTCGCGAAGGTCTTCGGCCACCAGATCGATCTTGGTGAGGGCGACAAGTCCGTACGGGATGCCGAGCAGCGAGCAGACGGCCAAATGCTCGCGGGTCTGGGGCTTCACCCCTTCGTCGGCGGCGACCACCAGCAGCATTGCGCGAATGCCGCCGAGCCCGGCGAGCGCGTTGTGCAGAAACCGCTCGTGGCCGGGGACGTCGACGAAGCCGATCTGCAGATCGCCCCGGGAGAGGTGGGCGAAGCCGAGATCGATCGTGATCCCGCGCGCCTTCTCTTCCGCCCAGCGATCACAGTCGATGCCGGTGAGCGCCCGGACCAGCGAGGTCTTGCCGTGGTCGATGTGCCCGGCGGTGCCGATCACGAATCTGCGCATCAGCGGCTTTGGAGGATCTCTTTGCTGATCCGCGACAGTGTTGACCCATCGGCCGTGATGCCGAATTTCTCGCGCAGCGCCTTCATCAAAGTTCCCATTCCGATGCCGGGGGCGAGCCCCTCCGCCATCGCGATTTCATGGGCTGCGGCGCGGATCGTCGCCTCGTCCACCTGGGCGGGCAGGTAGCCGGCGAGAATCTCCTTTTCGCGCAGCTCCTTGGCCGCCAGCTCGGGGCGATCACCTTTGGTGAATTGCTCTGCCGCCTCGTCGCGCTGCTTGATCGCGCGGCGGACCAGGACGACGAATCCCGCCTCGTCCACCTCGCCGCTCTTGATCGCTTCGTTGTTCAGTTCGGTGAGCAGCATGCGGAGCGTCGACAACCGCTCCTTCTCGCCCGCCTTCATCGCGGTGCGCAGGTCGATTTCCAGCCGGTGTTGCGGGGTCTCGGTAGCCATGCCGGGATTATCCCGGATTTCGGCAGCGCGTGCCCCCTATGCGAGCTGCGTCCGCTTCCGAGGCAGCCGGCCCGCGATCAGCTCCAGCGTCGTCTCGACCACTTTCTCCATCGGACCCGCATCGGCCTTACCCTGCCCCGCGATGCCGAAGGCGGTGCCGTGATCGACGGAGGTGCGCAGAAACGGCAGGCCGAGCGTCCAGTTGGTGGCGAGGCCGAAGCAGGCGGTTTTGACCGCGATCAGCCCCTGGTCGTGGTAGAGCGCGAGCACCCAGTCGAACTCCCCCTGGCGGGCGCGGGCGAACAGCGAATCCGCGCTCTCCGGGCCGTGGACGTCGAGGCCCTGATGGCGCACCTGGGCGACGGTCGGCGCGAGCAGCGCTTCGTCCTCAGCGCCGAGCAAGCCCCCATCGCCCGCGTGCGGATTCAAAGCTGCGAGGGCGATTTTGCCCCCGGCATGGCGATCGAGGCATTGGAGCGCCTGGATCACGCCCTCCGGCGTCACCGCGTCGAGCGCATCGCGCAGCGGCATGTGGACCGTGAGCAGAGCGACCTGGAGGTCAGGGGCCAAAAACGCCATCAGGTAGTCGCGACCGTAGCGTTCCAGGCCGCAGACCTCGGCCAGGTAGTCGGTATGGCCGACGAAATCGGCGCGGTGGAATTTCGCGATCGAGCTTTTGGCGATCGGTGCGGTGACCAGCGCGTCGGCCACCCCGGAGCGGGTGAGTTCGATCCCGGCGTCCAACGCGGCCATCGCCCCTGCTGCGTCGTGGGCGCCGGAATGGCCAAAGGTGACGGGACGGTTCGGATCGCCGATCGGATCGAGCACCGGAATTGCGCCTTCCGGGTCGGCGTACGCCGCCAAATCCTCCCGGCTTGGCAGAGAGGAGAGATAGGTGAGCCGCTCCCAAGGCGCGTCGGGCAGGGCAGGACGCAGCGCTTCGAGCGCCGCGCGCTCCGCGATGAGCAACGGCTGCCAGGCCTCCGAGCCCGCGCCGCTGAGGAGCTTTAAGAGGATCTCGGGACCAATGCCCGCGGGATCGCCCTGGGTGAGAGCGAGGATGGGCGCTGGAATGCGATCGCCGGGGGTGCTCACTCCGCGGGAACCCGGGAGACCGCGGCCCGCTTGCGGGTCCGCGCCTGCTCGCGCAGCTCCTCTTCCTTGAACAGGTAGCGGATGTGATGCTTTTGGATCAGGAGGTTCGGCCCCTGGTGGCGGTTCAGCTTGATCGCCCCCTTGTCGTACCACTCGATCCAACCGCGCAGCTCCTCGTCGTTATCGAGGATGACCACGATCGGTGTCTTCGCCGCCATCTGCTTCAGGTAATAGAACTCCTCGGCGTTGGTCTGCTCCGGGGGGCTCTGCTTACGGCGCAGGCTGCGCGCGGGTGTGTCTTTCTTGACGTCGTTCATGTCGGGACGAATCAGTTTTCGAATAGCCATGGTGATCAGGCTCCGGTGTCGTCGTAGTTTGGCACCGTAGGGGAGCGGCGTTCGGGGTTCTGGGTCTTGTACTGGTCGTCCTCGTAAGCCAGGCAGCAGAGCAGGCGTCCGCACTGGCCGGAGATCTTCGACGGGTTGAGCGAGAGGTTCTGCCGCTTCGCCATCTGGATCGAGATCGGACGGAAGTCCTTGAGCCAGGTCGAGCAGCAGAGCGTCCGGCCGCAGACGCCGATGCCGCCCAACAGGGCCGCCTCGTCGCGCGCGCCCACCTGGATCATCTTCACCTTGACCGAGAAGCGCGCGGACAGGTCGCGCACCAACTGGCGGAAGTCGATCCGCCCCTCGGAGGTGAAATAAAACGTCGCCTTCTTGGCCGACAGCGCGAAATCGACGCGCGAGATCTTCAAGTCAAGCTTGAGCGCGCGCGAGCGCTCCTGGGCGAAATGCTTGCCTTCGGTCTGGCTCGCCTGCTGGCGGTCGAATGCCGCGAAATCGTCCTCGTCGGCGGGGCGCAGGATCGGCCGCGCGGAGGATTTTTGGCACGGTTTGAACACCGGCATCGGCGACTGTTCGACATGGCCGAACGCCGGGCCGGATTCGAGATCGACGACCACCCGCTCGCCGCGCGCGAAGATCCGGCCGGCGGTGCCGCAGAGCGTGAGATTCGTCTCATCGCGAAAGCGGACGCCGACAAAAGAGTCTTCGACCGCCGTGGACATACCTTTGAACGAGCATCCGGAACAACCGCTCATGGAAGGCCCGCCTTTGAAACTCTCGCGCTCGGCGTCATCGCCGGCGAGCACTGCAGGATGGATACCAGGCGGTCGCCGCGGGGCAATCCGCCCCGGTACCGCCAATTTGACCTCTACTGTATCCCCATGATGTGGACGGGCGCCGTCCGCGGGGCGTTTTCGGCCGGTGGAGAAGTTGGCGCTAAAACTATCATGCCCCCTCGAACCGCGCTCCCGAGAGCACCCGGCGGCCGATGTCCGCACGCCACACCTTGCCCTGCCAATCGATCGTCTCCACCGCCGCATACGCCCGGTCGAGCGCCTCGGAAAGATCGGCGCCGAGCGCGCAGACGTTCAACACCCGCCCCCCCGCGCTCACCAGAACGGGGCCTTCCTCCGCCTCCACCGCTTCCCGGAGGGCGGTGCCGGCGTGGAAGATCCGCACCCCGGGGAGAGCGCCCGCCTCGTCGAGGCCGCGGATCGGCTCGCCGAGCGTCGGCCGGTCGGGATATCCGGGGCTTGCGAGAACGATCGCCGCCGCCGCCTCGGGACGGAACGTCAGGCGTTCCAGCTCGAACCGGCCTTCGGCTCCAGAGGTGAGCACGGCGAGCAAGTCGTCCTGAAGGCGCATCATCAGCACTTGCGCCTCCGGGTCGCCGAACCGGGCGTTGAATTCGAGCACCTGCGGCCCTTTGGGGGTGATCATCAACCCGGCATAGACCACCCCGACGAACCGTCGTCCCTCGGCCGCCATGCCGGCCACCGTGGGCAAGAGCACCTTCTCGACCATCTCGGTCGCCTGTTCGGCCGACAGAATGCCCGAGGGGCTGTGGCAGCCCATGCCACCCGTGTTCGGGCCCGAGTCGCCGTCGCCGATCCGCTTGTAGTCCTTGGCGGTCGCCAGTGGCAACACCCGAACGCCGTCCGACAGGCCCATGAACGAGACCTCTTCGCCCGGCAGATACTCCTCGATCACCACCCGGTCGCCCGCGTTGCCGAACCGACGCTCGCCGAAGATCGCTGAGAGTGCCGCCTCGAATTCCGCCGCATCGGCGGGCAGGAACACTCCCTTCCCCGCGGCGAGGCCGTCGGCCTTGACGACGACCGGGAAACCGAACGTTGCTTGGGCCGCACGCGCCTCGTCCGCATTCCCGGCGAGCGCGAAGCGGGCGGTGGGAATCCCATGGCGCGCCATGAACAGCTTGGCGAACACCTTCGAGCCTTCCAGTTCCGCCGCCAGTCGGCTCGGCCCGAACACCAGGAGCCCGCGCGCGGAAAGCTCATCCGCCAAGCCGAGCGCGAGCGGCACCTCGGGGCCGACGACGGTGAGGTCGATCTTCTTCTTCACCGCGAAATCGGCGAGCCGGGAGATCTCCTCAACCGCGATCGGCACCCTTTCTGCGATCTCGCCGATTCCGGGGTTGCCCGGAGCGCAATAGAGCCGCGAGAGCTTCGGGCTCTGCGCCAGTTTCCAGCAGAGCGCATGCTCGCGGCCGCCGCCACCCACCACCAGGACTCTCATCCGTTCAATTCTCCGTTGCTTCCCGCCGCTTGGAGGGCGGTGACCGCCATGGCATCCACGATGTCCTCGACCGAGCAGCCGCGCGACAGGTCGTTGACCGGCCGGGCAAGCCCTTGCAGGAGCGGCCCGACCGCGCGGGCGCCCGCCAGCCGTTCGGTCAGTTTGTAGGCGATGTTGCCGGCATCGAGATCGGGGAAGATCAAAACGTTCGCCTGACCCGCGACCGCGCTGCCCGGCGCCTTCCTTCCCGCGATTTCGGGCACCAGCGCTGCATCGGCCTGCAACTCGCCATCGACCGCGAATTGAACCCCGCGCAACCGCAGAATGTCGAGTGCCCGCCGCACCTTCTCGACCCG
Source organism: Thermoanaerobaculia bacterium (assembly GCA_038250865.1). Lineage (GTDB taxonomy): Bacteria > Acidobacteriota > Thermoanaerobaculia > Multivoradales > UBA5704 > DASYKS01. Next base: position 27,233 of record JBBSBW010000045.1, on the reverse strand, counting down.
CGGGTGGCTCGCGCTGCCTTTGGTCGAAAACGACAGCAGAGCAACCCGCGGCTCCTCGCCGAGCAGGACGCGGCAGCTGGTCGCCGCGGCTTCCGCGATATCCGCCAACTGGTCGGGATCGGGATCGGGCACCACGCCGCAATCGCTGTAGATCAAAGACCGCCCATCGGCGAGCGCCATCAAGAAGCAGGAAGAGACGGTAGAGAGGCCCGGTCGGGGACCGATCGTCCGCAGCGCCGCGCGTAACGTCTCGGCCGTGGTCGCCCTGGCCCCCATCACCGCGCCGTCCGCCCGGCCGGACAAAACCAGCAGATCGGCGAAATAGAGCGGATCCAGAACCCGCTTCGCCGCCTCGGGGACCGCCCCAACCGTCAACCCCCGCGCGGCGAACCGTTCGGCCAGCAGTTCCTGGAGCTTCGCCCGGTCGGGATCAGACCCCGGGTCGATCCGGTCGAGAGCAATGGCCGAAGTCCCCAAAATCGTCCCCGGAGGCACGATCACGGTCGGCCGGCAGATTCCGAGTTCGATCGCCCGCACGGCAGCCGCGATCACGCGGGGATCGTCGCCTTCGGGCAGAACGATCGTCGCTTGAGCGGTCGCCGCGCGAACGCGGATGGCTGCAAGGGGGTCGGTCACGGTGTGGGGGTAACGGTCATTTCGTCTAGGAAGTCTACCTCGCAGTGACTTTGTGTCGACTAGGCCGCAATTATGCGAGTTCGTTCGAGTCCTTTAGAGGTACCTCCTGCAACCCCCGGCTTGTACGGGGTGGCGACGGGGATTCTCCACCTTCGGTCGCGGTTGACGTCTAAAACTTCTTGATTTAGAGTCAGCCAGTTTGTCGGACTGATGCGGCCGCGCTTGCCGGTGATGGGCTGGCGGATTAGATCATAGCGATTCGGAGAATAACTATCAATCAAAAACAGGATTCAGGGGTAAGAACATAGCGGAAGGAGAATCTATGTCAACGCGTGTCCAGTTAGCAGTGTGCATGTTGCTAGCGCTAGCTTTATTGCCGCAGATGACAGTGGGACAGCCGTTAATGCTTCAAACTTCTGCACCCCTCAGATCTGTTACCGCTGATCAAATCACTATTCTCGCCGATCAAGGGGAAGCGACGTTCGAGATTAACAAGCGGACAAGAATTTGTGTTGGTAAGAAGGATGCCAAGTCAACATGGAAGGATCTGAAAACCGTAGAAAACGTAACGGTCGTTTACCTTCCTGACAGTAAAACCGCTCTATCTATCCGAGATGGTGTAATGAGTTATGCGCTTATCGGAAGTGGGTTCGGTCAAGTTGACCACGGCTGCAGGCCGTGGGCAGAGAACGAAGGCGAGGAGCAAGCCGAGGATCAGACCGGGGAGCAGGCAAGGAGCTTTACCTCTGCCGATATTCGCCAGGTGCAAGAACTCCTAACAGAACTGGGGTATGAGCCAGGCCCAGCGGATGGCGTAGCGGGCGGGAAGACAAGGGAGGCAATTAGGAGGTTTGAGGCGGCCTCAGGTTTGCCGATCAGTGGCGTCATCAGCGAGAACCTCATCAGGCGCCTGCGCGAAAAAAGGGAGTTAAGTGCCAAGGGCGGTTCGTAGCTGAATCACCGCACAGCCTGGCGCACGATGGCCGCGGACAATATGCTCAAGAAGAGGGCTTCTTTCATCGAACCGTCAAGGCTAGTGCCCGCGGCTAGGTTGACCGCCAATCCCAGGGGTTGAGCAGTTGGACCTCCGAGGCGTCGAAGTCACCGATATTGCGAGTCACAACGGTCATGCCGTGGACGAGCGCGGTGGCCGCAATCAGGCTGTCCCGGGCGGGGCGAGGATTGGGTACATGGAGTTTTGCACTGCGTTGGGCGACCGCCAGGTCAACCGGCAGGATGCGTCCGGAGAACGTTGGGAGGACATGGTTGTTCAACCAGGCTCGAAGGACTGCCCCGTTTGTGGCATCGCGGCGTTCTGCGAGCAACACACCAATTTCCAGCTCTTGGATCGTGATGACAGATAAAAACAGACCTGCAGCGGCCACGGTCTCAGCCCAGGCTGCGACGTTCACGTCGGCTTTCCCGGACCGGATCTTCCGCAACTCAGACACCACGTTGGTATCGAGGAGGAACATCACGAGAGATCTGCGGGTCGGGCGCGATCCTCGAATCGCGGAATCTCCAGTTCTACCTCTTCGGCACCTGGCATAGCCAGCAGGTCGGCGATCTTCTGGCTGCCTCCGATGATCCGATGGTAGTCCTCAATGCTCAGCAGCACATGCGCCGGGCGTCCGCGGACGGTGATGAACACCGGCCCGTCGTTCGCGGCCTTCTTGGCGTCGCTTCCGTACTGGTTGAATTCACGGCTGGACAGGGTCTTGATCGCCATCGGTTCCCTCCCGGGTAGCCCCGGTCATTGTAGGAATGTTACTACAAGTCCCTCTAATTGGGCCGCGGTTCTACGAAACGGCCGACGTTCGACCCAAAAAGATCGAACTTTTCCGAAAAAAGAGTGAACTCGAGCGCCTGAAAAGTGAACTCGAGCTGTTCAAAAGCGAACTTTTTTGAAAAAAGATCGAACTCGAGCGGTTCGAGAACGTTCTCGAGGAGCTTGAAAGCGAACTTCAGCTCCTGAAAAGTGAACTCGAGCTGGTGAGGAGTGAACTCGAGGAGCTGAAAGTGAACTTCAGGCGCTCGCGAGTGAACTTTTTTGGGCTGCGCGGCCCCTACCGCGCCGCCCGGAATACCAGCGAGGCCCAGAAGCTTTCCCAGTCGGCGTCCTTGGCGTCTTTGGGCGCCTCGATCATGTGGACGGCTTTGATCAGCCAGATCTCGCCTCCGGCGGGGCCGGCGGGGAGCTTGAAACGGACGCGGCCTTGGGTGTCCGTGCGGGCCTTGAGCGCTCCCGCTTCCGGTTTCGAATGGGGGAGGGCGATTACGAGGGCCCCGGCGAGCGGCTGGCCTTTGTAGAGTAGGCGGACCGGCAGCTCGGCGGCGGCCGGCAGCTCGAAGGGGTTCTTCTCGGCGATCAGCTCCAGCTCCATTCCGACCGGCTTGTCGAATCCGGTGCCGGACGTGCCGCCGACCGCGAGCAGGGCCTTGACGCAGCGCGAGTAGACCTCGCGGCTGGGCTTGTCGCTCTCGTTCTTCTTTTTGCGCAGGTCGATGATCCGCTCCAGCCCTTCGAGGCGGAGATAGGCCTCGAACTTCTGCGGTTCGAGGCTGACCGAGGCGCGGTTGGTGTCGTAGACGATCTGGTAGATCCCGGCCGGACCGACGGTCGCGTAGCCGGCCGGCTCGCCGCCGCGGACGCCGGGGACCGGCTTTTCGCCGTTCGGGCCGAGGATCGCGAAGCGCTCGATCCGCGCCGGGTCGCGCGGCACCGGGTCGCCGACGAAGTTCTCGCCCACCCGTAGGCGGACCCCCAGTTGAGCGCTTGGCGCCGGGGAGAGATTCATCGGCTCGATCCAGAAATCGTGGGCGACGGCGGGGGTGGCCGCGAGAAGCAGGGCGAGGGCGATCGATCGGTTCATGGCGTCCATCCTTCGGCAGATTGTAGCGAGAGTGAGGGGCTATCGTCTTTCAATGGACTCTACGAGGGGGTTATGGGGGCGGATGATGGAATGGGCACGGATGACATGATTCGTCGCGAAGGCTCAAGCGACGGTAACCCGGCGCCCGGCCCAGGAGACCGAATGAATCGGAGAGAAAAACTTTCCCGCCCAGCTTGTTTCATCCTCGCCTTTACGGCCTCTCTGCTCCTCGCTTCCACGATGCGCGCCGATCCGCTCGGCGACTTGCGCGCCGTCTTGCGCAAAGCCGAGAACGGCCCGCCGATCCGTGCGCGGATCATGATCGAGAGCGTCCGCAAGAGCAGCGATGACGGGGACGGCCAGCGGACCACCGAGCAGGGCAACGTCCTCGCCGAGCACGATGCGGCGGGCCTCCGGTTGAGCTGGACGACCCAACAGATCCGCGCCGATCGGCAGGCCGAATGGCAACGCGCCGCGACCCCGGACGCCGCCGAGCACAAAGACGGCGGTCTCGGCCTGCTCGACGCCAAGAAGGCGACCGAGCTGCTCGATCCGGCGGAGGTGTTGCGGCTGGAAATCGAGGGGGCGACGCTGGTCGAGGACAAAGTCGAACCGAAGAACGGCCGGCCGACCCGGGTGTTGGTGCTCAATCCGCGCGACAGCCTGAATGCCCGAGAGCGGAAGAGCTTGAAGAGCCGCGACGAGGTGCTGAAAATCTGGCTCGACGCCGCGGGGTCGCCGATCGCCACCGAGCGGGTGGCGAAGCTCAAGTTCAGCAAGTTTCTGATCACCTTTGAGGTGAATCTGCACGAGACGCGCACCCTTGCCCGCGCCGGAGGTCGCCTGTTCGTCAGCGCCGCGGTCGAGATCTCTTCGGGTTCTGGGCTCGGACAGTCGGGGGAGACGCAGAAGACTTTCCGCGTTGCGCCCATTCCCGGGTGAAAAGACGAAAAACGGGGCGGGCCTAAAAGAGCGCCCGCCCCGTCCGCCCCTCTCAAGAGGGAGGCGGTCTACTCCGGGGAGCCGGCGAGCTCGTGCGGCGAGCCCGGGATCGGCGTGGTCAGGTAGGGGAACGTCGCGTCGAACTGGCTGGCGTCCTGGAGCGTGCCGTCGGTGAACGGCAGATTGCCCGAAGGCGCGTCGGCCGGGTTGCAGTACGCGCCGGGGAACGCGTGACAGAGGACGCCCATGGCGACCCGCAGCTCGGCGTCCACCACATCGTCGCCCGGACGGCGGCCGTTCGGGAAGCCCGCGGTGTCACCGCCGAGGACGCCCAGGTTGTTCTGGCCCTCTTTCGGCGTGGCGACGATCGCGGTGTTCAAGCGCTGCATTTCGGCCGGGCCGCCGAGCTGGTTCAAGCCCGCGACGCCGGTAAGGAATGCCGCGACCAGATCGGTGCGCGGAAAATTGTTCGGAGCGCGAACGCCGGCGGAGCCGAAGAGGATCTCCAGCAGCTCGGGCAGGGTCGGATTGGTCACGTAGTCGGCGAACTGGCCGTCGTGGTTGGGGGTGCTGGCGTTGAACTTGTTCTTGTCCTTCAAGCCGATGACGATCTCGTTGACCAGCGGCATGCCGAGGCGCGAGACTTGGACGAACTCGCCGCTCTGCGCTTCCGGCTGATCGAAGCCCGGGGCGTCCTTGAGCGTGCGGGTGCGCGGCAGGGCGGCCGTGGTCCAGCCGCCGATCACGGTGCTGGATTGCGAGGTGAGGCAGGAGGCCGGCACTTCCAGTGCGATCGTGGTGATGTTCTTGTCGGCGAGCTGATTCGGAATCGCGTCCCGGGGTCCGAGCGGATTCGACAGGTTCACAAGGTCGAAGATCTCGCCCAGGTTGACCGCGAACGACTCTTTGCGCTGGCCAACGAAGACGCGGCCCGCGCCGCAGCCGGGGATGTTGATCTGATGGATGAACTGACCGGCATAGGCGGCGTAGTTGGGGATCGTCTTGTTGCCGACGTTGTCCAGCGGCTTGGCGAACCGTGCGCTGTTGGTAACGCCGTTGGTGATCGGCTGCGTGGTGCGGCCCGCTTCGGAAAAGGCGCCGCGGACGACCCACATCGTGTAGGTCTCGGGCGTATTCAGAGTGGCCGCGCCAGGGGTCGTGACGCCGCCGGCGAATTCGAGCGGAATCGAGACCTGCTTGCCGCCGACCGGCAGCTGGATGTCGCGCAGGCCGGTGTTGAATTTGAACTGGAACGAGATGTCCTCGACGCCGTCGCCGTTCTGGTCGACGTGGATGCGATAAAACGCGTCCGGATCGAGCGAAAAGTAGTTCGGGCCGCCGTAAGCATCCTGAAGCGGAAGGTAGTTGGCGATCAAAGTCACAAACCCCGCGCGCCCGGGCTCGTAGCTGTTGAACATGTAGAAATCGGTTCCATCGACTTTCGGGGTCTCCGTGATCAGCGGGGCCTCTCGGTGGCTGGAGGCCGCCGCGGGTAGTGCGGCGAGCACTCCGAGCAGCGCCAACGCGGTGATGTTGAGCTTTCTCATTGGTGAACTTCTCCTGTCGTGTTGGGGTCGGTTACTTCTATGTTCAGAGGGGTCTACGCGCACTTTTCGGTTTTGGATGACGCACGGGAACAATCGTCACGAAGATTATTTGGGTGCCTGTGTAGCTTTGTTCTCCGCTGTCAGGTTGAGCCGAAGAGTCGAGCAAAACGAGACTCCGCAAATGCTGTGCCACTCGATATACCCCTACACGTTGGGGGCCGGCCCTCGGGCGTCGCGGGTCGGCGTAGACGCCTTATACTGGGCATTCAGGCGTCCGGATGGACGTTCGAGGAGCCGCTTATGCGTCGTCGCCCCGCTCTCTCTCTCGGCCTCCTTCTTTCTCTGCCGCTCTTGGCTTCCGCGGCTTCCGCAACCAGTTACGTCATGGCGAGCGATGGCGATCTTGCCTCGCGCTCCGACGCGATCGCCCTCGTGCGGGTGATGGACATCGAATCGGCTCCGGTTGCCGGATTGCCCGCGACCGACGTTCTGGTCGAAATCGAGCGTCTGGTGCAGGGGAGCGTCCCGGGCAGCTCGATCGTCGTCCGCATCCCCGGCGGCACCCGGGATCGGACCACCTGGAAGGTCTGGGGCGCGCCCGCCTTCAAGCGCGGCGAGCGGGCGCTCCTGTTCCTGGTCGCCCAGGACGACGGCACGTACCACATCCGTCACTTGATGCTTGGCGCATTCCACGCGGTTTCGGCCGCCGGACGGAGTCTCGCCCTGCGCGATCTTTCGGGGGCGGCGGAGGTGCCGCTGGCCGGGCGGACCAGAAATGCGGCGCAGTGGCGGCGTCCGCGCGACCTCGATCGGTTCGTCGCCTGGCTCGCCGACCGCGCGGCGGGCAAGGTGCGCGCCGCCGACTATTTCGTTTCGCCTTCCGAGCGGATCGCCGATTTCACTTTCTTAGAGGATCAGGGGCTCAAGGTCCGCTGGTTCGAGTTCGACCAGGGGCAGAGCATCTCCTGGCGGACCGAGACCTCCGGCCAGCCGGGTCTCGCCGGAGGTGGCGCCACCGAATTCCAACATGGCCTCGCGGCCTGGAACGCCGACGGGGCGACCAACGTTGTCTACACCTACGCCGGCCAGACCGCAGGCGGCTCGATCGACCATCCGGACGGCACGAATTCCTTGCTATTCAATCGAGCGATTCCCGACGTCGACCCTTATGACTGCGATCGAGGCGGCGTGCTGGCGGTCGGCGGTCCCTGGCTCGACCAGGATACCCGCGGCCTCTATCGCGGCGAGACCTACCTGCGCGCGCTCGAAGCCGACATCTTCACCAACGACAATCTCGCCTGCTTCTTCACCAGCAGCGGCAGCCCGAGCCAGGCGGCCGAGGAGCTGTTCACCCACGAGCTGGGCCATACGCTCGGACTGGGGCACTCGTGCGGCGACGCCTCTAGCGGCGCCTGCAACTCGGCCGACAAGACCAACGCGATCATGCGCGCGTTCATCCACGACGACGGCCGGGGCGCCCGGTTGGGCAACGACGACCGCGCCGGGTTGGCCGTCCTCTATACCCCTTCTGGAGGCGGAGGGGGCGGCGGCGGAACGCCGCAGGCCCCGGCAGGGCTCGCCGCCGCGCTCTCGGGCCTTGCCGCGAACCTCTCCTGGCAGGATCGCTCGACCAACGAGATCGGTTTCCGCATCTATCGCGGTCTGGACGGCGGTGCGCTGGCCTTGCTCGCGTCGCTCCCGGCGGGCGCCGTTTCCTACGTCGATGGCAGTCTGGCCCCCGGGCACCGCTACGACTACGAGGTGGCCGCGTTCAACAACCGGGGCGAAAGCGGGCGCAGCAACCATGTGACGGTGAACGTGCCGAACGCCCAGCCGGTCACCGTGACTTTGGTGCCCACCGCGGCTGCGGTGGCGGGCGTGGTGGCGCACCTCGCCGCGACGACCACCGGGCCGGTGGTGCGCGCGGAATGGAACCTCGGCGGCATCGCCCGCGCATTCTCCCCGGGACCCTGCAGCCCGGGCCGATTCTGCGCCGATCACCTGTATGACATCCCTGGCACCTATACCGTCCACGTCACGGTATTCGGCGACCTCGGCCAGACCGCCGAGGCGACCGGCCAGATTTTTGTGGGCGGTTCCGTGGTCGATCTGCCTGGCGAGGATTCGTTCCTCCAGAGCGTGATCTTCGGCCCTCGCGGGGCGACAGGGGTGTTCAAGTCGGACCTCTGGCTGCACAACGACGGCCCGGCCGACACCCGGGTGTGGTTGGTCTACCTGCCGCGCGGAGCGGGCAACCCGAATCCGGACCGACGCGAGATCACGCTGCTCGCGGGCAGCTCGCTGTTTCTGCCGAACGTGCTGGGCAACCTGTTCGGCGAAACCAGCACCCAAGGGTCGCTCGGGCTCGAATACCGGCGTCCGGTCGCCGCCGCGGCCTCCCCGGGCCACACCTTCGCGTTCGCCCGCTCGTTCCTCGAAGTGGCGGGGGGCAGCTTCGGCCAACTGGTGCCCGAAGAGGGCGAGGCGACCTGGTCGGCGGAGGCCAAAGTAGTCGCCGGGGTGCTCGAAGGAACGGGCTTTGCGAGCACGCTCGCCGCCGCGAACCTCGACGCCGTGGGGGGGCGGGTGGATGTCGACCTGTTCGATGCGCAAGGCGTTGCGGTCGGTGCGACCGCGAGCTTCCCGCTCGGGGCGCGGACCACCCGTTCGCAGCCGATCGCCAACCTGTTCCCCGCGGCCAAGGACCGGACCGGGCCGTTCACCGCACGCTTCACCTCTTCGGGTGTGCGCTTCGCCGCTTCGGCGACGCTGCTCGAAACGGGGTCGCAGGATCAAATCTTCCTACCCGCGGTGCCGCCGCCGCCGGCTGAAAGCTCGCTCGACCCGCAAATCTCCGAGGGGGAGCTGTTGATCCCCCGGGTGGTGCGCGGTCAGGGGCAGTTCGGCACCCAGCTCACCACCAAGCTCGTGCTCTGGAACTCGACCGACCAGCCGCGCGATCTGACCTTCTCGCTCTGGCTGCGAGGGCAGGACAACTCGGGGGCTCAAGTGGTCGTCCGGTCGCTGCCGGCGCGCGCCGCCCTGTTGATCGACGACGTCGCCAAGGACTTGTTCGGACTCGACGCGGCGACCGGCGCGCTGCGCATCCTCTGGCGCGGGCCGGTTGGTCCGGGGCCGCGGATTCTGGCGCTTGGGTTCGCGACCACCGCCGGTCCGCCCGCCCTGCGCTTCGGCATGCTGGTCGACGCGCGCCGGCCGATCTTGGATGGGAGCCGCCGCGCGGTCGATTTCGGTGCCGAGCAATTGCCGATCTCGCGCTCGAGCTATGGCTTGATCAACCTGAACAATGCGCCGACCACCGTGCGGCTCACCCTCGCGGATGAGAAGGGGGCCGTTCTCGGGCAGACCACTTTTTCGCTCAAGGCCCGCCAGCACTTCGAGCGGACTCTCCTCGGCGTGTTCACCGGGCTCGCCAACGGCTCGAACTGGCACGTGACGACGGAGGTCGTCTCGGGCGGCGACGTGCTCACCTACCTGGCCAACATCAACGCGACCGGCGACGTCTTTTACGTGCCGGGCCGGCCGCTCGACTAGGAGTCCGAGGACCGGGGGCGGAGGCTGATTCTCCTCCCCCGGTTTTCGACGGGCGAAAAAGCCAGATCCCCTCATCTTCCGCCCTTGACATCAGGGCGCCGTTCGTTGTTCGAAAAAGCTCCCCCGTCACCGGTTCGACACTTCCCTATAGCCGGGGGTATGGCGTGGATGCGCGAGAGGAAAACTTTCAAACTATTGATTCCATTGACCTTACTTGGATTGCACAACAAACTGTTCAATCCGGTCAAAATGCCGGTCGCAACTCTGTTTTCTCGTCGTCACAGGGCGCTTTCCCACAGAGTTTTCCACAGATCCTGCGGGAAACCCGGAAAGCCCAATGGCCACCGCCACTTGACCCTAATGACGGGTAATTTCGACCGGCTGGCGAAGGTCGCCGAGGCGGCAATCGGCGGCTCCAAAAAGCTCCGCCGAGGTGGTCGGCAGCCGGGTGGCCGCGGGAATCTCCGACCTCTTTTCCGCGCCGGAACGAATCCCCACTCCGCCTAAGTAGGCGCCCCACGGGAGGCGGCGAAACCAGTGGAGCGAGAAGCTGCCATCTGGGGTCTCCGCGCCGAAGGTGAGAAACGAGACCTCCCGCTCGGCCGCCGGTTCCCGCGCCGCAGCCAGGACCAGCGCCCGCCGCCATCCGGGCTCGACGCCGGAGAGCCGCTCGATCCGAGCAACCGCCGCTCGCCGCAGCTCACCGCCGCCCGGCCCATCGATCGCCTGGAGCAGCAACGGTTCGGCGAGCAGCGCCCGGGCGGCGACCGAGGCGGCATCCGCGGGGGCCGGTTCGGCCCGCAGCCGAAGCCAGGGGGCGAGCCCGTCGAACGGCGCCGCACGGCAGGCGCGATCGAGCGCCGCGCCCGACCAGGGCCGATGCGCGTCGATCCCCAGCTCTCCGGCCAGCAGCCAGAGCGGCGCGACGTCGCCCGCCGCCTGCGCTGCGCGAAGGGCCTCCTCCGCATCGACCTTGGGGTCGCGTGCCCGGTACGCCGCCCGCCGTGCCCGGTAGAGCCCGAAGGAAGGGTCTGCCGCGACGGCGGCATCGAGCGCCGCAATCGAGCGAGCGCGATCCGTACCGATGGCCCGGTCGTAGCTCCAATGGGCGAAATCGAGCGGCGCAAGAAGCAGCAGCGCCGCAAGGGCCGCGGCGCGCGAGAGAGCAACAGCTCCACGTCTTGGCACCGCCGTCTCGGCCAGGCCGGGAGCGATCGCCGCACCTCCCGCGAGCAGCGCCGCCACCGCCAGCGCGGTGACCGACCAGGCGCCGGAAGCGAGCGCGACCACCGCCCCCCCGAGCAGGCCGAGCAGACCGGCGCGCCGCAGCGGATCGGGCGCCGCGCGCTCCTCCCGAAGGCGCTCGCGGCCGAAGGCGAAGACGAGGCCGAGCGCCAGGATCAGGCCCGCGCCGCCCAGCTCGTAGCCGACCGTAAGCGGCAAGGCATGCAGCTCGCCCACCGCTTCGCCGGGCGGGTTCGCTCCGGGAATCGGCACCAGAAACCGCGCGATCGTCCACGGGGTCGCCCCCGGCCCCCAGCCGAGAACAGTACGCTCGGACCAACCGGAGAGGCCCGCTTTCAAATAGACCTGCCGCGCCGCGGCTGAAGGGTCGCTGCCGGAAAGGATCGAGAGCCCGCGCGGGGCCAGAGCGAGCGCGAGCGCGAGCGTTGCGAAAACCAGTACGCGGCGCGCCCGGCGGTCGCGGACCCAGAGGGCCGCCACCCCTGCCTCGATCCCGCCCGCCGCGAGCCCGGCCGCCGAGCGGGAGGCAACCAGCGCGAGGACTCCGAGAAGCCCCGCGCCGATTCCGATCCCGACCGACCACCGCCCGGTCCGGCCCGTCGGTTTCACCACCGCGGGAAGCAGCGCAAGCGGCAGCAGAAGCACGAGCCACGCGGCGAGCAACCCGTGGTGGCCGAGCGGCAGGGAGGGGCGCGCCGAAACACCGACCCCCCAGGCGATGGAAGCGTAAGCCGCAACCAGGGCCACGACGACTGAAACCGCGACCGTCGCCCGCTCCCGCTCCGCGGCAAAAGCACGGGCGACGACCGGTACCGACAGCGCGAGCAGTACCGCCACCACGATTCCCGCGCGCCCCGCCCGTGGCACCGGAGAGGCGAACAGGCTCGCGAGTGCCGAGATCGCCAACGCGACCGGCAGGTAGCGTCCGGATTTCCCCAACGCCAACGGGTCGAGCGGTGAGCCGGCGCGGGCGGCGAACCCGAATACCGTAAGGCCCAGCGCCAGGTGGCCGACCATCGCCCCGGCCGCCGTAGCCCCGCCGACGAACGTCCCGGAATACCCGGCGAACAGGGCGAGCAGCAGCGCGGGGAGGTACGGCAAGAGGCGGTCTTTCATTCGGCACCCTCGGCGGCAACCGCCACTCACCGCCCCCGGATCTGTTCGAGCACCAGCCGGCTCTTCAATTCGTGCTGGAGGAATCCACAGCGCACCTCGGCGCACAAAGCTTCGACCTGGCGCAGGACCTTCTCGCCGGGCGGAGGCTCGGCCGCGAGCGCCGGGCCGACGCGGCCGATGCGCAGCAGGAATTCGATCGTCCCGGGCAGCAAGGATTGCAGGGAGCGCCCCTCCCGTCCGCCGCACTCGGCGCACAGCAGACTGTCTCCGCCGCGCGGCAGGACCGCCCCCTTGGCCGTGAAGTCGCCGCCGCATTCCGGACAGTCGCGCGGCGCGGGGAAGATCCCGGCCAGGCGCAGCACCCAGGCTTCGAAATAGCGCGCGACCGCATCGCGATCACCGCCGCCGAGCAACGCTTCGAGCGTCGCGTCGAGCAGACGGTAGAGCGGTTCGCTCGGCTCGTCCTCCTGCGCGAACTCGATCAGATGCTCGGCGAGGTAGGAGCCGAGCAGGATGTCGTCCAAGTCTTCGAGCAGCTTGCCCGCGGGACGGATCAGCTCGACCGAGGAGATTCTCACCAGGTCGCTTCCGTCCTTTTGAAACCAGGTGATCGCCGCCTTGGCGAGCGGCTGGAGTTCCCCGGCAAATCGGCTGTGGCGCGCCCGGGAACCCTTCGCCACCCCTTTCTTCTTGCCGTGCTCGCGGGTGAGGAAGACGACGATTCGATCGCGGTCGGAAAGATCGGCGACGGAGAGGATCAGGGCTTCGGCGGATTCGAGCGGCACGGCGGACGGCAGTGTATCCGCCTGGTAGGCTAGGCAGAATGATCGGCAGAAAGAAGAACGGCGGCGGCGCGCCCGTGGCGGCGGGTTCAGCCCCCCGGCACGACCCTGGTCACGACCCCAACCGCGACCTCGGTTTCGGCGCGGTGGTCGCGCGCGAGAGCCGCCAGCGGCTGCTCAACCGGAACGGCGGCTTCAACGTCGTCCGCGAGGGCCTCGGCTTCTGGCAGTCGCTCTCGCCCTATCACCTTTTGCTCACCACCAGCTGGCCGCGATTCCTCGGCCTGGTCCTGCTCACCTACCTCGGGATCAACGCTCTGTTCGCCGCTGCGTTCTTCGCCTGCGGCCCCAGCGCCCTGTCCGGAATCGACCATTCGGCCGGCGCGATGGGCCTTTTCCTCCAAGACTTTTTCTTCAGCGTCGAGACCTTCGCCACGATCGGCTATGGCACGCTCAGCCCCCAGAGCCTCGCCGCGAACTGGCTGATGACCGTCGAGTCGCTCGCCGGCTTGCTCGGCTTCGCGCTCGCCACCGGTTTGGTGTTCTCGCGCTTCGCACGGCCGGGCGCCTGCATCCTGTTTTCCGACAAGGCGATCTTTGCGCCGTTCCGCGACGGCACCGCGCTGATGTTCCGGATCGCCAACCGGCGTTCGACCCAGCTGTTCGAGGTAAAGACCAAGGTGATCATGGGCCGGTTCCGTAGAGGCGCCCCCGGGGCCGGCCGGGAGTTTTTACCGCTAACCCTTGAGCGCGACCGGGTGGATTTCTTCCCGCTCTCCTGGACGCTGGTTCATCCGATCGACCCTTCGAGCCCGTTCTGGGGTTGGACCTACGAACAGATCCAAGCTGCCAGCACCGAGCTGCTGGTGATGATCCAGGGCTTCGACGAGACGTTTTCGCAAACGGTCCACACCCGCTCGTCGTACACCGCAGACGAGATGATCTGGGGCGCCCGCTTCACCGACCTGTTCAACCCGCCGATGCCCGACGGCACCATCTCGATCGACGTCGGCAAGCTCCACGACACCGAGCCCGCGGAGTTGCCGGTTCCGCTCGCCCTGCCGGAAAGCCCGTAAGCGCGCGGCCCTAGGCACCCATGCCTTCCGAATACGATCCGCTCTTCGCGCGCGTCAAGCCGAGAGAAGAAGGCGACGACCTCGAACCGGTTCGCGAGCGCTTCCTCGCCGCTTCGAAGCCGTACCTCAAAGCGTTCTGGACGTGGGCCTCCTGGGCGTTGATCCTCCCCGCAGCGGCGTTTCTCACCCCGACGGCGCTTTCGTACCGCGGCCCCCGCGGCGTGCTGTTTCTCTGGTCGATCGCCATCCTGCTCGGCGGCGCGGTCGAATTCATCGCGATCCGCAAGGCCGGTCAGAACGTACCCGCCAGCGGCCTTGCCCGCTGGGCGCTACGCGCGCAAGGCAACCTCTCGTTCGTCGCCGTCCTACTCTCCGGCCTGCTGTTCTGGGTGGACGCGGCCTGGGCCGTGCCGGGCATCTGGCTTCTGCTGCTGGGCCACTCGTTCTACATCCTGGGCGGAATCTCATTCCCGCCGTTTCGCCGCTACGGCCTGATCTATCAAATCGGCGGTTTCGCCGCCCTCTGGCCCGGCGGTGCTCCGCTCTTGGTGCTCGCCGTCACCTTATTTACCGGGAACCTCTGGATGGCTTGGGCGGTCTGGCGGGAACGGGCTTGAACTGATTCTGTTAGAGTCGCTTTTGTCGAAGATTTCGACAAGGAGATTCTCCGAATGGCCATCGCGACGATCAACTTCAGCGTCCCCAAAGAGATCAAGGAGGCTTTCCAAGAAGCTTTCGCGGGAGAGAACAAGAGCGCAATCATTGCCCAGCTTATGAGAGACGCGGTCGAGGAACGGCGTCGCCTTCACCGCCGCGCCCAAGCGATTGACGCGCTGCTCGACCTCCGCCAACGCCAGCCCGGAGTCACTGCCGCCGAGGCCGCCCGTGCGCGGCGCCAGGACCGGCCTTGAAGTTGGTCGTTGACGCCAGCGTAATCGTCAAATGGGTTTTCGCCGATTCCGGCCGGGAAGAGAATGCGCCCCGTGCCTTGTCACTTCTCGAAGCAATCCGGGCCGGCCGGGTCTTTCCGGTGCAGCCGCCTCATTGGCTCGCCGAGGTCGCGGCTGTCATCGCCCGGTTGAGCCCCGAGACGGCGGAAGCCTCGGTGGCACTGCTCGATGCCCTGGAGCTTTCGGTGCGTTCGGATGTCGGGATCTACCGGCTGGCGAGTCGACTCGCCATCGATTTAGGCCATCACCTTTTCGACACCCTCTACCACGCCGTCGCCCTTGAATCCGGTTGCGACATGGTGACTGCCGATGACACTTATTTCCTAAAAGCCCGCAAGCTCGGCAACCTCGTGAGACTTGCGGCCTGGTCGCCGGATCAGATCTCGGAATCCCGGTAGACCGCTTTGATGAACGGCCCGGCTTCGAAGGTTGCGCGGTCGATCTGGCTTTGGAAGCAGACGCCGCGGGGGCCGTCGGGTTGTAGAACCATGCGGATCGATTCGGCGAGGGCCGAGGTGGTGGTGGTCTGGATCGCCTTCAATCGCCGGGCGCCGATTTGCATCGGGCCGACCCGGTAGGCGATCTCCCGGCGGTGCAGCTCACCCGCCGCGTTTTTTCCTTGGACGGCGGCGTAGACCAGAACGAGATCGTCGCCGTCGGTATGCGGCACCTGTTCGAGCATGCGGTGATGAAGGAACTGCGCCGCGTCTTCTCCCGCCGGGCACTCGGCGAGCTGCGCCTCCACCCAGGCGTAGTGGCCCGGGTAGCGGAGCGTCTTGTAATCCAGGTTGCGCACCTTACCGGCGAGAGCGCGCGGCAGGTCGGCGGCGCCGCCTGAGGTGAGCGCCTCTTCGTAGAGGATTCCGCCGAGCAGCAGGTTGCGCCGTTCGGAGAGCGAGGGAAGCTCGGTCGTCGCAAAATCGCGCACGGCAATCGCAGGCTTGACGTATTCGGTCGCGACACCGATGGAGCTCCAGGTGAAGCCGTAGCAGTGCGGAGATGGGGCATGCGGGGTGAGGGCGCCCACCCGCATTTCGATCGAATCGACCGCGGTGACTCCGTGGTCGCGGCAGAAATCCAAGAACAAGCCGTGCCCGAGAATGTTGACGTAGCCCGGGGCGATGCCGGTCTGGACCACGAAACCGGTATCGGCGCCGCGGGCGATTTCGACCACCTGGTCCGTCTCGTGGACGTATTCGGTCAGGTTCGCATAGTGCAGGTTCCGTTCTCGGGCGAAACGCGCCATGCGCGGTGCTTCCGCTCCCGGCAGACAGTCGAGCAGGGCGTCGCCGCCGTCGAAAATCTTCTCCAGCTCGGGGCTCGAACCGGTCGCCGGCATCAGGAAAGGCTCGACCGTGCCGGGCCGGCTCGATCCATCGGAGATCCAGGCGGCAGTCGCTTTCGCCCGCGGCAGATCGATGTCGCCGATCCATAGATCGACCTCGAAATCCGCCAACTCGCGCAACATCAGGCCTACCGCGCTGCCCATCCCGCCGGCGCCCGCGACGACGATCTTGTGCCTGGCATCCATGATTTGGAGAGCCCCCTAGGAACCGATTGGAATCAGGATTGAGTCGAAAATTTAGCGGTCTACAGGCGTCCTAAAACCGCCCGCGGCAAAGCCGACGGATGCTAGCACCCGGTCCTTGAGGGGGTCAAACCTACGGCACTGCGTAGCCCAGCGCTTCGAGCTTCTTTCTCTGCTCGGGCGAGATCTCCTGCTTTTTCGCCTTGCCGGTGCCGGGAAGGGCGGCGAAACGCTGGTCGAGATGACGGGCCAGATCGCGAACGCGGGCCGGATCGCCCAAGGCGAGGTTGGTCCGCTCGCCGGGATCCTTCTCCAGGTCGTACAGCTCGGCCGGGGCGATCGGGTAATGCCCGGGCGGGGCGTTCGGAATGCAGACCGGCTGATATTCCTGCGGGTTCCAAATCAGCTTGAAGCGCCCTTCGTGGATCGTCCGGATGGGACCCAGGCCGTACTCCGAAAACGCCGGTTTGCCGGCGCCCCCGGCACCCGGCCGTTCGAGGTAGGGCACGAGAGACCGGCCGTGCTCGGCGGGCGGGGCAATCCCCAACAGGGCGTAGATCGTGGGGGTCACATCCGCCAGCTCGACCCGCTGTGGCACGCTCGCGCCGGCCGGGACCAGGCCGGGGGCGACGATCGCAAACGGCACGTGCAGGGTGTCTTGGTAGACCGAGCAGGAGTGGTAGAGATAGCCGTTGTGGCCGTACAGCTCCTCGCCGTGATCGGCGAGCAGGACGATCAACGTCCGGTCGAGCTTGCCCGCCGCGCGCAGGCCGTCGAGCAGGTTGCCCACGTGGCGGTCGCTGCCGATCACCGCGGCGTCGTAGATCGCGTCGAGGTGGGTGAGATCGCGGGGGGAGAGTGCGAGCTTCTCCAGGTGGACCCGGTCGAGCTGCCAGCGTTTCGTGCCGAGCGGCCCTTCGTACCCCGGGTCGAGCACCCGGGCCGCGAGATCGCCGCCGTTGTAATACGGGCCGTGGGCACCGAACAGGTGGACCCAGAGCAGAAACGGCTGCTTGCCCTCGCGCGAACGCCCCCATTCGATGGCGCGCTGGACCGTCTTGCCGTCCTCGCCGCCGGTACAGGCGAACGAGTCCCACCCCTGGTGGTTCGCCTTGCACATATTAGAGAGGAACGCCCCGGTCTGGTAGCCCGATCCCTTCAGCTCAATCGGCAGGGTCGGGAGGCCGTCCGGAAAGCCATAGCCGTTTTCGAGCACGCCGTGCCCCGACGGGTAGAGCCCCGAAAGGACCGTCGCGAGCGAAGGCCAGGTGGCGGCCCGCTGCGCGTCCGCGCCGTCGAAGCGAACCCCCTCGCCGATCAGCTGGTCCATCCGCGGGCTGTTTTCCGGTCCCGGCCGTTTGGGGCGGTAGCCATAGCTGCCCACCCGGTCGGCGCGTAGCGTATCCACCGACAGCAGGAGGACGTTCCACCCCTTCGCCGCTCCGGCGAGCACCGGCCGTTCCGGCGGCTTCTCGCGCGGGCAGCCGGCGAGCAGAGCGACGAACGGGATCAGCAGGAGGAACGATATCGGGCGCTTGGCGGAGGCAAACATCGAGGCCGAGATTGTAGCCTGGTCCGGAACCGGCGATCCCGGGAGAGGTCTGGGACCCCGGACCGCTGGTTATGGCCAAGCGGGCGGGGTAGCTCTTCCCGGGAGCGCCGCGGGTACAATCCCTCTGTCACGCCGATGTCACCCCGTGACGTCCACCCTCGTGGCAGCATCTCGTGCCGCTCCGCCTTTCCGCCGTTTGAGGACCCATCCCGTGGCCACCGCCAAGAAACGCCCCCGCCGCACCCCGCCTCCGGTTTCCGAGGCGCCGGCCCTGTTCTTCAATCGCGAGCTCTCCTGGATCGATTTCAACGCCCGCGTGCTGGCGGAGGCGGAGGACGCAACGAACCCGCTGCTCGAACGGCTGCGGTTCGTCGCGATCTTCGACAGCAACCTGGACGAGTTCTTCATGAAACGGGTGGGCGGCTTGAAGCAGCAGGTGGCGAGCAACCTGCGTCAGTTGACGCCGGACGGCCGGACCCCGGTCCAGCAGCTCGCCGAGATTCAGGATCGGGTGCGCCCGCTGCTCGATCGCCAGCGGCGGCTCTTGCGAGAAGATCTGCGTCCCGCTCTGGCCCAGCACGGGTTGGAGATCGTCGGCTGGGATCGCCTCGAACCCCAAGAGCGGAGCTACCTGGGTGGCGAGTTCGAGAAGCGGTTGTTTCCGATCCTCACGCCGCTCGCGGTCGATCCGGCGCATCCGTTCCCGTTCATTTCGAATCTGTCGATCTCGCTCGCGGTCGCGGTGCGCGCGCCGGGCGACGAGAAGGTCCGTTTCGCCCGGGTGAAGGTGCCCGGCAGTCTGCCGCGTTTTCTCCTGCTGCCGGATACCCTCCGCTACGTGGCGCTCGAAGAGGTGATCAAGCATCACCTGGTGCGCCTGTTTCCGGGGATGGAGATCGTCGCCTGCCATCCGTTCCGGGTCACCCGGAACGCCGACGTCCAGCGCTACGAGGAACCCGCCGACGACCTGCTCGAATCGATCCAGGAAGAGCTGCGCGAGCGGCGCTTCGCCACGGTGGTGCGGATCGAGATCGAGACCGGCATGCCGGATTGGATGTGCGAGCTGCTGTGCGACGAGCTGGAGATCGCGACCGACGAGGTCTACGAGGTCGAAGCCCCGCTGGGGTTGAAAGACCTGACGGTGCTCTGCGCCGCGCCTCTCCCGGCGCTCAAGTTCCGCACCTGGACGCCCCAGACTCCGCCGCGCCTTCACGCCGAGCCGGGCGAGGAGGTCGACATCTTCCGCGCCATCGCGGCGGGCGACCTGCTGGTCCACCATCCCTACGATTCGTTCCCGGCGAGCGTGCAGCGCTTTCTCGATGCCGCGGCCGACGACCCGGCCGTGCTCGGGATCAAGCAGACGCTCTACCGTACGTCGTCCGACTCCTCGGTCATGCGCTCGCTGATCCGCGCCGCCGGCACCGGCAAGCAGGTCGCGGCGACGATCGAGCTCAAGGCGCGCTTCGACGAGGAGCGCAACATCGGCTGGGCCGAGGCGCTCGAAGAGGCGGGCGCCCACGTGGCCTACGGCGTGGTCGGCTTTAAAACCCACACCAAGGTCGCCCTGGTCGTCCGGCAGGAGAAAGACGCGATCCGCACCTATGTCCACGTCGCGACCGGCAATTACAACGCCGAGACCGCGCGGGTCTACACCGACCTTGGCCTGTTCTCATGCAGCGAGGCGCTCGCGGCGGACGTCGGCCAGCTGTTCAACGTGCTCACCGGCTACGTCCACCAGCCGACGTTCGAAAAACTGCTGGTGGCGCCGTTCAACATGCGCCGCCGATTCCTGGAGCTGATCGCGCGCGAGGTCGAGCACCAGAAGGCGGGTCGCGGCGGCCATGTGCTCGCCAAGATGAACTCTCTAGAAGACGCGCAGATCGTCGAGGCTTTGTACGAAGCGAGCGCCCAAGGGGTCCGGATCGATCTAATCGTGCGCGGCATCTGCCGATTGCGCCCGGGGGTCCCGGGGCGCAGCGAGACGGTGCGGGTGCTGTCGATCGTCGGCCGATTCCTCGAACACGCCCGGATCTTCTATTTCGGCAACGGCGGGGCGCCCGAGTACTTCATCGGCTCGGCCGACTGGATGTCGAGAAACCTCGACTACCGTGTGGAGGCCATCGCCCCGGTCGAAGATCCGGCGCTCCAGGCGGAGTTGCGCGAGGTGATCGACCTCCAGCTCGCGGACAACGTCAAAGCCTGGGATCTCCACGCCGACGGCACCTACGTCCAACGCCGCCCAGCCCAGGGGGAGGAACCGCGCAATTCCCAGGAGCTGTTGATGGCCCGGGCGGCGGCGCGGACCGGAAAGGTGTGAAGTAAGACCGGATCGTCACGTCTGCGTTTAAGGACCGACCTTCCGCATTGCCTCCGGGAAGAGGTGCGATGCTCCCCGGCATCGAGGCACCGGCACTCGGCCGAAGTACTTTGGAATCCGTTCTTTGTACCCAGGTTGCCGGATCCGATGCGTCACGTTTCGGCAGCGGGGCTCAGGCTGCGGCAAGCCGACGCACAGTGCTGTGCACCCCTGCAATTCTCCAGTGCACATGTGCACCGGGAAATTGCACAAGTGCAAAATGCTGGCGCACCACTACAAAATCGCAGCGCACCTATGCACTGCGGCGTGGCACGGGTGCAAAACGCCGGCTGCCGAAGCCTCGATCCCGTAGACCAGCATCTCCCGCCCGCCGTGGACGACGCGTCCAACGAGGTTCTCCCCGAGACGTTCGGCCACGCGGACGGAGGCGCGGTTCTCCGGGTGGATGAGGCTGATGACACGGTTCCGTCGCCAGGCGACGAAGGCGTAGTCGAGGGCGGCCCGGGCTGCCTCGGTCGCAAAGCCTTGCCCCCACCAGCGGCGCGCGAGCGTCCAGGCGAGCTCGAACCCCGGCCATCCCTCCGGCTCCCAGAAGCCGACCGACCCGACGAACGCGCCGCTGGCCCCGTACTCGATCGCCCACATCCCCGTTCCCCTCAGTTGCCAATGCCCCCGGAGGAACGCCAAGTGCCGCCAGGATCGACGCCGGTCCCAAGGCTCCTGCCCGCCGGCCAAGTAGCGCAGGACCTCCCGGTCCTCGTACAGCGCTGCGTAGTCGTCGAGGTCGCTCTCCTCAAACGACCGGAGCCGCAGGCGCTCGGTTTCCAAGATCGGGGCGTCGATGGCTCTTTCCTTTCGTCCGGACAAAGCAATAGCTTGTTCTAGGGAACAGGAGAGGTAGACACTCGCGGCACGGGGACACCCTCGAACGGGCAATGGCGCTCGTGTCTGCGGTCAACGGTCCCTGGAAGGGAGAAGCGGATGCTTCGTCTCGTTCAGTTCTTGCTCTACCTCATCGGGTCGTCCACGGTTCCGCAGTCTGACTTTGGGGCTGGCGTTGATCCGTTGGGGCTCAACGCGCCGCCGCCCCCTCTGTCTGACTGGGGCGGTGGCACAGACCCCCTCGGATAGGCGCTTCAAGGCGGGGTTGCAACGACGGCAACCCCGCTCTTTCCGGTTATACTAAGAGCACCACATTTTCCGTTTCCGTGAAGTAGGGCTCGTCGTCGGCACGCTTAAGGAATGCCTGGAATGTTTGAGGAGTCGCACGAGAAGCTGGAAGGGTTGCGGCGGGTGTTCGCCGGCCAGGCCTCCCCGGCCGAAGCGGAACGCGTGGCGGCGCACCTGACCGGTTGCCAGGAATGTTGGCTGCTCGCGAGCCGTGCGATCGCCGCCGCGAAGGCAAGTGGTGAGATCGCCGCTTTCGGCCCGCTCAAGCTGTTGATCGATTTGCACGACATCGAGCAGACGAGGCTCGAAGAGTGGCTGGAGGCCCAGGCCACTTGGATCGAAATCAAGTCGTTGACGCCCAAGGCCCTGCGAGACAAGGTACGGCTCACCCGCACACTGCACACCCTCGGTTTTCTGGAAGTGCTCCTCGAAGCGGGTGCCTCGGCCTCCGCGGCAGAGAGCGAGGAGGTCTACTTTCTCGCCCTCCTGGCTGCACAACAGCTCCCTTCCCCCAGAGTTTCCGTCGAACTGAAAAATGACCTGTGTGCCGAATGCTGTGCCGAGATCGCGAACGCCCGTCGGCGCCTGGCCAAATGGAGCGCGGCCCGCGACGCGTTGCGCAAGGGGAATGAATTTGTCGAAAAGGGTTCTAGGACCGGGGTGGCAGAAGGAAGAGTTCTGTGTGTGCTTGGCGCCCTGGAAGATGACCTGGGCAACACGGAAGGCGCCGTCGGTAGCCTGCGGCGGGCGGTAGTAAATTTTGAAGCCTCAGATCAAACCTACCTGTTGAGCAGGACGCTCACTCAGCTGGCGCACATTTTGATATGTGATGATCCGGCCGAAGGGCTTCGTTTCGCCGAACGGGCGTTGTCTCTGATCCCGCGCGATAGACCCCGCTTACGCTGGATCGCAGAGTCCAACAAATTCCACTGCCTGCTTGGAATCGGAGCGCGGCACGAAGCTCTTACCGGCTTCAATGCCATGAAGGGGCTGCTGGATCAGTTTCACGAGCCGTTCATTCAAATCCGGAGCCGGTTCAACGCGGCCAAGCTTCTCGAGCACCTTGGGGATACGAAGCGAGCGGAGACCCTCTTTCACGAGGTGATCGCCGGCGACCTTGAACACGGCCTGGTGAAGGACCTCTTTCTCGACCTGGTCTACCTGTTCGGCTTCTACCTCAAGCAAGGCCAAACTTCCGAAGCGATCGGCGTCTGCCGCCGGGCCGGTGAGGAGCTTTCTCTACTCGATGACGAGGAAGGAAGCGTCGAGATCGCGCGCGACCAGATGCGGCAGGTTTGGCGCAGCCTGGAGCAGGAAGTGAGGCGGGGCACCGTCGACCTCAGCGCGACCGTGGTGCTGCGGAAATACATCAAGGCGCACTGGCGGTTTCCGGCCGACGAGATGCCCGCGTTCGGCGCCCACTGAGCTGCGCAGGAAACCAAAAAAAGACCGGATCGCTCCGTCCGGGGGGACGAAAGGATCCGGTGGGGGATGACAGGCGCGGAGTTGGGACCACTTGTACGACCGCGCAGGGTGGAGATTAGGTCCCCGTGCGGTCGAAGGCGTCGCCCTTCTGTGGCGATCCGGTTACAGCGGCCGGTCGTTGCCGTCGGGTCCCGGTGCGGTCCGCCCCCCTCGTTCCCGGCGTCCCTCGCGACGCCCCCGCGCTCCGGACAGCAGCCGGGGGTGGGCCTGCTTCCACTCCTGATAGCGGGTCAATTGATCCTCGGTGAGCAGGGCGGAAAGCTGCTGGTCGAACCTTTCGCGCGCGCTTTTGAGCGTGCCGCGCCCCGATCGCACCTGGATCATCAATTGGCCGATCCGCAGTGCATCCGGCTGCGGCGAGTCCAGTTCGGCCTTCACCTGCTGCCGCAAGGCCCGGCGGGACTCGCGCAGCGGAGACATGTCGGTCCGCAGCTGTTCGACCAGGTCGGCCACCTTGGCGCTTTGGGCCGAATCGAGCGCCAGATAACGCGTGATCGCCTCCCCGTGGCCGAAGCGGCCCCCGCGGTCGGCCTTGTCGGAAGCGGTACCGCCCGTGCGATGCCCGGCGAGCCCTTGGCCATCGGCGGAGATCGAGGCGTACGATGCGACGACGCCGACGAGGGCGAAAACGCCGAGGGCGCCGAGAAGTGGGAAGAGGAAACGGGGGCGGGAGTGGGTTCTTGTCATTGGGTTCTCCTTCGTCAGATCCGAGGGGAGGGGCTCCTCGGGCGGTCGAGAGAAGAAACCCCGCCGGGGGGATTTTCTTGCGGTTTCTCGGTCAGGTTGCGCCGAGCCCCGCCGCCCCGATGATAGGGTTCCGCCTCACCCGGGAGAACGCGATGAGCGAGGAAATCCTGCGACGCACCCCTCTGTACGAACTGCACCGCGAAGCGGGCGGAAAGATGGTCCCGTTCGCCGGCTGGGAAATGCCGGTCCAATATACCGGCGTGATCGAAGAGCACACGGCGGTCCGCGAGCGGGCGGGGCTGTTTGACGTCTCGCACATGGGCGAGTTCCGGGTCGACGGCACGGGCGCCACCGCCTTTTTGGATGCCTTGACCCCCAACCACGTCGCCAAGCTCGGCATCGGCCGGGCCCACTACAGCGGCCTGCTGAACGAGGGCGGCACCTATATCGACGACCTTTTGATCTATCGCCTGGGGGACGAGTCCTACCTGGTGGTGGTGAACGCCAGCAACGTCGACCGCGATTTCGCCTGGATCGCCGAGCGCGCGCCGACCGGCGTGACGGTTGAAAACGTCTCCGACTCCTACGCCCTGCTGGCGCTCCAGGGGCCGAAGGCGGTCGAAATCCTCGCCCAGCTCACTTCGACCGACCTGTCCGCGATCCGCTACTACGGTTTCGCCATGGGCGAGGTCGCCGGGGTCCAGGCGCTGATCTCGCGCACCGGCTATACCGGAGAGGACGGCTTCGAGCTGTACGTGCCGCCGGACGGCGCGCCGGGGGTCTGGCGCAAGCTGTTCGAGGTCGGCGCGGCGCACGGTCTTTTACCGGCGGGCCTGGGCGCGCGCGACACCCTGCGCCTGGAAGCCGGTATGGCGCTCTACGGCCACGAGCTGAACGAGACGACCACGCCGTTCGACGCCGGGCTCTCCTGGGTGGTCAAACTCGACAAGGGACACTTCGTCGGCCGCGACGCGCTGGTCGCCCAGAAGGCGCGCGGGTTGACCCGCCAGCTCGCGGGTTTCGAGATCGAAGGGCGGGGAATCGCCCGCGAGGGTCACGCCGTCCAGAAAGACGGCGCTACGGTCGGCGCGGTCACCAGCGGTACCTGGAGCCCGACGTTTCAAAAGGCGCTCGGCCTGGCCTATGTGCCGGTCGGGCAGGCGGCAGAGGGGACCGGAATCGCCATCGAGGTGCGCGGCAAGGCCCTGCCCGCCCGGATCGTCAAAACCCCGTTCTACCAGCGGAGCAAATAGGATTTTCTCCGGCTTGGCGGCAGTGCTATAACCAGCGCCGAAGTTCACCATTCGCGGCGGGAGTCGCTCCTTGGGTGCCCCCGCCGACGTTTACCGGCCCGATTCTAAAAGTCCGGCCGACCTGGAGGGCATTCTCAGAACATGTATCCCAGCGACTATCTTTATTCGAAGGAGCACGAGTGGGTGCGGGTAGAGGATGACGTTTGCACCCTCGGGATCACCGAGTTCGCCCAGGCGGAGCTCGGCGAGGTGGTGTTCGTCGAGCTGCCCGAAGTGGGCCAGGTCTTCGACTCCGGCGACGAGATCGGCACCATCGAATCGGTCAAGGCGGTGGCCGAGATCTATACCCCGCTCGCAGGCGAGATCCTGGAGATCAACGAGGCGGTGGTCGACGATCCCGAGATCCTGAACGAGGATCCGCACCACGAAGGGTGGCTGGTCAAGATGCGTTTCTCCTCGGCCGACGACATCAAGAGCCTGATGAACGCCGAGGAGTACGAGAAGTTCACGACCGAAGGCGGGGAGTAACCTATGGCGGATGCCGGCAACAGCGCGGAACCCGAATTCGGCGCGGTCGACACCTTCCCGCGCCGGCATC
The DNA here is from genome assembly GCA_038250865.1 of Thermoanaerobaculia bacterium. Classification (GTDB taxonomy): domain Bacteria; phylum Acidobacteriota; class Thermoanaerobaculia; order Multivoradales; family UBA5704; genus DASYKS01. Next base: position 1,921 of record JBBSBW010000045.1, on the reverse strand, counting down.
TCGGATCGAACGACGAGGAGGCGAAGACCCTCCTCGCCCGGCTGGGCGTCCCGACGATCGAACAGCTGATCGATCAGACGGTGCCCGCCGCGATTCGGCTCGGCCGGCCGCTCGATCTGGCGTCCCCGGCGTCGCAAGGAGGTGCGGCGGAGATCGGCGAGCGCGATCTGCTCGCCACCCTGCGCGGCATCCTGGCGAAAAACCAGGTCCATCGCTCGTTCCTCGGTCTGGGCTACCACGACTGCCTGACACCGGGTGTGATCCAGCGCAACATCCTGGAAAATCCCGGCTGGTACACCCAGTACACCCCCTATCAGGCGGAGATCTCCCAGGGCCGCCTGGAAGCTCTGCTCAACTATCAGACGATGGTCTCGGATCTCACCGGTCTGCCGATCGCCAACGCCTCGATGCTCGACGAAGGGACCGCGGCGGCCGAGGCGATGCACATGTGCGCCGAGCTGGCGCACGAGGACCGTCCGGCGTTCTTCGTTTCTGCGCACTGCCATCCGCAGACGATCGCCGTGGTCCGCACGCGGGCCGAGGCGCTTGGGATCGACATCCGGGTGGGCGATCCGGGCCAAGACCTTGCGGCGGGCGCCGATCTTTCCGACCTGATCGGCATCCTGCTCCAATACCCGACCAGCGACGGCCGGGTGCTCGACTACGGCGACCTGCCCGACCGGGCTCACGCGGCCGGAGCGCGCGTGGTGGTGGCGACCGACCTGCTCGCGCTCGCTCTCCTTCGTCCGCCGGGTGAATTCGGCGCCGACGTGGCGATCGGCTCCGCCCAGCGCTTCGGCGTGCCGCTCGGTTACGGCGGACCGCACGCGGCGTTTTTGGCCACCCGCGAGGAGTTCAAGCGCCAGATGCCCGGCCGGCTGATCGGCGTCTCGCGCGACCGCGCGGGCAAGGTGGCGTTTCGTATGGCGCTCCAGACGCGCGAGCAGCACATCCGGCGCGAGAAGGCGACCAGCAACATCTGCACCGCGCAGGTGCTGCTCGCCGTGATGGCCGGCATGTACGCCGTCTACCATGGCCCCGAAGGGATTCGAAAGATAGCGGCCCGTGTCCACGCTCTCGCGGCGACCTTGGCCGCCGGTCTCGCCCGTCTCGGCTGCCGTCTGCCGGAGGAGCCGTTTTTCGACACGTTGCGCGTCGGGCTGCCCGAAGGGAAGACGGCGGACGCGGTGCTCGCCGCGGCGCTCGCGAAGCGGATCAACCTGCGTAAACTCGACGCCGGAACCGTCGTCGTGGCGCTCGACGAGGCGACCACGGAAGCCGAGCTCGATCAGCTACTTTCGATTTTCGCCGATGCACTTGGCGGAATCGCCAACACGGCGCGCGAGGTCGCGGCCTCCGGCCTGCCCTATCCGGCGCCTCATGCCCGCGGTTCGGCGTACCTAACCCACGAGATCTTCCATCGCCATCACACCGAGCACGAGATGCTGCGCTACATCAAGCGGTTGGAGGGGCGCGATCTGTCGCTCACCACCTCGATGATCGCGCTCGGCTCGTGCACCATGAAGCTCAACGCGACGAGCGAAATGGTGCCGCTCTCCTGGCCCGAGGTCGGGGCGATCCATCCGTTCGCACCGGTCGATCAGGCCGCGGGCTACACAGTCTTGTTCGAGACTCTCGAAAGCTGGCTCGAAGAGATCACCGGCTTTGCCGCCTGCTCTCTTCAGCCGAACGCCGGGTCGCAGGGCGAATACGCGGGGCTGATGGTGATTCGGGCCTACCACCGGAGCCGGGGCGATGAGGGGCGAAATGTCTGCCTGATCCCGGTTTCGGCGCACGGCACGAACCCGGCCTCCGCCGTAATGGCGGGAATGAAAGTGGTGGTCGTCGCCAGCGACGACCACGGCAACATCGGCCTTCCCGACCTCGCGGCGAAAGCGGCAATGCACGCCGCCTCCCTCGC
>JBBSBW010000044.1:0-59928 GCA_038250865.1 Thermoanaerobaculia bacterium | reverse complement strand
TCGGGAGACGCCCCGACAGCCTTGCACCCGGATAGGGCGGTGGTTGTTCGGGAGACGCCCCGACAGCCTTGCACCCGGATAGGGCGGTGGTTGGGTACTGGGGTCGTCTCTACGCCCACGACGAACCAGAGTGGGCTCTTCCTGACTCTCCTGCCGGTAGACTCTCGCGAAATGCTTCCCCCCCCGCTCCCCCGAGTCCTCGGATCGTACTCAACCGGCACCCCCGGCCCGCTGGTCATAGCGACCGGCGGAATTCATGGCAACGAGCCCTCCGGAGCGCGGGCGATCCTTCGCCTGTTCGAAACGCTCCAGGCCGCGGCTCCCCCGTTCCGCGGCCGGATTCTTGGCCTTTCGGGCAACCTCGCGGCGCTGAACCGGGGAGAACGCTTTCTCGATCGCGACCTGAATCGCGCCTGGCGGCCGGAGCGGTTGGCGGCGCTCGAAGGGGCTCGGCCGGAGGATCTCGTCGGCGAAGACCGCGAGCTGGTCGAGCTGGGCGGCGAGATCCAGGCGGCTCTTGGCAGCCGCACGGGGGCCGCTTTGTTTCTCGATCTGCACACCACCTCGTCGGACAGCGCGCCGTTTGCGATCGTCTCGGATTCCCGGGTAAACCGTAGGCTCGCTCAGGCGCTCGGGGTGCCGATCCTGCTCGGCTTGGAAGAGAGCCTGGAAGGGACGCTGCTCAACTATGTGAACCAGCTCGGCCACGTCGCGATCGGTTTCGAGGCCGGGCAGCATGAGGCGCCCGAATCGGTCGAGCGCCAGGAGGCGGCCCTCTGGCTCACGCTCGTCTCTTGCGGTTGTCTGTCGGAAGCGGACGCCGAGCGGATCGCCGATCTTTCCGCGCGGCGCGCGCTGCTCCTCGAATCGACCCGGGGGCTCCCTTTGGCGTTGGAGCTGCGCCATCGCCACGCGATCCGGCCGGACGACGATTTTGCGATGAACCCCGGCTTCAAGAACTTCTTTCCGATCCAGAAAGGGACCGTGGTGGCCCACGACCGGGGCGGCGACGTGCGCGCCGAGGAGGGGGGCTATCTGTTCATGCCGCTCTACCAGAAGCTGGGAGACGACGGCTATTTTCTGGTCCGCCGTGTCCATCCGTTTTGGCTGGGGGTTTCGACCGCTCTTCGCGCGCTCCGGCTCGACCTCCTGCTGCCGCTCCTGCCGGGAGTTCGGTCCGTTGAAGGTCGAACCGACGCGCTGCGGCTCGACACCCGAATCGCCCGAGGTTTCGCGCTCGACGTCTGCCACCTGCTCGGCTTCCGGAAGGAATCGCACGACGGCCCTCGGCTGCTGGTCGAACGTCGACGACGTCCGGCCGATCCGCGGGATTGAAAGGCCTCGCGGCTTACGCCCCCGGACGGTTCCGGCCGTATGCTTCATGCGCCGCCACCAGCTCGCCGGAGGCGATCGCGGCCATCAGGGAGATTTCGCCAGCGAGGAGGAACGCCGCGGCGATCTCGGCGAAACGGGAGGCTTTCCCCTCTCCGAGACATCCGAGCATCTCCAGGCACTCGCGCGAGGTCCCTTGGTGGGTGCCGCCGCCGATCGTCGCCACGGTGAGCGAGGGGAGGGTGACGCTCGCGAACAGCGCGCCGTCCGCTTCGATGTCGAAGCGCAAGATCCCGACGGAGGCGTTGACGATGTTTGCGACATCCTGGCCGCAGGCGATGAACAGGGCGGCGAGGCCGTTGGCGAAATGGGCGTTGCAGGTCGAGGCACCGGCATGCATTTGGGCGAGAACGTTGGTGTGCCAAAGCTCCAGAATCTGTTCGGGGGTGGAGCCCAGATAGGTGCGGACCAGCGCAGACGGTAGCCGAACGCCGGCCACCGCCTTCTTTCCCTTGCCGCCTAAGAAAAGCGACGAGCTCGCGTGCTTTTCCGAATCGAGCGCGGCGAACAGGTAGAAGCGCAATGCCGCGCTGTGCTCGACCAGCCAACGGCAAGCCCGGTCGGTCGCCCGCGCGATCATGTTCATCCCACCCGCATCACCGGTCGAATAACAGAAATGAACCATCACCTCGCGCCCTACCGGCAGCGGCTCCACGCGCAGCAGCCGGCCATGGCGGGTGGTCGCCTCAGCTTCCGCGCGCAGGGCTTCGAACCGTTCGGGCAGCTCGCGCGCAAAGACCGCCGCCTCGGCGATTCCCGCAAACAGGAACACGGGAGAGATCCGATTCTCGTCGACGTAGAGGCGAACGTTCGCGCCGCCCGCGCGGGTAACCGCCATCGACCCGCGTTCGTACGATCGAACCAGCGCTCCCTCGGTGGTCGCCATCGGCACGAAGAAGATTCCGTCCGCGTGCTCGCCGCAAACCCGCAAGGGACCGGCCACGCCGAGCGGCATCTGCACGGCGCCGAGCGGGTTCTCGATCTTGCCGCGCATCTCCTCGGCGGGGAAGGTGAAGGCACCTATCTGAGCGAGGGAGGCGCCGGTCTTCTGCTCGATCCATCTGCGCCGCGCCTCCACACCTTCGGCGGAATAGCCCAGCTCGTTGAAACGAGGAATGAGATCGGACATGGCGGCTCCTCGTTACCTGGCGCGCTACGCGCCCGGACGTTTACACCCAAGGCTGTTCTTCAAGGGGAGGAAGTCTACCCGCACGGCCGGGAAATCGCACGTCGCTGGAATGAATTCGCGCGAACTTTACATCCTTCGCCGCGCGCAAACGCTTTATATCTTGCTCTCGTCGGAGCTCGGCACCGCCGTCGACGCAACCGGCTTGTCGCGCAGATGCTCTTCGAACAAATCGGCGGAGAGAGCGAGGAAGTCCTGGGCCGTGACGATGCCCACCAGCCGGCCATCGCGTACCACCGGCAGGCAGCCGATCCGCTTTTCGCGCATCAAGAGGATCGCGTCGAGCGTCGGCGTTTCGGGAGCGACCGAGACCGGCCCTACTTTCATGATCTCGCGCACCAGGACCGGTTCGCCGATCCGCGCCGCGAAGCCGCGCGCGGCGAGCAGCCGCAGCAGGTCGCGATGCGAGACCAAGCCCACCAGGCGCCCCTCGTCGTCTTCGACGGGAACGTGGCGGATGTGCCGCCAGCTCATCATGCTCGCCGCGAGATCGACCAGGTCGTCAGGGCGGACGGTGAACAGATCCGTCGACATGTAGTGCTCGATCCGCTGGTAGCCGGCGCGGCGATCCTCGGTCGACAAATCCGCGAGCGGCCAGGCCGCCACCGGGCGCTCGCCTTTCTGTTCGGCGAGCATCGCGGCGACCAGCGCACGATGGCGCTGCTCGCGGGTGCCACGCTCCCCCATCCCGGCGATCGAGCGAAGCGCCCAGAGCGAACCGGTCTTGGTTCGCCGGACACGCTCTTCCAACAAGTCGAGCAGTCGATCGGCGTCTTCGACAGCCAACGTGGAAGCGAGCCCGGCGCGGGCGAGCGGCAGCAGATGTTCGAGGATCAGCGTCGAGGCCGGGAGGCTCTTGCCGCCCAGCCAATCGAACTGCGCGCGCAACCCTTGCCGGGCGGCGGCGAGAAAGTTTTCGCGCGCCGCATCGAACGACATCGCCTGCGCAATCGGCCCGTACTCTTCCGGCATCGCGACCATCAGGCCGAAGAAGAACGCGGCGTTCGCCATCTCATCCGCGATCGAGGGCCCGGCGGGGAGCGCCCGCATTTCGATCCGCAGGTGGGCGTGCCCCTCGTGGATGCCGTAACAGGGCCGGTTCCAACGCCAGACCGTGCCGTTGTGGAGGCGCAGGGCCGAAAGATGCGGCAGCTCGCCGCGGGCGAGCTGGGCGAGCGAATCCTCTTCGATCCGGCGGGTCAGGACGACGCGAAAGCGCGCGATTTCCTCGCGAAAATATTCGAGCACCGAATCCTTGAGCCAGCCCTCGCCGAAGCTCACCCGCGTCGGGCTTCCCCGGTGCTGCTGCGTGCTCGAACGGTCGTCCACCGAATGTTGGAACAGGGCGGTCCGCGTCTCCTGCCAAAGCCGAGACCCCAGCAACAGAGGAGAATTGGTGGCCGCCGCGAGCACCGGCGCGGTGGCCGCCTGGGCGACGTTGTAGAGCGCCGCGAACTCCGGCGCGCCGACTTGGAAATGGATTTGAAAGCTGGTGCAGGCGGCTTCGAGCATCAGGTTGTCGTGGCTCAACCGCAGCTCGTCGACCCCTTTGATCAGCAGCTGGAACCGGCCGCCCCGCCGCGCGGTCAGCACCCGGTCGAGCTCGGCGTAGCGCGGGTTCGGCGTCAGGTTCTGAAGCGTCAGATCGGACAGTCGAATCGTGGGCAGGATTCCACAGAGCACCACGTCAGCGCCCAGCTCTGACGCCGCGGTCCGGGCGACCTCGACCACCTCTTTAAGCTCCGTCTCCATCTCGGAAAGACATCTGCCGCCGAACGTTCGCGGCGCCAGGTTCGCTTCGAGATTGAAGAGCCCGATTTCGTGGGTCAGCCGGGCATCGTTCGCCCGGGCCAGCAGCTCGACGGCCACAGGGGCCGGGCGCATCTCGCGATCGATCAGGAACATCTCCTGCTCGGCGCCGATCCGGCGCACGCCGCTTTCGATCAGACCGGCGTCGAGCAGCATTTCGAGCGCCGCAAGATCGGTCAACAGCGCGCGGAGAAACTGCTGGCCTTCCAAAGCATCCTGCTCGGCGGAGATGTCCTGCTCGCCCATGGAAGATCGATCCTCCGACGATCGATCGTAGCGCGCGGCCTCTAGGCGAGCCCCGCCCGGACGGGTGGCCGAGAGGACTGCTCCTGACCAACCCGGCGAGCGGGACGATCGGCTCTATGCCTCCAAGAACGTGCCGTTGCGCAGGTCGGCCATCGCCTGCTGGATCTCCCGTTGGGTGTTCATGACAATCGGGCCATGCCAGGCGATCGGCTCGCCGAGCGGCTTGCCGGAAACGAGGAGAAAGCGAATCCCCTCTTCGCCCGCTTGGACGACGACTTCGTCGCCGCGATCGAACACCACCAGGTTGCGGTTCTCTACGTCGGTGCTGGGCGTGACGAGGCCGCTTTCGAGGTCCTCGGTCGCCACCGCACGGGGGGCCGAGGCGTTCAGGATCTTGCCCGTCCCTTCAAAGATGTAGGCGAACGCGTGGCGGGTCGTCTCGACCGGCAGCGTCTTCTTTTGGCCTGGCGGGACCCAGACGTCGAGATAGCGCGGATCGGCCGCGATGCCGTCGACCGGCCCGGACACCCCCCAGAAATTGCCGCAGACCACGCGGACTTTCGTGCCGTCGTCGTCGGTGACCTCCGGAATGTCCTTCGCGGTCACATCCTGGTAGCGCGGCGCGGTCATCTTGAGCGTCGAGGGGAGGTTCGCCCAGAGCTGGAAGCCGTGCATCCGTCCGACTTGGTCGCCCTGCGGCATCTCCTGGTGCAGGATGCCGCGGCCGGCGGTCATCCACTGCACGTCGCCCGCGCCAAGCGACCCCTGGTTGCCTAGAGAATCGCGATGATCGACGGAGCCGGCGAGCACGTAGGTGATGGTCTCGATTCCCCGATGCGGATGCCAAGGGAAACCCGCCTGGTAATCGGCCGGGCGGTCGTTGCGGAAGTCGTCGAACAAGAGGAACGGATCGGTTTGGTCGGTTTCGCCGAAGCCGAAAGCTCGGCGCAGATGAACGCCCGCACCCTCGATCGTTGGGGTGGAGCGGGAGATGTGTTTGACCGGTCGAATGGACATGAGGTGCCTCCTGGGGGTGGGAAATGCAGCGTGCTTCATAGGTGAACAAAGCCGGTGGCAAATCTAATTCCAGGGGCGCAACTGTGGCGAGTTACTCGAAGTACGCAGCGCCGACCGCGTTCAACTCACGACAGCAACGTCGAGATCGGCACGGCGAAGAGCCGTTCCCCCAGCGGCACCGTCGTGGTTCCGTTGTAGGCGAGGATTCCGGCCAGAGTGGTGGGCTGCTCGCGCAGGAATGCTTCGAGCCCGAGGAGATCGCGGTCGCGGAACCGGGCGCCGGCCTTGACCTCGATCGCGACCTGCTTCTTCCCTTCGGTCACCACGAAATCAACCTCGTGGCGTCCCTGCACGTTCCAGTACCCCACCTCGGCCCGCGGCGCATGGGCGCCGAGGATGGCAAAGAGGTTTTGCGCGACGTAGGTTTCGAACAGCGCACCGCGCATAGGCTCGTCGTCCCCGGCCTCGATCGACTCGACGTTCGCCAGGTGGCCCGCGAGGCCGGAGTCGCCAATCGACAGCTTTGGAGACTTGATCAGGCGCGAAGTCCGGCTCGCGAGATAGGGACTAAGTCGGCGAACAACGAACGAGGTCTCCAAAAGCCCGAGATAGCGAGAGGCGGTTCGAACAGGGAGTCCGGCGTCTCGCGCCAACTCGCTCTGGTTCAAGACTTGGCCGGTGCGCAGGGCCGCGAGGCGCATCACGGTGCGGAACTCGACGAGGTCCGCCGGACTCATCGGCTGCAGTTCTAGATAGAGCGCCCGCCCGGCCAAGCTATCGCCGACACCGTGGCGCAGAGGAAACTCTGAGAGCGGCCTGTCATAATTGGACAGTAAACGTTTGGATTTGCCACATCCGGGCGACCAATCCTGACAGTTCCCGAACCCCAACGCAAAACGGCGCCGCGGCCAGGGGCCGGGCGCCGTTTTTCCCCTCCGAAGAGGGACCCGCTAGAACTCGAACTTCACCCCGAGCTGAAGACGTCTCGGGTCGTAGAACGTCTTGGGCGTGCCGAACCCGGCCGAGTGCTTCTGGTTTTGGATGTTGTAGCCGGTTTGGTTGTTGGTGGCGTTGAACAGGTCGGCGCGCAGTTGGACGTTGTAGCGGCCGAACGAGACGTTCTGGGTGTAGTTCAGGTCCACTTGGTAGTGGGCGTCCGTGGTGTGCGATCCCGCCGGTTCGGCGTTGCGGTTCACGTCGCTCGTGCTGGTGGTGAGGGCGCGATAGACCTCGACGTCCCAGGTCTCCCACGGTTGGCCCGACTGGTAGATCGCGAACGCACCCACGCTCGCCTTCCAGCCCAGATCGTAGGAACCGTAGAGCTTCAACTGGTGCCGGCGGTCGCCGCGCAGGTTGCCGTATTTCTTGTCCCACAACTGCCGGCCGGCGCCGTCGCCGAGGTTCGAGGAGCCGACGAAGATCGCCTGATCGTTTTCGGTCGTGGTGTTGTCCTGGTCGAAGTTGCCGTAGTAGTGGCTCCAGACGTAGGAACCGCGGAAATAGGTCTTGTTGCCGCGGTACTCGCTTTCGACGCTCGCCTCGTAGTACTTGGTGAAAGCGCCGTCGAGTTCGGCGATCACGTAGGAGGAACCACCGATCTCGCCACGCACGGCGGCCAGGTTCGGGACGTACAGCTCATGCGGAATCCCGGCCGGGGCATTGAACGCGATCCGGGCGTCGTTGTTGGTGTCTTCCCAGAAGTTGTCGGAGTAGCGGTAGCGGGCATGCACCCGCCCGACCCAGCGGGCCGAAAGCTGCCGCGAGGTGCCGATCAGGTACTCCTCCACCCGGCGCGGGTCGAGGTTGTCGTCGAAGAACTTGCCCGACGAGGAGGCTAGCGGGTCGCTGCCGATAAACGTGCCATCGGCGCCGAAGAAGGCGCGGATGGTCCGCGCGAGGTTGCGATCCCAGGAGGCGGCGCGCGGCAGCGAGCTGGCCGCCGGGTTGTAGCGCGCATAGTTCACGAACAGCGTGTCGCGGCCGTTGTAGGCCCAGGTGGCGCCCAGGCGCGGCTGGATCATGTCGGAAAAGCCGATGTCGTACATCTTGTACTTGTGCCCCGGCGCCAGCGCAAAGCCGGAGAGATTGCCCGAGGTCTCGCGCAGCCCTTGGCCGTAGAACACGTCGTTGCTCGCGAGCACACCGAGGTTGAACGTCCAGTTGGCGAGCCGAATCTGGTCGTTGACCTCGATCGAGTGCGACACGAACTCCGAGTGGATCAGCGGCACGCCGCCCGCGCCCAGCAGGCCCATCTGGTCGACCGCGGCCTCGAAGAAGATCGGCTTGCCGTTGAACGAGGTCCGGCCGCCGGGGACGGTGATCGAGCCCCAGCCATTCGAAGTCCGGCGGAGGTCCTCCTCGTCCTTCGAGTACTGGTAGCCGAGATGGACTTCTTGAGTGACCCTCTGGCCGAACAGCAAGTTCCATCCCGCCTGGTAGCTGCGGCGGAGGAAATCCTGGTTGTTGATCGTGCTGCCGCCGCCGACCTGGCCGCCGCCGGTCCGCACTCCGTTCTTGTCGAAGCCGTAGCGTTGGATCAGCGGATTGATGAAGTTGTTGAAGGCGGTTTGACCGGCAAGCGGCAAGGGCACGTTGAAGAATCCCTGTTGGTCGAGACTCCCTACGTCCAGGCGCTGGCCCAGCGCGGGCGAGAATCCGAACAGCCGGTCCGGCCGGGCGGAGGTGTCGTTTTTAAAATCGGTGAGCTTGAAGTTCGCGAAGCTCCTGTCGTTGATGATCCACGACCCTTCGCCGATCGCGATGCCCAGCGTCGCCTTCTCGCCCTGCGCGGTCGAGCCCGCGGCGAACGCCCCCACCGAGGTGGTCTCGTTCTCGCGCGAGGAGTCGCGATAGCTGCCGTTGAGCGAAACGTTCGGCAGCGGCGTGTACGACAGCTTGCCGAAGTATTCGTCGCGGGTGCTCTTGAAGTCGGGCACCGAGCCATAGGCGTTCGAAGTGTTTTGCCGCTGCGCCGTCGGCCGGTAGTAGGAGCCGTAGAACAACAGCCGATCGCGGACCACCGGCCCGCCCGCAGAGAGCGTCGCCCAATCCTTGTCGTCGTCGAACGCCGAGGTGTTGGCGCTCTTCTCGCGCGAGCTGGTGGTGCTCTTGGGTTGGATCTGGTAGCTCGCCTGGCCGTGGAAGCTGTTGGTCCCCGACTTGCTCACCGAGTTGATGGTGAAACCGCCGGAGCGGTTGAAATCGACCGCGTTGGCGCCGCCCTTGACGATCGCGATCTGGTCGATGTCGTGCGACGAGGGTTCGGCGGACAGCGTGCCGAACAGCGGCAGGGCGACATTCACGCCATCGAATTGATAGGCGTTGTCCTGACCGCTGCCGCCGGCGCTCGGGCCGCGCACGTTGTCCTCGCTGTATTGGACTCCGGGAATCAGCTTGATCAGGTCGCGGTATTCCTGTCCGACCGGCAGGGCGTCGATCGTCCCCTCGGTGATCGCGGTCTTGAGCTCGGACGAAGTGGTGTCAATCGTCGGCGCCCCTTCCGCCACGACCTCGATCGCCTCGGTCACCGCCTCGGGCGAGAGGATGACGTTCTTGGCCGTCGTCTGCTGGAGGAGAACCAGCGCCTTCTCGTTGGCGGGCGCCAGGTCGCCAAGCTTGTAAGTGAGCTGATACTCGCCCGGCGGCAGCAGCGGCAGGCGATACTCGCCGTTCGGCCCCGTGGTGGTCGTACGCGGCTGCGGCAATACGTCGGACCGGGCCTCGACGGCGACCCCGGCGACCGCCGAACCGTCGGCCAAAGTGACCTTCCCTTCGATCGAACCGGTCTGTTGAGCGAGCGCAACGGAACCGAACCCGAAGGCGACCATCAAGACGACGAGGACTGCGAGGAACTTCTTCATCAAGGACCCCCCTGTTGCGCAAAGCCGCAAGCCAAGCGCGGCACCGCAGCGGATCCCGCCGCGAGCCAGAGGAATTCAAGCCGGGGCGGAAAACCTACGGAGCCGACGGAAAACGCCGACGAGCTGCGCGTGTAATGACCAGAGCGAAAGACTGGCGGGACGATAACATGGCGGGCGGGGGATGTGACGTCACGGCAACTACACCACCGCCGCCTCGCCGATCGAAATCGTCCCGGCGTCGACGTCCAGATCCGCCTCCAGACCGAGCGGCAGGGTGAGCATCTGCGGCAGGTGGCCGAAGGCGAGGCCGGTGAGGACGGGGATCCCCAAGCTCCCCAGATGGTCGTCGAGGATCTCCTCGATGCTGAACGAGGCGGGGCCGTCGGCGTTGCATTCCGTGCAGTAGCCGAAGACGACCGCCGCGGCGTGCTCGAAGGCTCCTCCCTGGGCGATCTGGGTGAGCATGCGATCGACCCGGTACGGGGCTTCGTGGACGTCTTCGAGCAGCACGATCGCGCCGCGGGTATCGATCTGCCACGGGGTTCCCTGGAGGGCGGAAAAGAGCGTGAGGTTACCTCCCACCAGCCGGCCGCGGGCGCGACCGCCGCGGATCTTCCGGAACCGGAACGTGCGCGGCACCAGTTCGTCGTCTTCCTTCGCCGGGTTCTCCAGGAGGCCGAGCGGCTCGGTCGACATGACCGCGCGGCGCAGGTGTTCGAGCGAGTACGGGCGAAGGTTCGAGCCCGCGATCGGTCCGTGAAAGGTCACGAGGCCGGTCTCCTGGCGGATCGCGTTCAACAAGGCGGTGATGTCGCTGTAGCCGACCAGCACCTTGGGGTTCTTGGCGATCATCGGGAAATCGAGCATCGGCAGGAGACGCGGCGTCCCCCACCCTCCGGCATAGCAGATGATCCCCTTCACCTCCGGGTCGGCGAACATCGCGTTCACGTCCGCCGCGCGATTTTGATCGGTGCCGGCAAACGATCCGTAGCGGTCGCGGGCGTGAGCGCCGAGCTTGACCTTAAAACCGATCGCTTCGAGCTGCTCAATCCCCAGGTCGATCAGGCTCGGGGTGAATTCGAGCGTAGCGGGGAGGATCATGCCGACCGTGTCGCCGGGCGAGAGCTTGCCCGGCTTGATCACCGGCTTCGGGGAAGATGCGGGCGCCGCGGGGATTCCGGGGATCTCGGGGATTCCGGGGATCTCGGGGATTCCGACGGGGGCCGCCGACTTCGGGGCTTTCTTCGAAGCGAGCCCGGCAAGCGGCACGGCGGCGAGGAGTCCGGCGAAATCTCGGCGGCTGATCATGGCGTCCGATTCCTTTCCAGAGGGGGCGATGAGCCCGGCAGGGGGCGGTTTGGCCAGTCATTCTAGTGCCCGGCGGGAGCCATATACTGCGGCGAGAATCGAACGGTGCATGAAACGACTCGGCCCAGCGCTTTTCCTCCCCGCTCTCCTGGCGCTGCCGGCCTGCTCGCCCGGCTCGCCTGGGCGCCCCGCGGCGACCTCTCCGTCGATTCTCCTGGTGACCCTCGACACCACCCGCGCCGATGCGGTGGGCTACGAATCGAAAGGTCCGGAGACGCCGAATCTCGACGCCCTGGCCGCTCGCGGACTCCGCTTCGCCCAGGCCTACACGACCGCTCCGCAGACCTTTCCGGCCCATGCCTCGATGCTCACCGGGCGCTACCCCAAGGATCACGGCGTGCGCGAAAACGGGCGGACCCTCCCCTCCGAGCCTCCCGGGCGCGAGCCGCTCGCAGCGCTGCTCGCGAAGGGTGGATACCGCACGGCGGCCTTCGTTTCAGGTTTCCCGCTCGCCCATGGTTTCGGCCTCGCTACGGGGTTTGAGACCTATGACGACGAGTTCGGCGGCCGGTCGGAACGCTCGGCCAAGGAGACGACCGACCGGGCGCTCGGCTACCTTCAGACGAACGGTCCGGCGGCGGGGAAGCCGCTCTTTCTCTGGGTCCACTACTACGATCCGCACGACCCGTACGATCCGCCGGAACCATTCCGCTCGCGGTACGCCAAGGACCCCTACCTGGGCGAGATCGCCGCGATGGATCAGGAGCTGGGCCGACTGCTCGCGGACTTTAAGACCCGTTCCGCCGCGACCGGCTGGCGGGCGATCGTGGTCGGCGACCACGGCGAGGGGCGCGGCGAGCATGGCGAGGCGTTCCACGGCCACCTGCTCTACCAGGGGACGATGCGGGTGCCGCTGGTGATCTCGGGGACCGAGGATGTGGTACCGGGAGTGCGCGCCGAGCCGGTCTCCACCCGCCGCGTGTTCGACACGGTCCTCGGGTTTGCCAAGCTCGAAGCGCCGGACGCAACCCCCGCGAGCCTGGTTTCGCCCCGGCCGGAGATCGTGCTGGGCGAGGCGATGATGCCGTTTCTCGATTACGGCTGGCAACCGCAGGCCATGGCGGTCGACGGCCGGATCAAAGTGATCCGCTCGGGCGTCACCGAGATGTACGACCTCGCGGCGGATCCCCACGAGCTGACCGATCTGGGCGATCTGGGCGATCTGAGCGACCTGGCCCCCCGAATCGAACCGAAAAATCGACCGAACCGGGAGATGCGCGCCGCACTTTCCGACTACCTGGCGAAGCTCCCCGCCTCTCTCTCGGCTTCCAAGGCCTCGCTCTCGGACGAAGACAGCAAGCGCCTCGCAAGCCTCGGCTATGTGGCGGGCGGAGACGCTCCCGCCGCACTTCGCCCCGATGCACCGAATCCGAAGGATCGCACCGACCTGTTCCGCGATCTCGACCTCGGGTCCGCGCGGTTCGTCCGGGAGGACTATGCCGGCGCGATCGGTCCGCTCGAACGGGTGGCGGCGAAAGATCCGAACAACGCGACGGCCCGACTGCGGCTCGCGGTCGCCTGGTCGATCCTCGGCAAAGAGGTCAAGGCAGACGAACAGTTCGCCGCCGCCCGGCGCCTGCGCCCCGAATCGCTCGATCTGCGCGCCTACGAGGGTCTCCATCTGCTTCGCTTCGGCCACGAGGTCCAAGCCGCCCCGCTGCTCGCGAGCGTCCTCGCCGCCGACCCGGGCCGACTGGCGGCGCTCGAAGGGCTCGCCGCGATCCGCGAGCACGAGGGGAACGCACCCGAGGCCGCGCGGCTGCTCGAACAGGTGATCGATCAGAAGAGCGCTCCCGGGTCGGAGCTGGCCCGCTTAGGGCTTCTGCGCATGGCGATGAACGACACGCCGGGCGCGCTCGACGCATTCGAGCGTGCCCGCTCCCTTGAAGGGGACCGATTCGTCCACGATCTCGATCTGGGCGTCTGCTACCTGGCCGCCCGGCGTTTCACCGAGGCACGCGATGCGCTCGACCGGGCGATCGGCCGGCTGCCCGCCCATCACCCCGACCTGCCGATGGCGCTGTTCAAGCGCGCGGAGGTCGCCGTTCTGCTGCACGAACCGGAGAGCGACGGACACATCCGCCGCGCGTGGGCGCGGGCCGACGCGACGACCCGACCGCTGCTCGAACGAGAAACGTTGTTTGCGCAACCCAACGGCAGCTGACCCGCGGTCTACATCAAAGTAGCTCTAGAGGAAGGATCTTCATGGCCGATCGAACCGCCGTCGTCACCGCCGAAGAGCAGCTCGCCGGTTTCATCGCCAGGTATAGCCCTGAAATCGCCGAGCGCGCTCACGATGTCCTCGCCCGCATGCGCTCCCGGCTACCCGGCGCGGTCGAGCTGGTGTACGACAATTACAGCGCGCTGGCGATCGGCTTCAGCCCAACCGACCGGGCGGGCGACGCGATCTTCTCGATCGCGCTCTATCCTCGCTGGATCAGTTTGTTCTTCCTCCAGGCGGTGGGTCTCCCCGACCCTGAAAAGCTGCTCGCCGGCAGCGGTTCGGTCGCCCGGCACATCGTGCTCGACGAGGCCGAGGATCTCGATCGCTCCGAAATCCAGGACCTGATGGAAACCGCCCTAGCACACGCCAAGCGGCCGCTCGACCCCGATCAACCGCACCTCCTGATCATTAAGTCGATCTCGGCGAAACAGCGGCCCCGGCGCGCCGCGGCGCCGTAGGCGGAAACTCAAGCCGCCGAACCAAATCGAGTGAACAAGGAAGCAAGGCTGAGCAGCGTAGCTGGAGATCTACAAGTGCATCGCGTCCAGATGCGTTTGCAACCGCGCTGTTTCTTCGAATCCGAGGCGGGACTCTCGTTTTATCTCGCGCCAGGCATCCCGAATCTGGGCTGCGGCGCGATCAACAGTCTCTAGAATGGGCGGCACTTCGAGATCCAACCGTTCGGCCAAGCGACGAAATGTTTGTCGACCGACTCGTTCGAAATCCTTCGAACCACCTAAGTTGAGCGCCAGCCGGTCTTCTTTAAGGTAGCCGCGAGTGTATACGAGGTCATAGGCGGGCGAGAGAGCCGCACTTCGCCCGTCCGGATAAGTAAGGGACCAGTTCTTGTGGTGGGCGTCGCCATTTCCGGAAAGAACCATAAAGACGAGTCGTCGGACGACCTCATCGAACGCCGAGAGACCGGCGATCGCGTGGCATCGGGCGGCGATCGTCTCGAAGTTGAATTTTTCATACTTGCCTTCGGGGTAAAGGTTGAGAACCTGGGCAAAGTCCTCTTGGTGGACGCGTAGACCTGGCTGGGGCCGATCGAATCGGCGAACCGCCAGAGCCAGCACCTCCGGGAATTCCAACTCGGCCGGCAGGTTCTCGATCTCGCGCCAAGGTACGAGCAGCGTTTCGGGCACGTCGATGCCGGCTGTACGAGCCCAAAGCATGATGGTCGATTCATTCTCCGGCAGACGCGGGAACATTGGATCGGGAAATTTTGCGATCCAGTCGCCTCCGCGACCACTCTCGGGAACCACGAAGCGTCCGTCTCTCCGCCTGACCGAAAATTTCAGCTGCACTCCCGAGAGCGAGAACTTGAACCTCTGAAGCGAAGTAGGCCGTCGTTCAGCGGTCTCGTTATCCGGATCATTTGACGACTCACCAGGTTCAAAATCGTCCATGCGAATGGTAACCGCACCTGGCAGGTCATCGCCCAGTGCGGCAAGGAAGGGCGCTTCACGATGTACGTTGACCCCTACCAGGTTCGCCAGGAGTGTACGCAGCTTGCCCTCTGGCAATAGGTTCGAGAAAAATGGCGGGAGCTTGAGCGTCGATCGATGAACACGCCCCGGATCGTCAAGGAAGATCTGGCCCAGGACAGGGCGTTCCTGTTCCTTAAGATCCAGAAATTCCGGAAGGAAGCGATAGTCCCAAGTATCGCCGCTCGCTCGACGCAAGACACCGACCGGAAGGCCCCCTAATTCGACGAGAAGACGGTTCATTCCTCGTCCGCTAGCACCAGTGAGTCTAGGGAAGGGCGATCCCGATCCGCTGGGTTCCAGGCCGCCATTTCCTGAAAGAAGTCCTCCACGTAGAGTTGGAGATCGGCTCCTCGAAGCATCAGAAACTCCACCACGTCGGCCCGACCGAGCGCATCCCGAGCTGCCCCAGAGATTAGGTGGGACTTCAAAGTTCGATCGTCCGCCATGGAGATCAGCTCGTGGAGGACCCTCCAACTGCGAGGCGGGTGCAGGATGCGAGCCGCGAGACCATCCGCCTCGACCGTATCCCCGGGAGGAACCAGACGAACCGCCGGTCCACCCCGCTGTTCGCAGAGGGTCGCCAGATCCAAAACTGTGTCGTCCGGTTTAGCGTTCTCCGGGTCCGACTCTTGAATGAACAGGCGAGGCTCGCGCGCGGCAAGCGCGGTGAGCTGAAGCTTGCTCCGTGCGTGCCCGAGATTGAACGGACGGATTGAAAGAGTCGCCGGTTTCGTTCCGGAGACCTCCAGGAGAAGATTGTGAGCCGAGCGGTCAGGGTCTTCAGGAACGATGGCGCTCAGCATCCGTCGCAATGCCAGAGTGTCGCCACGAAATGCACCGAGGATCGAACCGCGCCAAAGCCATCGGGTAAGAAGTGTCAGGCAGCGGGCATTGGGCTCCGGATGCCGGTGGAAGAAAAGGGCCAGCGGAGTCAACGGCTGCTGATAAGGGAGCAAAGCGCGATGCGGTATTCGCGCGCTCTCGCGGAGAAACCCAAGGACGCGACGTAGCGCGCGTTCCGTTTCCTGTAACGCCTCGGAAGCGTCTTCTCTCCGAATCTGGCGATAACCTCTCGCAGGGTCTTTCCCTCGCACGGCGAGGAGTGCGAGTAGGACATCCTCGGCCTCCAGAGGTCCGAAGCCTATATCGCGTAAAGATTCCGAGATATCCCGTAAGGAAGTAGCACGAGATCCAGATTTACCATAAGGCTTTCCCGTATGTAGAGCGTCAAAAACCTCGGCGCCTGAGAGCGGCTTCCCTGTCGAGTTCACACGATCGAAGATCTGCCTAACCACCGCCTCGTCGTTCGCTTCAACAACATAAGCGGGAATCTGATATTCCCTTAGGCGTTTGCCCAAATCGAACGCTGTGTCGAGAAACTCCGGCTGGGAATCAAGGTGAAGACGTGCCCAATGAAGAAGCCGGCTGGTGGTCGAGAGCTCCGCAACAGGTAACCACCGTGGCGGGGCAAGCTTTGTATTCGTTCCATACGCGAAACGCTTCTCTTCGAGATCGAAATGGAGCACCTTTCCCAGCGGCTCGGCCAGAAGGGTATCGGCAAGCGTGACCAAGCGCTGTTGGCCGTCGACGACCCAAAAAGCATCGCTACGAGCTGAAGCATCGATCTCCAATCGGCCGATGCGCAAAGCCTGCGCCTCTGCCTCTCGTTGCCAAAAAAGAAATGTGCCGACCGGGAATCCTCGGTAGATGCTGTCGAGAAGCTGGACACGGTCGTCGTCCTGCCAGCGAAGAGGACGCTGAAAAGGCGGAATTCTGATCTTTCCGCTCGCCAATTCCCGGAGGAGATCTTCGATCGGAATCGAACGCGCGGCGGGGCGTGCATCCAGGCGCTCGGAGTCGGGTTCGACAAGGGCAATTTCCATTTCGGTTCCTTCGGGCGTTCCGGCAGCCCTCCTGATGTTACACCCTCAGACCGCCGCCGTCCGATCGTGGACTTTCAGGACATTCTCCACCTCGATCTCGGCGAAACAGCGGCCCCGGAGAGCCGCGGCACCGTAGGCGGCCCCATAGGAGGCCCCATAAGAGGCCGCACTCCGGGCTACCCTTCGCGCGAGCCGCGTGTTAAGCTGAGGTCAAAATACAGCGCGTTCTCGACCCGCGTTTTCCGGCGGGTTGGCTTCTCGGAGTGCTTGCTTCTCGGAGGATTGACCATGGCGCGTGAGATTCCACTATTTACGCTGGATGGCGTCAAAGACGCCGATGTCTCGACCCACTACATCACCACCGGCGACCTGCTCGGGCTGTCGGCGTTCCGCTTCCTGCGCAAGCCGTGCGACGACGTGGTGGTGATCATTCACGGCCTCACCACCTCGACCGACATGTTCATCATGCCGGAGCACTACAACCTGGTGAGCTACCTGCTCGACCATGGCCTCACCGACGTCTGGTCGGTCGATTTCCGGATGAGCAACCGCCACAGCTACAACCTGAAGCGCCACCGGTTCAACATGGACGACATCGCACTCTACGATTTCCCCGCGGCGCTCGCCGAGATCCGCAAGCACGTCGGCGACCGGCGCATCCATGTGATCTGCCACTGCCTCGGCTCGGTGTCGTTCATGATGTCGCTGTTCGGCCGCGCGGTCACAGGGATCACGAGCGTGATCGCCAACAGCGTGGCGCTCACGCCCCGTGTGCCGGCCTGGTCGCGGATGAAGATTTGGGCGGCGCCTTTCCTGGTCGATTACGTGCTCAGCCTGCCCTACCTCGATCCGCGCTGGAGCGACGACCCGCCCCTCACCCGCGGCTGGATCTTCTCGAAGATCGTTTCGTTCTTCCACCGCGAGTGCGACGTCCCCGCCTGCCACATGCTGTCGATGATGTGGGGCACCGGCTGGCCCGCCCTGTACGAGCACAAGAACCTCGCGGACGTCACCCACCAGCGCGGCGGCGACCTCTATGGCGCGACCAGCATGAACTACTACCGGCACGTCGGCAAAATGCTCGGAGCGAACAACACCGCGGTCAAGTATCTGCCCGACGATCCGCAATACAAGTCGCTGCCGAACGATTATTTCGAGCACGCCAAGGAGATCGAAACGCCGGTGATGTTCATGACCGGCGAGAACAATCGGGTCTTTGCCGACTCGAACATCGTCTGCCACCAACGGCTGGAAAAACTGGTCCCCGGCCGACACGAGCTGGTGATCTTCCCCGGCTATGGCCACCAGGATCCGTTCATGGGGAAAAACAACGACAAGGACATCTTTCCCCGTCTGGTGGAGTTCATCGGCAAACACCGCCGCGGCTATTCCGAGGCCGCGACGAACGACGTAGCTTAAGGAGCGAAGATGCAACCGAGCCAGAAAACCAAGATCGGGATGTGGATGCTCACGGTGCTCCCCATCGCGTTCGGGCTGATCGACGCCCGTGGCGCATTGATCCACCTGCGCACGCCCGACTGGGGCACCCACCACGCGCTTTTTCACATGGTTACCGGCGGGTTCTACACCCTGGCGCTGTGCGCAACGATCGTGATCCTGACCTGGATTCCATTCAAACAGGGGCTGCGCTGGGCGTGGAACACGATCGTGATGCTCGGCGTGACGATCCACGGCGGCCACATCGTGGGCGACCTGATGACCGACGGCGGTCTGCGCGGCGGCGGCACGGCGCAGGGTCCCGGGCTGGTCTTCTACTCGCTCACCTGCACGGCTCTCGGCCTCTACATCATCGCCTTCATCCTCACTTATCCCCACGTCGCGAAATCGTCATCGTCGGCCCGGTGACGCGCGGGGAAAAGGAGCCACACCATGGCACAGGGCTATGACGCGATCATCATCGGCAGCGGTTTCGGCGGCTCGGTCTCCGCCTGCCGCCTGGCCGAAGCGGGGCACCGGGTGCTGGTGCTCGAACGGGGCCGGCGCTGGCAGGTCGAGGACTATCCGCGGAAACCGGGCGACGCCTGGGTCTACGACCCCGACCATCCGGAGCGCGAAAACGGCTGGATCGACCTGCGCTGCTTCGGCGACATGACCGTGGTCCAGGGCGCCGGGGTGGGCGGCGGCTCGCTGATCTACGCCAACATCTCCATCGAGGCGCGGCCGGAACTGTTCGAGGACGGCTGGCCTCCCGAGGTCACCTATCAGGAGCTGGCGCCCTACTACGCGCGGGTCGCCAAGTTCATGAACATCCAGAAGGTGCCGGACAACCAGCTCACCCGGCGTTTCAACCTGATGAAGGAGGGGGCCGAAAAGATCGGCGAGGGTCAGCGCTTCATGCCTCTCCCGCTCGCCGTTTCGTTCTCGGACAAGTGGAGCTACGACCTGCCGAACCCGTTCGACCACAGCCACTCGGAGAAATTCGTCAACGAGCAGGGAGTGGAGCAGGGAACCTGCGTCCACCTCGGCTTCTGCGATCTCGGTTGCCCGGTCAAAGCGAAGAACACGCTCGACCTGAACTACCTCGCCTGGGCGGAAAAGAAAGGGGCCGAGGTACGGCCGCTCCACCTGGTGCGCTCGATCGAGCCGCAAGGGACCGGCTGGAAGGTGAATTTCGACCGGATCGAGAACGGCAAGCTGATCCCGGGGAGCGAAACCGCGCCGAAGGTAATCCTCGCCGCCGGCTCTCTCGGTTCGAGCGAGCTGCTGCTGCGCTGCCGCGACCAGTACAAGACGCTGCCGAACTTGAGCCCCCGGCTCGGGATCGGCTGGTCCTCGAACGGCGACTTTTTGACCCCCGCGTTCTACGGCAAGGACCGGGTGATCAACCCGACTCAGGGGCCGACGATCTCCTCGGCGATCGACTTCCTCGATGGTTCCCAAGGGGGGGTAAAGTATTTCATCGAGGACGGCGGCTTCCCTGATCTGGTCCTCGGCTACATTGAGGAGAAGCTCGCCAAGGGAAGCAAGGACCGGCGTTGGAACCAACTGCTCTCCGCCGTCGGCAAGCACCTGGAGGGCAAGCCCGGGTTCAGCAACGTCATGCCCTGGTTCGCGCAGGGGATCGATGCCGCCAACGGCAAGTTCAGCCTCGGCCGCAAATGGTGGGCGCCCTGGAAGCGGGTGCTCAAGCTCGCCTGGGAGATCGAAAAGTCCGAGGCGATGGTCGACGGCATCGTCGCCATGCACAAGAAACTTTCAGCCGCGACCGGCGGCGACCCGTGGGTACCGCCGACTTGGACCCTGCTCAAGATGCTGGTGACGCCGCACCCGCTCGGCGGCTGCAACATGGGGCGCACGGCGAACGACGGCGTGGTCGATCATCTCGGCCGGGTCTTCGGCCATGAGCGGCTCTACGTGATCGATGGCGCGATCATCCCCGAGGCGATCGGCCGGAATCCGACCCGTACGATCGCCGCGCTCGCCGAACGGAGCCTGGAGCACGCGGTGGCGAAGTAGGTTTGGAACCAAGGGCGAGGCATGCCTCGCCCTCGATTCACGCCGTCCCCGAGCTACCGCACCAACCCCACCAACTTCGGGTCCGCGGCCGCCCGATCGCGGGCCTTCGGATCGATCTCGACCGCCGAGACCAGCGCCCGATTCGCGGCGGTGCGGTCCCCTTGGCCGAGCGCGCGGCGGGCGAGCGCCAAGTGGGCGTCCGCCAGGTCGCTCCGGCGGCGAGGATTGCCGGGATCGAGCCGAGCGGCTTCGGAGAAAGCGGCGGCGGCCCGGTCGAGGTCGCCGGGATTGCCGGTGCGGCCCAGCGCCAGACCCAAGTTCGACCAGGCGTCGATACGGCGCGGCTGCAGGCTCGCCAATTCCAACCACTGCGGCGCCGCGTCGCGGAAGCGGCCTTCCCGGGTCAAAGCGGTGGCCAACGCAAATCTCGCCTCGGCACTCTCCGGATCGAGCTCGACCGCCCGGGTCAAACGCTTGGCGGCCTCATTGACGCGTCCGGCCTGGAGCAGCGCGGTGCCGGAGCGGAGCGCCGCAAAGCGGTTGTTGGGTTCCACCTCAAGAACCGCGTCAAAAGCGGCGATCGCCGCCGCGAAGCGCCCTTCCCGCAGGGCGTCCTCTGCCGCCTCCAGCCGATCGTGGAGATCGAGCCGGTCCTTCGGATCGGGAAGGCCGGGAGAAGGCGCCCCGCTCTTCCTCGCACCCCGCGCACCGAGCACGCGCCGGGCCGCCTCGGAAGCCGCAACTTCGTTGCCGGATGCCGCGGGGCGCTTATCGATCTCTTTGAGGGCGGCTGCCAAGCGGAGGGCGACGGGGTGCTCGGCGGCGATCCGGTTGGTCCCCTCCCCTGCGTCTTGGGTCAAATCGTAGAGCTCCGGCTTCGGAGCCGCGACCAGTTTCCACGATCCGTCGCGAACCGCCGTCAACGGCGCCCAGCCGAAGCGCGTCCAGGGGAGGCGAGTCTCCAAATACGCGGCCGGCACGGACTGAGGCTTTCCTTCGAGCAAGGGCCGCAGGCTGATTCCGTCGATTCCCGGCAGCGGAGCGAGCCCCAGTAGATCGAGCGCGGTCGGCGCGAGGTCGATCAGCCGGGGCGCCTCGCGGCTCGCTGCCGGTTTCAAGCGGCCCGGAAAATGGAACACCAGGGGTACCGCGGTCGTCGCGTCGTAGAGGAACAGGCCATGGGTTTTTTCGCGGTGCTCGCCCAGGGATTCGCCATGGTCGGAGGCGAGAACGGTGAGCAGGTTCGAAGCAGCCGCGGCCGGCAGCCCGGCCCGCAGCCGGCCCAGCCAGGCATCGACGTAGGCCACTTCCCCGTCATAGGCACCGCGCGGCCCCGGTCGAAGGAAGCTCTGCGGCGGTTCGTACGGGTCGTGCGCGTCGTAGTAGTGCACCCAGACGAACCAGGGCGACCGCGCTTTGGCGATCCAACCGAGGGCCGCGGTCGTGGTGTCGAACGCCCGCCGCTCGGCTGCCCCTGCGGGCCCCTCCGGCAACCGGTCGTCGTAGAGGGCGAACCCCCGATCGAGGCCATAGATCGCTTCGAGCGGCGAGCCCGAAACGAAAGCTGCGGTCGAGTAGCCGTTCTTTTCGAGTCTCTCGGCAAGTGTGAGCACCCCTTCGGGCAAGGGCTGGCCGTCGGCACGGACGCCGCTCCGCCGCGGAAGGAGCCCGGAAAGGATCGAGGCATGCGCCGGCAGGGTGAGCGGCACGGGCGAAACGGCCGCTGCAAAGCGAACCCCTTCGGCCGCATAGGCATCGAAAGCCGGGGTCTCGTTTTTGCCCGCGACCCAACCCAAGGCGTCGGGGCGCAGGGTGTCGACGGTGATCAGCAGAAGATTGGGGCGAAGGTCCGGCTGGGCCGGAGCCGCCGCCGCGCCGACCCACTTGGCGGCCTGGGAAGCCCTCGGCCGGCCCGGAGCCGTGGCGAGGGAAGCGCGAAGAAGGGGGGCCACGAGGCAGAAACCGGACGCGAGCACGGTCAGCAGCAGCCCGCCACGGGAGCGGCGGGGCTTCGCATCGGTTTGACGGGTCAGGAATCCGGGCATCGGTACATCCGCGGGGAACCTGGCGCGGACGACACCGTCTTCGGCAGAACCCCGGAAAAGCGGCGAATCAGATGCCGCTCGTGATCACGAGGTCGAGATAGTAACCGCAACCGGAGCCCAGCGCCACGCCGAAGTGCTGAAATGCAAAGGATTTTTTGGGGCTCGCTATCGGAGCTGTATAGCCGCTATCGGAGCTGCATAGCCGCTATCGGAGCTGCATAGCCGCTATCGGGGCTGCATAGCCGCTATCGGGACTGGATAGCCGCTATCGGGAGCGGATAGCCGCTATCGGGACTGGATAGCCGCTATCGGGACTGGATAGCCGCTATCGGGACTGGATAGCCGCTATCGGAGCTGGATAGCCGCTATCGGGAAGGTAGGAGCCATTTTCTCCGCATCCTCCTCGGCGTACCTGCGGCCCTGAGGCAGCGGTCTCGCCAAATTCTATCCTGAACTCTATCCACAGGTAGCAAGGACGTGCCGGAGATTTCGGCTCTCGGACCAGATTGCCGACTCAGGCGCCAGGCTTGGTCGCGGCAGGGCGGTACTTCGCGGCGAGGTCCGGCTTGCCCATTGCGTCGTAGAGATGGACGAGGCGGGTCCGGATGCGTTTCTCGACCAGGGGCGTGGGCGCCGAGGAGAGTTCTCCCAGAGCCTGTAGAAGAAGGGACTCGGCGCTCGCGAAGTCCTTCTTCTCGGCCCGACACCCCCCTAGGACGCCGTGAGATTCGGCAATAGCTTCCTGGCTACCGCTCTTGATCTCGAGAAGGGCAATGGCCTTTCCGGCCAGATGCTCGGCCTCGCGGCACCTTTTTCGATCTGCGAGAAAGGCCGCGAAGTGAGAGAAGTAAACCCCGCAACTCCGATCCTCGTTGCCGCTTCTCTCACAGATGGAGGCCGCTTCACTGTAGGGCTTTTCGGCCTTGTCCCACTGTCCTCTTTCTTCGTAGAAACGCGCTAGGTTGCTCAGGGGAGGCGCGAGCTTGGGATGGGACGGGCCGAGAACGACTCTCCGCATCGCGATCGAACGAAGGTACAAATCCTCGGCGTCCCGATCCTTCCCAACCCTGTCGAGTAATGTGGCTAGGCTATTCATCGTCTTGGCGACTTCGATCGAAGGTTCACCGAACGCTTTCACTCGAAGGGCAAGCGATCGGCGATAGTAATCCTCCGCATCAACGAATTTGCCTTGCCCCGCCCGGCCCTGGCCGAGTCCCGCGAGAGCGATTGCAATTGAGTGTTCTGAAGATCGACCAGGCTTTTGTTCTACTTCTAGGGCACGTAAGAAAAACTTCTCTGCTTCGGCGAAACGCTTGTTGTTGAGCAACAAGCCCCCATAGTTATTGAGCGCTTCGACATACTCCTTGTTCCCTATAGCCCCTGGGTGGCTCCGGAGTGCTAAGCCCTTTTGCATCAGTTTCTCGGCTCTCTCATCGTTTCCCAGATCACTTTCGATTTGAGCCAATCCAAGAATCGCCTCGGCCACCCCTGGCCCTTCTTTGTTAGAATTGAGACTTAACGCCTTCTCGTAAAGCTCACGGGCAGTTTCGTACTGGCCGAGCTGACCGTACACCTTGCCGAGAACTGCCGCAAGGTGTGCAGTCGTTTCGGGCTGCTCTTCGCTGCTGTTCAGCTGCTCTCGCGCCCTAGCCAGCAGATCAATTGCCTTTATTTCTTTCCCCCTTGATTCACTGGGGTTATCGATTTCAAATGCATTTATGAGAAGACCCAACACCCAGTCTGCCCGTTCTTGCGTCTTCTCCGCTCGATCTCTTTCTCGAAGCGCCGCCCATTTTTGCACTACCGCCACGGCCGCCGTCCCAATAATCACCATCATTGCAGCCGCGGCCAGTAATACGCCGAACCTGTGCCGCCCTACAAACTTGCTCGTCCGATAGCCCACTCCCGACGGCCGGGCGAGGACAGGCAGCCCGTCCAGGTGGCGCCGGACATCGGCGGCGAGCTGTTCCGCCGATTCGTAGCGCCGGGACGGCTCCTTGCTCAGCGCCTTTTGGGCGATTGTGTCCAGGTCGCCGCGCAGGCGTTTGGCGAGATGGCGATCCCTCTCCGCGCTTGCCGCTTCCGCTACCGTTTTCGCCCTGGCTCCGACCACTGTGCTGGGCCGCAGCGGCTCTTGGTTGCAGACCGCTTCGGCGAGCGCCGCGCGCCCTTCCACCGCTGGGCGGTACGGAGAGCGACCTGCGAGCAGGCGGTAGAGCAGGACGCCGAGCGAATAGACATCGGTTGACGTGGTCACCGGCTCGCCGCGGATCTGTTCCGGGCTTGCGTACTCGGGCGTCATCGGCAGGAAGGCCGCGACCGTGGCGAAAGGCTCGGGATCCCCTTCGAGGAGCTTCGCGATGCCGAAATCGAGTAGCCGAGGCTCCCCGTCGGCGACTACCAGGATGTTACCCGGCTTCAAGTCGCGATGGACCACCAGGTTGCGATGGGCGAAATGGACCGCGCGGCAGACCTTTTCAAACAGCGCCAGCCGATCCTCCACCGAGAGCGACTGCTCGGTGCACCAGGCGTCGATCGGCCGCCCCTCCACGTACTCCATGACCAGGTAGGGACGACCGTCCGGTGTCGAGCCGCCATCCAGCAGACGGGCGATGTGTGGATGCTCCAGCAGGGCGAGAATCCGCCGCTCGCTGCGGAAACGGCGCACCAGCTCGTCGGTGTCCATTCCCCGCTTGAGCAGCTTGACGGCGACCTTCTTCTCGTACGTCGCGTCGGCCCGCTCGGCGAGATAGACCGCCCCCATGCCGCCTCGACCGATCTCGCGGACGATCTGCCAAGGACCCAGCTGATCACCGGCAGCGAGGCTGGCTTGATCGCCGTGCATGTCGAACAGAGGTTTTTCGATGAAATCGCCGAGGTTCGTGTCGACGATCAGCAGCTCTTCGATCTCCTCGCGGAGCGGCGCGTCGCCGTCGCACGACCGAGCCAAGAATTCCGTGCGCTCCTGCCCGGTCAGCAGAAGAGCCTTTTCGAGCAGATCCTGGGTCAGTTGCCAACGTTCGGGCGTCACGGTTCGAGTCTCGCGATCATGAAGAGTTTCCGGATCGGCGGTGCCTCAGAGGCCTATTCCAAATCCGGTTGTTCAAAGACGCGAAATGCAGCGGCGAAAAAGCTCGCCGTTCGTCCCAAAGTAATATCTTACTCGCGATCCAGGTCGCGGGTGATCTCACGCTTCAGGTATCGCCGCGCCATCTGCGCGCCATCTGCCAATCGCGCTTGACCGTCGTCACCGAGACTTCCAAGATCTCGGCAACCTCATCGAAGGTGAGGCCCATATAGAAGTGGAGGTCGACGATCTGCGCCTGCCGGGAATCCAAACTCCGGAGCTTCCCCAGCGCCTCGTCGAGCGCCACGACGTCGGTCCCGTGAGCTTCCGCGATCAGCTTCGCCCCGTCCACGTCGTCGAGTGGCACTTTGAGCATATTGCCGCCCCGCTTCTCCGCTTTCTTGCCCTTCGCGTAGTCGGTCAAGATCCTGCGCATCAAAGTCGCAGCGATCGCGAAGAATTGCTGGCGATTGTGCCACTGCATGCGAGTCTGCCCGATCAGCCGAAGGTACAGCTCGTTCACCAGGGCGGTCGGCTGCAACGTATGGTCGCTCGGCTCCCGCGCCAAGTGCCGCCGCGCCATCGCCCGCAGATCCTCGAACACCAGAGGAATGATCTGCCCCAGAACCGAAGCATCGCCTCGACTCCAGAGCAGGAGAAGTTCAGTGACGTCCGTGGTGTCGCTCATAGAGGATACCTACGGATCGTATCGCAGAAAGGTCTGGCCGCGCGCAACAGAGAGGACCGCACGAGCGCGAAGTGTCAAGCCCGGCGGAGCGTCAGTCGAAGTTGAGCCGGACGGCCGGGTCTCCCAGGACCACGAAGTTCCGGGCGTCGTTGGTCTCGCGCCAGAGATCGGAGTAAAGCGCAAAATCTTCGGGACTGAAGTGCTCACGGTCGTCATTCATCTGGTAGAGGACCGCCGCCTGCGCACTGAAATAGGATCCCATGGCCTCCATCGCCCAGCCGATCGGGAGGTCATCCATCAGCTGCTTGAGGATGTCGTTGTAGACCTGTATGTGCCCGCCCTCTCCATTCCAAGAGAATGAAGAGGTCCAAGCACGATCCACGTGGCCGATCACCGCGAGGGCTCCTCTTCGCAGCAGCTTTTGGGGCAACTTGGCGATGAAGGGATGGGGCGCAATCTCCTTCGGGGCGCCCTCGATCCATCCGAAGTCATCGAGCTGAGGGGTACCGGCGCTGTAGCAAGCGAAGTGAAAGGCGATGAGCCCACTCAAGTCAACACCCTCGGGAACGTCAGAGGAAGTGAAGTAATGGCCGCCGTCGAGTGCCTTGCCCGGACCGCCCCAATCCTGGCAGACCAGAGCGCCCTGAGCCTCACCCTGACGATTGTCGCCGTTGGGAAAACCGACTCCATGGCTGGTGGTAAACAGAATCGAAGGACGCTCTTCCGGAGATCCGAGCAACAACCGACGCAATCGTTCGTGGGTGGCGTCCGGCGATGAAATGACGTCTGTCCTCCAAGCAGGGCGGCCCCTTCGAAGGACTTCCGCCAGCGGCTCAACGAGCCCTCCAGCCAGTCGTCGAGTTCCTTCATCCCCGGGGTTTTCGACCGAGAAAAAGGAAACCTGTTGACGCCGCCTCCGGCGCCCTTCCTCAACCGCGACCACTGCGTCGGCATAGGCGGCATAGGCGGCGCACGCGTCGGGATCGTCCGGATTTTCGCTGTCGAAATGGAGTCGTCCCACGGCATACTGAACGTCAAGCTCGGACTGAAAGCGAAAAGAGATCTTGGTCGGATCGCCGACCAATAGAAGGTAGTAAGGCAGCTTCTCAGGTACCGCCCGCGAACCCTGCTTGACGCCGATTCGAGACATGAATTTCTGCTGCGTATCTCCGGATCCGTGGGTTAAATCGACAAACAAATCCCGGGCCTTCTCTCGACGCATTTCGAGCAGCGGTTCAAGCGCGCGTCGTACACCCGGCGGTGTGCCTTCTGCAAAGATGACGCCCCATCCCGTTTCGGCAAGATCGGCCGGATTCTCTACGTCGCTGCTGGGCGCACGGAGAGGATCGCGAACCGCCTTCCCCTCGCTCCAATCCTCGAGCAGCTCACGCAGTTCGCCATCCGGATCGATTCTGGCAGCCAGGTGCCCAAGCTTCTCCCGGGTCAGCGGCGGCAGCAGGTACCGCCCCGTCGCGCCATCCAGTCCGTTGGCGACCACCGGCTGGTCATTCTCGCTTCCCTTTTCGCTCACGGCAGATTCCCTCCCTGACGGCTTCCTTCCTCTTCGACCTTGACGGCGGCGGGCGGCGGCACGGGTAGATCGATCGGCGGGTGACCGACCGGAGGCGAGCTGCCGACGTCCTTGGCTTCGATCGGACCTTGCCAGCGCTCCGGATCGGTGCGCCAATCGCCGAGGAAAATGAAGCCGGCCCAGTAATACGGGTCGCTGTACTTCGGGTCCCGGCGCATTTCCCGCTGAGCCTCCCGAAGGGCAAGGGCCGGCGCCTGGTTCTGGCGCAGAAGATGAGAATAGAACAGGCGCATCAGCTCGGCGGTGCTCGTGTCGTCCACCGGCCAAAGGCTCACCACTACGCGGGAAGCACCGGCGTAGAAGAACCCGCGGGCCAGGCTCGCGAGACCCTCTCCGGAGATATCGGGACCGATACCCGTGCTGCAGGCGGAGAGGACCACCAGCTCGGCGTCGAGATCCATGCCGAAAATATCCTGGAGGCGCAGCATTCCGTTGATCTTTTCGCCGGCTTCGTTGAGTTGCGACAGGACCAATCCCGACAGCTCGGGATGCTTTGGATGATTGATGCTATGGGTCGCGAAGTGAAGGACCTGATAACCCTTCAGTTTCGATCCCAGAACGGCATCGCGGTTTGCCTCCACGCCGTACGCCGTGAACACTTTCCTCAGCGTTCCCGCCAACTCCTGGATCGCTTCCCCTTCATGGCGCGTCTCGGGCAAAGGTTCCAATGCGCCGCGCGAACGGCCGTCGCCGGAAAAGGCCGGATCGGCGAACACCGCCAAGCGGTTGAGCGAATAGGCCTTTCGCGGTCCGGAACGCAGCGCTTCGAGAACGGTAGCGGAGGGGATTCCGATGACCTCCATACGCTCGACCACCGGAGCGCCGGCCGGCGAGGCGGGGTTCGGCAACGCCGCGAAGGGAACCCGCTGAAGAGCACCGTCCGCAACCACGATCCAGCGGGTTCCGGAAAGGGCCGCCCGGGCGGGCACGAGGATTTTTTCGGCGAGCGCGCGACCTACTTCACGGCTGTCCTCCGGAGCGTTCGGATCATGGGTAGAGAGAAGCCGGACGAACTCTTTGGCGAGCGGCTCGACCTGCCCGCGTCCAGGAAGCACGAAAGACTCTCGCCGGCCCTTGGAAACGACCCATAGAAAGCTGCGCGGCTCCGCCAGCCAATAGACGAGCAGGACCTCCCCGGTCTGGAGTTGCTTTTCCATTCCCGCGGCATTCAAAGTTTCCGCCGGTTCGATTTGGGCATAGCGGGGGTTCGCCCGTCGCGCGTCCGCCTTCAACTGTTCAAGCCGAGTCAGAAGGCGCCCCTCTTCGTCATTCAGCCGCGCCAAGACCGCCGGAGCGGTCTCCTGCCGATACAGCTCCTGGCGTTGCTGTTCGAATCCTTCCAGATCCCGCTGAACTTGCGCTTCCTCGTCGGCGATCGGCCCCACAACGATTCGGCCCATCGGCGACCGAGCCTCTCCGAGCAGATCGACCAGTTGCCGCGCGCGAGCCTTTTCTGTCGACGCCAGCGCCCGTTCAAAGTAGTTTGCCGTCGGGTTCTTGTCCGCCAACTGCATGAGGATCTCGACCTGCAAATCCGCATAGTCCCGCTTGGAGCCAAGCTGAGTGGTACGAAGTTCATAATTGGCGGTTGCGGAGCGTAGGTTTTCAATTCCTTCCAGCGAGGCATCGATCTGACGCAGAGCGGCCTCGAACTGGCCATCGTGGCAGAGCGACCGCGCGGCACCGAAGCGGTTGGCGGCGAGTCCGACCTGATTCCCTAAGCTTTCGTACAAGGCGATCGCTTGCTCGTGCTCGGCGACCGAAAGAGCGTCTTCCTTGCGAGCGTAGTGGTAGCGGCCCATGTTCATCGCCGCAGCCGCCTCGCTGTCCGTCGCGTGCGCCGTCTGGGCGATCTTTCGCGCCTTGTCGAACTGCTCGCGCGCCGGTTCAAGATCCCCAGCGCGAAGCAGCGCTGCGCCGAGCCCCAACCGGGCGGCGAGGACATTGCGCACCTGACCGAGGGAACGGAAGACCTCCAAGGCATGCTCGAATCGCTCTTTCGCCGCGGGCAATCGATTCTCGCGCAGATCGATTTCACCGAGGGGCAGCAGAGCAAGCGCCATCAGATCGTCCCGCTGGAGAGCGGTTGCCTTGTCAATCGCCGCCTCCAGATAGATCCGGGCCTGAACGAGATCGCCTCGCGACGCCAGCAGCTCGCCGAGCTTGTAACGAGCGGTAATTTCTTGATCGTAGATATGAAAGCTGCTGGCCAATTCGACGCCATCATGAAGGGTCGCCGCCGCCTCGTCGAGCCTTCCGGCTTCCATTTGATCGATGCCGAGGTCGACCAGCGCGGCCACCGTGCCATCGTCGTCCTGAACCGACCGGAACAGATCGAGAGCGCGCTGGTGAAGAACCAAGGCCTTATCGGCCTGAAACAGGTTTCGATAGGCTAGCCCCCAGCGATTGAGGTTGACCGCCTGCATGAACGTGTCTTCGTTTTCAGCGAAGATCGGATCGGCCTGCGCAAAGGGATCCAACGATAGCCCCCACCGGCTCAAGAGGCTCTCCATCCAGCCGACGCGGTAGAGCAGGGTCGCTTCGCAAGAACGATCGTTAAATTCGCGCGCCACCGGCAGAAGACTTTGATAAGCGACTAGGGCCGCCTCCAAATCGCCCGCCCTTCGAACTCCTTCCGCGGCCGCTAACCGGGTAGTGAGGTCGGCCGTGCGGCGATCCGCCTCGGTGGCCAACCGGTGCTCTTCGAGAGCTATCTCGTAGTAGCCGTGAGGCTTCACTTCTTTTTCGCCCTTGACCTCCAGCCGGTAGCTCCCGGCAATCGCAGCGACGGCCACCAGGGTCTCGACCCCAATGCCACCGTTCGGGCTGTCGATGAACAGCGAGCGCTGCTCCTCGCCCGGCAGATACCACCCGAGCGACACGTCGAGGCCGGCTTCCTTCGCCGTGATGCGGACCATCTCGCCGGCTTGCAGTTCCAGGGTGGTGGATTCGATGTCTCCTGTCGCCAGCACGCGCCGTTCGGGGACGCCGAGCTTCAGGGTCAATGGGGTGGGCTCCATGGTTTTCGCCTCCATCCCCGGAGACGGCTCACGCTTGCAACCCCCTTGAAGGACAAGGAGGAAGAGAAGCACGAGGCCCGCCCGGGGCGATCCCAAGTTCATTCGTTCGATGTGACGCACGATGCGGCCTTCGAGAAGATTTCTGCTCTCAACCGACGGCCCGGTCTCCGGAGTCGACTCCAGGAGAAGACGCGAGAAAAGGGCACGTCAAGGGTCAGGAGAAGCGAGATCTTCTTAAAAAGGGACCAGCACGCCCGAAAGGTGCTCTCTCTAGAGAGACACCTCGCGGTTCGAATTGTGGGCTCAAGGGACGGGCGAGGCTTCTGAGACGTTGATGTTCCAGGATTCGATCGGCGTCTTGTCAGCCGACTGCAGCTCGATCCGGTAGGGCCCCCCAGACACCAGCGACCGAGGAATGCTCATCGTCCAAGCTGTGCCCGGAACCCGAGTTCCTAGCGGGCTGCGAACGAGTTCCTTTTCCTGCTTGTCAAAGAGAACAACCGCTACCCGTGACGACTCCGGCAAAGTGTCAGGCACAAGGACTGAGAAGTGCACCCTCTCGATGAGGCTTCCAGTGGCAGGGGCGAGGGTGAATTCGACCGGCCCACGAACCGTGCCCTGTAGAAGGACAGGGTTCGGTTCATCGAACTGAGGAGCCGAGACCTCGTGAACCAGCGCGCGGTACTCCGAGCGTGACCAACCCAAAGCGATGGCCAGGCCGGCGGCGGCGAGCCAGGGAAGGGCACGGCGCCAATTGGAGATCTGACCGCGGGAACGCTCGGTTCGCAGGGAGCGCTTATCCTTAAACGGAATCACGTCGGCGAATTGCTTCGAATCGTCCTTCTCTGAGAGTTCCGTCAACACCGACCGCGCAGGGTCCAACACCTCCACCACCCAATCTCGATATTCCGGATCGCGATCGACCTCTTCGCCCACCGGATCTTCCGCGGCGGTTCCGTTGGCGAGGGCCGCTTGAAGTGATTTGGCAGCGGTGAGGGAGCGGGGATCGAGCAGGCCGGTGCGCAGCTCGGGGCGAAGGCGCGAGGCCGCGATCTCCGCAGCGTGGCCGCAGCGGAGGACCAGGGGGCCGGAAAGGACGTTGGCGCCCAGGGCGAAGTCGCGGCTCCCGGCGAGCGGCTGGGTGTCGGCGGGGATCGCGAGAAAGGACTTTGGCCGGGCTTCGAGCAGCGCCCATTCGACCGGCAGCTCGGCGGTCTCGGACAGGACGAAGATCTCCCCCGGCTCGGGGGCTCGGCCCCGGCGCTCCTCCAGCTCGCGTTCCAGGACGGCGCGGAGGTCTTCTCCTTTCGAGGGCATTCGTGAGTTCGGCATGGCGTCTCTTTCGTCTCTTCCGGGCGGTCAGTGGGAATCGGGCCGAGGGGTCTCGGGCCGGTCGACATCGCGGCCGAGCGATCCCGCTTTCGACGTCCGACAGCCGTCGATCAGACTTCGGATCGTCTCCAGGGCACCGGGGATTCGCTCGCGGGGAAGGCCGAGGCGTAAAGCGAGCTCCCGGTTCGAGGGGAGACGATCTCCCATGAGTCCCCCCTCCGCGGACCAGACGCGCAGGTATCCCCAGAGCTTTTCGATCGTGCGCCGGCTCCGCTCGTCGCCGGGGAGTTGGGCGAGCGAGCGGACCACGCAGGCGACCAGGGCGCGGAAGCGGTCGCGTTGCTCGAAGGCGAGATCCGGCAACGGCTCCGGATCGGCCGCCGGAAAACGCTCTCCCGGCTCGCCGCTTTCTCCACCCTCGGAGCGGCCGGCGGGCGGCGAACCGGGAGGGCCGGCAATTCCGAGCCGTTCGCGGGCGTTGCCGAGGATCGTCGCCCACCGGCCCCGAACCTCCGCTTTCAGAGGATCGATCAGTTCGTGGAACGGAAGAACGTTGAAGCCGTCATCCCACAACTCCGGCAGGCGCGCCCGGAGGCGGTCGACCAACGGGTCCTCGCGGCGGCCGGTGGCGGTGATCAGATCGGGAAGCAGGTCATCGCACCAACGCGCGACCCGCCGGGCCAGGCGTTCGGCACGCCGGTCGGCCGGAACGTCTTCGGTTCCGGCGTCGAAGGTCAAGAGGGTGTCGTTGCGAATCCGCGAATCGCCCGCGAGGATTTCCAGCTCGCCCGCGTCGACCGCCGCCTGCACCGCCCGGTGCAGAACCTGGTAGACGCGCGTCCCGAGCGGATCGCAATCCCGCTGCCGCTCGTGGACGAAATGCCGAACGTTCAAGTAGACCAGCCCCTCAACGTCGTCCTTCACTTTGAGCTGCGCCGACAGGGAACGCAGGCGGTCTACGAAGATGTAGCTGAAGCAGTCGGCGAGCAGTTCATCGAGCGGTCCGCCGCCCAGGCCGAGGGCCAAGTCGGCCACCGTTCCCCCGTGCCACCTCTCGGCGCCGTAGACGCCCAGATAGCTCGGAGACGTCTCCCACAGCCCTCGGCGCCTGATTTCGGACCGGAGCGCCCGGCGCAGCTCGGTCAGAACCGGCGCCACGTCGCGATCCTGCGGATCGGGGGCGCGCACGTAGGCCGTGAATACTCGGGACGATTCGACCGCGCCGCGACCTTCGCTTTCGCCCTTCAAAGTCCGTCCATTCAATCACGAAGGCGGGCCGTTTGCGCCGCCCGCCGGTCCGAACCCAGCCAATTTTTAAAAACCGCCCGTTAGCCACGTATGGAGGCGGACGCGGACCGCCACCAAAATCAGGGGATCCCCAAACCGCAAAACCAACTGACGTTTTGCCGCGGCGCCGAAATCGGCCCGCAAAAGGGGAGAACTCCATGTCTTCGAACGCCATCACTCTGTCCGAAACCCGCCGTAACCGCTTCTCGCTTCGCCTGTTTGCCGCGCTGCTGGCACTTACCCTTTGCACCTTCATGCTGCCTCGCTCGGCTTCGGCGGAGACTTGCGCCAACGCTTTCGCCAACTGGTCTTCCAGCGGCTACCTGGTCCACAGCGTCACCAGTTCGTCGACCTCCGGCCATGACATCGACGAGTGGGACAGCGATGTCGTAAAGATCCGCCACAACATCTCCGGCCTACTCATCTTCGGAGCCAAAGGCGTGGCGATCAAAGGAAACCTCTACTTCTGGAACACCGGAAACGAGGAGATCGAGCAGGTCGGCGAAGAGCAGGATCTCGGCGGTGGCTCGGGCAACGTCTTCACCACCGCGGTCGAGGTCGGCGACTACTGTTTCGAAGTCTCCGTTCCCCACGAGACGGCGGGGTATTACGAGCTGAACGTCAACTTCCTCGACGGCTGCACCCTCGGCATCCTGTCGCCGCTCTTCTGCAACGCCCCGGAAGAATAAGCGCAACTTTCCCCAACGGTCAACGCAAAAAACGCCGGGGCCCCTAGGGGGACCCCGGCGTTTTGTCGTCTTCCGGCAGGGAATGGACTCTACTTCTTAAGCCCGATCTCGATCAGGCGCTGCTCCAGGAACTGCCCGGCGGTGATCGGCGGGTATTTTGCCGGGCGGTCCTCGGTCACGAAGCGCGGATGGATGGTGAGGTCGGCGCCCGAGTAAGGATGGACGAAGAACGGCATCGAGTAGCGCTCGCGGCTCGTGTCGCCGGGATTCACCACCCGGTGGGTGGTGGCGGGGACCACTTCGTTCAGGTGGCGCGACAGCATGTCGCCCGCATCGACCACGATCTCGCCCGGACCGGTTTCGACCGCCATCCATTCGCCCTCGCGGGTGAAGATCTCTAACCCTGAGTCCGTCGCTTCGCAGAGCAGGGTGATCAGGTTGATGTCCTCATGGGCCGCAGCGCGGACGGCACCTGCCGGAATGCCTTGCGGCACGGCAGGGTAGTGCAGGATGCGCAGGAGGCTGTTGCCGTTCACCGCCATGTCGGCGAACTGGCGGCGCGGCAGGCCGAAATACTCGGCGAGTGCCTCAAGAAGCGTCGCTGCGGTTTCCTCCAAGCGGCGGAACAGATGGACCGTCGGCTCGTGAATCTCAGGGATCGCCTCGGGCCAGACGTTCGCCGGATAGACCTCTTTGGCCGGATGTCCGGCGGGCAGTGCCGCCGCGGAATCCGGCTCCTGGCCCACGTGGTAGAACTCTTTGAGATCCGGCGTCGGGTTGTTTTTCGCATGCTCGACGCCGAATGGCGTATAGCCGCGGGCGCCACCGGTACCGCCGACGTAACGCTTCTTGACCTCGTCGGGCAGCTCGAAGAACTGCTTCCAGAGGTCGTAGGTCCGGCGGATCAGCGCCGGCTCGATGCCGTGCGCCTCGACATTTAGAAAGCCGAACTCAACCAGCTCCCCGCCGAGCGTCTCGATCATCCGCGCCCGTTGTTCGCTCGTGCCCGAGCGGTAGTCGTCCAGGTTGACACTGGGAATCTTGCGGCGCGTTGCGGTCATGGCGAGGCTCTCCTTCGGCAGGGGCGATACGGCACGGAATGGCGGAAGTCTAACAGGCCCGGAGCTGCCGGGTGTCTAGTCCAAGCGCACCGCGGCGTCGCCCGCGCCGATGTCGACTTCGATCTTCGCCCTGCCGGTACCGGTCCAGTTGATCGAGCGGAGCAAGCCGCTTCCTTCGAGTTTGCCGCCGCTCACCCAAAGCTCCGCCTTGCCGGCTCCGACGTCGATGTGGAGCGGTCCGACCGAGGCTTTGCTTTGAGTGATCGTGATGTCGCCGCTACCGGAATCGGCTTCGACGTCGTTCAGCATGCCGGAGACCTGGATCTCGCCATTGACCGACTCGACTTCGAGCGGAACATGCGCCGGCACCTTGAAACGGGCCTCGATCCAAAGCTTACGCGCGCGCCAACCGGTCGCACCCTTCACCCGCACCAGCACTTGGGCTTTGGTCCGCGACCAGGCGAGGCTTACGCCGTCAGTCGCCTTCTTGCACACATCGCCGGGGGTTCCCTCCAGGCAACCCAGGCTGATCACCGCCTGAACGTCCGGACCATCCCATCCTTCGACGATCAAGTCGCCGGACTTGAGCTTGGTCTGGACCTTGGGCGCCGATCCAACCTGAAAGTTCTCGGTGATCTTGCGGACGGGATCGAGAGCGAAGGAAGGTTGCGAGAGGGAAGCGAAGGCCGAAAGGGCGGCGAGAGTGGCGAGTGTACCGAGCGAGAGGCTTTGGGCTTTCTTCATCGGTGGTCCTCCTGGCCGCCGATTGTGGCAGACGTTGGCGCCCGGATGTTGAAGAAGGATCTCAGACCCCGACGGAGAACCGACGGCCAGAGGACGCTCCCCGGCTTCCCGGCCTCTCTATTTCGCCATCCCGGGCTGGACGATCTCCTTTTTCGCGTCGTCTTTCGCCTTGCGGACCATTCCTCGCACGTCGGCGAGCAGCTGCCTGGCGTCGTAGACGATGCCATCCTTGATCGTGTAGCGGACTCCCCCCTCGCGAACCACTTCATTCCGATCGTTCAAATGGATCGCCCCGGTGCCGTAGAGCACCTGAAGGTTCTCGATCGGATTCGCGCCGACGACCACCAGGTCCGCGAGCTTGCCGGGCTCGACGCTGCCGATCTGGTCGGAAAGCCCGAGCGCCTGGGCGCCGAGAAGGGTCGCGGAGCGGATCACTTCGAGCGGATGGAACCCCGCCTCGCGCAG
Source organism: Thermoanaerobaculia bacterium (assembly GCA_038250865.1). Taxonomy (GTDB): domain Bacteria; phylum Acidobacteriota; class Thermoanaerobaculia; order Multivoradales; family UBA5704; genus DASYKS01. Next base: position 23,987 of record JBBSBW010000044.1, on the reverse strand, counting down.
CAGCTCCAGCTCGCGGATGTAGTCGAAGCCGTAGAGCTTGTAGATGAAGCCGCTGTCCGAACCGGTGGTCACCCGGCCGCCCGCGTTCTTGAAGTCGAGCAGGAAGGACATCCAGATCCGGTAGTTCTCCTTCCAGGCCACCTCCTGCTCGGTGCCCCAGGCGAACCAGTAGGAACCGTGAGATTTGCGGCTCGGCGCGTAGAAATCCCAGAGCGAAGGGAGCGTGTATTCCTCGTGCCACTCGGCGCGCCGGGCGCGCATCAGATCGCGGTTCGCTTCGTAGATCGTAAGCGTCGGGTCGATGGTGAAATCGAGCTTCACCAGCTCGTCGATCACCGCCTTCCACCGCTCCGAGCCGCGCGGCGCCGCCTGCTGCCAGAGGCGTCCGGCTTCGCTGAACCGATCGGACTCGTCGGCGTAGTTGTAATCGACCGGATAGTTCTGGATCGTCCGATCGACGAACAGAGCCTCGGGCAGACCGTACCAGTGTTCCATCGAGGTGAGTCCCCAGCGGGCGGAATCGAGCACGTTGACACGGGAGACGTAGAGTTGGGCATGGTGGCAGGCAGAGCGCAGGCCGAGCTTCTTCGCCTCTTCGATCGCCGCACGCATGAGATCCGGCCGGGCGCCGAAGAACTTGAGGCCTTCGGCCCCCTTCTTCGCCACCGAGCGGACCCAGGCTCGCGCTTCCTCGGGAGTGGTGAATGGCTCATCGCGCCCCTGGCCGAAGGTCACATAAGGGTGGATGCGCGGCGCCACGATCTCGTTCTTGGCGCTCCGCGCCTGCTCGGAGAGGACCCAGTCGAGCCCGTTGCCGCTCCCCGGATCGCGGATCGTGGTGATCCCGTGCCCCATCCAAAGCTTGTAGACGTATTCGGCCGGCGTGCCCTGTTCCGTGCCCCCGATGTGACCATGCATGTCGACGAAACCGGGCAGGATATACATGCCGGAGAGGTCCATCTCCTCATCGCCCGGCTTGGCCTTCGGCCGTTTCTCCGGATCGATCGCGACACCCGGGCTGCCGACGATCTCGACATCGGCGATCCGATTCTTCTCGATCACGATGTCCACCGGCCCGACCGGCGGAGCGCCCGTGCCGTCGATCAGGATGGCGCCACGGAGGATCAGACGATCGTAGGGACCTACCCCTTCGTCCGCCCGGCGCGGGGGCGCGGGCTGGATCGATTCGTCTTTCTTTTTCTCGGTCTTCGCCTCTGATGCCTTGGCGGGTAGCGCGGCAACAGCCGCCGACGCGGCGAGACCGACGGCGATCAGTACGGGGGGCAATACCGCGAAAACGCGGTGCGGAAAGCTCGGCATGAGGCGCTCCCAGGAAAAGGAGAGGGAATCCTGGCAGACCCTTGCGGGTAGGGCAACTGCGGACTTAGTGGGAAGAGGAGGATTCCAAGTGCCGGAGACGGGCCTCGTGGGACTCCGAAGAGTCTTCGAGGGTACGAAGCCGACGCTCCAACTCGGCATGGGAGAACCTGAACATCGATCGCATTTCGGCGAACTCCCGGGCGTTCTCGGCTTGGAGGCGGTCGATCCTCTCGCCGACCAAAATCACCCCTTCGGCGACCTGTTGGACGTCCGACCGAAGGCCTTCCGCCAGGACGCCAAACTCGCGGCGAGATTCTTCCGCAGCCTGGCGAATCTCGGATTGCAGGTTCTGGCGCAGGGCGGCCAGCTCTTCCAGGATCTTCGCTGAGAGGTCGTCGCTCATAGGTGTTCTCAGTTTACCAGGAAGCGGCTCTCTCACAACCCTCAATTTCCGAGCGCCGACAAGTCCGAACCCGACTCCTTCACCGCGTCCTTCGCCTTCTTCAGCTCGTCGGCGTGGCCGGTCTTTTGGGCCGCGATGGCGAGCAGGACGAAGCTCTCCGTGGTGTCGCTGTCTTCGCGCTTCAGCAGGGCTTTGTTCAGGCGCTTGAACGCTCGATCGTAGTCGCCTCGCCGGAGGTCCAGCCGGGATTCGATGACTCGAATGTCTTCGTCGGCCCAGCCGCCGGTGGCCGAATTGAGCGTCTTCTTCGACTTGTCGAGCGCGGCTTGCGCCTCGGCGTCCTGGCCTCGGTCGAGGGCGATGCGGGCGAGTCCGAGCTGAATCCGGCTGTCGAATTCCCGCGATTCGGTTTTCAGATCGCTGTTGCTCGGTTTGTCGTCCGGATCGCCGCTCCAGACCTCGGCCGACTGCGCTTGGATGAAGAGCTGTACCGCTTCGTCCAACCGGCCGGCCGCAGCCCGATCTTCGCCGAGGTAGCAGAGGGTGCGCTTCGGCCGGCGGCTCTCGTCGAAAAACCGTCCATAGACCCGCTGGTCGCGATCGAGCCAGAAGCGCCGCGGCTCGAAATCGAGCGGGATGTCGATCGGCACCTGCTCGCCGCGCAACACCATGCGCCCTTTGAGCAATGCGTTCGGATCCGAGCTCTTCTTCCGCTTAGCCTCATCGCGGGCCGGGTCGTAGAACGAAACTTGGACCGGAACGATGAGCGCGAGCCCCGAAAGATCACGGATCGTATCCAGCCGCTCGCGAGTGACGTCGAATCCCGAACCCGCAGGGACCGCCCGGTAGCGGAAGCGGTAGGGCGTCTCGATCCGCGCCTCGCCCTGGACCCGCCATTTGCCTTCCCCTTCTTTCTGGAACTTGTAGGTGTAGTAGACCTCGGGTAAGCCCGTCCCTTCGACGAATCGCGAGACGAAGGCATCCAGATGGGTGCCCGTGATCTTCTCGATCAGTTCGAAGAATTCCCGGGTCGAGATCGTTCTCCCGTTCACCGCTCGCACCACCTCGTGGAGGACCTTGGGAAAATTGTCCTCGCCCAGGCTTCTCGCGAGCATGTCCAGGATCACTGCACCTTTCTTGTAGACGATCGGCTCGTAGGCCCTGTTCGTGCGGCTGGAAAAAAGGCGGCTCCCCAGCACCACCGGCCCGACCGAATCGATCGCGCGCTGGTCTGGCAGGGTATCCGTGAGCGCCGCCTGCCAGCCGGCGGTCGGGCCGACCAGCACGTCCTCGCGCCGGTTCTTCCGATCGACTTTCTTCCCTGTGGCGGGCTCGATCTTTTCGTCCTGGTAGAGCAGCGCCGAGTAGTTCGCCATCGCCTCCGAAAGCCAGACATCCCGGTCGCTCGCCCAGCTGACCCGATGACCCCACCATTGGTGCGCCATCTCGTGGGCGATCACCGTGCGGCGATCTTCAAAACCGAGGATCAGGGTCCAGAACGAAGTATCGAGCATCATCAGGTCGGAGAGGGTGATGAATCCGAGCATCGACTGCGAAAACGAGCGCGGAATCGTCGAGACGGTCAATTCGTCGAGTGGATAAGGGCCGAACGTCGTTTCGAAATATCCGAGTGCTTCGGCGACCGTGTCGCCGATCAACTTGCGGCTGGCGTACCCCTGGCTCTTCCCCGAAGGATCGAACGCGAGGGTGACTGCGACGTGCCCGACCTGGCGTTGTTCGACCGAAAATTTGCCCAACTCGAAGGTGTAGCCCCAGGTCGGCAGGTCGAGTCGACGACGCTCCCATTTGAGGCCTCCGGTCTCGCCGCCTTCCATCCGGTGGCCCGGGGCGAGCAGGTCGAACCGCCGCGGCCAGTGGAAAGTCGCTTCGTAGGTCGCGCGATCGGTCACGCCAACGTGCGGATACCAGTTTTGGGTGTCGCGGAGAGCGTACGACTTGGCATCTCCGCCGATCGCGATCCCGCTGTAGTCGACGGCGATCGTCACCGTGCCCTCGGGCGAGGGAACCTCCGGCAGCACGGCGGTCAGGTTCGTGCCCGATCGCTCGAACGGGAGGTTTGCGTCTCCAAGTTTTATCGTGCGGACCTCGAAATCGCGCGGTAGGCGGATCTCGACCGTTCGCACTCCAGGGAGGACCGGCTTGAGATCGATCTTCGCCACGCCGTGAACCCTCTCGATCGGGTCTTCGACCGTCATGTCGAGCGCGTAGCGCACCGGCTCGAAAGCGGCGGCGCCCGGCGCCGGTTGGCCCTCCTTGGTGCGCAGGGAGGAAGAGAGCCAGGTGTCCCACTGGCCGAGGTCTTCGAGCTCGACGCCGATCAACCGGCCACGACGCTGCTCGCGCGCAATCTGACGGATGAGCTTTCGCTTCTCCTTCTCCGTCGCCTCGATCGGCACGAACTGGCCGAGCGTCACCTGCTCGTCCGACTGCGGATCGACGAGGTAGAGAAAATCTCCCCGTGCCGTGCTGTGGAAGCGACCGGCGAACAGGTTCTGGTAGGGCGCGTCACCCAGAGCGTCTGACCAGATCGCGCCGCGAATGTCCAGGAGTTCTCGCTCGGGACCCTTCTTCCACTTCTCGTAAGCCTCCTGGGCCCGCTTCGTTTCTGCCGCGTCGAGGGTGGCCGCCGGGCGCTTGAGCAGCGCTTCGACGGCCCGGTCGAGGCCGAAGACCAGCACCGCCTGATCAAACGATTCGTCGATCGCGGGCGCGCCGGTGAACAGCTCCAGCTGCCCCGCTTCGATCTCGTCGGGCGCCGTTAGCTCGATCCGCCCCTGGCCGAAGAAGACCAACTCGCGCACTTGGCCCCCGGCCGGGGAGACGGGGATCAGCTTCCCTTCGAGCGTGAGGGTGCCGAGTCCCGCCGCGAGCTTCACCTTCTTGAGCATCACGGCCTTTTCCGGCTGAAGCGTCGCGGCGTCGATCTCTGCGAGCAGCGCTTTCGGATCAGGAGCAAGCGTCGGCGTCTCTCCCCTTAGCGAGGACGAGAGTGAGCCGAGGAAGAGAACGAAGAAGATCGATGGATATGCTCGCATAGAGACCTCGAAGAGTGGGCGTGAGCGGACAGATAGTGGCAGATTAATTCGCCAATGCCGAAAGATCCGAGCCGGACTCCTTCACTTCGTCTTTCGCCTTCTCCAGTTCTTCGGCATGCCCGGTCTTTTGGGCCGCGATCGCGAGCAGGACGAAGCCTTCCGTGCTGTCGATGTCGGCCCGCTTGAGCAGAGCTTTATTCAAACGTTGGAAAGCGCGGTCGTAGTCGCCGCGGCGGACGTCGAGCCTCGACTCGACGACCCGAAGCTCCTCGGCGGTCCAACCGCCAAGGATTAAGCGAAGCCCCTTTTTCGCCCTCTCCAGCGCCGCGGCGGCCTCGTCATCCTTCCCTTGGTCGAGGGCGATGCGTGCGAGGGCGAGCTGCACCCGGCCGTTGAACAGGCGAGCTTCGTTGGCCAGTGCGTTGCCGCTCGGTTTGTCCCGCGGATCGCCACTCCAGGCCTCGGCGGCCAGGGCCTGGTTCAGGAGCTTGACCGCTTCATCCGTCTCGCCGGACGCCGACAGATCCTCGCCACGGTAGCAAAGCGTCCGCTTCGGCCAGCGGCTCTCGTCGAAAAACCGGCCGTACACTCGCCGGTCGCGATCGAGCCAGAAGCGACGCGGCTCAAATTCGACCGGGATGTCGATCGGCACCCGCTCGCCGCGCAGCACCATTTGCCCATTGAGCTCCGCATTGGGCTCCGGCGCCTTCCCACTCCCCTTCCACAGACTGTCGTTACGGGCCGGGTCGTAGTACGAGACCTGAACCGGGACCGTCAACGCAAGCTCTGAAAGGTCGTGAATGGTGTCCAGCCGTTCGCGCGTGACGTCGAAGCCCTTCCCCGCGGAGACCGCGTGATAACGGAAGCGGTAGGGAGTCCCGATCCGCGCCTCCCCCTTGACCCGCCATTTTCCCGGCCCGTCCGGCTGGTAGCTGTAGGTGTAGTACACCTCGGGTAATCCGGTGCCCTCGACGAATCGAGAGACGAAGCCGGCGAGATCGGTGTCCGTGATCTTCTCGAGGAGATCGAAGAATTCGCGGGTCGTGATGGTTCTCCCATCCACCACGCGCACCACTTCACGGAGGACTTTGGGAAACTGTTCGGTGCCCAAACTGCGTGCGAGCATGTCGAGGATCAGCGCGCCCTTCCTGTAAACGATCGGCTCGTAGGCCCCGTTGGTCCGGCTGGAGAAGAGGCGATCCCCCAAAACCACCGGACCAACCGAATCGATCGCGCGCCCGTCCGGCAGCGAGTTGGCGAGCGCCTCCTGCCAGCCCGCGGTCGGACCGACCAACACGCCTTCCCGCCGGCTCCTCCAGGTGGCTTTCTTGCCGGTCGCAGGCTCGATCATCTTGTCCTGATAGAGCAGAGCGGCGTAATTCGCCATCGCTTCCGAGAGCCACACGTCGCGCCCGCTCGCCCAGCCAACCCGATGGCCCCACCATTGATGCGCGACTTCGTGGGCGGCCACAGAACGGCGATCTTCGAAACCCAGGTACAACGTCCAAAACGAGGTGTCGAGCATCATCAGGTCGGAGAGCGTGATGAAGCCAAGCATCGACTGCGAGAACGTCCGCGGGATCGTCAACACAGTCAGCTCATCGAGTGGATAGGGACCGAACGTCGTCTCGAAAAACTCAAGCGACTCGGCCACGGTGTCTGCGATCTCTCCACGGCCCTTCCAGTTCAGCAAGCGCGTGTCCGTAGTTCCGAAGGCAAAGGTGACGGCGACGTGGCCAACCTTTCGCTGCTCGAGGGTGAACTTGCCGAGTTCGAAGGTATAGCCAAAGGTCGGAATGTCGAGCCGGCGACTCTCCCATTTGAGCCCCCCCTTCTCCCCTCCCTCCATCCGATGTCCCGGCGCGAGCAGGCCGAATCGCTGAGGCCAGTGAAACGTCGCCTCATAGGTCGCGCGATCTATCTCCCCGACGTGCGGATACCAGTTCAGGGTATCGAGGAGGGCGTACCGGCTGGCGTCTCCGCCGATCGCAATCCCGTCATACTCGACCGCGATCGTTGCCGTTTCCCCAGCGGCCGGCGGTGCCGGCAGGACCACAGTGAGCCACCCTCCCGAGCGCTGAAAAGGAAGCTTGGCCTCCCCTGATCGGACCGAGCGGACCTCGAAATCGCGCGGCAGCCGGATCTCAACAGTGCGCACCCCGGCAAGGACGGGTCGCAGCTCGATTTTTGCTACCCCATTGATCTTTTTGATCGCGGCGTCGACCGTCACGTCGAGCGTATAGCGCATCGGTTCGAAGGCAGCGGAGCCCGGCGCCGTCTGGCCGTCCTTGGTGCGGAGAGAGGAGGAAAGCCAGGTGTCCCACTGCCCGAGATCTTCGAGTTCGACGCCGATCAGTCGGCCGCGGCGCTGCTCGCGAGCGAGCTGGCGGGTGAGCTTTCGTTTCTCCTTCTCGGTCGCATCGATCGGTACGAACTGGCCGAGCGTCACCTGCTCTGCCGATTGCGGATCGACGAGATAGAGGAACTCTCCCCGTTCGAGGCCATGGAACCGGCCGACGAACAGGCTCTGGTAGGGTGCGTCTCCCAAAGCGTCGGACCAGATCCCTCCGCGTACATCCAGCAGCTCGCGCTCCGGACCCTTCTTCCAACTCTCGTAGGTCTCCTTCGCCCGTTTCGTTTCCGCCTCGTCGAGCGATGCCGCTGGATGCTTGAGCAGAGCTTCGACCGCCCGGTCGAGACCGAAGACGAGGACCGCCTGGTCGAACCGCTCATCGATCGCCGGGGAACCGGTGAACAGTTCGAGCTGCCCAGCTTCGATCTCGTCGGGCGCAGACAGCTCGATCCGCCCCTTGCCGAAGAACACCAGCTCGCGCACCTGTCCGCCAACCGGCGCCACCGGAATCAGCTTGCCTTCCAGGGTGAGGGTGCTGAGTCCCGCTACGAGCTTGACTCTGTTAAGCACCACCGCCTTTCCCGGCTGGAGCACCACAGCGTCGATCTCGGCGAGAAGCGCTTTCGGATCGAGGGCGGCGGAGGGCGCCTGAGCCAAAAGCGCCGAAGGGGCGACAACGGCGAGCAGGAAGGAAAGGGTGGCGATTCTGCGCATAGAAGTCCTCGATGCGATGGGCATGAATAGGGCGTGGCGAAGCACTCGGGGTTAGACCCCAAGGTTTGACGCTACGTTTAAGTCGGCGGGGTCTCCTGCGAAGCGTATCAAGCGCAAAAAGGGGCCAGCGGCAAAGCCGCTGACCCCTCGAAAAACCCTGGCCTTCGGATCGAAAAGGTGGATCGAGCTTACGAACCCATCTTCCGGGGCGACGACTTCGAGCCTTTTCCGGCCGGTTTCGAACGTCCGGTCGGCTTGGCTTTCGGCTCTTTCTTCGTCCGCTCCTTCGGCGCTTCGTCGGCAGCCTTTTTCTTCGGGGCCGCCGGCTTCTTCGCTTTCGCGGGTTTCGGGGGGGCCGGGGCCGGAGCGTCCGCGGCCTTGTCGACCATTTCGATCAACGCCATCTCGGCACCGTCGCCGGGGCGCGGTCCGAGCTTGACGATCCGGAGGTAGCCGCCCGGACGCTCGGCGAACCGCGGGGCGATGTCGTCGAACACCTTCTTCACCAGGTCGCGGCTGCCCAGCCAACGCAACGCCCATCGGCGCGCGTGGATGGTGCCCTGCTTGCCTCGGGTGATCACCCGTTCGGCGAGCGGCCGGATTTCCTTGGCTTTCGGCAGCGTGGTGATGATTCGCTCCGCCAGCATCAAGGACTGGATCTGGTTCTTGAACAAGGCCTGCCGGTGCGCCGTGCTCCGCCCGAGCCGCGAGCCTCTGTACGCGTGACGCATGACTGCTCCTAGGCGGACGCGCCGCTGGACGACACGTTCATCCCAAGCGAGAGGCCCAGCTTGTCCAAGACTTCCTGGACCTCTTCGAGGGATTTACGGCCGAAGTTCTTGGTCTCCAACATCTCTTTTTCCGTGCGCCGGACCAGATCGCGCAGATTGTGGATGTTGGCGTTCTTGAGCGAATTGGCCGAGCGCACCGACAGATCGAGCTCGTCGATCGTCTTGGCGAGGATCTGATCCAGACCGGCCAAATCTTCCCGGCCGCCCTCGCCGCCGATCTCGCGCAGGCTCTCTTCCGTCTGGATGTACACGCCGAGATGCTCTTTGAGCAGCAGCGACGCGAGCGAAACCGCCTCTTCCGGAGCGACAGTGCCGTTGGTCCAGACTTCGAGCACCAGTTTTTCGTAGTCGGTGGTCTGGCCGAGACGCGCCGCGCCGACCCGGAAGTTCACGCGCCGGACCGGGCTATGCGCCGAGTCGACCGGAATCCAGCCGATGCCAAGCGACTCGTCGAAGTTACGGTCGGCCGAGACATAGCCGCGGCCGCGCTCGATCTTCACTTGCAGCTTGAACCGCGCCTCTTCGTTCAAGGTCGCGATGTGGATGTTCGGATCGATGATCTCGATCTGCGGATCATCGGCCATGTGCTTGGCAGTCACCTTGCCCGGACCCGCGACGTCGATCGCCAGAACCTTGGCGTCTTCGCTGTGGAGCCGGATCGGCACCTGCTTCAAATTCAGGATGATGTCGGTGACGTCTTCGACCACGCCCGGAACCGAGGAGAACTCATGGAGCACCCCTTCGATGTGAACCGCGGTGATCGCCGCTCCCTCGATCGAGGAGAGCAGACAACGGCGCAGCGCGTTGCCCATGGTGGTGGCAAAACCGCGCTCGAACGGCTGGGCAGTGAACTTGCCGTAGCTCGCCGTCAGTGTTTCTTTTTCTATTTCGACGCGCCGTGGGCGCTGAAAACCCTTCCAAAGCATGCTCGCTGGCTCCTTCGCGTAGTTGCCGACCGGTTTAGCGGCTGTACAGCTCGACGATCAACTGCTCCTGGATCGGCAGTTTGATGTCTTCGCGCGCAGGAAGGCGCGTGACTTTGCCCGACACATTGTCGGCGTCCAGCTCCAGCCACTCCGGAATCCCGCGGCCGCGGGCGGTTTCGACGCTCGAGCGGACCAGCGGATTCTTCTTGCTCGCCTCCTTGACCGTGACCGCCTGGCTGGCTTTCACCTGATAGGAAGGCACCGAGACCTTACGGCCGTCGATCAGAACGTGGCCGTGCCGAACCAACTGGCGCGCCTGGGCGCGCGATCCGGCGAAGCCGAGGCTGAAGATGACGTTGTCGAGTCGCCGTTCCAGCATGATGAGGAGGTTTTCGCCTGTGATCCCCTTTCGGCGATCCGCCTCCTCAAAATAGGTGCGGAACTGGCTCTCCAACACGCCGTAGATGCGCTTGACCTTCTGCTTTTCGCGCAGCTGCAAGCCGTAGCCCTGAATCCGGCGGCCGCGGCGGTTGCCGTGCTGGCCCGGCGGATAGGCCCTACGCTCGATGGCGCACTTTTCCTTAAAGCAGCGGTCACCTTTGAGGAACAGCTTGATCCGCTCGCGACGGCACAGCCGGCAAACGGGTCCGCAATATCTTGCCACGTTGTTTCTCCTGACGTCCTCTCCTCGACGCTACGAGGAATTCATCTGAGGAAGACGAGGGCGAGCACCCCGGAACGCCCGAGGTTCACTCGCCGGTCCCTCTCGCACGCCTTAGACGCGGCGGCGCTTGCGCGGCCGACAGCCATTGTGCGGAATCGGCGTCACGTCCTTGATCGACTTGACCTCGATTCCGGAAGCCTGGAGCGCCCGGACCGCCGATTCGCGGCCGGCTCCCGGACCCTTGACCAGCACGTCGACCGTGCGGACTCCCGAGTCTTTGGCGCTGTTGCCGGCGCTCTGCGCTGCGACTTGCGCCGCGAACGGCGTGCCTTTGCGCGAGCCTTTGAAACCGATGCGGCCGGCCGACGACCAGGAAAGGACATGTCCTTCCGGGTCGGAGATCGACACGATCGTGTTGTTGAAGGTGGCTTGGATGTGCACCACCCCGTGGGGCACATTGCGCCGTTCCTTCTTCTTGCCCGCTTTGCGATCCTTCTTCGGAGCTGCTGCCTTCGCCATGATTCTCCCTGGGGGCGCACCCGCTCCTCGCCTGGAGGAGCGGAAAGCGCTCGGTCCTTACTTCCTTACTTCTTCGTCGCTTTCTTCTTGCCGGCGACCGCGCCACGCCGCGGACCCTTGCGGGTGCGGGCATTGGTCGAGGTCCGCTGCCCGCGAACCGGAAGGTTCTTGCGGTGACGTACCCCACGGTAACAGCCGATCTCCATCAGCCGCTTGATGTTCTGGCTGATCTCCTTGCGCAGATCACCCTCGACGCGCCCCTCGTCCGTGATGACCTTACGGATCCGGCGTGCTTCGTCCTCGGTCAGATCCTTGACCCGAGTAACCTCGGGGACCTGAGCCTCGGTGAGAATGCTCTTCGAGCGCGTACGGCCGATGCCGTAGATGTAGGTCAAGCCGATCCAAACCTGCTTGTTCTGGGGCAGGTCTACTCCTGCGATGCGTGCCATAGCTCGTTCCTATCCTGACCTATCCCTGGCGCTGCTTGTGTTTCGCGTTCTCGCAGATCACCCGCACTACGCCCTTGCGGCGGACGACCTTGCACTTTGGGCAGATCCGTTTGACCGACGTCCGTACTTTCATCACCCACTCCTTCGTCCGCGCCTACTTCAAGCGGTACACGATTCGACCGCGGTTCAAGTCGTACGGCGAGAGCTCGACCAGAACTCGATCGCCGGGCAAAATCCGGATGAAATGCTTACGCATTTTGCCCGAAATATGCGCCAGAACCTGGTGCTTGTTTTCGAGCTCGACGCGAAACATCGCGTTCGGCAGCGGTTCGACAACTACCGCCTCGACCTCGATCGCTTCTTCTTTCTTCGACAAATTTCGCTCCCGCTCGTCTCGGCCTTAAGAAGGGCTCGCGCCCAAAACCCGATAGCCGAAAGGCGTCACCGCGACCGAGAACTCGAAATGAGCCGACAGCGACCCATCTTCGGTCCGCGCGGTCCAGCCATCCGCGTCCATTTTTACCCCGGCGCTCCCGGCGTTGATCATCGGCTCGATCGCCAACACCATGCCGGGCTTGAGCTTTGGCCCTTTGCCCGGCTTTCCATAGTTCGGAACCTGCGGGTCCTCGTGCAGCGAAGTCCCGATGCCGTGGCCCGAGAACTCCCGCACCACCGAGTAGCCGTTGCGCTCGGCGTGCGCCTGCACCGCGTGGCCGATGTCGGAAAGCCGACCGCCCGGCCGAACCTGTTCGATCCCCAGCAACAAAGACTTTCTTGTCACGGCGAGCAGGCGATCCGCCTCCGCCGAGACCGGCCCCACCGCGAACGTTCGCGCCGCGTCGCCGAAATAACCCTTGTACTGCACCCCGCAGTCGATCCCGACGATATCGCCGGAGACCAGCGGCAGCTCATTCGGAATGCCATGAACGATCACGTCGTTCTTGGCGATGCAGAGCGTCGCCGGATAGCCCCGATAGTGCAGGAACGCCGGCACCCCGCCGCGCGAGCGAATGAACTGCTCGGCAAATCGGTCGAGGTCGGCGGTCATCGCCCCCGGCACCATCCGCTCGGCGAGCTGATCGAGCACATCATGCACGATCCGGTTCGCCTGATCCATCAACTCGATCTCTCCCGGCGTCTTGAGCACGGTCATGACCGCCCACCGATGCCGTCGAGCGCCGCGATCATCTGCCGCGTCACTTCCTGGATCGGCTGGAAACCCGAGATCGGCCGAACCAGACTCCGCTCGCCGTAATACGAGACCAACGGCTGGGTTTCTTCGCGATATATACGCTGCCGGTCGCCCACGACCTCCAGTGCGTCGTCTGCACGGCCGCGCGCGAGCATCCGGCGAATCAGCTCCTCTTCCGGAACCTCGACCAACAGGACGCAGTCGATGCCCCCGTCGCCGAGGATCCGATCCAGCGAATGTGCCTGAGGCAATGTCCGCGGATAACCGTCGAGCAGAAAGCCGCGCGAGGTATCGGGTTGGCCCAACCTCTCGGCGACGACTTCAAGCATCGTCTCGTCGTCCACCAAGAGGCCCAGCTTCATGAGACCCTGGACCTTGCGGCCGAGTTCCGATCCGGCGGTGATCGCGCTCCTCAACATGTCTCCAGTTGAGATCTGCGGTACACCAAGCTGCTTGGAAAGAACCTCCCCCTGGGTTCCCTTGCCTGAGCCCGGAGGTCCTAAAAGGATCACCCGAAAACGGGCGCCACGGTCATCCCCTTCGCCCACGAATCCTTCCCCGCTTCATGAAGCCCTCGTAGTTGCGCATCACCAGCTGGCTTTCGATCTGCTGGACCGTGTCCATTGCAACGCCGACGACGATGAGCAGCGAGGTACCTCCGAAGTAGAAGTTGATCCCCATGCCGTTGGTAAACCAGTTCGGCAGGACTCCGTCGAGGGTCGCTCCCAGGAACGGGATCTGCTGCACGTGGATTCCGGTGAGCAGGAATTCCGGCAACACCGTGACGGCCGCCAGGTAGAGCGCCCCCACCAGGGTCAAGCGGGTCAAGATCCGGTCGATGTATTCGGCGGTCCGCTTGCCTGGGCGGATGCCCGGGACGAAGCCACCGTATTTCCGCATGTTTTCGGAAAGATCGGCCGGGTTGAAGATGATCGAGACGTAGAAGTACGCAAAGAACACGATCGTCACGATCTGGAGCAGGTAGTAGAGCGGCGCGCCGTACGAGATGTAGCTCACCATCTTCAAGACCCACTCGTTCTTGACGAACTGGGCGATGGTCGTCGGGATCATCACCACGGAGCTTGCGAAGATGACCGGGATGACGCCGCCGGTATTCACCCGCAACGGCAAGTAGGTGCTCTGCCCGCCATAGACTTTTCGTCCGACCACCCGCTTCGCATACTGGACCGGAATGCGCCTTTGCGCCCGCTCCATGTAGACGATGAACGCGACGACCAGCAACATGAACCCGAGCAGGATGATCATCCCGAACGCCGAAAGCGTCTCGTTCTTGATCCCATTAATCGAGTTGCCGATCGCGGGGACCAACCCGACCACGATGCCGGCGAAGATGATCAACGAGATCCCGTTGCCAATGCCCCGCTCGCTGATCTGCTCGCCGAGCCACATGATGAACGCCGTGCCGGTCGTGAGCGTGAGCACCGTAAACAGGCGGAAACCCCAGCCCGGGTGCGGCACAACAGGAGCCTGGCCTGCGGTGGTCTGCGCCTGCAGCCAGGTCGAGATGCCGAGCGACTGGATGATCGCAATGATCATCGCGCCGTACCGGGTGTATTGCGTGATCTTTCTGCGGCCGAGTTCACCCTCCTTGGACAGCTTCTCCAGATAGGGCCAGACCACGGTCAGCAGCTGCAGGATGATCGACGCCGTGATGTACGGCATGATCCCGAGCGCGAAGACCGTGAACTTACCTAAGGAGCCACCGGTGAAGGTATTGAAGAAGCCGAGGAAGCTGTTCTGCATCTGCGACATCAGCTCGATCAACGCATTCGGATCCACTCCCGGCGTCGGGATGTGGCAACCGATCCGGTAGACCGCGAGCAGTCCAAAGGTGAACAGAACCCGCTTGCGCAGCTCCGGAATAGCGAAAATATTACGGAAACTATCGATCACCGCAGTTCCTCGCAGCTCCCGCCCGCCGCCTCGATCTTGGCCCGGGCCGACTTGCTGAACTTGTGAGCCGTCACCTTGAGCGCTTTGCCGATCTCGCCGTCACCGAGAACCTTCACCCGCTCGCCCTTGCGCACCAGCCCGAGTTCCACGAGGGACTCGGGGGTCACAGCGATCGACGCTTGCGCCGCTTCCGCCAGGTCCGCGAGCACGGCGAGATTCACGATGTCGTATTCCGTCTTCCAGATGTTGGTGAACCCGCGCTTCGGTACGCGCCGGACGAGCGGCATCTGGCCGCCTTCGAATCCGAGACGCCCCTGATAGCCGGTTCGCGAGCGCTGGCCTTTTTCGCCCTTACCGGAGGTCTTGCCGATTCCGGATCCCGGGCCGCGGCCTACCCGCTTCTTGGAGTGCTTGCTCCCCTTCGCCGGGGACATCTCGTGCAGCTTCATGGCTAGACCTCTTCCACCTGGAGCAAATAGCCGACCTTCGCCAACACGCCGCGCAGAGCCGGCGAGTCCTGCCGTTCGACTACGTCATGCATGCGCCGAAGTCCAAGCCCGCGGACCGACTCCTCGTGTCCTGGCTTCGTGCTGATCGTGCTGCGAATCTGACGGATCCGCAGCCGTTTCGTCTCGGCGACCGGCGTTTCCGCCTTTGTCGCCGCTTTTTTTTGAGACATTGCAGCCATTGCCCGCTCCCTAGCCTCGCACCAATTTGACCGTCGGAACGCCAGGCTGCGGCGGCTCGATGCCGCGCAACCGGAAGACGTCCTCGGGCTGACGCAGGCTGAGCAGCGCATGGAACGTGGCTTTCACCACGTTGTGCGGATTGGTCGTGCCCAGCGACTTGGTCAAGATGTCCTGGATACCTGCGGTCTCGATCACCGCCCGCACCGGTCCGCCGGCGATTACGCCCGTGCCTTCCGAAGCCGGCTTGAGCAGAACGCGCCCCGCGCCATAGACGCCCAAGGTCTCGTGCGGGATGGTGGTTCCCCGCGTCGGCACCTGGATCATATTACGCTTGGCGATCTCGATCCCCTTGCGAATCGCAACCGGGACCTCTTTCGCCTTGCCCGCACCGTATCCGACCCGACCCTTGCCGTCACCGATCACCACCAGGGCGGAGAACGAAAAGTTCTTGCCACCCTTGACGACTTTGGTCACCCGGTTGATGTGGACGACCTGCTCGAAAAACTCGCTTTCGCGCTCGAACTCACGTTCCCTGGCCACAGCTCGCCTCCGACCTCAAAATTGAAGCCCGTTCTCGCGGGCCGAGTCGGCCAGCGCCTTGACCTTGCCGTGGTACACGTAACCACCACGATCGAAGACCACTTTGTCCACGCCGTTCGCTTTCGCCCGTTCCGCAACCGCCGCACCGACCACCTTCGCGGCATCGATTCCGGCGGATCCGCCCGAGAGCTTTGCCTTGAGGTCGGCGTCCAAGGAATTCGCCTGCGCAAGCGTCACGCCGCGATCGTCGTCGATGACCTGCGCGTAGATGAAGCGCAGACTTTTATAGACCGACAAACGCGGCCGAACTGCGGTGCCATGGACCCTCTGGCGTACCCGCAGGTGAGCCCGCTCGCGGCGCGCCCGCTTTTTCAAGAGCTGCTTCGTCCGGTGCTCGGTCATCTCTACTTGCCTCCGGCCTTGCCGACCTTGCGGCGGAGGACCTCGTTGGCGAATTTGATGCCCTTGCCCTTGTAGGGGTCGGGCTTGCGAAAGGAGCGAATCTCGGCGGCAACCTGACCGACCTTCTGGCGATCGGCGCCCGAGATGGCGAGCTTGCCCGCCTTCGCGTCCAGATCAATTTTGATCCCTTCCGGGATATTGAAGATCACCGGGTGGGAATAGCCGAGCGCGAACTGCACCAGGTTCCCCTTGAGCTCGGCCTTGTAGCCGACGCCGATAATCTCCAGATTCTTGACGAATCCAGCCGAAGCACCCACTACCGCATTCGCGAGCAGAGCTCGCAAAAGTCCGTGCTTTGCCCGCTCGGGACCGGACTCGCCGGGTCGCGCAACCGCGACGCCACCCTCGTCCAGGGTCACAGGGTAGCCCGGGAAGATCGCCTGAGAGACCTTGCCTTTAGGGCCTTCGGCCGTGAAGATTCCTTCGTGGACCTTGACTTCTGTCCCTTTTGGAATCGGGATGATCATTCTACCTATGCGCGACATCGGTGGCCTCTCCGCAAAGACGAGCGCTCTACCAAAGGAGGCAGAGAAGCTCGCCTCCCACGCGGCGCTCCCGCGCCTGTTTGTCCGAAAGCAAGCCTTGCGAGGTCGATACGATCGCCATCCCGAGACCGTTGCGCACCTCGGTGATCTCGTCGGCCCTCTTGTATAGACGCCGGCCCGGCTTGCTCAGACGTTCGACATAGTTGATCGCCGGCTGGCCGTCCGTGCTGTAGCGAAGATAGATGCGGAGCGTGTCGTTCAACGCCCCCTCTTCCCGCAGACGCTTGACGCTGCGAATGAAGCCCTCGTTCTCAAGGATCTTGCAAACCTCCTCCTTGAGGCGCGACGCCGGAATGTCCAGCCGGTCGTGCTTGGCCATATGCGCGTTGCGAACGCGCGCCAGAAGATCCGCAATCGGATCGGTCATGCTCATCGTGCTCTCCTTAGATCCAAGCGGGCCTACCAGCTGGCCTTGATGACGCCGGGCAGATATCCCTGGAGCGCCAGGTCCCGGAGGTGAATGCGGCATAGCCCGAACTTGCGGTAGACACCACGCGGGCGGCCACATACTCTACACCGGTTCCGGTGGCGAACCGAGAACTTTGGCTTCTTTTTCGTCTTTGCGATTTTCGCAGTCGTCGCCACGGAGGTCTCCTAGCGCGGGAACGGCATGCCGAGCTCGCGCAGAAGAAACAGCGCACGCTCGTCGTTGCCGGCCGTCGTCGTGATCGTGATGTTCATCCCCTTGGGCTTCTCGACCTTGTTGTAGTCGACCTCCGGGAAGATCAGGTGGTCCTTGATGCCGAGCGTGTAGTTGCCGCGGCCATCGAAACTCTTCGAGGGGATGCCGCGGAAGTCGCGAACGCGGGGCAGGGCGATCGCGATGAGGCGATCGAGAAACTCCCACATCCGCTCGCCGCGCAGCGTAACCCGGCAGCCGATCGGCATGCCCTCGCGCAGCTTGAAGGCCGCGATCGATTTCCGGGCACGGGTGACCACCGGCCGTTGGCCCGCGAGCGCCTGCAGCTCCTCGACCGCCTCGTCGAGGATCTTAACGTTCTGGATCGCCTCGCCCATGCCCATGTTGAGCGAGATCTTCTCCAGGCGGGGAACCGCCATGGGGTTATCGATCCCGAACTCCTTCATCAGGCGCGACACGATCTCGCCCTCGTATTGCTGCTTGAGCCGAGGAACATATCCCTCGCGTCGCTCGGTCGGCCCGACCGTCGACAGCTCGCGGTCTTCCGTCTTCTTCTTCGCCATGGTCAGCCTTTCCGCCTATTCCAATCTTTGAGCCGCAACCCAAGCTTTCAAAACTTCGCGTTGCACTTCTTGCAAACGCGCACGCCCTTGCCATCCTCAAGACGGGCGCGACCGACCCGCGTCGGCTCGCCGCACTCCGGGCAGATCACCTTGACGTTCGACAGGTGGATCGTCCCTTCGCGCTCGAGGATGCCGCCCTGCACACCCTTCTGCGGGTTTGCCCTGGTGTGGCGTTTGATCATGTTCACGTGCTCGACGACCGCCCGACCTTCGCCCGGCATGACGCGAAGCACTCGGCTTCGCACGCCCCGGTTTCGCCCGGCCATCACCAGCACCTGGTCGTTCTTTTTAACCTGCGCCTTCGGCGCTTTCTGCGTTGTTTCCATCTCGCTCATGATGTGAGCTCCCGTACTTAATTCCAGCCCTGGCCTGCTAGATGACTTCCGGCGCGAGCGAGACGATCTTCATGAACCGACGCTCACGAAGCTCTCTGGCCACCGGGCCGAAGACGCGCGTGCCGATCGGCTCGCCGTCGTCCTTGATCAACACCGCGGAGTTCGTGTCGAACCGAATGTAGCTGCCGTCTTTACGACGCTGCTCCTTGGCCGTCCGCACGATCACCGCCTTGACCACTTGGCCCTTCTTGACCGTACCGTCGGGCGACGCCTCTTTGACCGACGCCGTGATCGTGTCGCCCAAGCGGCCGTACTGGCCGGTCGAGCCACCCCGCATGTGAATGCAGAAGATCTTCTTGGCGCCCGAGTTGTCGGCCACGTCCAGGATCGTTCCCATTTGAATCATGGCTCGCTCCTCACTTCGCCCGCGTCAAGATCTCGCGCACGCGCCAGCGCTTGGTCCGCGACAAGGGGCGGCTCGAAACGAGCGCCACCTGGTCGCCGATATTGCACTGCAGCTCGTCGTGCGCCGCGAATTTGGTCGTCTTCTTCATCCGGCGGTGATAGAGACGGTCGTTGACCAGGATCTCCACCGCAACGATGACCGTCTGGGTCATCTTGTTGCTTACCACCGTGCCCACCTTGGTCTGGCGCCGGTTCTGGCGCGCGACCGTAGGTTCGATCGAACTGATCGGGCTTTCGACTGTTGCTTCCTCGGTCATTTCGCTCATGGTGCTTTCGTTCCTTTATCCATCGACCCGCCGGTCCCTGATTCAGCCGCGCGCGGAGCTGCCGACGGCAGTCCGCTTCGCGGTGAGGACCGTCAACACGCGTGCGAGATCCCGGCGTACCTGGCGCACGCGGGCCGGCTTCTCCAGCTGCCCCGTCACCTTCTGCAGACGCAGGGCGAAGAGCTGCTCGGCGAGATCCTTCTCTTTTTGCAGCAGCTCGTCGACCGTACTGTCGCGCAGCTCCACAGGCTTCAACGTGGCATTGGCCATGATCGAGTTACCTCAGCTCCTCGTGCCGGGACACGAAACGGGTCTTGATGCCCAGCTTGTGGGAGGCGAGGCGCATCGCCTGCTCGGCGATCTCCTGAGTCACCCCTTCAAGCTCGTAAAGGATGCGTGCCGGGCGAACCACCGCGACCCACTCCTCGGGATTTCCTTTGCCCTTGCCCATGCGGGTTTCGAGCGGCTTCTTGGTGATCGGCTTGTCCGGGAAGACCCGAATCCACATCTTGCCGCCGCGCTTGACGGCGCGCGAGATCGCGATGCGGGCGGCCTCGATCTGACGGGCGGTGACCCAGCCCGGTTCGAGCGCCTGCAATCCGTAGTCACCGAAGGCGATATAGCTACCGCCTTTCGACATCCCGGCACGCCGGCCGCGATGCTGCTTTCTGAACTTGACCTTCTTCGGCATCAACATGGCTGAATCCCCTGACTACCGCTAAGCGCCCTTAGGCCGCGGTCCGACGGCTCTTTTCCTTGAGCAGATCGCCTTTGTAAACCCACACCTTGACGCCAATGATGCCGAAAGTGGTGTTCGACTCGGCGAGGCCGTAATCGATGTCCGCCTTGAGCGTGTGGAGCGGCAGGCGTCCTTCCTGGTACCACTCGGTACGCGCGATCTCGGCGCCGCCCAGGCGACCCGCGACCATGATTTTCACGCCCTTGGCGCCGAAGCGGAACGCCGACTCCATCGCCTTCTTCATCGCGCGACGGAACGAGACGCGGCGCTCCAGCTGACCGCCGATCGATTCCGCCACCAGCTGGGCGTCGAGCTCGGGGCGCTGGATCTCCTGAATGTTGATATGGACCTCGCGGCCCATCTCTTTCTGAAGATCGTCGCGCAGCTTGTCCACTTCCGCGCCGCGCCGACCGATGATGATGCCCGGTCGCGACGTATAGATCGTCACCCGCAGCTTGTCGGCCGCCCGCTCGATGTCGATTTCCGAGACGCCGGCATGGCCGAGGCGCTTCTTCAACTGACGCCGAAGCTTCAGGTCCTGGTGCAGGGTGTCGGCATAGGTGGCGTCCGCGTACCAACGCGAATGCCAGGTCTTGTTATAGACGAGCCGAAACCCGTAAGGATGTGTTTTCTGGCCCACAGTGTCTCTCCCTTACCTTGAGTCTTTTCGAGCCAGGCCTGAGGCCTTGCCGTCGGCCTTCTTGGTGTCGAGCTTGGAGTCCAGCTTTATGGTGACGTGGCTCTGCCGCTTCAAGATGCGGAAGGCCCGTCCCATCGGCGCCGGCTGGATGCGCTTGAGCATCGGCCCACCGTCGACGAAAATCTCTTTGACGTAGAGCTTGTCCACGTCGACATGGCTGTCGCGGTTCTCGGCATTGGCGATCGCCGACTTGAGCAGCTTTTCGATCGGCGCCGCCGCGCGCTTGTTGGTCGAGCGCAGCAGGTTCACCGCATCTTGTACCGCTCTGCCGCGAATCAGGTCAGCCACCAGGCGAACCTTCTGCGCCGAGCCCTGGAGAAAGCGAAGTCGAGCTGTTACTTCCATGATCTCATCCCCTGTAACCGAAAGGCGCTTAGGTTCTGAAGCCAGCGGCGCCTCACTTCGGCCTGGCGCCCTTCTCCGCCTTCTTGCCCGTGTGCCCGCGGAACGTGCGGGTCATGGCGAATTCGCCCAGTTTGTGCCCAACCATGTTCTCGCTGACGTACACCGGGATGAACTTGGTCCCGTTGTGCACCGCAAACGTATGACCGACCATGTCGGGCGTGACCGTCGAGCGTCGCGACCAGGTCTTGATCACTCGCTTGTCGCCCTTCTCGTTCATCGCCGAGACCTTGGCGAGCAGGTGGTCGTCGATGAAATAACCTTTTTTGAGCGAACGCGCCATGTGTCACCGTCCTCCGGACGAATTCTTACTTACGATTCCTGCGCCGCACGATCATTTCGTCCGTACGCTTGTTGTTGCGCGTCTTGTAACCCTTCGTGGGCACGCCCCACGGAGTCGTCGGATGACGTCCGCCGGAGGTCTTGCCCTCGCCGCCACCCATCGGGTGGTCGACCGGGTTCATCGTCACGCCGCGGTTGTGCGGCCGGCGACCGGTCCAACGCGTGCGACCGGCCTTGCCGAACGACACGTTCTCGTGGTCGAGATTGCCGACTTGCCCGATCGTGGCGTAGCACTCCACGTGGACTTTCCGCACCTCGCCCGAAGGGAGCTTCACCTGCGCCCAGGCACCGTCCCGGGCCATTAGCTGCGCGCCCGCTCCGGCCGCGCGGACCATTTGGCCGCCCTTGCCGATTTTGAGTTCGATGTTGTGGATCACCGTACCGAGCGGAATCAACCGCAAGGGCAGGGCATTTCCCACGTTCACTTCAGCCTTCTCGCCCGACATCACCTGCGCGCCGACCGCGAGGCCGTTCGGGCAGAGAATGTAGCGCTTCTCACCATCCACATAGTGCAGCAGCGCAATGCGCGCCGAACGGTTCGGATCGTATTCGATCGCCGCCACGTCACCCGGGATGCCGTGCTTTTCCCGTTTGAAATCGATCGCGCGGTAACGCCGCTTATGACCGCCGCCACGCCACCAACTGGTGAGCGCACCACTATTGTTCCGGCCGCCCGTCGAGCTCTTGCCTCGGGTCAGGCTCTTTTCAGGCCGATCCCGAGTGATCTCGTCGAGCGTCAGGTGTGTCTGGAATCGGCTCGCCGCGTTGGTCGGCTTCCTTTGCTTGATCGCCATCTTCCGTGATTCCTTCCCTGGGCGGTTATCGAACTACCGCCTCAAGCACCCTCGAAGAACTCGATCGGCTTTTCGCCGTCGGCCAGCCGCACGTAAGCTTTCTTCCAGTCCGGACGCCGGCCGACCGAACGGCCCTGACGACGAACCTTCCCGTGCTGATTTGCAATGCGAACCTCAGACACCTTGACCTTGAACTGGGCTTCGATCGCCTTCTTGACCTGAATTTTGTTCGCGGTGACCGCGACCTCGAAGGCGACGATGTTGCGCTCTTCGCGCAGCTCGGTCGACTTCTCGGTGATCAGGGGACGGCGAATCACATCCTGGACTCTCATTTCGCGAGCACCTCCACCAACCGGTCGAGGGCGGACGTGCTGATCACAAAGTGCCGCCGGTCCACGACGTCGTACACATTGACCGCGAGTGCGTCCACCGTCTTCAGCTTCGGGTGGTTGCGCACGGCGAGGTTGAGTTCGCGATTCTCGTGGGTGTCGACCAGCAGAACCTTGCCCTCGAAGCCGAGCTTGGCGAGCTTCTTTCCGAGATCCTTGGTCTTGTGCGAGCTGAGACCCAAGGTGTCGATCACGAAGATCTCGGACTCGGCGAGCTTCCTCGAAAGCGCCGACTTGAGCGCATTCCGTTTCTCGCGCGGCGAGATGTCCTTCTCGTAGCTGCGCGGCTGCGGACCGTGCACCGTGCCGCCATGGCGCCACTTCGGGTTGCGGATGTCGCCGGTGCGGGCCCGCCCGGTCCCCTTCTGGCGCCAGAGCTTTTTGCCCGAGCCGGAAACCTCGGAGCGATCCTTCACCTTGTGGGTGCCGCTGCGGCGAGCCGCGAGCGTAGCCACCACGACCTCGTGGATCAGGTGCTCGTTGTAGGGATAAGCGAACACCGACTCCGGCAGCTCGATCTCGCGCACCGCCTGGTTATCGAAGTTCTTGACCGCGATCTTCATCATTTATGTCCTTGAGCTGGGTCCTTGGCAAATCAGCCGCGCTTGGCCCGGCGAATTTGAACGTAGCAGTTGATGGCCCCGGGTACCGCACCGCGCACGTAGATCAGGTTCTTCTCGGCATCGACCTTGACGATCAACAGGTTCTTGGTCGTGATCCGATCGCCGCCCATCCGGCCGGGAGCGCGCATTCCGGGGAAGACCCGCGACGGATAGGCCGAAGAGCCGATCGAACCGGGAGCGCGGTGATGCATCGAACCGTGGGTGTCCTTGCCGCCGCCGAAACCGTGGCGCTTGATGACTCCCTGAAAACCCTTGCCCTTGCTGGTTCCGACCACATCCACGTACTCCTTTTCGGAGAACATGGAGGCCTTCACCTCGTCGCCCGGCTTCGGATCCTCGTCGGCGCCGAAATCGAACTCGGCGAGGGTGCGCGTCGGCGCAACGCCGGCCTTCTTGAAGTGGCCCGCAATGGGCTTGTTCGCCTTGTACCGCTTGGCTTCCACGAGGCCGAGCTGGACCGCCTCGTAGCCGTCTTTTCCCGCCGTCCGCCGCTGGACCACCAGGCACGGACCTGCTTCGATCACCGTCACCGGAACGGCGTTGCCGTTCTCGATAAAGATCTGGGTCATGCCCAACTTTCGTCCCAACATGCCATCCATCGCCGAGTCTCTCCTGGCCGCTTGCCGCGCCGCTTACTTACCGAATGCCTTGATCTCGACGTCCACACCCGCGGGCAGCTCGAGCTTCATCAGCGCGTCAACGGTCTGGCTGGTCGGTTCGAAAATGTCGAGCAGCCGCTTATGGGTACGAATCTCGAACTGTTCCCGCGACTTCTTGTCGACGTGCGGA
Source organism: Thermoanaerobaculia bacterium (assembly GCA_038250865.1). GTDB lineage: Bacteria > Acidobacteriota > Thermoanaerobaculia > Multivoradales > UBA5704 > DASYKS01. The sequence continues at coordinate 343 of JBBSBW010000044.1, read as the reverse complement.
GAGCGGTTCACGGTATAGCGCGAGATGTGCGTCGGCAGCGGGATCGGTCCCACCACACGCGCACCGGTGCGCCGTGCCGTATCCAGGATCTCGTGCGTCGAGGTGTCCAGGATGCGGTAGTCGAAAGCCTTCAGGCGGATCCGAATCTTTTCGTTGACCATTGTCTGTTCTTTCCGTTCCGTCCGTTTGCGGGGCGGTTTACGCCAGAATCTCGGTGACGGTACCGGCACCGACCGTGCGTCCACCCTCGCGAATCGCGAAGCGAACGCCCTTCTCCATTGCGATCGGAGCGATCAGAGTGATCTCCAGGTTGATGTTGTCACCCGGCATCACCATCTCCGTT
>JBBSBW010000043.1:0-61597 GCA_038250865.1 Thermoanaerobaculia bacterium | reverse complement strand
TTGGCACCTCGATGTCGGCTCATCACATCCTGGGGCTGAAGCCGGTCCCAAGGGTTCGGCTGTTCGCCGATTAAAGTGGTACGTGAGCTGGGTTTAGAACGTCGCGAGACAGTTCGGTCCCTATCTTATGTGGGCGCAGGATATTTGAGGGGATTCGTCCTTAGTACGAGAGGACCGGGATGGACGAACCTCTAGTGAACCAGTTGTCGCGCCAGCGGCACCGCTGGGTAGCTACGTTCGGAAAGGATAACCGCTGAAAGCATCTAAGCGGGAAGCCCCCCCCAAGATGAGATATCCCTGAAGACCCCTGGAAGACCACCAGGTTGATAGGCAGGAGGTGTAAGCGCTGCGAGGCGTTGAGCTGACCTGTACTAATCGGTCGTCCGGCTTGACCATTGACTCTTTAGCTTGCGGTCCCTATCGCCAATAACCCGATTCGGTTGGTTCTCGAGAGAGTTCTTTCCATGATTTTTAAAGTTTTCCGGTGACTGTAGCGAGGGGGAAACACCCGTTCCCATTCCGAACACGGCAGTTAAGCCCCTCAGCGCCGATGGTACTGCATGCGCAGGTGTGTGGGAGAGTAGGTCGTTGCCGGGAATTATCTTGTAAAGCGGCCCTCGAGAAATCGAGGGCCGTTAGTTTTTGGGCTCGATTTTTCAAAGGAGGCCTCATGTCGATCCTGCCGCCTTCTCCCCCGCCTTCCCCACTCACCGACGACGCATTGCTCGAAGCCTTCGAAACCACCTCCATTTCGGCCAAAGACTTTCACCACCGCGAGCACGTTCGGGTGGTCTGGAAACTGATCCGGCTCGTCGGCAAGGAGCCGGCCCGCGAGCGATTCGTCACGGCGCTCGTCCGCCTGGCCCGCGCCCATGGCGCCGACCAGCTTTACCACGAGACGCTCACGCGGGCTTGGGTCGAGCTGATCTCCGAGGCGGCCGCGCGCTCGCCTTGGGTCAGCACATCGGAAGAGTTTTTTGCCGAGCACCCCGAGCTGCTCGATCGTTCCATCCTCAATCGCCACTTCTCGCCCGAACTGCTCGCGACCGACGAGGCTCGGACGACCTGGCTCCCGCCGGATCGTCAACCGTTCAGGGCGATCCTGGCCTCGGCCGCCCTCTCGTTCATCCTCTTCGCCGTTCTCCTCGGCGGCTGCTCGAAGGCGGCAGCACCCCCAAGCCGGCACACCCTTCTGGTCGTGGGAATCGACGGCGGCGAATGGAAGGTAATCGAGCGCCTCTGGGCAAAAGGCGAGCTGCCGAATCTTCACGCCTTGGCAAATCGCGGAGTTCGGACGCGGTTGAAGACGGCCTACAACTCGTCGCCCGTCATCTGGACCACGATCGCGACGGGTGTGATCCCGAAGCGCCACGGCATCACCGATTTCGTCGTCCCCACAGCGCAGGGGGATTTGCCCGTCTCTTCCGGTCTCCGCAAGGTTCCCGCGATCTGGAACATGACGACTACCGGCCGAAGGAATACCGCCGTCCTCGGCTGGTGGGCCTCCTGGCCGGCGGAGCCGATCCGCGGCGTATTGGTGAGCGACCGGATTCTGCTCGATCTGCCGAACCGGGTCTCGCCGCCCGAAGTACTCGCCCGATTCCAGAAAGCTCAGGTTGCTGCTGAAAAAGAACCGTCCTTCTTCGGCCTCGGAGAGGAATCCGAGCGGCGCGACCGGTCGATGTCCTATTTCGCTCGCGAGCTGCTGGCCGAAGGCGATCTCGATCTGATGTTGCTCTACTTCCGGAGCACGGACGTCGTCTCCCATCGAGCCTGGAAGTACTTCGAGCCAAAAGCCTTCGCCCCGATTCCCGCGGCCGAGTTCGAAGCGAACCGAGAACGCGTCCCGAACGTCTACCGCGCGGTCGACGTGGAAATCGGCAAGCTGCTCGAAATCGCGCCCGACGCGAACGTCCTGGTGATCTCCGATCACGGTTTCCACGCGACGGCGCGCGAGGAAGAGACGAAAGTCCTGCTCGATCTCGACGCCGTGCTCGAACACCTCGGCTACCTGGCGCATACCCACAAGGGAGGCGCGATCGATTTCGCCCGCACCCGGGTCTTCAGTTACGCCTCGTCCAACTTCCGCCAAGCGCGCTTCGTCCGTTTCGCCCTCGCCGGACGTGAGAAAGGGGGAACCGTCCGGTCCGAGCAGCGGGCAGCCCTCCGCGCCCGCCTGGTCGAAGATCTGGCCGATGTCACCTACATCGGCGGCGAACCGGTCTTCTTCGTCCGCGACGCAAGACCCAAAGAGATTACCGAAGGCGCGGACTTCGTGATCGGAGTCTCCAAGGTCGGAGCGAGCGAAACTTTGCTCGTCAATAGAACGCCCTGGAAAGGCGCGATCTCCGGCATCGACCGGATCTCGGGAACCCACACCACGACCACCCACGGAATCCTGATCGCCGCGGGTCCGGACATCGATCCCAAGGCGAACCTCGCCGAAATCGACGTCCACGACATCACCCCGACGCTGCTGTACGGACTGGGCTTGCCGGTCGCCCAGGACTTCGACGGCGAGGCGTATCCCCAGCTCTTCCTTGAGGAGTTTCGCCAGCGCCACCCTATGCGGAAGATCAAGAGCTGGGGCGTGCGGAAAGCGGAGAGCGGGCGGTCGTCGAAGGCGGACGACCAACTGTTGGATGATTTGCGGTCGCTAGGGTATATCCAGTAAGAGATCCGAATGCGCCCTTTACCTGGGCTCGCCAGGCTCCAGCCTGGCGCTTTTGCAGCGATGAGCCGTTTCCCGTCCCGCTTGCGCGTTATCTTTTTAGACGCTCAATGATAGAGCGCGGGAGGAACCATGAATCTTCGCACCGCAACCTCTGGTCTGGTCTGGAGCATGATGGTCGCCATGCAGGTCTCGACACTTCATGCGGAAATTACTACGCAAGATATCTCTAGCGACAAAGCTCTCACGTTCACCTTGTCGGCGAAAACAACGTATGCCCAGCCGACAGGTGTGCACCCGGGCCGGGTAGTTGGAATCCCTGGACCGGCGGACATGAAGGTCGATAGGGTGTCTTCAATTCCGACTTTCACTCGTAGCATTGTGGCACGCGGAAGGACATACCGGTTCACCATGGTTGGGTCCGATCCGTTCGTAAGGAGCGCGAGGAAAGTAGTTGTGCCCATGCAGATTATCCCTGTGCGCTTCGAGTTCGACGACGGAACGTTCTTTGACCCTTCGCTGCCCAGTCCTGCTTGCGCAGGCGGAGGCTCGGCGGTGAGCCGAGTACTGAACTCTCCTGTCGTCAAGTCCGCTAACTATGGCGATGGCAACCGCCAGTTCGAGGAAGAAGTGCGTCGTCTAGAGTTCTGGACGCTAACCGGTGCCCGTGGCGGCCGCAATCCGAATTACAGCGTCCGAGTCTCGGCTTCCGTTTTGCCGACGCTCAACATCACGGTAAATGGATTCCCGACCGTGCCCACGCCTTGTGGCCGGGTGGGGCTCTTGGACTTGCAAACATGGGATGATTTCATCAAGAGCGAAATTTTTCCGGGTCTCGCCGCGCTCGGAGTGAGTCCGAGGACCTTTCCCCTATTCCTGTTCCTCAACGTTGAGCTGTTCATCGACGAACCCGACAATTGCTGTGTCTTGGGCTACCACTCAGCCTTCAACTCTGGCGGAACACAGACCTATGGCATCGCCGACTATGACGTAAGCCAGTCAGATCCACATACCCGCGATGTCTCGGTGCTCTCCCACGAGCTCGGCGAGTGGTACGACGATCCTTTCGTGAATAATGCTACCCCCGCCTGGGGGCATATTGGACAGGTCCCAGGCTGTCAGGCAAATCTCGAGGTCGGAGATCCATCGTCGGGCAGCCTGCACTCCGTGCGAATGCCTGACGGCTTCACCTATCATCCTCAGGAGCTTGCTTTCTTTTCATGGTTTTTCAACCAATCCCCATCACTCGGGATCAATGGATGGTATTCCTCAGGAGGGACGTTGCGACACCCTGCGCCTCTGTGCCAGTAATGCAGTTCACTCCACCCGATACCCGACCCCATCCGACCGCCCCAGATCGTCCGTCACCACCAGCCGGTGCTCTCCGGGGACCGCTTCCAGAAAAAGCTTCTCTCCCGGTTTTCCCGAGGCCACCAGGATTCCGTTCTGATACCACCAAATCCGGTTCGCCCCTACTCCGACCCTGGCGATCAGCGGGATGCGCTGATCGCTCGCCGGGGCGTCTTTCCTCAGGCGGTAAGGGGTGAATGGATCGGGGGAGACGATCTTCGGCGGCTCGCGGCCGGGGAGGCTCGCACAATCCGGGCTGGGTTGGGGGATCGCCGGGATGCTCATGCCTTGGGCTTGCCACCAGGCGACCAGCTCGGGGGGAAAGAATTCGAGCACGACCGAGCGGTAGGGTCGATTCAGGCAGTCGCCGCCGAGGAGGTCTCCGGTTTTGGCGTCGACGAAGGCGCGCCGATGGATCGGGCAGGCGGTGAGCTTGGTCTTGCCGGGGATGTAGACGGTCTGAATCCGCGCCGGGCAGTCGGGGGTCGGGAGTTGGCGCGAGACCGCGCAGAGCTCGATCGGTTCGATGCGCAACCCGCGGGGGATTTCCGGCGCGCTTCCTTCGCGGTCGATCGCTCGGAAGAGATCGAACAGCAGGGGGGCGGCGTGCTCGCTGCCCGAGATCCCCTGGCGCGGCGTGCCGTCGAAATTTCCGACCCATACTCCTATCGCGTACCGACCCGAAAAGCCGACCGCCCAGGCATCGCGGTGGCCGTAGGAGGTGCCGGTTTTCCAGGCGACGGCCGGGACTCCCGTTGCAAGTTGCCACGACTCGGGAAGATCGGGACGCTTCAAGTCGGTGAGGATCTGAGTTGTCAAGGCCGCGGCTTCGGCTGAAAACAATCGCTTGGGCGGCGGTTCGGTTCCCCGCATTCGACGGATGGATTCCTCGGGGACGATCATCTCGACCGACCGATGAAGACCTCCTTCGCCGAGGGTCGCGTAGAGGTTCACCAGGTCAAGGAGCGTCACCTCCCCGGCGCCGAGGATCAGCGGCAGGCCGTAGGTGGAGGTCGGCCGATCGAGAGTCGAGAGCCCTCCGGCGAGCAGGAGCTTGTGGAAACGCTCGAGGCCGACTTGCGAGAGCAGCCGTACGGCGCAGGCGTTCAGGGACTGGATCAAGGCGTCGCGCACGGTCGACCGGCCCCGGTAGACGTCGTCGTAGTTTTCCGCGACGTAGCCGCCGAAATCGGTCGGGATGTCGAGCAGGTACGATTCGGGGAGCACCCGGCCGTCGTCGAACGCCATCGAGTAGAGGAAGGGCTTGAGGGTAGAGCCGGGAGACCGGCGGGCAGCACTGCCATCGACCTGGCCCTGGAACGCGGTCTCGTCGTAGCCGGCGGAACCGACCAGCGCGCGCAGCGATCGCCGGCCGCTTTCCCGCGGTTCCTCCATCTCGATCACCACGGCGGAGGCGTTGCCGATGCCGAGCGCTCGCAGCTCGGAGATCCTGCGCTTCACCAGCTCTTCCGCCGTTCGTTGAACTGCGGCGTCGATTGTAGTCCTCACCAACTCCCGGCCAGAGGAGAGCCCTGCGATTCGCTCGGCGAGCTGCGGCGCGGAGAACGGCGCCTTCCGCTTCTTGGCCGGGAGTGGTTGGCGGAGCCCCGCGGCGATCTCCTTCTGCGAAAAAGCTCCCCGCTCGGCGAGCTGATGGAGCACCCGGTCGCGGGCCTGCCGCGCCCCGGCCGGATGGGTTGTCGGGTCGTAGCGCGAGGGCGAGCGGGGCAGAGCGGTGAGCAGCGCGATTTCACCCAGGCTCAGCTGGCTCGCCGGTTTGCCGAAATAGAACCAGGCGGCAGCTCCCACGCCTTCGAGGTTGCCGCCGTAGGGGGTCAGGTTGAGATACAGCTCCAGTTGCCGGCGTTTCGAAACGTGGGCGGTGAGCTGGACCGCGCGCACCGATTCGATCATCTTGGCCCAGAGCGTGCGCCTTCGGGGCGAGGCCATGCGGGCGATTTGCATCGGAATCGTCGAGGCGCCGGAGACCACCTCGCCCGCTTTCAGGTTCGCTCCCGCGGCACGAAAAATCGCGAAAATGTCGACGCCCGGATGGCTCCAGAACCGGCGGTCTTCGGAAGCGACCAGCGCCTTCGGCAGCTCGGGCGGCAGCTCCGAGAGGCGGATCGGAAAGCGCCAATGGTCGTCCGGCGGCAGGAAGAACCGCAGCGGCTCGCCCGCGCGGTCTTCGACGATCAGCGCGGGCGCCCGATCGAGGGCAGCCCAGGGGAAGGGGAACAGGAGATCGAAGAGGAACGGCAGGAGCAGGATCGCCAACACGCCGAGGGCGATGCGGACCCCGCGGCGGGCGAAGAGTGTCTTCAGATTCAGTGGCGGATCCCTCGGCGTCGTTCCAGGGAACATCGGAGACGGCGCCGAGCCCTCGAAGGCTCGGCGCCGGATTGAAGCTTACTGGCGGACCTTGACCGTCACCTCGCCCTTGGGGCTCGTGCCGCGAATGGCGGGGTTGTACATCGCCTCGGCGTGGACCGGGGGCAGTCGGAACGTTCCGGGAGCCACGGCGCGGACGAGGGTGTAGAAAGTCTGCCAGCTGTTGGCGGGCAGGTCGGTGAACAGCAGGAACCGGTCGTCCCTGAGATCTTGATGGACGGCGCGAAGGTTGGCGTCGTTCACCCACGGGAGTTGCTCGGTGGTCTCCAGCCGCGGGTTTTCGACCTCGACGCCCGAGGCGAGGAGGCTGACGATCGCCACGTTCAGCAACGGACCCGAGACGCTGCGCACCCGGGTTTTGACTGCCAGCAGATCGCCCTGTTGGACGTTGCCAAGATCCGCCGGCTTGCCGTCGCGGGTGAGGATCTCCCGCTCGACTTCGATCCCGGCGGATTCCGGCTTGAAGCCCGAGTCGGTGGGGATCGCCCGGGTGATCACGCTGTAGAACGCTGAGCCCGGTTTGTAGCCCTTGTCCATCTCGATCCGGATCGCATCGGTTCCCTTGATGTTCCGGAACGTCACGGTCTGTTTGGTGAAGGTGCCGACCTTCTGGCCGCCGACGTAGAGCGTGCCGGTGAAGGGCGGCGCATCCGCTTGGCTTTTGTAGAACTGGCCGAGGGCGATGAACGCGAAGCCGGATTCCTGGGTGCTCCAGGTATCGACGTCGCGGGCGTCGCGCGCCAGACGATCGACCAGCTGCGCCACTCTGGGGCTGGTCGGCTGGGCGTCGAGCAGCGCCATCAGGGTGATCGCCCGGTTGCGGATCTCGGAGTTGAAGTTGCCGCCGGTCTGGCGGTTCACCTTTTCGACCTCTGCGAGATTCGCGACCAGATCGCCGGCAGCTCGGGCGTTGCCGACGCTCGCGTAAGCCCCCGCGAGGAGAGAACGCGACTCCGGCCGCAGCGCCTTCATCTGCTTTTCGCGCAGGAAGTCCATGGTGCCCAGGTCGGCTTTACCGGCGCGGGCGAGAACGTACAGCTCATAGGCCGTCCGCTGAAGCTCTTCCTGGCCGTAAGCCGATTTCGCCTTGGCGTCGCCGGCGATCCACTTGAGCGCTCCGTCGTAGAGGAAGTCCTCGACCGGGTGCCCGGCCCGCCGCGCCTCGACCAGGAAGTGCGCAACGTAAACGCTCGCCCAGGGGTGGATCAGTTCGCCGCCCGGCCAGAGGGAGAACCCGCCGTTGAACAGCTGCATCGTGGCGAGCCGCCGCACGGCGTCCTGGACCATCACGGCCGGATCGCCGCGACCCTTCTTCGGATCGAACAACTCCGGTTCGAGCTCCTTGGCGAGGTCGCCCATGTAAAGCAGCGGGAACGCCGAGGAGACGGTCTGCTCGGCGCAGCCGTACGGATAGCGGAGCAGGTCGGACAGCTTGCCGGTGAATTGGACAAGCGGTCCGGAGCCGATCCGCACCGTGCGGCCGATCGTCTCCTCGCGCAGGCCGCCGTCGTCCACCTTGAGTTTGATCTCGTCGTCCTGCATCGCCCCGGCCTGCTCGGTGGCGATCGGGAACAGATCGGCCCGCACCGGAACGTAGGCCGAAGACCGGCCCGATTCGCCGTTGCCCGAGGCGGACGCCACGAAGCGGATGTCGCCCGCTCCGCCGCCCGACTCGACATCGAAATAGACCGTGGCGTCCTTCGCGTTCGCGAGCTGGAGCGACTGGGCGCCGCCCACAACCTTCGCGGGGCCTTGGGCGGTGAGGCTCACCTGGAATGTGCCTGCCCGGCCGGTGTCGTTCCTAACCGTCACCGGTACCTTCAGCTTCTCGCCGAACGACAGCACGCGCGGGAAGGTGGGGAGCACGGCGACGGGAGTGCGCACCCGCATCAGTTTCTCAGACGATCCGAACTTTCGGCCGTCGATAGCGACCGCCATGATCCGCAGCGCGCCCTGGAACTCCGGCACCTGGAAGGTCAGCCGCGCCCGGCCCGAAGCGTCGGCGGTGATCGGACCGGACCAGAATGCGACCGGCTCGGTCCTGCGGATGCCCTCGGTCCGCACGTATTGCGACAGCCCCTCGCCCCCTTCGCCGCCGCCCTTGGCCTTGGCGCCTTCCGGGCTCACCTCGGGCAGCAGCACGCCGAAGGTGTCGTAGCTCAGGACGCCCAAGGCGAGCTTCCGGTAGAAGAAATCGAACGGCTGCGGCGTCTTCTGGGCGATCAGCTGGAGGATGCCCTCGTCGACCGCGGAGAGCGTGATGACCGCGCCGGGTCGGGTCTGGACCTCGATCGAAACCGGCGATTCCGGCCGCATTTCATCCGGCGCGGTGATTCCCGGTTGGAGCTTGTTGGCGACCCGATCGACCGCGATCGGCACGGCGCCGAACGCGCGGCCGGCGGAGCCGGTCTCCAGATCCTTCGCCTTGCGGACCAGAGTGGCGGTCACGTAGGCGTTCGGACGCCAGGAACCGTCGACGGGGATGGTGATCTTGCCGGTATTTCCGGCGAGGTCGAAGCTCTGAACGAAGAAGATCTTGTCGCGCTCGACCGTGAGCAGAACCTTGCCCGGGAACGGCGCGCGAATCTGAATCGTCGCCGTGTCGCCCGGCGCGTACTCCTCCTTGTCGAGATCCAGCTCCAGTCGGGTGGGGTTCTTGATTCCCCAGGGGGAATAGCCCCAGCCGCTGGCGTAGAACTCGACCTGGGTCGAGGCGAGGGTGGCGGGATCGGTCAGCACGACGCGATAGCTGCCGTACTTCGTCGGGCGGAATTTGAACGCGCCGCGCGTCTTGCCCGCCGCCACCGGCAGCGTCTGGACGAGCACCGGATCGCGGGTCGATTCCCACCGGTAGGTTCCTTCGTCGGTCCGCCGGAGCACGGTGTTCCAGCGGTCGAAATAAAGCTCGGCGCGCAAAGAGGCTGCCGCGGTTTCCTTGCCTTCGGGCGAGACCGCGACCCAGTCGAAGCTCTGGTCCTTGTTGATCTCGGGGAAGGCGTCGGGGTTCGGCCGCTTGAGCCCCAGGTAATAGGGGTAGGGGTGGATCTTCAAGCGCTGGAGCGCAGAGACGCCGCGCCCGCCTTGCTCTTGCACGCGCGCCGTGACGATCGCTTCGAGCGTTGACGGGACCGGCAAGCCGTCGGGCACCGCGGCGGAGAACTCCTTACCACCGTCGGCGTCGAGCTTGCCCTCTTCCGAAAGCAGCTCGGTGTCTTCGAGCTTCCGGTCGTCGTTGCGGAAGTTGAACGCCTCGAATCCCTTGGGGGCGAACGTCGCATCCGCGAGGCGCACCTTGCTCTCGACCGCGAGCCCTGAGGCCGGTGGTCCGAACAGATAGTTGCTCTGCACCTTGTAGGTGAGGTTCTCGCCCGGTTTCGGCGCCTTCTCCGCGCCGGAGATCTCGACTTTGATCCGGTCGGGAACGAAATCCTCGACCGAGAAGCCGTAGGTTCCGATCACCTTTTCGGCCACCTCCAGCTCTAACGAATGCCGGCCGGTCGTGGCGTAGGCGGGAATCTGCAACGAGAATGGCGACAGGCCGCGATCGGTGATCGAGATCCGCTGCGTGCTCCGTTCCTTGCCTTCCGGATCGCGCCAGCGGAGGATCGCGGGCATCGCCGGGGAGGGCTGAAGGTCGCCGTCGCGGACGATCGCCAACCCTTCGAGCTTCTCGCCCGGGCGGTAGAGGTTGCGCTCGCCGAAAAGGTAGGCGTCATAACCGGCGCCCGACGGCTCGCCCCCTCCGACGTCCAGACCGGTGGTGTCGGTCTGCATCTCGTCGAGCAGCAGGAAGCTCCAGTCGTCGCCCTTCTCGATCAACACCATGTAGGGCGTCTTGTCGGCGAGCGCTTCCGCATCGCGCATCCGCCAGATGCCGCTGCCGTCGGTCACCCCCGAGCCGATCGGCTGGTTTTGATCCGAGATCAGCGTCACCTTCGCTCCGGCGACCGGTGCCAAGTCCTTGTAGGACGAGACCCAGACCATGAATTCGCCGGGGCCTTTCTTCGCCACCGCGCCGAGATCGGTGACCAGCAGCCAGCGCTGCTTGCCTTCGTAGTCGTCCGGCTTCGTGATCACCATGCGGAACAGGCCGTGCTCGCCTTGCGGCACGTGCTTGTCGAGTGTGATCGGCGTAGTCACCGTCTTGTTTTTCGGCCCCTTGACGGCGATCTTCTCGGTCTTCAGCCGATCGCCGAGCGCATGGTTGATCTCCGAGCCTTCATAGGCAAACTCCTCGCCCCAGAAGCCGCCGTAGTTGAACAGGAAGAACAGGTTGTTTTTGTAGACCCGGTCGACGTCGAGCTGGAAGCCGTTCAAGTTCACCGTGTCGACTGCCACCGTGTGGCTGCCCGAGGCGGAGAGGAAGATTCCCTGGCTCTGGAAGTCGACGGTCGCTTCGAGGTCGGGCAGGTCGACGTCGCTCGAATACTCCTCTTGGAGCGAGGAGTCGTCGGTCGCGGGCAGGCCCTTGCCGATCTTCATCGCGTATTTCGAACCCGGCGCGAACGGACCGGTGAGGGTGACGTTGGTGCCGTCGGCCGCCGGCTGGAACGCGACCGCCGGGGTGAACGTGATGTATTTCGCTGCGACCGCGGCCTCGACCGGCGAGGAGAAATGGATCGTGATCGTCGATTCTTTGTCGCCCGGTGCCGCTTCGACCCCACGAACCACGAGCTTGATCGAAGAGCCGATCGGTACTTCTTTCTGGTAGTCCTCGCCGAGCGGAATGCTGCCGGAGACCGGCGTCAGATCCTTCGAAATGACGATCTTCGCCGTCCGCTCGTCGACCTGCTTCTGCACCGGGTCGGTGCGGTACTCGATCTCCTGTGAGCTCCAGCTGGTGAGCAGGTGGATCGGCACTTCACCTGCGACCGGATCGACCAGCTTGATCTGCTTGATCAACACCTCAGGGTCGACGGGATAGTTGAATTTGAAGAAGCCGTGGAACGCGATGCGCGCCTTGCCCGCGACCTCTTCTTCGGCGTCGACGCCCGAAACCAGAAACCTGTCGGTCACCACCTCGAGTTCGGTGTCGCCGGAAAAGATCTGACCGGGCCGGAGAATGCGCTCAGGAATCAGCTCGATTTTATATTTGGAGGCGATCGGAAAGCCGCCGCTGGGAGAAAAGCGCAGCGCGTTCGTGTCTTGCCAGCGCCATGAACCGGCGATCGCCGGGTCGATCGTCGCGGGAGCCTCGGCCAGCACCTGCCCCTGAAGACCCTCACCGAGCGGCCGGTCGAACAGGATGTCGACGTACTGCCGCGCGTCGCGATCGACCAGGACATCGAAAACCGAGACGGTCTCGCCGCCGGTCGCCCCGGCATGAAGCTTCGCGGTCATCCGCGAAAGCTCGTCGCGGAAGGCAAAGGCGGACATCCCGACCAGGGACACCCCGAGCGCGATCAGCAGTACATCTTTCCAACGAGGGCGCGCGGGAGTTTTGTCCCGGGGCTGCGAGAGCGGGAGCGACATGGGTGTGGGCCTCCGAAAGACCGAAAAAAGCGGGGAGAAGATTCTACATCTAGTGCGGCGTAAACCGATGGGCGTTTTGGTCGGTAAGCCCCGGGAGCGTCGGTGCAAAAGCCTTATTGCGCCGGCCGCCGCATCGGCTTGCCGCCGCGACGGCCGCCTCGGCCCGTTCGAAACGCCGGTCGGTTTCCCTAAGCTTTCCGGAAAGGCTCGCGACCGCTTCATGGGAGAGAGTCCTGGCGTCTGCGCATCGGCCCTGCCGGAGGCGCAATTCGGCGAGCGGCACGAGCGCGTCGGCGGTCGATGGATGGCCGGCGGGGAAAGAGGCGCGAAACGCTGCGAGCGCGCGGTCGAGCCGCTCTTCCGCCTGAACGAGGTCGTTCGAGCCACCTCGGGCGAGCGCCAGTCTCCCTTGACGCTCCCAGGTCGCGGCAAGCTCCGGGTGTGTCGGAGGAAAGAGCCGCTCACGAATCTCGGCGGCGCGATCTAGAGGCGGCCCGGCCGCCTTTAGGTTCCCTTGCTCCAGGAACAGCGCGCCGAGCAGGTGGAGATCGCGTGCGAGGTCCGGATGGTCGCCTTTTTGGACCGTCTGGTCGATCTCCAGCGCGCGGCGAAACGATTGCTCAGCCTCGGCCCATCGCCCTTGGCCCTCAAGCGCCAAGCCGAGGAAGCCGAGCGTACGCGCGACCTCCGAATGAAGCTCTCCCTCGTGGATCCGGATCGTCGCGAGCGCCGGGCGAACGAGCGCCTCGGCCGTCACATAATCCCCCCGATCGATCAGCAGCAGCCCCAGATTGACCGTGGCGGCGCCGTCGGGATCCGGATGTTCGCGGTCGAGCCGCAGAGCGCGACGGTAGAGCGGCTCGGCGGCCGCGTAGTCACCGCGATCGTGGAGCAGGAGGGCGAGATTGTTCAGGCTCGCCACGACCAGCGGATCGTCCTCGGCAAACAGCCTTTCCCGCATCGCGAGCGCCTCGCGAAATAGCGGCTCGGCCTTGGCGTAGTCGCCCGACAAGGCATGGACCACGGCGAGCCGGTTGAGGCTGCTCGCGACGTCGGGATGATCGCCCGGAAACAGCCGGCGTCGGGTGGCGAGCGATTCGACCAGCAGCGGCTCGGCGCCGCTGAAGAGGCCGAGGTTTTGATACACCCGGCCGATCGTCTCTTGGAGCGAGGCGCGCACCTCCGGTTCGTCGGCCAGCTCGGTGCGCAGTCGCACGGCGCCCCGGTCGAGCATTTCGCGCGCGGTGACCGAGGCGCCGCGCGATTCGCTCGGATCGGAAATCTCGAACAGGTCGATCAGAAAGCCGGCGGTACGTTCCGCCCGGTCGCGTTCGCGGGCCAAGCGGCGGGACTGGAGGGCGAGCGAGACGGCGAACGCGAGGATTAGGGCCAGAAACGCGGAGGCCGCCGCCACGGCCCAGCGGTGGCGACGGACGAACTTGGTCGTCCGATAGGCCCAGGTGTCGGGCCGCGCGACGACCGGCCGGCCGGCGAGGAAGCGACCGAGATCCTCGTCGAGCTGGGCGACCGAGCCGTAACGGCGCTCGGGCTCTTTGCGCAGCACCATCCGCAGGATGTTTTCGAGGTCGGCGGGCAGGCGCACCGCGGTGAAGCTCGGGGGCTGCTCGCAGATCGCGCGTTCGACCTCTGCGGGAGCGAGACCCTCGGTCCGAATCGGCCGTCTGCCCGTCGCAAGCTCGAACAGCAGGACGCCGAGCGAGTAGATGTCGGTCGCGGTCGAGACCGGTTCGCCGCGCACCTGCTCGGGGCTCGCGTAGGCGGGGGTGAGGGCGCGCAGGGCCGTCGCAGTCGGGTCGGCCGGCAGGCCCTCGGAATCCCCCAACAGCTTCGCGAGGCCGAAGTCGAGCAGTTTCGGCGCGCCCTCCGGCGTGACCAGGACGTTGCCCGGTTTGAGATCGCGGTGGACCACCAGCCTCTGGTGCGCTGCGTGGACCGCGGCGCAGACCCTGCGGAACAGCCGCACCCGGGCCGTGATGTCCAGTCCGCGCGCATTGCACCAGGCATCGATCGGCAGGCCGTCGATCCACTCCAGCGCGACGTAGGGCCGGCCGTCCTCGGCGAGGCCGACGTCGAGCAGGCGTGCGATGTCGGGGTGATCGAGGGCGGAAAGGGCGCGCCGCTCGGCCTCGAACCGGGCGACGACGCTTCGCCCGTCGAGCCGGTCGCGGTCCAGCAACTTAAGCGCGACCGGCCCGCCTTCGCTCCGGGCGAGGTAGACGGTGCTCGTCCCTCCCCGGCCCAGCTCGCGTTCGAGCCGGTACGGTCCGATCTGCCGGCAGTTCGCCGCGCCGCTCGCGAGCAGCCGGGCTCCCGCGGCGACCGCTTCGACGATCACCCGCTCGGAATTCGCGTCGGCGGCGATCAGGTCTTCCACCTGGGCGCGCAGAGCGGCATCCTCGCCGCAAGCCACATCGAGAACGCTACCGCGCTCGCCCGGCGCGGCGGTGATCGCCGTCCGCCACGCCGCTTCGACCCGAGGCCAATCCGTCGAGGCGCGGGGTGGGGGTTTAGACATGGGCCGGCTCGCGCAACGCCGCGACCAGCCAGGCGCGGGCCAGGCGGGCTTCGAGCACAACAGTCGAAATCGATCGATCGAGCACCTCGGCGGTTTCGGCGACGGAGAGTCCGGCGAAATAGTGCAGCTCGATGATGCGCGCCTTCCTGGGGTCGATCTTGGCCAGGGATTCGAGGGCATCGTCGAGGGCGATCAGCTCAGCCGCCCGTTCGCCGACCGCCGCGGTTCCTTCGTCGAGCGGCAGGAACCGCACGCCGCCGCCCCGCTTGTCCGCCCGGTGGGCGCGCGCGTGATCGACGAGGATGCGTCGCATCACCTGCGCCGCGACCGCATAAAAATGTAGCCGATCGCGCCACTCGGGACGTTCCGCGCCGGTCAGGCGCAGATAAGCCTCATGGACCAGGGCGGTCGGCTGCAACGTGTGGTCCGTCCGTTCGCGGCGCAGGTAACGATCAGCGACCCGGCGCAACTCGCCATAGACCCGCGGCACCAGCCGATCGAGCGCGCCCCGGTCGCCGCCGCGCCAGGCGGCCAGGAGCTGGGTGATCTCTTCGGCATCCACTAGATCAACAGTGCCGAAAGATCCGGGGAGCGCGACGGGCCGACTCCTTCACGTTTTGCCCGATCCGGTGTCTTACGTGAATTATGGAACCTCTCGCCGGCTCTACTCGCGATCTCGACTCAGTTTCCCGGACCGACGCACTTCCGTCCGTTCCCCGCCTCGCTCCTGCGCGGTTGATCAATTTTGGCCTGTTCGGGGCCGCCGTCTCGACACCCGAGCGGATTCTGCCCAACACCCGCTGTCGCCTGCTCTGCGCCGCGGCCGGTGGGGAGATCGAGCTCGATGCCGAAGTGATCCGTTCGATGTTCCGCGTCGCCGCCGACGGCTCTCCCTATTACGAAGTCGGGCTCCGCTTCGACGGCGTGCTGGGTGACGTCGGCCAGCGGGTGCTCATGTTCCTGGTCGAGGTTGGAGCGATCGCTACCGACGACCGGGTCGCCGAGCGATTCGCGGGGGGCGATTTCGGGCGGCTGACGATCGAGATCGAAGAGCCGTAAGCGCGTCTTCGGGGCTCGTCCCGTTCAGGTTCTCCAGATCCACCTAATGTAGTGGCACCCCGACTGATCCGGGCATGCCATCGTTCGAGGAAATCCAATGAAACGATTCGTCGCCTGCCTGATCTTTGCCGCCGCCCTCGCTCTGATCCAGCCCACAGCGGCGCAAGCGGCCTATTGCCGCTGCGGTCCGCTGGTTACGACCCCTACTCTCTGGGCCTCCGGGACGATTTGCTCATACGCGACGGCCAACCTTGAGACCAACCTCTGGAGCTACGTCTCGTGCTATATCTGTCGCGAGCCGGTGTTGACCAGCACTTGCTACTCGGCCGGGGGCGAAGACCCGGTGGCTTCGGCCACCGGATACTTCTCCTACCGTTGCTACCAGCTGGGCGGAGGTTGCCAGATCCCCTGATCCGAATATCCATGCCGGGTCGGCGTCCCGCCCTCGCGAAGGGACGCTGCCGCCCGATTTGTCCTCCGGAAGAGCGGTTCCGGGCTCCTGACAAGTCCCCCGGAAGGGCCGTGCTAAACTGGCAGAACGCTTGCTAGGAGCACAGTTTAGGCCGCACTTTAGAGAGCCTTCCTTCCGGAGGAAACGTATGGCGAAGACGTCCGAGTCACCGGGTTCCGGCGATGCCGAATTCCGGCCCTTCATCCCGGCCGAGGCGAACCTGCCCGAGCTGACCGCCCTGCCGCTGATCGTGGGCACCCTGCTCGGCATCATCTTCGGTGCCTCTTCCCTCTACCTGGTGCTGAAGGTCGGCTTGACGGTGAGCGCGTCGATCCCGGTCGCGGTCATCGCGATCACGCTGTTCAAGCTGCTAAGCAAGATGGGTTTCCGCGGCTCCACCATCCTCGAAAACAACATCATGCAGACGGCGGGCTCGGCGGGCGAATCGATCGCCTTCGGCGTCGGCGTGACCATGCCGGCGATTTTGATCCTCGGTTTCGGACTCGAAATCTTCCGCGTGACGCTGGTGGCGGTGCTCGGCGGCCTGCTCGGCATTTTGATGATGATTCCGCTCCGCCGCGCGTTGATCGTCAAGCAGCACGGTCTGCTCAAGTATCCGGAAGGCACGGCCTGCGCCGAAGTGCTCAAAGCCGCGGCGTCGGACGAGGAGCGGGCGATCGCGGCGGCGGGCGGCAACGCCCAGGCGACCAGTGAAGAGGCGGCCTCGGGCGCCAAGGCGATCTTTGCCGGCTTCGGCCTGGGTCTCATCTACAAGACGGCGATGGCCGCGTTCAGGCTCTGGAAGGACACGCCCGAGAAGGTCTTCGGCGCGCCTTTCAAAGCCGGATCGATCTCGGCCGAGATCTCCCCCGAGTTGCTCGGCGTCGGTTACATCATCGGCCCGCGCATCGCGTCGATCATGTGCGCGGGCGGCGTGCTCGCCTACCTGGTGCTGATCCCCGCGATCAAATTCTTCGGCGAGGGGATGACCGGCCCGCTCGCGCCCGGCACGATTCCGATCGCTGAGATGGGACCGAACCAGATCCGCGGCGCCTACGTGCTCTATATCGGCGCCGGAGCGGTAGCGGCGGGCGGCATCATCTCGCTCTTCCGCTCGCTGCCGACGATCTGGAACGGCCTGCGCGAGGGCTTGAAGGACATGAAGTCCAATCGGCGCGAGGTGTCGCCCGCCCAGGTCAAGCGCACCGATTTGGATCTGCCGTTCAAATTCGTGCTGATCGGCATCGTCGTCCTGATGGCCCTGATCATCTTGTCCAACGACCTCTACGTCGATGCCGGGTTCGGCACCCGCCTCCTCGGCGCGCTGATGATCGTAATTTTCGGCTTCCTATTCGTCACCGTGTCGTCCCGCCTGACCGGCGAGATCGGCTCGTCGTCGAACCCGATCTCGGGCATGACGGTCGCGACCCTGCTACTCACCTGCCTGATCTTCCTGGCGCTCGACAAGACCGGCCAGACCTACTACGTGACCGCCCTCTCGATCGGCGCGATCGTCTGCATCGCTTCATCCAACGGCGGTACGACCTCCCAGGACTTGAAGACCGGGTTCCTGGTCGGCGGCACGCCGAAGCTCCAGCAGATCGCGATCCTGGTCGGCGCGCTCGCCTCGGCGGTCGTGCTCGGGCCGATCCTCCTCAAGCTGAACGAGGTGGGCACGGTCTACGTGCCGCGCGTGACCTACGAAGCGGTGGAAAACGCACCGACCCTTGCCGGCGATCGCGCGGCGGCCCTGCCTGCATACTCCGATCCGATCGCGCCGCCGGTCGGTGGCGCCTACCGCACGCTCGCGGTCGCCCCGACCGACACGACCGCCGGAGTCGATCCGGGGACCTATCTGATCGACGGCTCGGGAAAGGTCGTCTACAAGCGGTTGGAGAACTTTCCCAACGGCCTGGTGGCGCCGGCCGGTGAGCTTTCGGCGAAGCCGGAAACGCTCAAGGGCGTTCAGGCGAAGACCGATTCCGCCACCTATCACGTCTGGTTCCACCAGGACCCCGAGGGTGGATCGGCGACGCACTTTCTGGTTAATGACGCCGGAGTCCCCGTGTATCTGGTGGACGCGGGGATCAACGGTACGCACCGGATCCGGCCCGATGGCTCCAAGGTCACCAAGTTCGATGCGCCGAAGGCGACGCTGATGTCCTACATCATCAAGGGCATCTTGAATCGCCAGCTCCCCTGGGGGTTGGTGCTGCTCGGCGTGATGATCTCGCTCGTGCTCGAAATGTCGGGCATCCCGTCGCTGGCGTTCGCGGTCGGCGTCTACCTGCCGCTCTCCTCGTCGAGCCCGATCTTCATCGGCGGCGCGGTGCGCTGGCTGGTCGATCTCTACACGAAGAAGAAGTTCGCGGGCAAGAACCTCACCGAAGACGAGCTGACCGCCGAAGGCGACAAGAGCCCCGGCGTGCTGATGGCTTCCGGTTACATTGCGGGTGGAGCGATCGCCGGCATCCTGATCGCCTTCATGGCCGGCGTGCTGGACGACTTCACCCAGGCGATCACCGACTTCATGACCAAGAACAACCCCTTCCTCGAAGGGGCCAATTCGGATCTGCTCTCGCTGATCCCCTTCGCGATTATCGTCGTCTTGCTCTACCTCGCCGGCCGGGAAGCAATCCTCTCGCGCAAGACGAGCTGAGGCGGACGGACAGCGGGGTTCTTCAGAGGGCGGCCCTTCGGGGCCGCCCTTTTTTGTTAGGGCAGAGGCTAGTTCCGCCGACTTTGCCATTCCTCTGCGGTCCGACTTGCGTGGAGCACGGCCACGACCACTACGTCGGTTTCCTCGCAGGCGAAGAACACCGCATAAGGAAATCGCTTGAGCCAGGCGCGTCGGAGATCGGAGCGCAGCAACTGATACTTGAGCGGCCCCTCGAGGATGCGGTCGTACGTCGAACGAAGCTCTCCGGCAAACTCCAAGCCGAGTCCTTCCCGCTCCCCTTCGTACCACCCGACCGCAGATTCAATATCGAGGTTGGCCTGTGGCTCCAATACAAGGTGGAAGTCAGCCACCGAACTTCTTGACCACCCGGTCGAGTTCCTCGTAGGCCGGGAGTGCGAGAGCTGGCTCTCGCCGGTAGGCAGCGAGCCGCTGTTCAGCCAGGGCAAGATGACTCTCCGGCACCGGAAGTTCTTCTGGGGTTTCCGCGATCTGATCCCACAGAGTCTGGAGATACTCGATCTGCTCGCTCTTCGAGAAATCGGCGAAACCTGGCGGTGCGACGAAATCCGGACGATGCATGGAAGAACCCTTTCTGCGCGGAAGCCCAAGTTCAGACTAGGCAGTCACGGCAAATCTACCACTTGAAGTGGCCTAAGACGCCGAAAAATACTTCGCCGCCAGCTTCCGCACCGTCGTCAGATTCCGTAGTGTGGTCGGCATGCCGAGCGCTATTTCGAGCTTGGCGCCGGAGAAAGGCGAGTCGCTGAACCTCCCGTGGCAGAGCCAGTAGACCTCGCGCTCGTGGACGTGAAACTCGTCGATCGCGGTGCAGCACCCCACCACCTTCGCCTGCACCTCGGCACTCGGCGAGGCGGCGAGGAAACCGACGTAGAGGGTCGAGTCCTCCGGTGCGTCGGGAAAAGGCTGATACGCGGCGGCGTGAGCGACCTCGGCAGGGGTGCGCAGGAACGTGGTGACCGCGTAGCCGAGCGACTCTTTGAGGTGCCCCTCGATTTGCAACTCCAACTTCCTAACGTCCTTAACCGGCGAGTCAAAAATAACGTTGCCGCTCGCGATGAAGGTCTCGACCTCTTGGAGGCCGAGGACCTCGAACAGCTCGCGCAGCCGATCCATCTTGACGGTGTGCCTTCCGACGTTGATCGCAAGGAGGAGAGCGATGAATTTTCGCGTAGGCATGGCGGGAGCTCTGAGTTAGCCGGCGTGTTTCCAGTGAGGCCGATCGGGCAGCTGTTCCAGCATCGCAGCTCGGCTCGGCGGCTCGGCAGGTTTTTCCATGTGGAACACGAGGTGCCAGTAGGCCCACGATCGCGGATCGAACAGGCCGGTAGGAGGATCTAGGAGCACCGCGCGCCAAGCCGATTCCGGAAAGTGCTCCCGGGCCGCGAGGATGTCTTCCACGTCGCCGTAGACCATCACCTGGGCAAGGAAGCGGTGCGGATCGGCAAGCGCCTCCTGAGGGCTCTTCCACCAGAACAACCACTTGGCGACTTCTTCGAGCGGTCTCATCCTGCCAGGTCTCCGGGCAGAGCGGGCATCGCCGGCAGCCAGCTGAGGTCAACGGCATCCGCAGCCGCGAGAAGTTGATCGCGAACCCTTTCCGGAAGTGTGGGCAGATCACCATCCCCAAAGAACGATAGCGATTTGAGGGAGAGAACGGGATTGAAGCTCGGACCGTAAACGCCCTTTGCCGCGCCGAGCGCTTGTTCCAAGCCGATTCCCTCCTCCAGCAGGCGCGCGATGTCCAAGTAGTCCTTTGCTTCAGCCCGCCCCTGGACGGCACCCATCTTGGTCGCCGCCAGGTCGAGCAGAGAGGCGATACGCCAATTGAAAGAGTCGAGCGAGTCGGGATCAGCGATTCGCCGTAGCCTGAGACCGCCGAAGAACGAGAGTTTGACCGGCCCTCCGCGATTGACGACTATGACCAAGGTATTGGTCGAGGACTGAATTGTTTTATCCGCGCGGAGCGCTCCGAGTTCTCGTTCGAGCGCGTCGGGGTCGAACGGCACGCTCGTAAAGTAGTCGAAATCTTCCGAGATCCGGTGGCCAAGCCGTAGAGCGAGCGCCGTGCCGCCATACAAAACGAACCGCGACGGAACCACCGCCAGGTCCGGCCATAGTCGCTGCTGCGCTTCGGGGAGGGTTTCGAGCAGAGGTTTCATCGCGTGCAAGTCTACCGCCCTCGGAGGGCCGAAAATCGATGCAACTTCCTCCAACCGTCGGCGTAGAAAGAAGAGGCAACGGTCTGAGCCACCGTTGCTGCTCTTCTCTCCCCTCCCTCAAAGAGCGGTGCCGGCCTCGCGGATTGGAAAGCGGGGCCGGCACTCCCCCTGAAGTTCTTAGATCCTCCCGACCAGCCCCACCGACATCGTCCGCCCGCGGGCGAACGCCGAAACCGCATCGGCCGATTCGAGATACAGCTCGTCGGTCAGGTTGCGGCCGAGCAGGCGTAGCTCGAAGGTTTCGTTGATGCGCCAGCCGAGCCCCAGGTCGTAGCGTTCGTAGGCGGGGACTTCCTGCTCCGACGGTCCCGGCCGGTTGTCCTTGGCGTAGGCCGCGGCGCGGAAATAGGCCCAGGCTCGCGCCCCGGCCCAGCGGAAGGTCGCTCCGGCGTTCGGGGCTCCGATGTCGTCGACGGGAAGATCGTTGTCGAGGTTCGTTCCGCGGCTCCAAGCGGCCAGCAGCTCCAGTCCGAAACCTCGTCCGAGCGGCAGTTGAGATTCGATTTCGACGCCTTCGATGCGTGCTTCGCCGCTGTTGCGGAAGAAGAAATCACGGCCGGTTTGGATGCGCTCGATCAGGTTGTCGATCCGGTAGCGATAGGCGTAGAGCGCGACCGATCTACCGCCGCGCGCCCAGCGGAAGGCGGAATCGAATTGGAGGCTCGTCTCGGGTTCCAAATCCGGGTTGCCGGTCACCGTGCCGCGGCCGGACGGCCCTTTGAAGTAGCGATCGGAGAGGGTCGGCACGCGAAAACCGCGCGCCGCTTGGAGGGAGATCGTCGAGTCGGGAAACGGCAGGAATGTGAGCGCCGCCTGGCCGGAGAACGTGCCGTCGGTCTCGCTGCGATCACCGAAAAAGCCGCCAGAGTTGGTGCTCCGCACCGAGTCGCCCCGGACCCCCATCGAAAGCGAAACCTTCGAGCCGAGCGCTCGGTCCCAGGTGCCGAAAGCGCCAAGGTCCGTGCGGTCGGCGTCCTCAATGGCTCGCGCCCGGACCACCGTCGTGGGGTTGCCCGCGCTGTTGTGAAGCTGTTGCCGGGCGATCGCTTCGAGACCCACGCGGGCCGAGAGGTCGAGCCCCAGCTGAATCCGGCCGCCGAGCGCGGCGCGCGAGGCCACGCCCCGCAGGGCCGCGTCGTAGGACGAGACATCCGAGGTCTCAAAGATCCGGGTGGTGGTCGACGTCGCCAGCCGATCGCGATCGAGCACCAGGCGGTAGTCTGAGATCGCCATCGACAGGTCGAAGTTCTCCCAACCGCCGCGGGCTCTCGTGTCGAGCGCCAGATTGAAGCGGCGGGAGGTCTCTTGCGGGTAGTTCGTGAGGTTCCGATCCGAGTCCGAAGCGGGCTTGCCCACGTCGGTCGCCTCGTCGTAGGCGAATCCAACCCGCAGCCGGCCGTGGCCGGTCGGCCCGGTATATCGCAGGGCGGCGCCCTGGCCGTCGTATTGCCAGAGCGGGATGGGGCGGCCCTTTCCGTCCTCGCCGTCCCGGCCGCGACGCGATTGAATCGAGGCGAGAAACGCACCTTCTCCCAAGCTCTTCGAGATCTCCAGGCCGCCTGCCGTCTCCTCCGAGGCGAGCAGGCCCTGGGACAGGTCGAAGCGGAGCGAAAACGGCCCCGGCTGGGGATCTCGCGGCCGGGCGTGGATCACCCCGCCGAAGGCGTCCGACCCGTAGGCGACCGCCCCGGCTCCCCGGGCGACCTCGATCGAGCCGAGGGTGAACGGATCGAGGAAGGTGGCCGAGGCTCCCGCCCGCCGTTCGGCGGTGACCCGGGCCCCGTCCAGCAGGATCAGCGTCCGGCCGCGGGCCTGGCCGCGGAGCGAGGGGACGCCCGCCAGGCTTTCGTCGGATTTGACCACGCCGGCCACCCCGTCGAGCGCGTCGACCAGCCGCTCTGGCCTGCGCTGCTCCAGATTCTCCTGCGCGAGGGTGAGCAGGGCGGCGGCGGGCGGAGCCTCAATCTCGGCGGCCACTCCCGTCGCAACGGTAATCGTCTCGCGGAAGGTGGCGGCGAGCGTCACGTCGAGAGGGCCAGAAGCCGGCAGGCTCTCGACCCGCACGGGCGGCGAGACCTGGCCGCCTGGGCCGATTGCGATCAGCTCGAACGGCACGGCAGGGTCCGGCGCGATCGAAAAACCGCCGTCGGAATCGGTGAGCGCCGCGCTCGCGCGGCCGACCACCGAAACCTCGAATCCCGATGCGGTTTGGCCGTCGGGCAACAGGAGCCGACCTTCGAACGCGTCGGCGGCAGGGGCGAAGAGGGAAAGAGCGGACAGGGCGAACGCGTAGCGCAGGCCACGGAAATTTGGCTTCACGAAGAGATCCTCACCAGCGGAGGCGCGCCGGCCTCAAAAGGGAGGTCGGCGACGCGATCGTTCTCGGGGTGGCGCCGGGCGGACGAATTCCGCGCGGGCGCTGTAAGAGGCTCCGAGAGGAGGGATCAGCCGATCATTCGTTGAAACGGTGAATGCGCAGGCGGAGCGGGATGGAGGACCGGGCGTCGTCGATCGAATGGATGACGTCGTCATACGGCAGCGTCCGGGCCGAGGGGAGGCTCGCCGTGCGAGTCGGCAGAGTAAGGCGATGGCGCCCCAGTTTGCCGATCTTGCGGTGGATCGAGTGCTCACCTACAGAAAGGTGCGCGGGGTTCGCCCGCCCGCTTCGCGCCTGCCCCGAGGAGACCCAGCTTTCGTCGCCTTCCGCCGATATTGACCCTAGCGATGGAGCCGAAACGGCGGCTGGCGGAAAAGCCCACAGGCCGAGCAGGAGGGCGAAAAACCAGGGGCGGCGAGACATCAGGCGGGGAGTGTACCGCGGACCTGCAAAATGGGCGACGCCGAGCGGAGCGTCGCCCCTGGTTGTGTGGTGAGGGGGCCCGCGCCTTCAGCGGGCGGGCGAAAACCTTTGGCCGAACACCCCCGTCAGGCTGTTCTGCCAGACGATCACCGCACTGCCGTCTGCGGCATATCCGATCGCCGGCAGCCCGAGGTGACGGTCCGCCCCTGCAGCAACCAGGAAATCGTCGGAGAGCGCCGCGCCGGCCGCCGAAAACCGCCGGGCCACGATCCCCGCATCGGCATCCGCATTGCCGTCTCCATCGCTCGTCCAGGCGACCGTGAAGCCGCCCGACGGCTCGTACGAGAGGGTCGGATGGCGCTGGACGCCGTCCCGCTGCTGGTTGACGATCGTGGTGCCGAGCGGCCGGCCGAGGCGGCTGAAGCGACGGACCAAGAGGTCGCCGCGATCGAGCGCCGGGCTCTGGTCGGTCTGCCAGACGAGGGCGAAGGTTCCGCCTTTGCCGCAGGAGACCGCGGCGGTCGATTCCCGGGCACGCGGCGGAGCAATAGTCCGCTCGCCTTCGAGCGGCGCGAGGGTCGGTCCCAGCCGTCGCATTGAAACACCCTTCAAGGTCGAGAGGAACGGCTGGAAGGTGTCGACGTTGGTCCAGGTCGCGATCGTGCGGTTTGCCGTGTCGATGCAGAGGTCCGGTCGGGAGTCGTTCACCAGACCGGTATTGATTTTCACCTGACCGGTTTTCGGCAGGCCCTGTGCGTCGAAGCGACGGACGAGAACCTCCGGATTGTCCGTGCCGAGGACGAAGCGCACCCAGGCGACGACGAACGAACCATCCGCCGCGCGGGCCGCAGCGGGCTTCAGATGGCGCGAGATCGAAAGGCCGCTCGCGTCGTCGATCGAGACTTGAATCCGGTCACCGATTCGCTCGCCGGAAAAGCCCAGCCGCTGCGCGAAAATTCGATCGTTCTCGGCCCAGACGGCGACGACGTCGTTCTTCGAAGCGGCGAGATCGACGTCTTTGGCGGATGAGGAATCGCTGCCGACGAAAGCGAAATCCGAGCCGAGGGCCGTGCCGTTGGCTTTGAAGCTCCGGCCCGGCACGCCATCCAATCCGGCGTTACCTTCTCCTTGCCAGGCGGCGATGAAATCGCCGGCCGGGGCCACCGCAACTTTCGGTTCACGCTGTTGACAATCGGAGCACGAGCTTAGGGAAAACGGCGGACCGGCTTTGGCCGGCGCGGCGGCCAAAGCCACCGAACTCAACGGGCCGGCTAGGAATTCTACCGAGAGCGCTGCTGCGGTGACTGCTGTCTTTAGGTTGAACATGGAAAAAACTCCTTGCTGAAGAAGTCGATCAGCGCGGCCGCACCGAAGGGTTTTGTCTAGACCTGTCCTTCTTACGGTTCGGCGACGGCGGTCGTTTGAGCTCTGGCAAGGACAAAGAAAAACGGCGCCCGAAAAAAGGGCGCCGTTTGGCAAGGCTTTGTTCCGCGAGGAAGGCTACGGCTCAGGCGTTTCGGCGGCGGAGTCGGCGTCCACCGAGTCTTCCCCTTCCGGCCCCTCGACGGAGGCTTGCGCCAGGAACGGCGTGCCGGGGGTGAAGCGGCGCATCCAGACCCCTTGCAAGCCATCTTGGAAAGCGACGACGAAGTTGCCCGCGGTGCCGACGTGGGCGATCTCCGGTTCGATCGAACGCGGATTGCCCGACGGGTAGGTGTCGACTGGAAAGTCCGGTCCGGTAGCCACGCCGGCTACCGAGAAACGGCGGCCGTTGATCGCGCCGCCGAAAGTCAGGTTGTGCTCCCAGACCACCACGAAATTGCCCTTGGAGTCATGCGAGACCGCGGGGTTTCTTTGGTTTTCAGCGGTCACCGAGTTGACCCGGAACACGTTGCCCACGCGCCGCCCGAGCTTGGTGTAGCGGGCGCCTAGAATGTCGAACCGGTCGATCGCCGGCGGCTGATCGCTTTCCCAGACGATGACGAAATTGCCGCCCGTGCCGCAAGAGATGTTCATCTGGGCATTGCTCGCGAGGGGTGGGGCGACGATGGTCTCGGCGCCTTGGAGCACGCCGGCCGCGGAGATCCGGCGCAGGGAGACCCCTTTATGGTTCGGCTGGAATAGCGGGAAGCCGTCGGCGGTGGTCCAAGCGACGTCGATCTGGCCGTTTGAGTCGACGCACAGGTCGGGGCGATCGCCGTTGACCAGCCGGGTGTTCAACTTGACCGGACTCCCGAGCGCCAAGCCGTTCTTGTCGAAGCGGCGAATCAGGATCTCCGGGTCGGTTCCTGGAGTCGTGGCTCCCGGCGAAAGATAGCGAATCCAGGCGATCACGAAACCGCCGCCTGCCGTGCGCCCGACGGTCGGGTTGAAGTCGGCATAGGGCGGCAGGGCCGGGTTATCCACATTGACCAGGAGCGGCGTTCCCTGAGGGACTCCGGCGAGCGAGTAACGCTGCGCGAACACGTCGCTGTTGGCGTTCGCCACGGAGGACCAGGCCGCAACGTATCCGGTTGCGTCTCCGGCCACCGAGACGTCGAACTGCTCCGGCGGCACGATCCCCTTGTTGATCTGGAAGTCGGCGGCTTTCGGCAGGCCGGTGTTCTTAAACAGCCGGCCGACGACTCCTTTGGCATCGATCGAACTCTCCCCTTCCCAGGCGACCATGAATTCGCCCGAGGCGAGCCCGGCGACCGAGGGTGTGGTCTGTGAGCAAGTGGTGCAAGAGCTGGCGCGCGCCTTGGCGCCGATCGGCGCGGGACCCGCGGCGCCCGCGGGCGGAATTGCGGCGAGTAGGAGGGTTGCGGCGGCGAGGATCGGGGGTTTGAACATAGGGGAGAACCTCCTCGGTGTGTCGCTTGGCTTGTGAATCCGGGTACGTCGGAAGCGGGCCCAAGGGGACGGTACGAAGGTTCCGCCCTCATGAACCGGGTGATTTTATCCATCTGGGCGTATACGTGCGAGGTTTTGAAAGCGTCGCGGTTTCCTTGCGGTCTCGTTCGGTGTCCAAGAGAATGAAACGGTGCCGACCTGTCCCGCTCCGAGGGTGATTTCGATGCCAACGCTTAAAAGTAGCCTGCTCGCCGACCCCCGCCACTACCAGATCGCGGTTCTCGCCTCCTTGCTGCTCTATGGGGTGGCTGTGCTCGATTTCGAGGTTCCGCCGGTACGGATCGCGGCGATCCTCGCCACCTGCCTCGGCGTGCAGTGGCTCGCCGGCAAGTGGGCCGGACTTCCCGCGTTCGAGCCGCGGAGCGCCCTCATCTCCGGCCTTTCGCTCTGTCTGCTGTTGCGCACCAACTCGCTGTTTCTGGCACTCGCCGCGGCGACGGTCGCCGTGGGCAGCAAGTTCGTTTTGCGATACCGCGGCAAACACCTGTTCAACCCGACCGATTTCGCGATTGTCGCGGCGATCCTCTCCGGCGGCGGTTGGGTCTCTCCCGCCCAGTGGGGCAATGCCGCTCTGTTCGGCTTCCTGATCGCCTGTTTGGGCGGCATGGTGGTTCATCGCGCGCTCCGCTCGGACGTCACCTACGCGTTCCTCGCCTTCTACGTCGCAATCCTGTTCGCCCGCGCCGTCTGGCTCGGCCAGCCGAACGCGACGCCGCTCCACCAGCTGAGCAACGGGGCTTTCCTGATCTTTGCGTTCTTCATGATCTCGGACCCTAAGACCACCCCCGACTCGCGCCTCGGGCGGATCGTTTTCGCTGCGGTGGTGGCGCTCGGCGCGGGTTTCGTCACCTTCGTGCTCTACCGGCCGAACGGGCTGTTGCTCTCGCTGGTCGCGACGTGCCTTCTCGTGCCGGTTCTCGATCGGGTCTTTCCCGGAGAGCGGTTCGATTGGCGGCAAGCCGGAACGCGCCCGGCTCGCGAGACGGCTGGAGATCTGCCGCGTTCCGTTTCACCCCACACGCCAGGGACCGCGGGCCTCGCGGCTCCCGGACTGGTCTAGGTTCCCTTGAGAAAGAAAGGAAGATACCCAATGGCTCGCCACACGGAAGGACGGCACAGAGGACTCCTGCTCGCCCTGGCGGCCTGCTTGGCCGCGGGGCCTTTGACGCCCGCGATCTTCGCGTTCTGCGGCTTCTACGTCGCAAAGGCGGACACCAAGCTGTTCAACCAGGCTTCGCAGATCGTCATGGTGCGCGACGGCGATCGGACCGTGCTCACGATGGCGAACGACTTCAAGGGCGATCCCAAAGAGTTCGCGGTGGTCATCCCGGTTCCGGTGGTCTTGAAGCGCGAGCAGATCCACGTCGCGGACAAAGGCCTGATCGACCATCTCGACTCCTACACGGCGCCGCGGCTGGTCGAGTATTTCGACGACAACCCCTGCGACCGGCGGGTCTACGAGACGATGGCCGCTCCTTCGGGGGTGGCGGGCGGGGCGGTCGGCGGGATGGCGATGGATCGTGCCGAGAAGCTTGGCGTGAAGATCGAGGCGAAGTACACGGTGGGCGAATACGACATCCTGATCCTCTCGGCCACCCAGAGTTCAGGGCTCGAGACCTGGCTACGCGAGAGCGGCTATCGCATTCCCGACGGCGCTTCCGGCGTGCTCGGCGCCTACATCAAACAGGGGATGAAGTTCTTCGTCGCCAAGGTCAACTTGAAGGAGCAGTCGAAGCTCGGCTTCAGCTCGCTCCGGCCGCTCCAGGTCGCCTACGAAGCGGCAAAATTCATGCTGCCGATCCGCCTCGGAATGGTCAATTCGGCGGGCGCGCAGGAGATGTTCGTCTACACCCTCTCGCGCCAGGGCCGGGTCGAGACCACCAATTACCGGACGGTCAAGCTCCCTTCCGGCGACGAGATCCCGCCGTACGTCAAAGACGAGTTCGGGGACTTCTACAAGGCGATGTTCACCCAGCAGGTGAAGAAGGAGGATTCCCAGGCGGTCTTCCTCGAATACGCCTGGGACATGAGCTGGTGCGATCCGTGCGCCGCCGAGCCGCTCTCTCAAGCCGAGCTGCGCGAGCTGGGGGTCTTCTGGCTGGACGGCAGTTCAAACTCCGGGGGGCGCGGCTTCATGCCTTCCGGCGGCGGCCAGAACGTCTTCGTCACCCGCCTCCACCTGCGCTACGACCGGGCGCACTTCCCGGAGGACCTGGTGTTCCAGCAGACGGCGGACCGGGAGAACTTCCAGGGGCGCTACGTTCTGCGCCATCCGTGGAAAGGCGACGACCGCTGCGAGGAGGCGCGGCAGTATCGGCGCGAACTGCCCCGGCGGCAGGATAAAGAAGCCCAGACGCTCGCCCACCTGACCGGTTGGGACGTCAACAAGATCCGCGGCAAGATGAATCTCGCGAGCGTCTCCACCCCGGTCGGCGAGGAGGAGCCCTGGTGGAAGCGGATTTGGGACTGACGGCGTTGTAGAATCGATGGTTCCGGCGGGATCGGCCGCTTCGGGGCGCTCCCGCCGGGCATCGAGGCCTCCTTTGGAAGACATCCGCAACTTCTGCATCATCGCGCACATCGACCACGGCAAATCGACGCTTGCGGATCGCCTGATCCAGCGCTGCGGCGGGGTGGAGAAGCGCGAATTCCGCGACCAGCTGCTCGACTCGATGGACATCGAGCGCGAGCGGGGCATCACGATCAAGAGCAACACAGTGAGCCTGTCCTATACCGCGAAGGACGGCATCACCTATCGCCTGAACCTGATCGACACCCCCGGCCACGTCGATTTCTCGCACGAGGTGCGGCGCTCGCTGATGTCGTGCGAAGGAGCGCTGCTGCTGGTCGACGCCTCCCAAGGGGTCGAGGCGCAGACGCTCGCCAACCTCTACGTCGCGATGGAATACGACCTCACCATCGTGCCGGTGATCAACAAGATCGACCTCCCCTCGGCCGACGTCGACCGGGTGCGCGAGGAGATCGACGCCGACCTTGGGCTCGATCCGTTCGAGGCGGTGCTCTGCTCGGCCAAGCAGGGCATCGGCATCGATGACGTGCTCGAAGCGGTGGTGACCCGCCTGCCGCCGCCCCAGGGCAAGGTCGAAGATCCCCTGCGGGCGCTGATCTTCGACGCCCAATACGACGCCTACCGCGGCGTCGTCCTGCTGATCCGGGTCAAGGAAGGGGCGATCCGACCGGGGCAGAAAGTGGTGTTGATGCACTCGCGCCGCGAGTATGACGTCGAAGAGGTCGGCCTTTTGCAATTGAAGCGGGTAAAGACCGCGGCACTCGAAGCAGGTGCCGTGGGCTACGTGATCGCGGGAGTCAAATCGGTCTCGGACATCGCCGTGGGCGACACGATTACCGACGTCGCCCGCCCGGCCGCCGCGCCGCTGCCCGGCTACAAAGAGGCGAAGCCGGTGGTATTTTCTTCCATCTATCCGATCGCCACCGACGAATACGAAGATCTCGCCAAGGCGCTCGACAAGCTGAAGCTGAACGACGCCTCGCTCACCTTCCAGAAAGACAGCTCGACCGCTCTCGGCTTCGGATTTCGCTGCGGCTTCCTGGGGCTGCTCCACCTGGAAGTGGTGCAGGAGCGGCTGGAGCGCGAGTACGACCTGGCGCTGCTCCTTTCCGCTCCCTCGGTCAGCTACATCCTCCACTTGACCTCGGGGGAGCGGGTGGACATCGACAACCCCTCGTTCTTCCCCGATCCGGGGGCCATCGCGCGCGCCGAAGAGCCGTTCATCAAGGCGTCGGTCCGCATGCCCGAGCGCTACGTGGGCGCGGTGATGGAGCTCTGCCGCGACCGGCGCGGCCAGAACACGACGTTCAACTACCTCGCAGTCGGCCGGGTGGAGATCGTCTCGGAGCTACCGCTCGCCGAAGTCCTGTTCGATTTCAACGACCGACTGAAGACGATTACCCAGGGCTACGGCTCGTTCGACTACGACCTGCTCGACTATCGCGATACCGATCTGGTAAAGGTGGACATCCTGGTGAACGGCGAAAAGGTGGACGCCCTCTCCCAGCTGGTCCACCGCGAGAAGGCCCGTTTCCGCGCGCTCCACTACTGCGAGCGGCTGGAGGCGACGATCCCGCGCCAGCAGTTCAAGATCGCGATCCAAGGGGCGATCGGCGGCAACATCATCGCTCGCTCGACGATCAACGCCTACCGCAAGGACGTGATCGCCAAGTGCTACGGCGGCGACATCAGCCGTAAGCGCAAGCTGCTCGAAAAGCAAAAAGAAGGCAAGAAGCGGATGAAGGTCGTGGGCAACGTCGAGATCCCGCAGGAAGCATTCCTCGCCGTGCTCAAAACCGACCTCGACAGCTGAGGGTTCAATTCTTCTTGGTCTTCACCTTTTTCTTCGGTTTCGGATTCGTCAACTCTTCGTCGCTTCCCTCGGAGTCTTGACCGCGGGCCTCGATGTACTTCTTGTGCGCTTTCTTGTCGTAAGCGCGGCGCGGGATCGTGAAGTGAAGGTCGCCGCCTTTGATCGAGAAGCTGGACGTCTTCTTGCCGTGCTTTACCTTACGTGTCTCCGAGGCGACGCGTTTCAGGTAGGGAGCCAGCTTTTTCGCCCGCTCGAGCCGGTTTTTGACTCGCTTGACGTCTTTCCATTTTTTGTTGGTCATCAGTGGCGCGATTCGCGGCGCGTCTTTTTCGGGGTCGATCTCCTCATACTGGGTGTGGGTTTCGTAGTCGAATGGCTTAGTCGAGCCTGTGACCAGATCGCGTAGCCGCTTTTCCTTTTTCTCGACCTGGGAGTTGAAAACCGGCGAGGTGAGCGAGTGATTGCCGAATTCGCCGCCGGCCCGCATCCCCGCCCAGCTCGGTGTGTTGTGGCTGACGATCAGCTGGTTCAAGGTGCTTTGGCCGACGCTCAGTTTGTAAGGGTTGTGAACTTTTAGACCCTCATTGTCCTTCGGCCGAATTGCGTTGTTGCGGAATTCGGGGCCGAGATATTTTAGGCCGGTGGTCGTGGACCTGCGTTGGTTCGTCTTCGGGTCGTACTCCTCTTGGTGCTGCGCCCCACCTTTCGTCTCGTAGGTCAGCTTGTTTCCCTTCTTCAGAAGGGTGCCCGGCTTGAACGCCGAATTGGGATCGGTCTTTTTGTTCTTGGACTTCGACTCGTGCATGACGAAGTCCTCATCGTCCTCGTCCTCGGGCTCGCTGTCCTCGGAAGATTCGCTCGGCAGCTCCGAGGAGTCGTCCTCTTCGTCCTCGTCGTCGGAAGGATCGAGCTGTAGCACGTCCGCCCGGAAAGAGCCGGGAGCGGGCAGGCGAGCGAAGTCGTGCCCGAAGCGCGTCGCCGCGGCGAGCGATAGGTTCGGCGCTGGCTCGACGCGGGAGGCCGGTCGAGCCGACACGTATCCCCGATCGGCCGGGGCGGACGACGCGGGTGTGGTGCGGGCGAGGACGCTACGAAAGGACATGAGCCGGAATCGCCGAAGGCTACTACGGGACGGCCGCGCGGCGCACAGGGGCGGATTCGGTTAGGCTGCTGTCGAGACGGAACCCTGAGTCATGCGCCTCCTCCTCGTCGAAGATTCCCAACGCCTTCGCTCGACCCTCGAGCGTGGCCTGCGCAAACTCGGCCATGCCGTGGACGCCGCGGCGGACGGTCGCGAGGGGCTCTGGCTCGCGACCGAAAATAGCTACGACGCGATCGTCCTCGACCTTCTGCTGCCGGCGATCGACGGCTATACGGTGCTCAAACAGCTGCGGGAGCGGGGTAAGCGGACCCCGGTCCTGATCCTGTCGGCCAAAGACCTGGTCGAGGACCGGGTGCGCGGTCTCGACCTTGGGGCCGACGACTACCTGGTCAAGCCGTTCGCGTTCGAAGAGCTGGTCGCCCGCCTTCAGGCGCTCGCCCGGCGGGGCCACCAGGTGGCTTCTCCCGCGCTGGTGATCGGGCCGCTCTCGGTCGATCTCGCCGCCCGCCGGGTTTGGTGCGACGGCCGCGAAGTCCGATTGACTGCGCGCGAGTTCAGCGTCTTGGAGCTGCTCGCCCTCCGCCGGGGCGAGGTGGTGTCGCGCCGCGAGCTCTGTGAGCATCTGTACGAGTTCGACGAAGAGGCGGCGAGCAACGTGGTCGACGTTTTGGTCTACAGCATGAGGAAGAAGCTCGAAGGGGTCGATGGCGGTTCGGCTTCCCGGTTGATTCAGACCCGCCGCGGCCAGGGCTACCTGCTCGACGCGGCGCCCGCCGAAGCGTCGATCGAAACTTCAGCCGAAGGCGCGCCGTGAGATCGCTCCGCAGCCGGCTGACGCTCTATCTCCTGGTCGGCTCAGGCGCACTGCTCGCCCTCGGTGGTCTCTTCCTCTATCGGGTGATCACCTCCCGGCTGGAAGAGGATTTCGATCAGCAGTTGGTGGCGAAGGCCCGGTCGCTCGCCCTGCTTACCGAAGAGGCGGAAGGCGCCCTCTGGGTCGAGCTGCCAGAAGAGGGGATGCCCGAATTCGTGGCCGGTTCGGCGCCCGAATACTTCGAGTTCTGGGTCGACGGCAGGGTGCTCCGGCGCTCGAATTCGCTCGCCGGGCGCGATCTGCCGCGCCTCGTGGCCGCGCCGAAAAGCCTGTCGAGCGTGCCGCGTCTCTGGGACTCGGCCCTTCCGGACGGCCGGCCCGGCCGCCTGGTCCAGCTCACGGTACTGCCGCGCGTCGACGACCATCCTGCGGGGGAGGGTGGGGAGGCCGGCGTCGAGGTTCGTTTCGATCCGGCGGGGCCGAAGGCGACCCTGGTGCTCGGCCGGGGCCACGGCGATCTTGACCGCTTTTTCGCCGAAACGCGGCTCTGGCTTGGCGTCTCGTTCTTCTTTCTGCTGGCCGGTCTCGTCGGCCTGATCCGTTTGAGCCTCGGACTGGGCCTTGCGCCGCTCTCCCGGCTGGTTTCGCGGATCGAACGGCTGGACGCCGGCTCGCTCGGCGAGCGGATCGATCCGACCGACGTGCCGGCCGAGATTTCGGTCGTGGTCCAACGGATCAACGACCTGCTCGGTCGGCTGGAAACCTCGTTTGCGCGTGAGAAGGCGTTTTCCTCTCACTTGGCCCATGAGTTGCGGACACCGCTCGCCGAGCTGCGGGCCGCGACCGAGGTGGCGCTGCGTTGGCCGGACGATTCCGCCTCGGTCGCCGCGAGCCTCGAAGACGCCCGGGCGATCGGTCTGCACATGGAGCGGATCGCCGAAAACCTGCTCGCCTTGGCGCGGAGCGAAAGCGCTCCAGAGGCGCCGGTCGAAGAGGAGGTGCCGCTGCGTTCCGCGATCGAGGAGGCTTGGCGTCCTCTGGCTCGCGCCGCGGCGGAAAAAAAGATCGAGCTGCACAACGAGATCCCCGACGACCTTGCCCTGCCCACCGACCGGGCGAAGCTCGGGTTGATCCTGTCGAACCTGCTCGACAACGCGGTGGCCCATGGCCCGCCCGGCGGATGGGTCGCCTGCCGGGCGCTCCCCTCCGACCACGGATCGAGCGCCACCGTCGCCCTGGGGGTGGAAGTGAGCAACCCGGCGGCGGATCTGTCGTCCGACGATCTGCCCCACCTGTTCGACCGTTTCTGGCAGAAAGACCCGTCGCGCTCCGGCCCGCACGCAGGCCTCGGCCTGCCGCTGGTCGCCTCGCTCGGCCGCTCTTTGGGCCTGATCGTCGACGCGCGCCTCGCCGCCGGGAACCTCGAAATCCGTCTGGCCCGATCCTGATCTGCGGGCGGAGTCGCGATTCTAAAGTCCCCCTCTCTGCCCGGGGCGGCACTCTTGCCTCCGGGGGGCCCCGTCTTCACGCCGGAGGGGGGATCAGGGAAGGACCGGGAATGAGCGCACGACACGTACTTTCGCTGGCGGATCTCGATGCCGCGACCATCCGCCGGATCGTCGATCAGGCCGTCGCGATCGGCGCCGGCAAGCCGTATGGCAAGCCGCTCGCCGACAAGGTGGTCGGCGTGTATTTCAAGAAAACCTCGACCCGCACGCGGACCGGTTTTACGGTCGGCGCGATGAAGCTCGGCGCCTCGGTGATCTCCTACGGGCCGGACGACTTGCAAATCAGAACCGGCGAGACGCTCGAAGACACCGCCCGAGTGCTCGAAAATTACCTCGACGCCCTGGTCATCCGGACAAACGAGCCGATCGAAGAGATGCGTGCTCTGGCCGACGCGGGAAATCTGCCGATCGTGAACGCCATGAGCGACTCCGAGCACCCGACCCAGGCGCTGTGCGATCTGGCCGCGCTCGAAGAGCATTTCGGCCGGCTCGAAGGGCTCCACGTCCTCTACATCGGCGAGGGGAACAACACGACGACCGCCCTCGCCCGCGGGTTCGGCAAGCTGCCGAACATGACGCTCACGATCGTCACCCCCGACGGGTACGGCATTCCGGACGAGGTGGTCGC
Source organism: Thermoanaerobaculia bacterium (assembly GCA_038250865.1). Taxonomy (GTDB): domain Bacteria; phylum Acidobacteriota; class Thermoanaerobaculia; order Multivoradales; family UBA5704; genus DASYKS01. The sequence continues at coordinate 26,660 of JBBSBW010000043.1, read as the reverse complement.
CGAAGCGCAAGGGTATGGGGCTTCGACCGGCTCGACGATCGAGCAGCATCACAGCATGGACGACCTGCCGCACGGGGTGGACGCGGTCTACTCCACCCGCTGGATGACTATGGGCGTGCAGAAGAAGGACGCCGATTGGCTGGACCGCTTCCGGCCTTACACGATAGACCCCGCCGTGATGGCCCGGGTGTCCAAAAGCGACACGATCTTCATGCACGACCTGCCCGCCATGCGCGGCTTCGAAGTGGTGGACGAGGTGCTCGACGGGCCGCAGAGCATCGCGTTCCGCCAGGCGTTCCACAAGATGTCGAGCGCGATGGGCGTGCTGATGTACTGCATTCTGGGGCACTAGAACCCACGGCCGTCCCACGGTTGGGTCCGCGGGCGGGAAGGGTGCCGTATCATGGGGTCTACGCCGATGACCGCCTCGCGCACACTTCCCGACCCGCTGCCGATCTTTCCGCTCACCGGGACGCTCCTTCTACCCGCCAACTGGCTGCCGCTCAACATCTTCGAGCGGCGGTACCTGGCGATGGTCGAGGACGCGATGGCCGAGGGCAAGACGATCGGAATGATCCAGCCGCTCACCGCGCGCCAGGACAACGCCCCTCCCTACGAGGTGCTGCTCGAAGAGATCGAGGATCACCCCTCGCTCTACCGCGTCGGCTGCGCCGGCCGAATCGAAAAGTGCGAGCAGCAGCCCGACGGCCGATTCCTGATCCTGCTGCGCGGAGTCTCACGCTTCCGGGTCGCGACTGAGCTGCCGCTTCATCGCGGCTACCGACGGGTCGTGCCCGACTACCGCGGCTTTGCCCGCGACGAGGCGGAAGGCTCAGTGCAGCTCGATCCCCGCCGCCTGCTTGCGGCGGTGCGCGCCTTCGCCGGCCGCCAGGGACTCGAATTCGACGACGAGGTGCTGAACGCGCTCCCCGGCATCTCGCTGCTCAACGGCCTTTCGGTCGCTCTGCCGTTCCGGTCGGACGAAAAGCAGGCGCTGCTCGAAGCCGAAACCCCCGCCGAGCGCGAAGAGATGCTCCTCACCTTGCTCGGCATGGGCGTCGACCTGGTCGACCTGGAAGATCACTACGTCCCGCCCATCCTCAACTGAGCGGCTCGTGGGGCCCGGCCTTTACCTCCACGTCCCGTTCTGCTCCGCGATCTGCCCCTACTGCGATTTCGCCGTGCTCACCGGGGGCGCCCCGAAACGCCGCCGCTTCGTCGCGTCGCTGCTCGACGAGATCGCCCTCTGGGCCGACTCCGAATGGCGCGGCTTCGACACGATCTACTTCGGCGGCGGAACTCCCTCGGCGCTTGGCACCGACCAGATCGGCGAGATCCTGGAAGCGATCTATGTGACCTTTCCGGAAAGCCGCGGCGCGCGGATCTTCCTCGAAGCGAACCCGGAAGACGCGACCGCCGAAGCCTTCACCGCACTCCGCGCCCTTGGGCTGGCGACGCTGTCGCTCGGGGTCCAGACCTTCGAGTCCGCCGAGCTGGCCTTCCTCGGTCGCCGCCATACGCCGGAACAAGCCAAACGCTCATTTTACCTCGCGCGGGAAGCGGGATTCCCGACCGTCTCGGTCGATCTGATCTTCGGCCTCCCCGACCAGACTCCCGCCGCCTGGCGCCGTTCGCTCGAAGCCGCCGTCTCCTTAAGTGCCGATCACGTCTCCTGCTACCAGCTGACGATCCACGAAGGAACCCCGTTCGGCTTCCGCCGCGACCGCGGCCAACTCGCCGAAATGCCCGAGCCCGCTCAAGGAGAGATTTTCCACCTCACCCACCAACTTTTGGGTGACGCCGGCTACGAGGGCTACGAGGTCTCCAACTTCGCCCGCGCCCCGGAGCACCGCTCGCGCCACAACCAGAAATACTGGTGCCACGTCCCCTACCTCGGCCTAGGTCCCTCCGCCCATTCCTTCGACGGAAAACGCCGCTGGTGGAACGAACGAAAGCTGGGACCCTGGGAAGAGAAGATCGAGAAAAGAGAACGGCCGATCGCAGAGGAAGAAACGCTCACCGCCGGCAATCTGGCCCTCGAAGCCCTGATGCTCGGGCTCCGGACGAAAGAGGGACTCGATCTCCAGGAATTCCAGGTGCGCTACGGAGTGGATCTCGAAGCGACGAACGCCGCCTTGATCGAGCGGGCGATTGAGGGTGGCCTTCTATTCCGTGAGGGGGAGAGGTTGAAGCCCACACGCGGGGGCCTTGCGGTAGCCGATGGGTTGGCGCGGGATTTTGAGGTCGGGGAGTAGGGGGGCGCGCATCCGCTGCCAAAGCCCGGGCGACGGCAGGCGCCGCCCGGTATCTCCCGCCCCGCTACTTCTTCCGGTTCGCCACGATCACCAGCGAAGGCTGGAGCTTGCCGGCCGCGTCGGTGTAAAACGACTCGTTCTTGAACGAATCGTCGCTCAGCCAGGTGATGACCGTCTTGGTTACGGTCTTCTGGCCGGACATCGGGTCCATCATGTCGCCCGCAAAGGTGATGCCCTTACCGTCCGCCGAGGGGGTGCCGGTCATGTACATGATCCCGGTGCCCGCATTGTCGATCCAGGAGTTCACGTAATGGTGCGCGAGGTTGTCGTAGCCGTCGGTGCCGTGACCCTCGAAAGGCTGGCCCATGAAGGTTCCTTTCCAAGTCGAGGCGACGTAGCGACCGCCGAGCATCCACTCGTAGTGGACGGTGCCGGTCGATTCCGTCGGCGGTGCGGTCGGGTCCATGTACATCTTGAGGCCATAGGTCCAATCGCCGACGTACTTGCCGATCAGCTTGTGCTGCTCGCCGGGGCTCATGGCTTTCATCATCGCTTCCATCATGGCCGGGTCCATGCCCTTCGCGGCGGGCGGATCGGCGGCGAAAGCGGTCGCGACCGGGGCTGCCGCAAGCAGGGTGGCGAGGGCTAGGAGCGGAAGTCGTTTCATGGCGGGTTCTCCTTGTGGAGCGTTCTTCGGTGGATCGAGGGCCGGCTGCTGAGGGCGGAGCCGGTCGGGCTTGTATTTACGCTCGGTTTACGCTTACGCTATCAGCGCGCCCCGACGCTCGTCAAGAGAGGACTGTTGGGAACCGGCCCGTGGAGGGCCGGGCGGTCCAACCGCGGTGCCGTCGGGTATCATCCGCGCCCGCGGCCCCTGGCGAGCGCTTGGGCGCCACGAGGAACTTCGAACTGACTATGTCTCAACCGACCTACGACGCCTCTGCCATCGAGGTTTTGACCGGCCTGGAACCGGTGCGCAAACGCCCCGGGATGTACACCCATACCGACCGGCCGGACCATCTGGCGCAGGAGGTGATCGACAACGCGGCCGACGAGGCGATCGCCGGGCACTGCTCGCTGATCGAGGTCGATCTGTTTGAAGACGGCTCGCTCGCCGTGGCGGACGACGGCCGCGGCATGCCGGTCGATCTTCACCCGGGGGAGAAGGTCTCGGGGGTCGAGGTAATTCTCACCCGCCTGCACGCCGGAGCGAAGTTTTCGGACAAGAGCTACCGCTTCTCGGGCGGCCTCCATGGAGTCGGCGTCTCGGTCGTGAACGCCCTATCGAAACGGCTCGATGTCTGGGTCCGTCGCGGCGGCAAAGAGCACCACATGGCGTTTGCCGACGGGGCGAAGATCGAGAATCTCGAAGTCGTGGGCACCGTAGGCCAGCGCAACACGGGGACCACCGTCCGCTTCTGGCCCGATCCGAAGTTCTTCGATTCACCGAAGATGACAGTCGGAAAGATCAAGCACTCGCTGCGTGCGAAAGCCGTTCTCTGTCCCGGATTGCGCATCCGCTTCCGGCATGAGGGGGCGCCGGACGACGCGGAGGAGTGGTTCTATCAGGACGGCCTGACCGATTATTTGACCGATGCGCTTGGGTCCGCGGAGCGGATTCCGGATCCGCCATTCGTCGGTCATTTCAAAGGCAACGACGAAGAGGTCGACTGGGCCGTGGTGTGGCTGCCGCCGGATGCCGAAACCCCCGGCGACGGGCTGGCCGAAAGCTACGTGAACCTGATCCCCACGGTGCAAGGGGGCACCCACGTCAACGGCTTCCGGGCGGGGCTCACCGAGGCGATCCGCGAGTTCTGCGAGTTCCGCGATCTCTTGCCGCGCGGAGTGAAGCTCGCTCCCGAGGACGTCTGGGGGCGTTGCGCCTATCTGCTCTCGGTCCGCTTGAAGGAACCGCAGTTCACCGGTCAGACCAAGGAGCGGCTGTCGTCGCGCGAGACGGCGGCGTTCGTCTCGGGAGTCACGCAAGACGCTTTCGGCCTCTGGCTCAACCAGCACACCACGGATGCCGACCGAATCGCCCGCCTGGCGATCGACAGCGCCCAGGCGCGGCTCCGGGCGGGGAAGAAAGTCCTCCGGAAGACGGTGACCAGCGGGCCCGCGCTGCCGGGCAAGCTCGCCGACTGTTCGAGCCAGGATCTAAGCCAGACCGAGCTGTTCCTGGTCGAAGGCGACTCGGCCGGCGGTTCGGCCAAGCAGGCGCGGAGCCGCGAGTTCCAGGCGATCCTGCCGCTTCGCGGAAAGATCCTGAACACTTGGGAAGTCGATTCGGGCGAGGTGCTGGGCTCGCAGGAAGTCCACGACATCGCGGTGGCGTTGGGGGTCGATCCGGGAAGCGGCAAGATCGACGGCCTGCGCTACGGCAAGATCTGCATTCTGGCCGACGCGGATTCGGACGGCGCCCACATCGCAACGCTCCTCTGCGCCCTGTTCGTCAAACATTTCCGAGCCCTGATCGAAGATGGCCGGATCTACGTTGCGATGCCGCCGCTATTCCGCATCGACATCGGGAAAGAGGTCCACTACGCGCTCGACGAACAGGAGAAGAAAGGAATCCTCGACCGCCTCGCCGCCGAAGGCAAGCGCGGCAAGCCGAACGTTCAACGCTTCAAGGGCCTGGGAGAGATGAACCCCCTCCAGCTGCGCGAAACCACCATGGCTCCCGACACCCGCCGCCTGGTCCAGCTCAACATTCCGGCCGAGGATGACGTCGAAAAGCTGATGGATTTGCTGCTTGCCAAAGGCAGAAGCGCCGATCGACGGGAGTGGTTGACCCGGAAGGGGAACCTGGCGGAGGTCGAGGTCTAGCCCATGGCCAAATCAACTCGCACCTCCACCCCGCGCCTGCCGCTTTTGGCGTTTGGCGACGTCGACATCGAGAAGATGCGGCTCGGGGAGTTTACCGAGAAGGCGTATCTCGATTATTCGATGTACGTGATTCTGGATCGCGCGCTTCCTTCGTTGACGGATGGGCTCAAACCCGTGCAGCGGCGGATCATCTACGCGATGTCCGAGCTGGGGCTTTCGGCCGCTTCGAAGCACAAGAAGTCGGCGCGCACGGTGGGCGATGTGCTCGGCAAGTACCATCCTCATGGCGACTCGGCGTGCTACGAGGCGATGGTGTTGATGGCGCAACCGTTTTCGTTGCGCTATCCGCTGGTCGACGGCCAGGGGAACTGGGGTTCGCAGGACGATCCGAAATCGTTCGCCGCGATGCGCTATACCGAGGCGAGGCTTACCCGCTTCGCGCAGGTGCTGCTCTCCGAGCTGGGGGAGGGCACCGTCGAGTGGGGAGCGAATTTCGACGGCACGCTGGATGAGCCGAAGCAAATGCCGGCCCGGCTGCCGCACGTACTGCTGAACGGCGCCTCCGGCATCGCGGTCGGCATGGCGACGGACATTCCGCCGCACAACGCGCGGGAGGTGGTGGCCGCCGCGATCCATCTGCTCGATCATCCGAAGGCGACCGTCGCAGATCTTTGCGAGCACATTGCGGGTCCCGACTTTCCGACCGAGGCGGAGATCATCTCGCCGCGGGCGGAGCTGCAAAAGATTTACGAGACGGGTGCGGGCTCGGTGCGCCTGCGCGCCGCGTGGGAAATGGAAGGCAACGACGTGATCGTCACCGCCCTCCCGTACCAGGTTTCGGGTAGCAAGATCCTCGCCCAGATCGCGGCGCAGATGCAGGCCAAGAAGCTGCCGATGGTCGAGGACCTGCGCGATGAGTCGGATCATGAAAACCCGACCCGCCTGGTTATCACGCCACGTTCGAACCGGGTGGACGCGGAAGGTCTGATGGCGCACCTATTCGCGACCACCGAACTCGAGCGAACCTATCGGGTCAACCTGACCATGATCGGCCTCGATGGCCGGCCGCGCCAGTACGACCTGCGCTCGATCCTCTCCGAATGGCTCGAATTCCGGATCGAAACCGTGCGGCGCCGCCTGCGCCATCGCTACGACCAGGTTTTGACTCGGCTCCACCTGCTCGAAGGGTTCCTGATCGCCTACCTCAATCTCGACGAGGTGATCCGGATCATCCGCACCGAGGACGAGCCGAAGCTGCGCCTGATCGAGCGTTTCGCCCTCTCCGACGCGCAGACCGAGGCAATCCTCGAAACCAAGCTGCGCCACCTCGCGAAGCTCGAGGAGATGAGGATCCGCGGCGAGCGGGAGGCTCTGGAAAAAGAGCGCTCCGATCTGGAGAAGATCTTGTCGTCCGAGGGGCGGCTGAGGAAGAAGGTGCGTGACGAGCTGGAGCGCGACGTCGAAACTTTCGGCGACGCACGCCGTTCGCCGATGGTCGAGCGCGAAGCGGCGAAAGCGATGGCCGAGACCGAGCTGGTCCCCTCCGAGGCGGTGACCGTGATCCTCTCCGAAAAGGGCTGGGTCCGCGCCGCCAAGGGGCACGAGGTGGACGCGGCGGGTCTCCCCTACAAATCGGGCGACACGTTCCTTCAAGCGGCCACCGGGCGGACCAATCAGTCGGCTCTGTTCCTCGATTCGACCGGTCGCTCCTATGCGCTTCCCGCCCACCTGCTCCCGTCGGCGCGAGGCCACGGCGAGCCTCTTTCCTCGCAGCTCCAGCCGCCCGACGGCGCCCATTTCGTCGCCCTGTTGATGGGCGCGGATGACGATCTCTATCTCGTCGCCACCTCGGCCGGCTACGGCTTCCTGGTACGCCTCGGCGAGTTGGCCAGCCGCAACCGGGCGGGCAAAGCGGTCCTGAACGTCACTCCAGGCTCGAAGGTGTTGCCTCCGGTCAAGGTGACCGGCCTCGAAGCCAGCCGCCTCGCCGCCGCGACCGACGGCGGTCGGCTGCTCCTCTTTCCGCTCGCCGAAATGCCCGAGCTGGCCCGCGGCAAAGGGGTGAAGATCCTGAACCTTTCGGCGAAAGAGAAGGAATCGATCGTGGCGCTCGCGGTGGTCGGACCGTCGAATCACTTGAAAGTCCACGCCGGCAAGCGCTACCTCGCCCTCAAGCCGTCCGAGCAGGAGCCGTTCGCCGGCAAACGTGCCGCGCGCGGGGCGAAGCTGCCGCGCGGTTTTCAGAACGTGGGGAGCTTGGAGGTCGAGTAGGCGAGCCGCGTTTCGCGGCCCGAAGGGTCGTGTTTCGTCAGCCCCGGCCGATGGCCCGGGAAGGCGGGCGATGACGGACGCGGGTAACTACTCGCCTTTCCGCCAATCCTCGACTGTCAGCCCATCAAAGTGCGCGAAGTCTTTGCTGTTGGCCGTGACGAGCACGAGGTTCGCGGCTTTTGCGATCGCGGCGATCTGGCTGTCCAAATAGGGAGGAGTCTTGCCCTCGGCTTCAAGGCGCGCTCGTTCCTTCGCCTGCCACTCCGCGGCGGCCTCGTCGTAGGCGAGGATGGGAAAGGTGGGCCGGACAATGGTGAAGAGGTACGTCTCGATCGCGGCCCGCTTCCGTGACTTTGGGAGTCGCTCGCAGCCATAGAGAAGCTCATGCCATCCGGGTGCCGAGATCCCGATTTCACCCTGGTGAGTTTCCAGGCGCTCCAAGACCTTCGGGTTGGGAAAGGGGCGCAGAGGCTCCGAAACGACGTTGGTGTCGAGGAGGAAGCGCAGGCTCACCAGGAAAACTCCCGGCCGGGCGAGCGGTCGCGGGCTGGGAGCCACTCCTCCGGCTCGATTCCCAGTTCGACGAGGTTGAAGTCGCGGCGGAACTGTTCGTAGCGCTCCCAGAACGGCGGTCGTTCCGGCGTCAGGCGCTCGTAGTCGGCGCGTGGCAGGAGCGCGGCGACAAGCATGCCCCGCCGCATCAGCTCAACCGTCGTTCCGGCTTCGGCGTCATCCAGGATTCCTGCGAAGTCATCCGTGGCTTCCGCGACCGACAACCGCTTCACCATAGGGCCACCTCTCTAGGTCGATTCCAACCGGGCCGGGAGGATTCTAACGCCGCAAACCTGCACCCGAGGGCGGCCACCCCAATTCCGTCTTTTCATGCCCGCCCGGAGACCCTACGGAACCAGCAACACCTTCCCCGAGCTCTTCCGGCTCTCCAGGAACGCGTGCGCCGCAGCCCCCTCTCCGAGCGGAAAGCGGGCGGCGATCGTTACGCGGAGCGATTCTTGCCGAACCCAGCCGAACAGCTCGGCCGCGCGGGAACGGCGATCCTCTCCGGTGCGCAGGACGTTCCAGAGATCGCCGCCGGTGATCCGTTTCGAGGTGTCCATCAACATCCGAGGATCGACGAGCGGCGGTTCGCCTCCGGCCATCCCGAAGAAGACGACGTGGCCGCCGGTCCGGGCTGCGGCGAAGCTTTCGGTGAGGGTAGAGCCGATCGAATCGTAGACCACGTCGACGCCTTCGCCGTACGAAAAGTCTCGGGCCGCCTGAACCCAATCGTCGCCGTAAAGCGCGGTCGCCTCGGCGCCTGCGGCAAGGATCGCCGCCGCCTTGCCTTCGCTGGAGGTGAGGCCCAGCACCCGGGCACCGAGCTTTTTGGCGATTTGGACCAGCAGCAACCCGACCCCGCCGGCCGCCGCGTGGACCAGAACGCTTTCGCCGGGTTCGATCGGATGGCTGTCGCGGGTGAGATATTGGGCGGTGAGCCCTTGCAGCAGAAGCGCCGCGGCGGTCTCAAACGAAATGTCGTCGGGCAACGGAATCAACTTCTCGAACGGCACGGAAACCAGCTCCGCGTTGGCCAAGGGGCAGTCCGCAAATCCCACCCGGTCGCCGATTTGAACAGGAGACGCCGCTCCTTCGGCCGGTTCGATCGCCTCGACCACCCCCGCCGCCTCATACCCCGCGATATAGGGCGGTGCTCCCACCAGGTGGTAGTTCCCGCGACGGCGGTAGACGTCCGCGAAATTGAGGCCAATCGCGTTCGTTCGCACCAGGGCATGGCCCGGGGTCAGGACCGGGTCGGGAATCTCCCGCAGCTGGAGCACTTCCGGCCCGCCGAAGCTGTCGAAGACCAGGGCTTTCATTGAGCTGGGCCGAGACGGGTGACCCTGAGGGTCAGTTCTCACATCCGACGGCTATGGCGAGCGCCTGGCACACGTCAGCCATTTTGCCACTATCGAGACTGCCAATAAACCGCTCGAGCTTCGCTTGCTCGACGATCTGCACGTGGTCGAGATTCACCGCCGAAGGATTCTTCAACCCCTCCTCAACTCCGACCGGAACCTCGCTGGGAAGCCCGCGAATCGTGGAGGTGATTGGTGCGACGATCACCGTCGTGATCAGCGGAATCGTCTCTGGTCGGGAGAGAACGAGCACGGGCCGCCGCTTGTCGGGAGTCTTGAAAGTGTGGAGCCAGATTTCACCACGACTCACTCGTCCAGGCATGCTGCCTCCTCGACCCAACCTGCCCATTCTTCGCCCAGACCCTTGCCGTCAGCGTAACCCTGGCGATACCTTTCGTTGATCTCTTCCTCGCGGCGTCGCCTCAGGTACTCCTCGGTGACTCGCCGCAGGACGGCCGAACGGCCTTCGCGTTTCACCTCGTCCCTGGCGTCGAGCTCGGACAAGGTCCCTTCGTCGAATGCGACCTGAACCGCTTTCATGAGGTCAATCTATGCTGCCCCAGAATGCCGGTCAACACTCGGAAGGCCCTTCCGTCCCTGCTGTCATCCTGAGCGAGAGCGAAGGATCTGGGGGACGGCCACCCTACTCCGCCTTCTCCACCCGCACGTCCAAGTCGCCATAGCGGTCGCGGTGGATGGTCAGCTCCCAGGGGTTGCAGCAGACTTCGCAGTCCTGCACCTGTTTGCCCCATTGGTCGGATTCGATCGCGACTTCGATCCGCTCGCCGCAGTAGGGGCACTGGATTTCGACCCAGTCGCTCATGCGTTGCGGGGCTTTTTGGCGGGTTGATCGGAGCCGAGTCGGCCGAGCTTTTTGACGATCTCGAATTCCGGTTTCGCGACCGGCTGGATCGATAGGCGCATGCCTTTGCGGATCACCATCATCTGTTCGAGGCCGGGGGCTGATTTGAGCGTGTCGAGAGGGATGACCTGGGGGAACTTCTCGATGAACTGGACGTCGACCATGTACCAGGTGGGGTTCTCGGGATCGCTCTTCGGATCGAAATAGTCGTGCTTCTTGTCGAAGGCGAAGGAGTCGGGGTAGGCCGCACGCGAGACTTCCGCGAGGCCGGCGACTCCCGACGGCACGGAATTCGAGGCGTAGAACAGCACCCCGTCGCCGACCTGGAAATCGTCGCGCAGGTAGTTGCGTGCTTGAAAGTTCCGCACGCCCTCCCAGGAGGTCGAGCCGTCGCGCGCAAGGTCGTCGATCGAATAGGCCTCGGGCTCGCACTTCATCAGCCAGTATCGCTTGGCGCGGGGCATGGAGAAGGTCTCCGGAAATGAAAAAGGCCCCGCTCGCAAAGAGCGGGGCCGTTCGACTTGAAACGCCTTAGCCCTTAAACGTGGAGCGTCGGCCGCGGATGCCCGAAGGCGGACGCTCGGGCAGGAGCGAGGGGTTGGTGGCCGAGTTCGGATCGCCCTGGATCTGACGGTACGGCGGTGAGTAACCGCCGCGGCCGGTCTTGCCCCCCCGCCGGGCGACGTTGCCGTTCGGTCCCGGTCCGTGGCTGGAGCTGTACGAGCCTTGGACCGAGTTGCCGATCTCGGGGCGCGACGCCTGCGGTTGGCGGGGCTCCTTGCGCGGCCGTTGGCGGTCGCCGCGGTCAGCGCGCTCCCCACCCTCGGACGCCGCTTGCTGCGGCTTGGGCGGCTGCGGCTTCCGCTCTTCGCGCTTCTTGCCGAGCGGCCGTTCCTCGTTGCGCCGCGCTTCCGGACGGGCCGGCCGCGCTTCGGCGGACTCTTGGGCTTCGAGCTTCTCTTCCGGCTCCTGGGCGTAATCGAAATCTTCGAGCGTGCGCCGCTCCAGGGGAGTGCCGAGGATGCGCTCGATCGCCCGCAGCTCGCCCATTTCGCGCTCGGCGACGAGGGAGAGCGATGAGGCGATGTTCGGAGACAGGGTCACCCGCTGGAGGTAGTCCTCGCCGGAGGTCGGAGCGTCGAAGTGGATCACGCTCACCGTGCCTTCCACCCCCATGCCCCGGGCGGCGACATCGGTCGCGACCAGCGCGCGAAGGCGACCTTCGTTGAAGCTCGCGATCGCCGCGGCGCGCTGGCCGGGCGAGCGGTTGCCGTGAATCCGGTCGCAGACGATGCCGTTCTTGGCCAGCAACTCGGTCAGGCGGTTCGCCCGATGCTTAGTGCGCGCGAAGACCACGACGCTGCCTGCGATGTCGCGGCGCAGCAGCTCGAGCAGCAGGGGAGCCTTCAGCTCCTCGCGCACCTCGTAAGCCGCCTGCTCCAGGTTTTCGGGCAGCTCCGGCGGGCGCGACTGGCCGATCTCGGTCGGTTCGCGCAGCAGCTGGTGGGCGAATTCGGTGACCGGGGCGGACGGCAGGTTGGCAAAGATGATCCGCTGCTTCGGTGCCTCCGGAAGGCGGTCGAGCGCGGCCACCAGCTCCGGTCCGAGCATCCGGTCGACTTCGTCGAGCACCAGGACCTCGACTCCGGCGAGCAGATCGGGCAGCCGTTCGAGCGCGGCCGGCAGGGCGGTGGGAACCGCCACCAGGAGGTCGAAGCCCGCCGCCAGCTGCTCGTCCGAGTCGCCGCCGTCGCAGACCGCGAAGATGCGCAGGGTGCTCTTCTGAGCGAAGGCGCGCGCCTTTTCGCGGATCTGAATCGTCAGCTCGCGAGAGGGGGCGAGGATCAGCACCCGGCCGGTTTCTGTCCCGGTCGCCGCCTCGGAGCTCTCGGCGGGTTCGGCAGCGGTGATTTCTGGGCTCTCTGGGCTCTCCGCGCTTTGCGGGCTCACCGCGGCGGGTTCGCCGTCTTCGGGGGCGAGCTGCGGAGCTTCTGCAAATAAGCCCGGAGGCGCGTTCCTGGCGATCAGAGCGTGCAGCACGGGGAGCAGGTAGGCGGCCGTTTTGCCGCTGCCGGTGGCCGCCAGGGCCATCAGGTCGCCGCCGGCCAAAATCGGCGGCAGGGCGTCTTTCTGCAGGTTGGTCGGATGGGTGAGGCCTAGGTCCCGAACCCCTTCGAGGAGGTCCGGATGCAGTCCGAACGAGGAAAACGGCATACGGAGATTCCGCCTTTTCGTTGCCGCGCACGCCGCATGCCTACCAGGGAGGCGCCGGGGTGCGCACCGTTGATTCCGCTACAATTGATCTCGAAACGTCTGATCTCGAAACGTCTGATTTCGAACTTCAGGTCTCGAAACGGCTGGTCCTGACACTTCAGTCCCGAAATACTCGGGCGGTCTCACCAGAAGAGACCCCCGTTCCAGGCTCTACGGCCCTGGTTCGTACTCCCGGGCCAAGGAGCGGATCGGGAAGATCCGGGCGCCCGTGGCGTATACGGTCTCACAAAACCCCGCTTCTGCCAAGCTCCCCCAATTTTTTGCTCGTCGCCGCCCGAAGAGCGGTCGTCTTTCTGGCGCCGCATTGGGGCGGCGCGGCGTCCCCCTGGTAGGCTCGCGGGCATGACGTTCCAGATCTTCCTGGTCCTCGCCCTGCTCGCGACCGCGGTCGTCGTGTTCGCCTTCGAATGGCTGTCGGTCGACGTCGCCACGTTGATCCTCCTCTCGATCCTGGTTCTATCCGGCGTACTCGATGTAAAGGAGGCGTTTGCCGGGTTCTCAAACGAGATCGTAATCATCCTGGCCGCAATCTTCGTCCTGTCGGACGGGTTGATGCGCACCGGAGTGGTCGATCGGGCTGGTGCTTGGATCTATCGCCACGCGGGGGGGAGCCCGACCGGAATCGTGGTTTCCGTGATGCTGGTGACCTCTTTCATGTCCGCCTTTATGAACAACACGACCACCACCGCCGTGGTGCTCCCCGCCGCGCTCGGCGTCTGCAAGAAGAGCGGCATCGCGCCGAGCAAAGTGCTGATCCCGGTGGCGTTCGCCTCGATGCTCGGCGGGACTTGCACGCTCGTCGGCACTTCGACCAACGTCGCGGCGAGCGCCTACATGAAGAGCGCCGGAATGAAGCCATTCGGTCTGTTCGAGTTTCTGCCGGTGGGCCTTGCGGCCTGCGTGATCGGGACGCTCTGGATGGCGTTGGTCGGCCGGCGCTTCCTGCCCGCGCATGCCGAAGCGAGCTTGACCGAAGAGTATTCGGTGCGCCAATACCTGTCCGAGCTGGTGGTCACCGAGCGCTCGCCGCTCGCCGGTCAGGCGTTGCGTGACGTGCCATTTACCGAGCTCGAAACGACCGTGCTCGCGATCGTCCGGGGGAATGTGAAATTCTCGCCCGATCCCGATACCCAGCTGCGCGCCGAGGATCTGCTGATCGTCAAGGCGAGCCGCGAGGGTCTGCTCAAGGTGAAGGACACGCCCGGCTTGGAGATCAAGCCGGACTTGAAGCCGGACGACATCGACCTCACCAGCGAGACGATGAAGGTGGTGGAGGCGGTTCTGATGCCGCAATCGAGCTTGGTCGGCCGGTCGATCAAGGAACTCGATTTCCGTCGCCGTTTCGGCGTGACGGTGATCGCGCTGTTCCGTCAGGGGCACGCATTGCCCGAAAAGCTGGGCACCCTGCCGTTGCGGATCGGCGACGTGCTTCTGCTGCAAGGTCGGTCGCAACGGTTCGCCGAGATCGCCGACAACGCCGACCTCTGGATGCTTCAGGAGACCGAGCACCGCCCGGCGCGCACCAAGTCGGGCCTGGCGGTGATCGGTTTGTTCATTGCGGCGCTCGCCGCCTCCGGCTTCGGTCTGATCCCGCTGCCGATCGCGTTCCTGCTCGCCGCGGTCGGTGTCCTTCTTTTGCGCATCGTTACGCCGGAGGAGGCGTACAGCTTCATCGATTGGCGTCTGATCGTCCTGATCGCGGGGATGACCGCGTTCGGCACCGCGATGTCCAAAACCGGCGCGGCGGAGTATCTTGCCGGGATCATCGTTCATTGGACCGCGCCGCTCGGGATCGGTTTCTTGCTCGCGGCGTTCACCCTGCTCACAGTTCTTCTGACCCAGCCGATGTCGAACGCGGCCGCCGCCCTCGTGGTGCTGCCGATCGCCATGCAAACCGCGGCGCAGATTCACGCCAACCCCCGGACCTTCGCGGTGCTCGTCACCCTCGCGGCGTCACTCTCGTTCCTGACGCCGTTCGAGCCCTCTTGCCTGTTGGTCTACGGCCCGGGCAAGTATCGCTTCAAGGATTTCCTGCTCGCCGGCCTGCCGCTCACGGCGTTGATGGTCGCGTTGGTGCTCTGGCTGGTGCCGCGAATCTGGCCGCTGTAGAAAAGGGGCGGAACCCTGGCCTCGTGTGTAGGGGCCGCCCCTGCGGAAACCGAATCACCCTAACGTGACGCCGTGCCGACCGCCGCCTTCTCGCGCGGAACGAACTCCTCGAACAACGCCTTCTTGAGCAGCGACGGCGGCAGCAGCCCCTGGCCGATGATGAAGTCGTTGAACCGTTGCCGATTGAACGCCGGTCCGAGCGTCCGCTCGACCTCGGTCCGCATTTCCATCAGGCGCTGGTAGCCGCAGAAATACGCGGTCGCCTGGCCGGGGGCGCGGAAGGTGTAGCGCTCAACCTCTTGGAGCGCCATCGCGTCGGACATCACGACGTCCTGAGTGAGGACGCGGCTGGCCACTTCTTTGGTGATCGTGCCGCGCTGGAGACCCGGATCGAGCTGCGCGCGGGCCGCCCGCAGCAGGCGGGCCTGGAGTGCCACCAGCTGGCCGTCGAGCGGCTCGTAGGGCTTTGCCTCCGCCTCGGCGTAGAGCCCCCAGCCTTCGGCGTTGACGCTGTTGAAGGCAAACAGCGCACGGGCGAGCGAAACGCCTTTTTCGACCAGCGAAGCGAACTGTAGCTCGTGCCCCGGACGCCCTTCGTGCGCGGTGAGGGTCCAGGACGCGGCGTCGAACGTGAAGTCGTCGAAACCGATCAGCTTGCCGTCAGCGCCGACGATCCGCAGCGGCAGCACGAACTCTCCAGTCTCGCCGGTGTTGCCGATCAGCCGCGGCGGGCGCATGTTCGGAGCGGGCACCGAGGCGCTCTCCGCCGCGCTCGCGAGCCGGATGTGCATCGGCCGGTCGGGAAGCGTCACGATGTTGTGGTCGCGGATGATCTTTTCGAGATCCTTGATCCGCGCTTCGTAGTGGGGAAGGATCGCCTCGCCCACGATCTGGTTCTTTTTCAGCTCGCGCAGCACGTCGCGGTAGTCGGTGGCCGAATAACCTTTCTCTTTCGCCACCAGCGGCGCGAGCGTCTGCATTTCGTTCTGGATCTCGCGGAACGAGACTTCGGCGCGGGAGACCAGCTCGTCGATCGGCATGTCGACGCCGACCTCCTTGAGCGACAGCGCGTAGAGCTCGGGCGGCAGGCGAAAATCGGTGCGGGAGCGCGGCAGGACTTCGGTCCGAAGGAACGTCTCGTAGTCGGTGAGCTGCTTCTTGATCGCCGCGTAATCCTTTTCGTAGCCTGCGATCTTATATTTCCCGAACAGCTCGCCGATGCCGTCGGAGTAGGTCGCCGTGGTCTGGAACGCCTTTTCGATCTCGGCGCGGGTCGGACCGATCAGGCCGGGAAGCGCCAGGCGGGTTCGCATGTAGTCGGCGGCCAGGATCGTGATCGGCTTGCCGCCGTTCGCACCGGCGTCGAGCCCCGCGTACTTGTGAAGACGCGCCACGGCGAGTTTTCGGCGTTCGGGGGCGACTTGATCGTCGAGCAGCGCGCGCACGCCCTGGAAGATCAGCTGATGAATGTCGAAGAACGGCACGGCGAGGCGCTCGTTCACTTCGGCGGCTTCGATGCCGTCCTCGGCCGAACCGATCAGGATCTCCAGGTCTTGGCGGACCGCCGGATCGCTCTCCGCGGCGAGCCGCTTTTTGAGCTCGGCGATCCCCACCTTCGTCGCCGCCGTCTGGCGTTCGACGAACCCGGGGGTCAAGTCGGTGATCTTGTCGTCGTAGCCGTCGACGCCGAACTGGCTTGCGCCCTCCGGGCCGAACTTGGCGAACAGGTCGATCAGGATCTGGGAATTCTTGTCGCTCTTTTCCACCCAAGCGGGCTTGGCCGGAGGCGCGGATTTCACCGGTTCGGCGGCCCGGGCGGGACCGGAAAAGGCGGCCAGGCCGCCGACCAGAATCAGCGCCGCGAAACGGCACCTGCGGATGGTTTTGCGAGACGTATCGAGCACGAGGAACGCTCCTTCCGAAAAGTTCGAGGGGAACCGGACGGCAAGCCCGGTGTCATTTCGAAATACGAAGGGACCGGGAAAAAGATTCCACCCGGGCGAATCGAACCCCATGCTAGACTCAACCTCCGCTCATGATCGTCGAAAAACGCCACCTGCCCGGGTTCACCGTGCTCAACATCGAGGGCGTCATCAAGCTCGGCGAGAGCGCGCAGTTTTTCGCCCAGACCTTGGAGCGCGCCCTCGATCATGATCAGGGGCACGTGATCATCGATTTTTCCCAGATCAACTACATCGATTCGACCGGAATCGGCGAGCTGGTCGGGTATCTCGGGCGCTTCCGCGATTTCCAGCGCGAGCTGATCCTGGTCAACCCGAACGAGCGCATCCGCAAGCTGCTTCAGGTCGCTCGCCTGGCCGATCTGTTCCCGACCTACGACTCGGTCGACGCGGCGATCGCCGCCGAGGCGTGACGCTCCTGCCCGGACCCGATTCGCCGGCCGGCGCCTCCCCGTTCGCTCCGATCGCCGCGGTGACGAGGAGCGGCCGGGCCGAATCCTGGATTCTCGGCGCCGCTGCGGTCGCCACCCCCGCGGGCCGCCTGGTCGCTTCGACGGGCGATCCGAATCTCGCCACCTTCATCCGCTCCGCGGCAAAGCCATTCCAGATCCTGCCCCTGCTTCTCGCGGGCGGAGTGGAGCGTTTCGGGCTCGAACCCGCGGACCTGGCGTTGATCTGCGCCTCGCACGGCGGCCGGCCGGAGCATACGGAACGGGCCGCGCGGCTGCTCGAACGGGGGGGATTCTCGGTCTCGGATCTGCTCTGCGGCGCCCACGCGCCGTTCGACCCGCAAGCGGCGCGCGATCTGCTAAACCGCGGCGAAGCGCCGAGCGCCCTCCACAGCAACTGCTCGGGCAAACATGCGGGGATGCTCCTCGCCTGCCTGCAGCTGGGTTTTCCGACCGCCGAATACACCGCTCCCGAACATCCGCTGGAACGGCGCATGCTGGCCTGGATGGCGGCGTTGGCACGGGTCGAGGAGAGCGAGATCGGCCTTGGGATCGACGGGTGCAGCATTCCCGCGTTCCACATGACGCTCGCCGCCGTCGCCCGGGCCTATGCGGCGCTGGCCGATCCTGCCGGTGCGGGTTTGGCGCCCGACGTGGCCGGAGCGCTGGACCAGGTGGCGGAAGCGATGGGCGCGGCGCCCGAGATGGTCGCCGGCCCCGGGCGCTTCACCACCCGTCTGATCACTGCGACCGGCGGCCGGGTGATCGGCAAGGAGGGGGCCGAAGGATTTTACGCCATGGCGGTGCGCAGTCCATTCCCGCTCGGGCTGGCGTTCAAGGTGGCCGACGGGGGAGAGCGAGGCCGCGACGGCGTGGCGCTCGAAATGCTTCGCCAGATGGGCGCCCTCTCCGGCGAGGAGCTGGCCGAGCTCGACGATCTGATGAGACCGCAGATCCGCACGATACGCGGCGAAGCGGTCGGCGAGGTGACCCCGGAGATCGAGCTGGTGGGGATCGAGCCGTGAGGTCGGTGCTAACTCCGGCTCACGACGGCATCTCGTGGGTGTCCGCCTCGACGTGGACGTCCAGCTCGCCGTGGAGCTTGAGATACCGCTCGACCGGCATGCCGACCCTCTCCGCGAAGCTCTGCTGATAGCTGGCTACGGCGCCGACCGGTTCGTCGAGGTAGAGCCGTTCGATGCGAAACAGCGGCACGAACATCGTGGAGAGCCCCAGCGAAGGCGGCTCTTTAGATGCCGCCTGGAGCACCCATTCACCGAAACTCGCGACGCCGATGCCGCGCAGCTGCACCCCCGCGACGCCGAGGTCGTAGAGCACTCCCCAGAACTTTTCGGTCGGGTTGACCAGATGGACGAGAACGATGGAACCGGGTCGGATCACGGGCGGCGCTCCTTCAAGCGGAGAAGGATACGGCATGCGCAAACCTCGATCTCAAAGAAATTTGCACCCCGCGGCCGTCGAATTTCGCGTTAGGTCTAAAGAGGCCCTCTTTTTCTCTCGGCCCGAGGAGTTGTTCGCCATGCACCGACTGGAGATCCTGTCCGCCGCAAAGACCAACTGCGAAGAGGCATACGCCCGAATCGCCTGCCTCGGAGGGCGCGCCGCCGACGGACGCCCTTGGCGTCTGGCCAACGACGACGCAATCCGGGCGCTCGAAACCGGAGCCCGCAGCCTGTTCGTCCGCTGGCACGGCCAAGAGCGCGACGTGGTGATCGAGCGCGACCCTCAAGGGCACAAGCTCCTGCGCATCGAAGGGGACTTCACCGCCTCGAACGCCCTGTTCTCCCTGCCGGAGTGCATGCCGGACCCGCCGCCGCCGGCCTTCGTTTGAGGCGCGCTCCGAAGAGGAAATCCCCGGGCTCGGCTTCGCCCGAGCGAACGGGTATCCTCTAGGCACGGGAAAACCAGGCAGGACGGGCGCTTGGCGCGCGAGCCGTAGGACATCGGCTCGCGTGGCGAGATCGCCATTTCCTGCCGAGCCTCCCGTCTTCCGCCATGCGTACCTACGAGGATTTCGAGCTGTGGATCTCCGCCGAGGGGACGGGCGGCGGTTATCGCGTTCGGGCTAAGGAGGCGGGGGAGGAGCGGTTCGACTTGGATGCGGAAGCGCTCCGAGAGAAGGCGCGAAGTCTTGTCGAGGCTTTCGAGGGCAGGGATTCCCTCCAGGCGAAAACCTTTGAGGAAGCGAAGGATTTCGGGAACGTCCTCTTCCGAGCGATTTTTCCGCTGCCGATCTACGGCAAGTGGCGGGAAGCCCGGGCGCGCAGAGGTTTCACGAAAAAGAGCGTGCGCCTAAGCCTCCATTTCGATCGAGCCGGTTCTCTCGCCAGCCTTCCTTGGGAACTTTTGTTCGACGGCGAACGATTCTTCTGTCTCTCAGCCGAAACGCCGATCGTCCGCCATCCCGAATTTTCGGCCTCGGCCGAGACCTCTCCCGCCAGACGGCCCTTTCGATTGCTGGCGGTTCTCCCTGAGCCGCTTCGACAGTTGGATTTGGACGCTCACGGCGAGCTTCTGGATCTTCAAAAAGAGCTGGCCGCGAGGATTCAAGAGGGTTCGGTCGTCGTCGAATCGCTTGAGAAGCCGAGCTTTCGCGGCCTCTTGGAGCGGCTCAAATCGGAGCCTCCGGTGCAGGCTCTCCATTTCGCCGGACATGGCGAAGCCCTTCCCGATTTCGGCGACGGAGCCTTGTGCCTGGAAAGAGAGGGACGGGTTCGCCATTCCGATTCGGTGCCGGGTTTCGCTCTGGCTCCGATCCTGAGCGACGCCAAAGATCTGCGGTTCGTCTTCCTCAACGCGTGCGAAGGCGGCCGCAGCGCATCGATCGAAGATCCGGGAAACCTCGCGCACCGCCTCCTCGAAGCCGGCGTGCCCGCCGTGCTGGCTTTGCAAGCTCCGATTGGAAATCGGGCGGCCAAGATCTTCAGCCAGGTTTTCTACCATCTGCTGGCCAAGGGTTGCCCACTCGAAGAGTCGGTCGCCGCCGCGCGGCAAGCCCTGCAATCCGGAGCCTTCGGCCTCGCCTGGGCTTCGCCCGTGCTGTATTTACGCTCATCCATCGGCCAGGTCATTCGGCCCAAGTATTCTTGGCGTCGAATCGTCCTTTTCGGATCGGCTTTGATCGTCGCGTTGGGGATCGGTCTGGCTGCCTTCCAGGGCAGGCGAATCTACGAACGATTGACCCATGTCGCACGACCCCATGCGCTGGCACGTCGTACTGCGGATCCCGCCTGCCCTTCGCCGCGCGGTCTCAACTTTGCGTTCGTGAAAATCCCAGCCGGCGAATTCAAGATGGGCGCTCCCGCCCGACGCGGCGATCGCTCCATGGAGCGGCCGGCGCACAAAGTAGAGATCACAGAAGGTTTTTGCATTGGTGCGTATGAGGTCACCGAGGCCCAATACAACGCGGTGCTTACTGGAAGAGACGCCCGGACGAGCCCCGGCTTCGACCTGCCGAAAGTCAGCGTGACGTGGAACGAGGCCAAGGACTTCGTGGTGAAGCTGAATGAGCGCGATCCCGAGGGGCACTACCGCTTGGCTTCGGAGGCGGAGTTCGAATATGCGGGGCGGGCAGAGAGCACGTCAGCTTTCGTCTTCGGCGATGAGGAGAAGGATCTGATGGGCCGGGCCAACTGCCGGGATACCGGCGATGACTACGAAAAAATCGCGCCGATCGGCTCGTTCGATCCCAACAAATGGGGCCTTTACGACATCCATGGAAACGCAGAGGAATGGGTCGCGGATTGGTACGCACCCTACTCGCCCAGCGGCGAGGTCGATCCTCAGGGACCGCTGATAGGGGCGGCTCGGGTGCGGCGCGGTGGGAGTTTTCGGATGAACGCAAAAAGCTGCACCGCGTGGAGCCGAAAATCATCGGAGGCCGACTCCCGCAGCGACGACCGGGGTTTCCGGATCGCCCGCTCGCCGATCGAGAGCGGCGAGACCCACGCAACCACGGAATTCAAGCCGCAATAGCGGAAATCGGCCACCGACCGGATTCCGCCACCGTGCCACGGTCGCCGGCGCTGGCGTTTCTCGATGAGTTTCAGGACTCCATCCGCTGGGTGACAAGTGCGAGTAATATCCTCTCGTGGATTTTGAATGGGATCCTCGGAAGAATGCAGCCAACATAGCCAAGCATGGCGTCGCTTTCGCGGAGGCGATGACCATCTTCGGCGATCCATTCGAACTCACGCGTCCCGACCCGGCGCACTCTGAAACCGAGGATCGGTTCCTGAGCGTCGGTCTTTCGGCGTCAAAACGCTTGCTGCTCGTTTCCTACACTGAGAGAGGCGACCGAATTCGGCTCATCAGTGCGAGGGAAGTCTCCTCACAGGAGAGAAAAAACTATGAGTCACGCCGACCCTGACCTCGACGACGATCTCCAGCCGGAGTACGACTTCTCAGAAGCGGTACAGGGCAAACACCATCTGGCCTATCGGGAGGGAACCAATGTGGTGTTCCTGGACCCCGACATCGCCAAGGTCTTCAGGAACTCGGAGGCAGTCAACCAGGCCCTTCGTCTGCTGGTGAACCTAGCAAAGGATCAAGCCCGCTTGAAATCGGCCTGACCCCGCGAGAATCGGCGTATTTCCTACCCGTGCCCGCCCCCCTCCCCAGGTTCGGACAGCTCCAGCAGCACCCCTCCCGTGCTTTTCGGGTGGACGAACTGGACCAGCGCGCCGCCCGCGCCGCGGGTGGGTTCGGGGCGGAGGACTTGGAGTCCCTGCTCGCGCAAGCGGGCGTCGTCGGCTCGGACGTCGTCGCTCGCCAGGCAGACGTGGTGGACGCCGGGTCCCCGCTTTTCGAGGAATTTGCCGACGATCGTGTCGGGGGAGAGCGGCTCCAGCAGCTCGATCTTTGTCTCGCCGCAGGAGATGAAGGCGACGCGCACCCCTTCGTCCGGCACCTCTTCGATCGAATCAACGGTCAGCCCCAGCGCCTCGTACATTTTCCGCGCCTCGGCGATCGAGGTGACCGCGATGCCGATGTGATCGATTTTCCCGATCATTCGTCTCCCTCCGCCGCGGCGCTTTCTACCACGCCCCGAAACAGCCGCTCCGCCACCAGATAGGGATCGACCCGCTCGGCGAAGCCCGCTTCGACCGCGCGTTCCACTCCGACCACCCGGTCGGCGGCGGCGATCACCCGCTCTTTCAAGATCGTCTCGACCCGGAGGCGCAGGTGCGACAGCCGCCGGGCCGCGAGATTGCCGCTCGTCTGCAAAAACTCGCGATGGCGTTCGATCGCCGCGATCATCCCGTCGAGCCCCTCGTCGCGGCTCGCGACCGTGCGGACGATCGGCGGCACCCACTCGCCATGCTCGCCGAGCGAGAGCATCATTTCGAGGTCGCGCTGCGAGCGATCCACCCCGTCGCGGTCGGCCTTGTTGATCACGAAAACGTCCGCGATCTCCATCAGCCCCGCCTTGATCGCCTGAATGTCGTCGCCCAGGCCCGGCACGGTGACCACCACGACCGAATCGACGCTCCGCACGACGTCCACCTCGTCCTGGCCGACGCCCACGGTCTCGACCAGAATCCAGTCGAAACCCGCCGCGTCCAGCAGGTCGATCGCGTCGCGTGTCGCGCGGGCCAGGCCCCCCATCGTGCCGCGGGTCGCCATCGAGCGGATGAACACCCCCGGGTCGGTGTAGTGGCCCTGCATGCGAATCCGATCGCCGAGCAAGGCGCCGCCGGTGAACGGGCTGGTCGGATCGACCGCCAGCACCGCGACCGTTTCGCCCCGCGCGCGCAGGTGGCGCGTCAGCCGATCGACCAGCGTGCTCTTCCCCGCGCCCGGCGGTCCCGTCATGCCGATCACGCGGCCGTGGCCGGTCTGCGGGTAGAGCCGGGCGACCAGCCGGCGCTGATCGGGGCCGCCATCTTCGAGCAGCGAGATCGCCCGCGCGAGAGAACGGGGCTGGCGGGTCAGCAGCCGTTCGATCAGGGCGTCGAGATCTTGCGGATCCCGCGCGCGCACCGGACGGTGCGGCGAATCCGGTGTCATCCCTGACCTTTGAGCACGCCGCGGGCGATCACCAGCCGCTGGATCTCGCTGGTCCCCTCGCCGATGGTGCAGATCTTCGCGTCGCGGTAGTACTTCTCGGCCCGGTAGTCCTTGATGAAGCCGTAGCCGCCATGGATTTGCACGCCGCGCTCGGAGCAGAACACGGCGGCCTCTCCGGCGTAGAGCTTCGCTTCCGAGGCGAGCTGCGAAAACTTCTGCCCGCGGTCGTTCGCTTCGGCCGCGGCGAAGGTGAGGATCTCGGCCGCGGCGATCTTGGTCGCCATCTCGGCCAGATGGAACTGCACCGCCTGGAACGACGAGATCGGCTTGCCGAACTGCTCGCGCTCTTTGGAGTACTTCAGGGCCGTCTCATAGGCGCCGATCGCGGTGCCGAGGCCCAAGGCCGCGATCGAGATCCGGCCGCCGTCCAAAATCGCCAGCGCCTGCTTGAAGCCCTCGCCCGGCTGGCCGAGCAGGTTTTCGTCCGGCACGAAGCAGTCTTCCAGGATCACCTCCGCCGTGTCCGAAGCGCGGATGCCGAGCTTGTTCTCCTTCTTCCCCGGCCGCAAGCCGGCCATCCCCTTCTCGACCACGAAAGCCGACATGTGGCTGCCCCGCCTCGCCTCCGGGTGGGTGACCGCAATGATCACGAAGGTATCGCCCACCGAGCCATGGGTGCAGAACGCCTTCGATCCGTTGAGTACCCAGCCGCCGTCCACCTTCTTGCCGGTAGTCCGCGCGGCGGCCGCATCCGACCCGGAGCCCGCCTCGGTCAACCCCCACGCGGCGATCTTCTCGCCGCTCGCGAGGGGAGTCACCCAGCGCTTCCGCTGCTCCTCGTTGCCGAACTTGTAAATGTGGTTCGTGCCCAGCGAATTGTGGGCGGCGATCGAGATGCCGACCGAAGGATCGACTTTCGACAGCTCCGTGATCACCAGCACGTATTCAAGATAGCCGAGCCCCGCGCCGCCGTACTCCTCGGGGAAGATGACCCCCAGAAAACCGAGTTCGCCGGCCTTCCGGATCACCTCGCGCGGGAACTTCTGCTGCTCGTCCGTCTCGTCGACAATAGGGTCGACTTCCTTCAGCGCGAACTCCCGCGCGGTGTCCCGAATCTGAACCTGCTCGGCCGAAAGGGCGAAATCCAAGGCGTTCTCCTGATCTCCCGGCCAGCGGGTAAGAATCGGCCCGAAAGCCGGAACTGTGTGGAGGCGCGATGCTATCGCGCGGGCCACGATGGCGCCAATCCCGGGGAGGCGTCGGCGCGCGCGCGATTTTTGCGGAAAGCTGCGCCGACTTCGGCTCCCAGTCGCCCAAAAGACCGCAACAGCCCCTCGCGCGGCGCTATCGCGACAAAATAGGCATCACCGAGGCCAAACAGGCCGTCCTTGCAGCGGGGAACGGTTCTCTGGGTCAGGGAACGATTCTCCGGGACAGAGAGTCAATCTCTCTATCAGAGAATCAGTCTCTGCTATCGAGAATCTCTCCCTAACCCAGAGAATTACTCTCTGGGGTAAAGATAGAATCTCTGAGCCAGAGAATCAGTCCCTGGGGTAGGGACGGGTTCTCTGTCGCAGAGAACGGTAATATCCCCGCCGTCGCCGCATTAGAGAGGAGAACATTGATGTCCCACGGAACCTACGCGGACCAGATCGAAAGTTGGCGAATTCTGGTCAACAACCTCGAATCGAAGATCGATACCATCCCTCACGCCGCCGCAGATCGTGACGATCTCCGTCAACTGGCGGACGAGGTGCAGGGGCTCTGCAATGAGATCGTAGCCACCAGCGGAGAGCTGAGAAAACTCACCGACCGTCGCCGCAAGATGGCTTATGCCGCCCGCCAGAAGCGCCTCCAGGTGGCAGCCCACCTCCAAGCCCACCTCGGCTTCGACCACCCCATTCTCATCTCCTTCGGAATCGAACCCCGCACCCGGAAGAAGCGGGCCAAGAAGGCGAAGCCGGGCGGGACTGGGAAGACGGAGGAGTGACCAAGGAGGGTGAACGCTGCGCCTCGGGTGTGCTCCTCCTGGGACCGCCGGCGTCCTCGCCGACGCAACGCCCCAGCGGCCACAGGCGCTGATCGCAGCGTCCCCGGATTAGTGAATGTCACGCCATTCTGCGGCTGATACCCAGGGTGTGAGGTGGTCGACGTTAGTCGTAGCGACGACGACATCCGGTGATCCAAAGGTGAGAGCTTGCCCCGCGAGGATCATGTCGCCGTCGATCGCTTTGTCGCTCGCCGCCGGAATCCCTCTCTGCCGAGCAAGCGCCCAGAGTTGTGCTGCTTGGCGGATGGCTGCGGTCGAAAGTGGGAGGTACTCCAGATGGGCCGCAAGCTGATCCAGACGCTCGATCCCTGCGGCCTTGTTGGCGCGAAGCAGTTCGCGACGGACCTCATAGTCGGCAATCTCGGGAACGATGACTTGGCCTCCCTGGCTCACGAGCTTTTCGATCCACTGAGCACAGAGGACGCCTTCGGGCGATAACCGCGGGTTGGTGACCAAACCGAGAGGCCCGGCATCCAGAAAAACGATTTGGTTCACCAGGTCCAGCCCTTCTTCTCCGCGGGAAACAGCTTCCGATCCGAAAGCCGATCCTCGTCCAATACCCGGATCAGGTATTCACCTGTCTCCTTTTGTTCCTCCGCATCTCCGTGGTTGATCCACGAGTCGAACAATGCCGAGAGAGCAGATGCTCGGTTCTCTACCGGTATTTGGCTCTCGAGGAGGGTTAGCGTGTACTGCTCAACCGGCAGGCCTTGGTCGGCGGCGAGTTCGGTCAGGCGTCGCTCCAGATTTGGAGTCAACTCAAGAGTAAGGGTCAAATGACACCTCCGAAGGGCGGATCCCAAAAGCCCGGTCAATTCTAGACCAGCGCGCCGCCCCCTGCCTCAAAAGATAGTCCGAACGGCCCCAGCCTACCGATTGTTGAAGCACTCCACCCGAAATTCACCCTCCACCGTCAGCAGCCCAAACTCGACCCACGCCGGCCTCGACGTCAAGTCGAGATAAATCGGACGACTGAAGCAGAACGTGCCCGGGTTCGCGCTGCAGTACTTCTCCAGGTCTCGGTATTTCTTTCCTTCCAGAGACCAGCCGCGGTTCATGTCGCGCCGCTGAATGAAAACGTTCGCTTCGATCCCCTCGACGGCGCCGCCGATCGAATGCGCGATGAAGTGGCCTTTGTCCCACTCTTTGCCGAACAGGGTCTCGGTTCGCCCGACCCATCCACTAAGCCGCGAGTCGTCCCGGGATCTTTTGAGCGGCGCCGAGAATCCGACGGCGACGACGAGGCGCGATTCGGAAGCCGGATCGTCCGGGACCACTCCTTGGGCAACCAGCAGGTCCAAGGCGTCATAGAAGTACTCGAACTGCCCGTGGTTGATCCGTAGAATCTCGGTGGGGCGAACGGTCATCTCGCGGTAGGCATCCACCCAGTCGTACGGCAGCTCGTCACGGAGGAAAGGACCTCGCTCGTCGAGAGGCCTGCGGGCGATCTCCTCGCGGATCGGCTGATAGTCAATCCGCCCGAAAGGCTCCTGTGGATCAACGGGAACGGAGGTCATGGTTAGGGTGTTCGAAACGGATGCCGTGACTTTAGCAGGCATTCGACGAGGCTAGAGGCCCCAACGTCACGGCTTTTCCCCTGGGACCGCCGAGCACCAGCTCGGCATTGGAGCGGCGAGAGCGCCAAAACAGCCGAGCTGGT
>JBBSBW010000042.1:0-61653 GCA_038250865.1 Thermoanaerobaculia bacterium | reverse complement strand
CCGGCTCGACCGATCCGGCCGATCTCGACACGAGGGTGGCGAGTCAGCTGGCGCTCTGGCGCCAGAACGCTTTCTATCCCCGCCTGGTGCGCGCCGTGTATCGGGCGAGCGGCCGCCCGGCGGAGCTGTCGCTCTGTTCGATCGATCCGCCGGTCTGCCGGCCGGTCCCCTGGCCGCCCGATCTCGCCGCGGCGCGACAGCGCATCGACGCCGGGCTCACCGGGCCGGAGGTCGAGCCGCGCGCGCCGGCCCTTCTGCTGCCGCTTTCGCTGGCTCCCCATGGCGGCCCGCTGGGACCGTTTCCCGGAATGGCGGAGCCTGCGCCCGGCGCGCCGCCCGGAACGCGCCCCGGCGGCACGCCGGGAACGATCCTGGTCGTGCAGTTCGATGCGAATCTGATGGCTCACGAGATTCTGCCGCAGCTTGCGGAGCGCTATTTCCATTTGAGCCATCGGCCGGAGGTGCGTCTCGCCGTGGTCGGACCGAACGGGGTCCTCTATCGGTCCGATCCGGGGTTCACGCCGAAATTCGATTCCGGCGGCGATCTCTGGCTGCCGATGCTCGATTTGCGCGGGCCGGTCGAATTCCACCGCCTGCTGCCCGAGCTGCTGCACGGCGCGAAGTTCGAGATACCGGTGCCGGGGCCGATGACTCAGCACGGACGAGGCGGCGGAATGGGAAGAATCCACCGCGAGCTGCGGGAGGCGTTCCTGTTTCGCAGTCCGGATCCGCCGTCCGGTGCGGCCGGCACCTGGGCGCTCGCGATCTCCGACCGCGCGGGCTCGCTCGAAGCGGCGGTAGACGTCATCCGCGCCCGCAATCTGGCGATCAGCCTCGCGATCCTCGCCCTGCTCGGGGCGAGCCTGTTCGTCCTTGCCCGCTCGGCCGCTCGGGCGCACCGGCTCGCCGAGCAGCGGCTCGAATTCGTCGCCGGGGTGACCCATGAGCTGCATACGCCGATCGCAGCGATCCGCGCCGCGGCGCAGAACCTGGCCGACGGCGTGGTGGCCGAGCCGGCCAAGGTTCGCGAGTATGGCGGCCTGGTCGATCGCGAAGGAGCCCGGCTGTCGTCTCTGGTTGCCCAGGCGCTGGAGCTGGCCGGGATCGAATCGGGTACCCGGGCGTTTGCCCCGGAGGCGCTTGGCGTCGCAGAAGCGATCGACCGCGCGCTCGAAGACGCCGGCCCGGCGCTCGCCCGCGTGGGACCACCGGGGATCACCGTGGAGCGCGACGCCGACGCGGAGCGAGCGCTCCCCCCGGCGTTCGCCGACCGGGCCGCCCTTCGGCTCGCGCTGCGCAACCTGCTTGAAAACGCGGCGAAATACGCCTCTTCCGGCGGCTGGGTGGGGATACGCACGGGCGCCTCATCCGGCGCAATCACGATCCGGGTGGAAGATCGCGGCCCCGGGGTGGCGGCCGAGGATCGGCCCCATCTGTTCGAGCCGTTCGTCCGCGGTCGCGCCGCGTCGAGCGCGGTCGGCTCGGTTTCGGGCGCGGGCCTCGGCCTCACGCTCGCCCGCCGGGCGCTCGAAGCGACGGGCGGCACCGTCGATCTGCGCGAAGGACCGGGCGGCGTCGGCAGCGCGTTCGAAATCCGGCTGCCGGTGGCCTTAAAGAGAGTCCACGAACGATGAGCGGAGAGCGCATCCTTCTGGTCGAAGACGAGCCGAGCCTTCAGCTCACGCTCTCCGATCGCTTGAAGAGCGAGGGTTATCGGGTCGAACCGGCGATCACCGGCGACTCGGGAGAGGCGCGTGCTCTCGCCGAGCCGTTCGACCTGATCATCTTAGACGTCATGCTGCCGGGGAAAAACGGCTTCGATGTCTGCCGGGACCTGCGCCAGCGCGGCCTCGACGTGCCGATCCTGATGCTCACCGCCCGCACCCAAGTGGTCGACCGGGTGGTGGGCCTGAAGCTTGGCGCCGACGACTATCTGAGCAAGCCGTTCGAGGCGATCGAGCTGCTGGCGCGGATCGAAGCGCTGCTCCGCCGCGCGCGGCCGAAGAGCGCTTACGGCAATGGCGCGCCGCCCCCGGACACGTTCCGCTTCGGCGACGTCGAGATCGATTGGAAACGCGCCGAGGTCCGACGCGAAAGCGTGCCGGTCTCGCTCTCGGCCCTGGAGCTGAAACTGCTGCGCTATCTGATCGAGCGCCACGGCGAAGTGATCGGACGCGACGAGCTGCTCGACCGGGTCTGGGGCTACGACGCCACGGCCCAGACCCGCACGGTCGACGTCCATATCGCCTCGCTGCGCCAGAAGCTCGAACCGGTCCCGGCCCATCCGCGTTTTCTCGTCACCGTCCACCGTCTCGGCTACAAGTTCGTGGAGTAGCACGCTTTACATCCTTGACATTACCTTTGCGTCCGCTTGAAGACTTGGGGGAGGAACGCGACCTATCCTGCCCTCACCGTCGGCGCTTCGCCGGCCGGCCGAAACGAAACTTCCGAGGAGACTAAGCCATGAAGCGTTGGATGTTCCTGATCGCCCTCGCCGCCCTGCTCAACCCGATCGCTCCCGCCACCGCGGCCGACAAGCCGGTGGTGGTGGAAAAGAACGTCGTCTTCATGGGCCACCCCGGCCCGGGCGGCATGCACCACATGATGTGGAAAGGCGACGGCCCGCCGCCGATCGTCGACATGTTGAAGACCCAGCTCGACTTGACCGCCGACCAGGAAAGCGCCGCTCGCGACCTCGAAACCACGCTGCGCGAAACGATGAAGCCGCTCCACGATCAGCTCGCGGGGCTCCAGGGCGACCTCGAGAAAGCCCTCGATTCCGGAGCGGACGCCGCGACGGTCGGAAATGCCGCGATCGCCGTCCACAAAGTCACGAAGCAGATGGAAGCCGCCCACCAGGAGTTCCATCAGAGCTTCTCGGACCTGCTGACCGCCGATCAGAAAACGAAATTCGAAGCGTTCCACCAGAGGTTCCAGTTCCGCGTTGGCGGCCCGGGCATGCTTCCCCCGCCGGACGACGAGAACTGATCCCGCCTTGCTCCTGTGACGCAGGAGCGTGAACCCCATAGAGCGCGCCGTCTGGAGAGAACCCGGGCGGCGCGCTTTTTTCGTTGGGCTGATCCGACTACGCTGCGGGAGTGACCGGCGGCGGCTTCATCGTGCTCACCAACCTGGTCGGCAACGGCGTCGCCACGGTCGTGGTGGGACGTGGTGCAAGGAGGTCGACACCGAGCGGCTCCGCCGGCAGCTCGACCATCCCGGGCCTCTGGATCCGCGCCTGACTGTCCCCGAGGCGTAACCCTGGCGGTCAAGGCGTTTCAGGCGCTGCCAGCAGTGCCTTGACCTGGGATGCCAGCTCGATGCCATTCAAGCGGGGATAGCTGCTGGTGGTGCTGGAACCCTTGCCGACCATGTTGCTCATCACATAGCTGGGATTCGGCGCCACTGACTCCCAGATCTTGCCGGTGCCGAAGGCGAGAAAGACATCCCAGACGGGCGCCTCCAGGTTGCCCAGGATCCCGGCAAAGGCCCGCCCGGTCGAGCGGGCCGCGGCCCAGAACTGCACGACGCGGGGATCGCTCAGGGCGCGGCCTGCCGCGGTCGCGGAGGACTCGGTATCGGCGGAGCCTACAGGTTCCCAGACGACGTAGACGGCGAGGCGCGGATCCTTGACCTCGTTGAGGAGATAGTGCTGAACGATGCCGGCTCCGCTCTTGCACAGCGGACAGGAGGAGCCCAGGATCAGGAGGAGTCGGACCTTCGTGGCGTCCTGTCTGAAGAGCTGCTTAAGCTCCGGGCTGCCCGCGGACAACCGCCGCAGCCAGGTCGGGGTCTCCGGAGCGGTGGCGCGCCGGAGAGCGAAGACGTAGTGGGCTCCATTTTCGGCCAGGTCACCGGAGAGCCGTGTCTGGTCCGGAGAGAGCGACCCGTCGAACGTGGAGACGACCTGATGCTGGTCTGAGACGGCGAACCGGACTTGCTCTCCGTCGCGAGAGAAGTCGTGGATGGGCAGGTTCAGATCGCCGTTGGTGAGAAAGGATAGGCTCCCTCCGACAGTGCCGTTCTCCGTCTCGGAAAAGGTGACCTCGACCTCGGTTTCGAGCTCGGCCCGCTGGAGGAAGACCACGCCTTGCCAGCGTCCGGTCAGAGGCACTTGCGCGGTGACCGGCTCCGATGTCCACAGAGAGGCGAGTCCGGCGAGACAGAGGAGAGCGGCGGCACGAGATCTGTTCATTTCAGACTCCTTCCATTTCTCGCAGAGAACCGGGCTGGCTGAGAGCTTCCACGGGAACCGACCGGAGGCCGGCCAAGGTGGTTTCGACCTCCCCTGCATCCGCGGCCTGCGGGTTGCGGAGGAGGTAGGTCTCGAGATCGCGCGCCGCCTCGTCCTTGCGGTCCAGAGCGAGCAGCGCAATCGCCCGGTTCTGATAGAGATCCGCGGTGTCGGGAGAGAGCAGGAGAGCCCTGTTCAGGTCTTCCAGAGCCTCCGCGAACGACCCGGCCTCGTAGTGGAGCCGGGCGCGGTTGCCGAGTACCAGCGGCTGGTGCGGAGCGAGTTCGAGCGCTACCTCATAGTCGCGCAGCGCCTCACGGAGGCACCCCTTCTCCTCCAGGCACTCCGCCTTCATCACCCAGACCCAGTTCTGAGTAGGATCCAGATCGAGGGCGGTCTCGAAATAGGCGATGGCCCGGTCGAAATCACCTTTCATCCGGAAGCATTGGCCCAGGTTGACAAAGACCTCGGGGTACGGAGGGCTCAGCGTCTTCGCCCGCTCGTAGTCTGCAATCGCTTCGTCGAGCCGGCCCTGCTTGAAGAGGACGTTGCCGCGCTCGTTGTAGTACTCTGAATGGTTCACGTCCATTGCCATCGCGGCGGTGTACTGATGCCAGGCCTCGTCCAACTGACCGCTCGCCGCGTAGACCTGGGCGAT
This sequence comes from Thermoanaerobaculia bacterium, assembly GCA_038250865.1. Classification (GTDB taxonomy): domain Bacteria; phylum Acidobacteriota; class Thermoanaerobaculia; order Multivoradales; family UBA5704; genus DASYKS01. The sequence continues at coordinate 56,761 of JBBSBW010000042.1, read as the reverse complement.
GTTGTAGCGCAGCACCGAACGGTGGAGCTTGTGCTCTTCCTCGCCGAGGTGCTCCTCCAGCTCCTGCAATCCCACACGGCAGAGCTCGATCGCCTCGGCAGGGTCGCCCTGGCGGTGCCTGGCGAAGGCCATCCCGTTGCGGTTGAAGACGCTCTCGAAGTGTCGCTGATCCTCCGGAAGCTCGGCCCGGGCCAGGAATTCGAGCCCCAGATCGAGATGTGCTTCGGCTTGAGCCAGATCCTTGTCCGCGAGGTACCTGGCATGGAGCATGGCAATCATGTAGTGCGCCTGGGCGATCCATCTGGGGTTTTGCAGACGGTCCAACGCAGCCTGCTGGAGGAGAGTGAGCGCTTCGTCCGACCGGTCGAGAGCGCTGTAACATGCGGCCACCTTGACGACGATGTTCCAGCGCCGCTGTTCGTCGTTGCCGCAAAAGTCGTCCAGGTGCGCGAGCAAATCCTGTGCGTAGGAGAGGGCATCGGCGTAGTAGCCGTGCAACGTCGCTTGGATGAAAGCCTCGTGCTGCCACCTGAGCCGGCGCTCCGGCTGGCCGGCTCGCCCCCACAGTCTGATCAGTCTGGGAATCTGCAGCTGAAAGGAGTCCTCGTTCCGATCGGGGGACGACTCGAGCTGCAGGGCCTCCTGGCGGGCCTCCTCTGTGGGCGGGCGCGATTCCGGAAGCGTGGGGGGAGCGACGTAGACCGTGGAAGTGGGCGCGGTTCCAAAAGCGCAGCCCGAGGCCGGCTCATCTTCGATAGTGATCAGCAGCAGCTCGAGCTGGCGGCCCTGCCGGCGGACGAGATGGGAGAAAAAGGACCGGCAGAGATCACCGCTGCGGTCGAAGCTCTGGCAGGTGATGACCCAGGAGCCGGGCTCATCCAGCGACTTGAAGGCGGCTAGCAGGTCGATGAGGCCATGCACGATGCGCAGCGCCCGATCCGCCGGAAAGAGGCGGATCCGCTCCGTGGGAGGGGCCAGATCGGTGAGCGTGGCGAAGCGGGGCTTGAGCGATTTCCGCAGCTCGGGTAGAACGCTCAGCAGCTCGTAGTCGTGGCGCTCGACGAGGTCAGGAGCGAGGGTCTGCAACTGCGGCAGGATCTGTGCGAAGAGGGTGTGGACTCCGCTCCACGGCCCCCCGTTGTCGAAGTCGCAGTCCAGATGCCAGACTCTCCGCGCTCCTGCAGTGGCGGCGTTGAGAGAACTCTGTAAGGAGTTTTCCAAATCCGCCCCGTGACGTTGCACGAGGCGCATGACCCGACCCCGCAGAGGAGCGGGAGTGCTGCCCGGGCTCGAAAGTTCGTTCATCCTGGCACCTCGATTCGCGACCGCCAATGGCTCCGTGACCAGAGGAGCAGACCCCAGAGCAGAGGCCCCACGGCGAGCGCGACGAAGACGATTCTGTCTGCAACTTCATAAGGAGAAAGCGACCGTTTGGGAACGAGGGTTACTTCTCTCAGGTAAGCAAAGAGTGCGGGCAGCTGGACGGTTACGAGCACGTTCAGCGCCAGGAGTCGGCCACCCACCCACAAGACGGAGAAGGCGCGGATGAAGCGCATCTCACGCACCGGGATGAGCGACTGATCGACCGGCCGGCGCCGGCCCAACAGCTGGCTCACCAGGTTGCGTAGATATCTTTCGGCGTCGCGCATCAAGTCTTTGCAGGAGAACATGGTAGTCAGCACGAAGTAGAAGTCGGTCCGTACGAAGAAGAAGCACTGCCAGGCGATCCGCAGGAGGCAGATGAGGAGAAACGCTTGGCCAATCTGAAACAGCAGCGGCTGAGGTTGGGCATGTGGCGCAAAGAGGTAGAACACGATGAGCGACGCCAGCACGGCATCGCAGATCACACCGGCCAAGAGAGGAAGGTAGCGTTTGGCTTTCGGCAAGGACCACAGTCCGGTCAGGTCAGTTTCGGCGACCACCATCCAGAGCCGGTTGCCGATACCCAACCGGGACGGGACTCCTTCGGCACGCGCCGCGACCAGATGGGCCAGCTCGTGGATGAACGTCGAGGCGAGGGTGAAGGCGAAGAGCAGCAGGTAGATCGCGGACAGGTGGCTGCGGAAGACGAGCGCCCGGGAACCAGGCCAGATCGAGGGGCGCTCGAGAATGAGCACGGCGCTCGTGGCGATGAGCGCCGCATAGAGTGTCAGCATCGGCACGCCGAAGAGGAACCGGGCCAAGCCTTGCGGAAAGCGCGCAAAGTGGGCCGGCCGACCTGAGGACAAGGCCGGGTCGTTCGAGGCATCACCCGTGAGCCCGTCGCCAGCGGGGGCGAGATTGCGAGGTGCGACGAAACCTCTCGCTTCCAGGACGGTTAGAAAATCGGCGACGTCCGGGGATTCGCCGTGCTTCTGCTCGAACCGCGCAGCTGCCTCACCGCAGGTATGACCCGAGGCGAGATCGTTCAGCAGGCCGATCGTTTCTATCGGCAAGGCCAGAAAGATTCCGGTATCCGGACGGCCGATGACCACTTCATCGCCCTCGATCTCCCGGCTGAAGCTGCCGACTGCCACCAAGGTATCGGGGCCGTATCGCTCCAAGCAGGTATGCCTCCCAGAAGGACCCAGGCCGCCGCGCTGGCGGCGGCGGCCCAGAGTCTTGCTGTTTTATTCCGGACCGCAGGGACACCAAGGCTGCCAGCAATACATCGCTGCGCTCGTAGCCTTCACTGTCTCGACCTCACGAATGGCCAACTTTTTCACGGTATCACCTCCCTTCGTCACATGATCTGCGTATGCATGTCAGTATGGTGTTGCACGAGATTGCTGTCAAGAGCAGATCAGATATGGATGTGCTTTAGCGGGTATCTGTCAGCGGCGACCTGGTCGCCGGCAACTTGAGCGGCTCCGGTAGCTTCTATCCACTCACTGCCGAGATCCGCTCCAGCGCCCCCGTCCGATCCGAATGCACCAGCAGGATCAGAAGGTCCCCTGCCTCCGCGATCGCGAGCGCCAGCTCCACCCCCGCCAGCTCCGACCCGCTCGGCCAAATCTCCATCACGCCCAACCGGCGCAGCTCCCCCGCGAGAATCGCCGGAACCTCGCCCGGTGGCCGGCCGCGGAGCATCGAAGGCATGTCTTTGACGATCACCAGATCCGGCGCGAGTTGCACGGCCGCCACCGCGAGGTCGCGGAGCGCATCGTCGTCGCGGTCTCCGGCTTGGCCCAAGAGAAGGATGCGGCGCTTCGCGGGGAGGCTGAGGACGAGAGGGCGCAGCGCTTCGAGGCCGTGGGGGTTGTGGGCGTAGTCGAGAAGGACGGTGGCGCCATTCCCGAGCGGGATCAGGTTGGCTCGGCCGGGGTTGTCGGCGGGGGAGGTGCCGATCGCGGCCAGGCCCTCGCGCAGGGCGGCGGGGGATATACCTAAAGAATCGCCCAGCAGAATCGCGGCGAGGGCGTTCGAGAGGTTGTGCCGCGCGGCGCCGCCGTAGGCGAGGGGAAAATCCGCGATCCGGAGGACCGTGGTTCGCTCGCCGGGTTCGGCAAGTTCGGAGCCATGGGCGAGAATCAGCGCGTTGCCTTCGAGGTACGCGGCGGTCCCGCCGGAGGCGATGTGCGCGGCGAGCGGCTCGGTCCTTCGGTCGAGCGAGAACCAGCCGAGCGTCAACTGGAAGCGCTCCGCGACCGCCCGGCCGCGGGCCGCCAGCTCGGGATCGTCCGCGTTCAAGACCAGCCGGCTGCCGGGTTGGAGCGTATGGGCGATCGAGAGCTTCGCCTCCGCGAGACTTGGCACGTCGAAGACGCCGTATTCGCCGAGATGGTCGGCGGCCACGTTGGTCACCGCTGCGGCGGTCGCTCGCGAAAGCGGCACGCCCCGCCGGAGCAGGCCGCCGCGCGCCAGCTCCAGAACGCCCAGCTCGACCCGGGGATCGCGCAGCGCTATTCGTGATCCTTCCGGTCCCGAATAGTCGCCGCTCGCGATCTTCTCGCCGCCGACCGTCACGCCGTCGGTGGAGGAAAGCCCGACCACGTATCCCGCCGCCCGGCCGATGCTCGCGAGCAGGCGCACGGTCGTCGTCTTGCCGTTCGTGCCGGTGACGACGGCGTGGGGGATGTCGTGGATCTGGGTCCAGTCGACTGGCGGGTAAGGAATGGGATTCCCAGCCCTCACCCCGGCCCCTCTCCCAAGAGGAGAGGGGAGACAAGCGGATTTGCTGTTGCCGTTCCCCCCTCTCCCTGTGGGAGAGGGGCCGGGGGTGAGGGCTCCGGCCGCGGAAACGTCCGGCTCCCCGTCCCCAGCCCGACCGTCACCGCCTTGTCGTCGATCAGAAACGTCACCCCGTGGGCGAGCGCTCCGTCGCGCAGGGCCACGAGCTGCGGATCGCGCTCGGCGTCGATCTCCTGGCGGAGCGCCTCCCGAATCGGCGCCGGGTCCTGTTCCGCCTCTCCCGCCCGCGCCGCGACCGCCGCTGCCCAGGCCGCCTCCGCGACGTCGCAGGCGGCGAACAGAGCATCGAACGGCGCGGTGATCGCGAGACTCGCTCCGCCGGAGAAAGGGCGGACGGCGATCGTTTCGTTGGCCCAGCCCAGCGAGTCGAGCAGTCGGCGGACGCGTTCGCGCCAGAGCTTGACGACGTTGTCTTGCCATGGATCGAAGGACACGTCGATCACGGCTCCCTCGCGGTCGAGCAGGAGACCGGGTCCGGTCAGGCGGCGTGAATCGATAAGCTCCATCGGAGCGCGCAGAGTATCCCGCCGAGGCGGAAACGATCCAGGATCTCGATCGCGGGATTTTTCGGGCACCAAATCGGCGTTTCGGGTGTCTAAGAGGTCATCGTGTGGAGAGGTGAGGCTCGCCCGCCCGAAGCGAGGAGGTTCGATGATCGACCCGGGAGTTTCTGCGTCGCTGTTCGCCCGCATCTTGCCCATGTCGGCGGCGCCGGCCGTCCCGACCGGACCCGACCTAGGCCAGATCTCGGCGGTGGCGACCCTCTGCGCGCTGTTTTCGATCGCCCTGATCGTCCGGCCGCGAGAGGCGACGGTCGACCTCTTCGCCCCCGCCCCCTCGCCGCCGCGCGCCGCCACCTGGGCGGTCTCGCTCGGAGTCGCCGTCTCGGCCCTCCACCTGTTCGGCGCCGCCCTGCTCGTCTGCGGCGTCCTCGGAGCCGGAGGCACCAGCGGAATGCGCGCCGCCGGCTGGCTGATCGTCCCCGGCATCGCCGGAATGCTCGCCTTCACGATGCCCTTCGCCAACGCCCTCGCCTGGCGCCGAGGCTGGTGGAGCGCCGAATTCCGCCTCTGGTACGCCCTGCTCTCCTTTGCGGCGGTGGTCTTCGTAGGCTGGCTGGTGCCCTGGTCGATGGCCGGCTTGCGGTAAGGCGGAAAAACGTCGGCGGGCTCTCCCCGGAAGATGTTGCCCTTTCACCGAGCTTGCTCGTAGGGTGTGCTCGTCCTGGGACCACTGGCGTCTCGCCGGCGTTTTTTCCTACTCCGGATTCGTCTCCTGCGTCGGCACTCCACCTTCAATGCCGCTGGTCATTCCCGAGTTTCCACCAGTTAGCTCGCGAAGTGCCTGGTCGAGCTGCTTCTGCTGCGGCGCGGAGATCTGAGGAACCTCGGGGGCGTTGCCGGAACCGGGGAAGAGATTCGCGACCGCGCCATGGAGAAGGTAGAAAGCGAATCCCGCTCCGAGGCAGAGGGCGGCGGTGACGAGGAGCGGGCCGAGGAGCGAACGGTCGAGAGGCGAAGGGCCGGTAGGTGGGAACAGCGGACCGCCGGCTTCGGCCTGGGCTTCGCGGCGGCAGAGCACGCAACCGGTCATCTTCGCCGGGTCGTAGTGGAGCCCATGCTTCTCGCACTTGGCGAGGGGCGCGCGTTCTCGGGCGTCGGTCGCGGGTTCGGTCATGGCCTGCGGGTCGCCTACTGAAAATACCCCACGACGTCCAACACCAGATGCACCGTGCCGGAGGACTGCACCGCGCGCAGCGAAAGGGAGCCGGCGGCGAGGGGCAGGAGGGCGTTGTTGGTGCGGGTCTGGTTGATGGAGTAGCTGATCGCGGTGGCGACGGGTAAGGGGGTACCGGTCGGCCAGGCGCGCAGCTCGCCGCTACGGGCGGGGGAAACGACGCTCAGGTTGAACGCGACGGACTCGGCGTCGGCCGGCACGCCGCAGAGGCCGGCGATCTGGAATCCCCGGTTGACGTTCGCGGCGAGCGCCGGGCCTCCGGTGGGGCCGTTGGCGTTCCGGGTATCGACCGCGCGGCAGGGGGTGACGGCGTGGAAGCGCGAGGCCGAGCGGTGGCAGGCGCCGGAGCCCGCGTCGGTGAAGGTGCCGCCGGGGACCTTGACGAAGCGCCAGTCGTAACCGGTGCGCCGGAGGGTCAGTTCGAGCAGACCGAAGTCGGTCGACTGCGCGGCCTCGCGGTTGGGGTGCGTAGGCTGGAGCGTGTAGAGGATCTTGCCGCCCGTGCCGACTACGAATTCGCGCAGGCCGTTCGTCGGCTCGGCGACTCCCGACGGTCCCTGCGGCGCGAAGCGCTCATAGATGTGGTCGTGGCCGGTCAAGATCACGTCCGCGTGTGCGTCCTGTAACGCTTGCCAGAGAGGCTGGGTCATCGGATCGTCGCCGTGGGGGCCGGAAGAGAACCGCGGGTGATGCCAGGCCGCGAGCGTGCAGACGCCTGGGTTCGCCGCGAGGTCGGCGCGCAGCCATTGCTCTTGCGGCGAGCCGGCGCCGCAGCCACCGATCAGCGCGCAGTTCGAGTTCAAGACGATCAGATGCCAGCTGCCGAGGTCGAAGCTGTACCAGCCCTTGGCCGGATCGCCCGCGGCGGCGCCGAAGTATTGGTAATAGCCGGCGGCGTTCGGGGTCACGTATTCGTGGTTGCCGGGGACCGGCCGGGTGACCGATTTCACCCGCCCCCAGGTCGGATCGTACGAGGCCTGGAAGTTCGCGAACGAGCCGTCTTCGTACTGCACATCGCCGAGCGGCAGCACCGCGTCATAGTGGCCCGCGACCGCCAGGTCTGAGGTCGCTTTCATCCGGCAGGCGGCGGCGGTGCCGAGGCCGTTGTTGTAGTTCGGATCGGAGGGCGAGCAGGCGATGTCACCGACCGCGGCGATCGTCGCGGCGTGCGCAGCGAACCGAGACAGAGCGAGCAGCGCGGCGCCGACGAGCGGGCTAAGCCGCGTTGCCGGGCTCATGGCGCGGGCGCGAGTATCGCGAGCACCACGAGGTTCTCGCCGCCGTCGTTGCGGATGCCGTGGGGTGCGTCCGAAGGGGCAATCAACATGTCACCCGCGACCATCGGCCGCTCGCCGTCGGCGAGTAGAAACAGCCCCGACCCGGATAGCACGTGGTACACCTTGTCCATCCCGGCATGGGCATGCAGCCGGTGCTCCTGCCCGGGCTGGAACGTATTCAGGCCGACGAGCAACCTTTCGGATTGATACAGCGTCGCCTTGCCCATTCGATCGGCCGAAAACGTGGCGTGATCGAGGGGGCGGAAGGGCTCGGGCGGCAGGGTAGGCATAGCGTCCGATGATACTCTTATTGCTCTACCTCCAAAGAAGGCCCCGTGCGCGAAGCCGTATCCCCGTAGACGGAGGTTTCAGCCCACCGCATCCCCGGCCCGACCCTAGTCGGTGGCATAGACCCGCCGGGAGTCCGAAGGGCGTGCTGGTCGTGGGACCGTCGGCGTCCCGCCGACGCTTGTCTCCGCTACTTCGGATCGGCCTCCTGCCCTTCGAAGCCGTCCACCTTCCGAGCAGAGAACCGCGAGAGCAGTTCCCGCGGAAGAAAGCATGACGTGGTTAAAGAACAGGGAGTCCGGGTAGGCCCGCACCTGTGCGAAGGCTTGGCTCGCCGGTTTCACGATCCGGCTCACCAGTGCTCTGGGCCAGGTACTGGTGTTACGGCTCAGATCAGAGGTGCTCTAGCCCAGCGCGGTGGTGTCGCGATCCAGCTCACCACTACCCTGGCCCAGCGCAGTGGTGTTGTGGCTCAGCTCAGGGGTGCTCTGGCCCAGCGCGGTGGTGTCGCGGCCCAGCTCAGGGGTGCTCTGGCCCAGCGCAGTGGTGTTGCGCTCCAGATCACCGGTGTGGTCTGGGCCAGCTCAGTGGTGGTCTGGGCCAGCTCAGTGGTGATCTGGGCCAGCTCAGTGGTGGTCTGGGCCAGCCCAGTGGTGGTCCGGGCCGCCTCAGCCCTCCGCCGTTCCGTCGATCCGGCTTCCGGCACGCTCGATCGCCCTTGCCAGCTCGCGAGCCATGTTGGCTGTCGCGGCTAACTGCTCGACGGCGGCGACGAAGAGCCGGTAGGCGGCGAGCGCCTCGCGCTTCAGGCCGAGCGAGTCTACATACGGTTGGGGGGTCCGGGGTCTTCGTCCAGACCGATCTCAATTCCGTCAAGAAACGCATTTGGCACCTGCTTCCACTTCGCTTCGTCGAGCGCTTGGTAAGGAATCTCCCAGGTGCCACCCTTTCCTTGGCGCGCACCGAGAATCAGCTCATGCCGGCCCGCGACAAAGTTTAAAGCCCCGGCGCCGAGCTGACAGCCGTTCAGAAGCAGGCGCTCGTAGCGCGGATTGTTTGGCTGGAGTCGATCGAGCGCCACGCCACCCGCCGTCTCGGCGAGGAGGTAGATGAAACCGTCGCGGCCGATAGCGATCGCTCTGTAGGTCGCTCGGGGAACTGTTCCTGGCGCTGACATCGTGCCGCTGAACCCGCTCCGCCTCAAGGCGTCGTCAATGGATCTCTCTTGCGCCTCGCGATCCGCAGGTTTCTGCTGGAACCAGTCAATCTTGCCGGCGCCGAGCACCAGCTCGTCCTTGAGTAGGCCCGAGGGCGAATAGTGCCGAACTCTTGGCGAATACTGGTGGGCCAACCACAGGTCACCTTCCGGAGTGAACGCAATGAGCGACGAGTAGACCGCCTTGAACTTCAGATTCCAGGAGACGGCGCCCGGAGGTTCTTCGTCGGTGTAGTCACCCTCAATGGAGGTCTCCCACCGTTTACCATCCCAGCGCCTTATTTCGGGAGGACGGCGTAGCGTTGGGCTCTCGGGGCTTGGTGTATTGATTTCGACCGGGATCACCGAAACGGTCAGATCTCGAGAGCCGGCGGCCACGTCCGAGATTTGCCAGGTGCTTTCGAGAGTCTTCGTTCGTTTGCCCCCTTCGAACACTTCGACCGTCGTTGGCGACTTGAACAAGAACCAGAGATCGCCGCCAAGGCTCAAACGTGCGATCTCCGCCGAGGTTTCGGTTTCGGGACCGATCGTCGATCCTTCGAGCCGCCCCTTGGCTTTAAGCTTTCCCCCTTCGAGAGCGAAAACTTCCAAGACAGGACTACCGCGCAGGACGAAGACGCGACCCTGCTGATCTGCCTGAATGAACTGAAGCTCGTTCCAACTCTGCGAGATCAAGCGAAGCGGGGACGGCTTCAAGGTGGCAAAGGTCGGAGCCTCCGAGAGCCCTCGGGTCGCGCCCCCCAGCACGAGAGTCCCCGCGGCCAGCAGAAGAGCGGTATGACGAAGTGCCATGGCGTTAGAACGCGCGGGAGTAACAGGTACCTTCACACAGCTCGGCGTTAAGGAAAGGGTCCCCCGGGTCGCCTTCGCAAGTCAAACAGGTCCCGGAGCAGCACTCTACACGATCGCAATAGGAGTAGTGGTGAGTTGTGCATCTGTAGTCGGCGAAGATTAGCTCCGTGGAGGTTGGTGCAGTGGGTGTAGACGCAACCGCCGGGCTACCGGCTTTTGAAGCGTTCGCGGGGCCTGACAACGTCAGCCCGAGCACCATTACAACTAGAATCAAGAATCCGATCCGCGTCTGCATTGCCTTCTCCTTAATTAGGTGAGGAGACCTCTTTCTGCGCACGTGAGGTTCTTCTTGCTAGTCGCAAATGCTACTCCAAACACCTCGGGCACCACAACGCGCGCTTCCAAGCGGACCTAGGCCCCAAGAGTTACGACGTAGCCCCGTCCCTGCGGCCGGCGCGCTCGATCGCTCTTGCCAGCTCGCGGGCCATGGTGGCTGTCGCGGCTTCCTGTTCGACGGCGGCGACGAACAGCCGGTAGGCGGCGAGCGCCTCGCGCTTCAGGCCGAGCGAGTCGAAGATCGGTTTCATGGCGCGGACGAGGGTGCGGACTTTCGCCGTGCGGCAATCCTCCAGCAGGATCACCGCCTCCTGCAGGCCCACGACGGCCGCGTCCGCGAAAAGTCTGCGGGAGGTGAACTCTTCGCGGGCCGCCGCCAGTTCGGCGAGCGCTTCGTCCCAGCGCCGCAAACCCGCCATCACCTCGCCCGAAAGAACCCGGGTGCGCAATTGGTCGAGGTCGTTGCCCAGCTCGTCGGCGATCAGCCGCAACTCGGGCAGCAGGGATTCCGCTTCGGGCGCCCGGTAGAGGTGAACCAGGTTCTTCGCCACGTTGAACCGCAGCATCCACCGGTATCGCAGTCCCCCTTCCCCTCGCTCGATGGCGGGACGAGCTTCTTCGAGTGAGAGGAGCGCCTGTTCAGGTTGTCCAGCCTGCTCAAAGGTTGAAGCCTGTTTCAGAAAAATTCTTGCACGAGAGGTTGTCCCGCAACGGGCGAGAGCAAGATCAAGAAGGGCAAGAGCCTCGGGGTATTGCCCCTGATCGCGCCGAAAGGACGCTTCCAGATCCAGCGCCCGGGCCTCGTCAAACCAACCGGGAGTTTCGTTTCGCCCCAGAGCATAGAGCTGCCGAGAGCGGGAAAACGCCTCGGCCACCGGTGATTGACCGGCGACTCTCCGGGAATTGCCGACGAAAGCCCATGCATAACCCGTCGCCTTCGATCGCTTCGCTTCCGAACCGCGAATCCGCTCGGCGACCCGCAATGCGAGCTTCGACCAGTCCAGGGAGTCCTTGGCGCTCTGCGCCGCCGCGTTCACACTCTCGTCGCACAGCCGCTCGCACAACGCGGCCCTGCGATACTGCCGGCCGCTGGCCACGACCAACAGGCGTTCGTCGACCGAGCGGGAGGCGAGCCGCAGAAAGAGCGCCTCGGCTTCGGCGCGGTCCTCCGCCGACGGGGGGCGTTCCACTTCTTCGGGCTGATCAGCTGGAACGGGGAGCACGGCCAGGGCCGGGGCCAGCATTGCTGCGAACCGGTTCGCCACCTCGCCGCTCAGGGCGTCCTCCATGTCCATGGCGGGCCCCGGCGGCCGATTCGCGGGACCCTGAAGCACTCGGTAGGACGAGACGACCACCTCGGAGAAAGCGGGCGAGACTTCGGTTGCTTCGTGGATCCGCTCCGTCACTTCCAGGGGAGCCGTATCTCCCCCTTCCTTTTCATAGCGAGAGAGGGCGCTGGGGTCCATCCGTGCCTTGCGGGCAAGGTAGCCCTGCTTCCAGCCCTTGAGTGCCCGAGCGACCCGAATTCGGGCCGCCAAATCGTCCTGGGTGCTCATCTGAACCTCCCGCAAGGGCCTCTCGCCGCCCGCCCGTGCATGCCCCATGATTCCTGCGCGACATTTGTCCTACGCGACACTTTCATTTTCGAGGGGCACGGGCCGGCACTTCCGCCGCCCGCCGCCCTCGAAAGTCAAGGAGACCCCATGAACTCCTCCCCGCAAAGCCGCCTCCGCCGTTCCGTCGCCGCCCTTCTCCTCCTACTTGCTTTCCTTGCCTTGCCCGCCGGGGCCGCGCCGAGGGACTGGTCCCTCTTCTCCTCCTCCTGGAGCCTGCTCTCCGCGCTCTGGGAGGAACTCGGATCATTGGTCGATCCTAGCGGACAGGCGGCCGCAAATCCCGGCTCGCAGGACTACGGCGCCGTGGTGGACCCGGACGGCCAGCCGAACCATTAAGCTGATTCTCCCCTTCAGCGATTCAAGAACGGGGCGCGCGCCGCGGCGCCGGATTCTAGCCACGGCGAGGCAGCCGGCAAATGCAGCGCGCTGCTCCTCGCGCCAAGGCGACCGTGGCCGCGTCGCGCTCCACCGCTTCGAGGAATAGGCGCACGGCCGCGAGAGATTCGCGTTCGAGGCCGAGCGCATCGAAGGTCGGGCGCATTTGTTGAGTCAGCGCCCGCACCTCGGCGTTCCGGCCCTCCCCGAGAAGGATCGACGCCTCGTCGAGGCCCACCATCGCGGAATCCGCGGGCAAGGCCAAGGTGGCAAATTCCTGGCGCGCCGCTTCGAGTTCCTCCAGGGCGGAGACCGGATGGCCCGTCAGCCCCAGCACTGCGCCGCCGAGCGCGCGCGTGCGCACACGATCGAGGTCGTTGCCGATCTCCGTGGCGAGCGAGCGGACTTCGGGAAGCCGGGCCTCCGCCTCGGCCCCGCGCTCCAGGTGGACCAAGCTCTTCACCACGTTAAAATGGAGCATCCAGCGAAACCGGGGGCCCCCTTCGCCCTGTTCGATCGCAGGCCGCGCCTCGGCAAGTGCGCCGAGTGCTTTCTCCGGTTCGCCGTCCTGCTCCAGGGTCGCCGCTTGTTTGAGGAGAATTCGCGAACGAGACGAGGACCAACACGCTTGAAGCGCCTTGTCGAGCAGGATCAGCGCTTCCCCGAATCGCCCTTGGTCGCGCCGAAGCGAAGCCTCCAGGTCCAGCGGCCGGGCCGGATCGAAAAACTCTGGCTCTGCCCTGGCACCCCGTCTGCACGACTCAAGAGTCGCCGCGAACGCCAGGTCCGCTTCTCCGGGTAAGTTGCTCACCCGAAGCGCGTTCCCGACGAAAGCCCACGCTTGGCCGAGACGCCCCGCCCGCTGCGCTTCCGTTCCCGGCGCGCGCTCCGCGACCTTCAGCGCGAGATCCGCCAGATCGACCGAATCCGAAGCCCGCCGCGCGGCTGCATTGACGCTCTCGTCGCACAGCCGGGCGATGAATGCCGGGGTCAGGAACTCGTCGCACGTCTCGACTCGCAGGAGTCGCTCTTTCTGGGGCCGCGTGGCCAGCTCCTTCCAGAGCTGTTCCGCCTCCTCCTTCGCCTCTTCGACCTCGATCGCTCGGACTCTCGACTCCAGAAATGCGCGCCCGTCGCGTACCGCCGCGTCGAATGCCTTGGCGAGCCGGGCGCGACGGCTGCCGGGGGCGGGCGGAGCGATCCCCGCGTTGCGGCGTTCGAAGACCAGCGTCGCCAAATGGACGGCCGCTTCGTATTCCTCGAGAGTGACGCCCAGAATCGCCTTCGCCGCCTCCTGCTTTTCCTCCGACAGCTTGGACAATCCCTTTTCGATCCGGTGGAGCGTGTTGCGCGACAGGCCCAAGGCGCGGGCAAACTCCCCCCAGCTCCATTCAGAGTGAGAACACAGAGCCTTGAACGCGCTCAGCAGCACCGGGTCCGTCGGGCGGGACATATAGGGGTCTCTTTCAATCTAGGGTGCTTGCCAAGCGCTTAGCGTGACACGGAATTACGTGCCTTGCGGCCCCGCAAAACACCTCGCGCGACGCTAGGTGATCCCATCACCGGACGGGGCGTCGTCTTCGGAACGAACTTGTCCTCTGGAGTACCCGGGGCATGAGATCTTGCCCTGCTTCAAAGACTGCGCTGGCGCTCGTGCTTATCGTCTGCCGCATGGCCGACGCCCCCAACCGCAATTCGAGCAGGCGCCGGCCCTCCATTTCCCGGGGCGCGCGGGCAGGAAGGATCGACGCGCGCCCTCCTTTTCCTCCTTCTCAACAAACCGAAGCCCACCCCACCGCCGCAACAACCGGCGAGGGCACGCCCTCGCCCCCGCCCCGGGCTTCCCGCGGCCGGGCGCGCACGAGCTTTCCCGACGACAGGAGCGTCCGCCGCTTCGCCCGGATGCTCATGCTCCGCGGCGAAACCGCCACGAAAGCGGGGGACTTCACCGAGGCGGCGGTGCAGTTCGAACGGGCGGCTTGGGGCTACGAGTACCTGAGCGATCCGCTGGACGCCGCCGAAGCGACCTTGGAGCTGGGTCGTAGCCTTCTCTATTTGAATCACGGCAAGTTGCTTCCCGCGCTCGCCGGCCGGATCGAAAACCTGGCGAAGGAAGGGGCTGGGGTCTTACCGGAAGGCGGCCTGATCACCATGCGCGTCTGGGCCGCGATCCTGCGCCGGGGCGAGATCGAGCCCGGGCCGTTCCTCCATCTCCTTCGGATGCGGCGCTGCGCACGGCGCGCGTTGCGCGACGAGTGGTGGCGGGACTTGGGGGTGACGTCGTGAAGAAGCCGGGGCCGATCCAGGAAACGATCGAGAAGGAGCTGGACAAGATGGAGAAGGCGCGTCGTCGAGGGGGACTGTTGCGCGAGACGGCATTGTTGAGATTCCGGTGGGTACCCAACATCCGGAAGATCGTCGAGTACGTCGTCGAGGCGCTGTACAAAGGGGCGGGCGAGCAACCGCTCGACCCGAAACGGCTCGGCGAATCGGTCCGGCGGGCGAAGCTTCGTGCCGTGGGGCGCGAGCTACGACATCTCCAGGATTTCGTGGAAGAGGTGGCGGCCGAGCCGCAGCCGGCGGATTCCGCCGAGGGGGCGACGCTCGATCCGGCCGACCGGCGGCTGTGCGAGTGGGCGGCGGAACAGCGGCGGGAAATCATGCGCCTCGCCGTGCGGTTCGAACGGCGAGTGGGGCCGATGCTGGACCGGGCCCAAGATTAGAGAAAATGGCGCTTCCCCTATTTGCGGCGGAGAGTGGGGTGTTAGGCGGCGCAGCGGGAAAGGAGCAAACCGACATGAAAACCTGAGTTGTCACGTTTCAGAGGTCGGGCGCACCAATAACTCTTGATGAAATCTCTCAGCGCATTTCTGATCGGAAGCATCGCTCTTGCCATGGCGGTGCGCGCAGCGTCGGAACCCTCTTCGAAGGCCCCTGCGGCCGTCCGAATCGATCTCGTTGCGGAACTCAAGACGGAATCGCCGAAACCACCTGCCGGTCATTGGATCGTGCGTCCGGCGGATTCGGGGGACCCGATCCGGGTTGAGATTCGACCCGGAGCGCGGTCCTCGGTCGAGCTTCCGCTTGGGAAGCGCTGGGAGATCGGTCTGGAAGCGGAAGGTTTTTGGGCCGTTCGTCGGGTCGTCACGGTCGAAGCCAAGCTCTCCGAGCAACCGGTTCGAATCGAGGTTTGGCCACTGGGTGCGGTGGAAGGCGAATTGAAGCTCAGCGACAAACGCGACAAATTGCCGAAAGCGCTCGAGGTCGCCGTTCTTCTTCCGGCGGAGAGGAAAACACAGGGTCCGAACGGCCGTTCCGGCTGCGATCTGAAACCCAAGAACGCGGAAACGGTGAGCTTTCGATGCCTCTTGCCGGCGACGAAGCTTGACCTATCGTTTCAGCCTGGCGGCGGTTTCGCTCCGGGGTACGTCCGGGGTGTCGAGATCTCGGCGTCCAAAGCCCGCATCGTAAAGCCACTTATTCTGCGTAAAGGGGGCTCGGTGGCCGGGTGGGTCCGCGTCGAAGGGGGAGCCTTAGCGCCGGGACTCTGCATCGCGCGGATCGAACCCGCCCTCGGACCCTCGAACGGCAACCCGCGACTCGGTCTGAGTATTCAGAGCACGGGCCAGGAGAGCCTGGTGGCGCCGGACGGCTCGTTCGAATTTGTTGCACTTACGCCCGGGGTGTATCGCCTGAAGGTCGACCAAGCGGGCCTCTCGCCCTTCGTCTCGGGTCCGATCCAAGTGCTGGCGGGAATTCAGACACTGTTGCAGGATGCCGCGGTGCTGCAAGCGCCGAGCGACCTGGAGGTCGTGATTGTTCCTGAGGCGGACCCGCAGGGGCAGCCTTGGCAGCTCAAGCTCATTCATAGCGATAGAGTCAGCTACGGACCGGCCTTCGAGGGGTCTACGAACGAGCAAGGCATCGTGCATGCGAAAGGCTTGGAAGCGGGGTCCTACAGCGCAACGATCAGCGATGCGATCGGTAACAACTACTGGTTTGACCAGCAGTTTCGTGTAGGAGGAGCGAGCGGAGAACGGCGCGAAATCCGCCTCGACCTGTTGAGTGTCCGGGGGACGGTTCGGCGGGCCGACGAGGCGCTCGATGCCGTGCTCCTCTTTGGTGGCAAGTACGGTGCGGAAAAGGTTCAAATGGAGGCGAACAGCGGCAAGTTTTTTGGCGTGCTCCCGCACGGGGGTGGTTGGGCGGTCGATGTCGAATGGGGAGAGCCTTCTCGAACCTCTACGGTTTCGGTAAAGGTCGAGCCAACCGGCGAGAACCGAGCCGACGTCGAGATTGAAATCCCGGCCAGTCGCGTCTTCGGGCGCGTTATCGACGCCGCCGGCCAACCGGCCGGGGCTGCCTTGGTGGCCGTTAGCGCCAATAAGGGAGGCTCCTTTCACACAACCACCGACAAGAAAGGCGCATTCGAGTTCTACGGCATTCCGGAAGGTGAAGCGACGTTCGTGGCAGATTTTGGCGAACGTAGCGATCGGCAATCCAGCGAGCCGCTGGTTCGAGGGGTCGATGCCAAGGAGGCGACGGGACCGATCGTTCTTGAACTTCGCCGGGCAGGTACCTGGGCGGGTCGTGTTCAGAGCGAGGCCGGTCCTGTGGCTGGGGCCTCCGTCCTCCTCTTCTCGTCAAAGCCCGGCCCGGACCTCTCCGATAAGGTGCAGTCTGATCTCGACGGCCGTTTCGAGGCCCACCTTCCTGCCCGGGTGACTGAGGCCATCACGATCGTTCTCGCTCCCGGCTACGGTCTACGAGGCTTACGTCTTCCGCGACCGGGAGGCACCGTATATCTGTCACCCGAACAAGGAAGCGTCGCCATCGAGCTCCCGGACGATTTCGAAGAGCGCTTGAATCGAAAGGAGATGCTCGCCATCTCGCAAGACGGCCTTTTCCTCTCCCTTTCTACGCTCGCACAGTGGGCGCAGAAACAGGGGTCGCCCATCATTCCGTTTCATCCCCGCTTGGTGATTCCGGGCCTGGCGCCCGGAAGCTATCAAGCCTGTTTCGCGCCGCTCGATGCTGCGATTCTCAACGCAGGCTTGGTGGACCCTCGCTCTTGCGTGGGGGGTAATCTGCAGGCTGGCGGCGTACTTGAGCTGGACATGGCTAAGACAGGTGGGAGCGGTGCCACGAGTGAACCGAGTGCACATCGGTGAGTTGATTCCTTCGCGGGCCAACCGGCGGCAGGAATAATCCCGCCGCCGGTTGGACGATCAGCTGCGCGACGGTCCCTTACTTCTGCCGGGTCGCCAGTTCCTGCATCATCTTTTCCAGGTTCGCCAGACGGGAGGCGAGCTGGTCGTTCTGAGTTTTCAGCTCGGCGAGCTGCTGGTCCTTCTCCTGCACCAGCTGATTGAGCCCTTGGACCGCGAGCAGGGCGACGCTTGCCTGGTCGCTCGGGGCGATGTGCTTGTCGTCGGCGCCGAGGCCGAACGCGGCGGCAAAGTCCTCGGCCATTGGGCCGATGTGGCGGATGGTCGGACCATCGACCTTGTAACTCCACTGGGTGAGCGGCAGGGCGGTGACCTTGGCGAGGACGGCCTTCGGATCGAGGGCGGTAAAGCCGTCCTTGATCTCGCGGCTCGACCCCTGGGTCAAGGTGCCGCCGATCACCATGTTGCCGGCTCCGGTGAGCGACATCTCGACCGCGGCGTCCTGCTGGTCGTCGACCACGAAGTTGCCGCCGATCGAGCCGAAGCTCCAGCGCGACGCGTTGCCGCTGTCTTTCAAGATCAGCAGCGTGGCGCCGTTGTTGCGGATTTCCAGCATCTCGCGCGCGAGAACCGTGGAGCTGGAGTTCTGGATCAGCACCTTGCCGTCGTCGACCGCGGCGCCGCTGCTTAGGACATGAAGCTTGGCGGCCGGGGCAGCGGTGCCGATGCCGACGCTGCCCGAGGCGTTGATGTCGATCGAGCTGGTAGGCGCACCGGGCCGGATGCGGAACGGCAGGCGCGAGCCGCCGGTCACGTCGCGGACGAAGAAGTTCGCCTCGTTGCCGGCGATGTCCCAGGTCTGCGCGGTGAAGCCGCCGGCGTTGGTCTGCTCCAGCCGCATCGCCGGGCTGTTGCTGGTCGAGATGTGGATGTCGAGCACGGGGGTCGCGGTGCGCAGGCCGAGGCGGCCGGTCGAGTCGACGAAGATCGCGTTGGTCGGCGCGGAGCCGGTGACGGTGAACGGCACGGTCGCGGCGGTGATGTCCTCGATCGAGAACTTCTCCGCGCCGCCGCCGGCGGAGTCGTTCGCGGTGAGCTGCCAGTCGTGAGTGGGGAAACCGGTACCGGCCGAGGTGTCCTCGAACTTGATCCGGGTGTTGTTTTCCTTCATGCGGATGGTGTCGAAGCCGAAGCTCTCGTTGTTGACGCAATCGAGGCCGACGCAGGCGCTGCCCTGGACGATCAGATCGTCCGGGATCACTTGGTCGTTAGGCGTGATCGGACCCGGATCGCGCGGAGCGGCGGTGCGAGGGGCCGCGGCGCGAGTCGATTCCTGGATTTCGGACGCGACGGTACTGCCGCCTGCCACGGAGAACGAACCGGACTGAGTGCGGGGCTTGCCGAGGCCGTTGGCGGCGAGGATGCGCGCCTCGGCCGCGGGATCGTTGGTGCGCCGGGCGGCGGCCAGGGCGTCTTTCTGCCGGGCGTCGAGGCGGGGTGCGAGGATGATCTGCCAGGTGTAGGCGCCGTCGGCGGCCACGTTGCCTGCGGCGTCCACGAGATCGAACGCGGGAACCGTCCCGGTCTTGAACTCCTTGCGGAAGACGGTACCGTCCGGGCGCGAGACCGTGAGAGTGGCGGACTCGTGCTCGACGGCGACGTTCCAGGTCACCCGGTCGGCGCCGAGGTCGGCGGTCGCGAGACTCGCGGCACCGGCCGGCGCGAGGTTGGAGAGGAGACCCAGGCATAGGCCGACGGCGAGGACGAAAACTGCGGGACTGCGATGGCGCATAGGTTTTTCTCCGAGAGTCCTTCGGTCGATCAAGAGTCGCCGCGACCGGAAGGACTTGAGGTTAAACGGTCGCGGACGGGCAGAGCGGGGACCGGTTGGGCGTTGGCAGGAGAATCTCTTGGGGGTGGGCTCCGCCCGCGCCGGATTCGTTACCTGGGCGGGGCGGCAGGACCACGGAATGGAAAGAAAAGGTCGGGAGTGGGAAGCGGCGCCGAAAAGTCGGCCGTCGCCTCCCTTGGAGGGGCGAGCTGCACCTACAGCTATTTAGCCGTCAGCTGCTGAATCATCGACTCGAGCTTTGCAAGCCGGTTCTCCAGCTCGGCGTTGCGCGCGGCCAGCTCGGCGTTCTTCTGTTGCACTTCGCTGTACAGACCTTGGATCGCCGCGAACGTGACGCCCGCGCTGTCGGTGACCGAAATGCCTTTGTTGGTGCCGCCGACCGAGAACGCGTCGAAGAAATCCTCGGCCATCGGACCGATGTGGCGGACGTTCTGATCCGCTTTATAGGCCCAGGAGGTGATCGGCAGCGCGAGCACTTTGTTCAGGGCCTCGTGGGTGTCGACCTTTACGAAGTCCTGCTTGATCTCGCGGCTGGAGCCGGGGGTGACGGTGCCGAGCACGATCAGATTGCCTGTATTGGTGAGCGACATTTCCACGCCGGCATTGGCCTGGTTGTCGACCACGAAGCTGGTGCCGGAGGTGCCGAAGCTCCAACGGGGGGCTTGGCTGGTGTCCTTGAAGATGAGGATCGCGCCACCGTTATTGTTGATTTCCATCAATTCGCGCGGCGTGGTGGTGGTGCTCGAGTTCTGGACCAGGACCTTGCCATCGGCCGTGCCGACGCCGGTGGCCAGGACGCTCAGCCCGCCGCCCGTGCTGGTCGCGACGTGCAGCTTGCTCGAAGGCGAGGCGGTGCCGATGCCGACGTTGCCCGAGGCGTTGATGTCGATCGAGCTGGTCGGCGCGCCGGGCCGGATGCGGAACGGCAGGCGCGAGCCGCCGGTCACATCGCGGACGAAGAAGTTCGCCTCGTTGCCGGCGACGTCCCAGGTCTGCGCGGTGAAGCCGCCGGCCGAGGTCTGTTCGAGCCGCATCGCCGGGGTGTTGGTGGTCGAGACGTGGATGTCGAGCACGGGGGTCGCGGTGCGCAGGCCCAGGCGGCCGGTCGAGTCGACGAAGATCGAATTGGTCGGCGCGGAGCCGGTGATTGTGAACGGCACGGTCGCGGCGGTGATGTCTTCGATCGAGAACTTCTCCGCGCCGCCCGAGGCGGAATCGTTCGCGGTCAGCTGCCAGTCGTGGGTGGGGAAGCCGGTGCCGGTCGAGGTGTCCTCGAACTTGATCCGGGTGTTGTTCTCTTTCAGGCGGATGGTGTCGAAGCCGAAGCTCTCGTTGTTGACGCAGTCGAGACCGACGCAGGCGCTACCCTGGACGATCAGATCGTCGGGGATCACTTGGTCGTTCGGCGTGATCGGACCCGGATCGCGCGGCGCGGTGGTGCGAGGGGCCGCGGCGCGAGTCGATTCCTGGAGGTCGGACGCGACGGTGCTGCCGCCCGCCACGGAGAACGAACCGGACTGAATGTGGGGCTTGCCGAGCCCGTTGGCGGCGAGGATGCGCGCCTCGGCCGCGGGGTCGTTGGTGCGTCGCGCCGCGGCCAGGGCGTCTTTCTGCCGGGCATCGAGGCGGGGGGATAGGACGATCTGCCAGGTATAGGCGCCGTCGGCGGCCACGTTGCCAACGGCGTCCGTGAGGTCGAAGGCGGGGACCACCCCGGCCTTGAATTCCTTGCGGAAGACCGTTCCGTCCGGGCGGGAGACGGTGAGGACCGCTCGATCGTAATTCCCGGCGACGTCCCAGGTCACGCGATTCGAGCCGAGGGAGCTCGACGCAAAGTCGTCCGCGTGCGCCGGGACGACAGCTGCTCCTAGGAGCAGCACGAGGGCCAGTACCAGACTCTTGGCGTGCAAGTTTTTCATCCCCATTCTCCTTGGTTCCCCTCCAATTTGGCGATCTCCGGCGGCCGGAGGAGAGACCTCTCGCGCGAAAAGGAGAGGAACCGCCGGAGCGTCAGAACAGAAAAACACAGGCAGGGGGCCTTTGGGGCTCCCAAGTGAGGCTCGTTTCGTGAGGTTTGACTTTAGGCCGATCGACCGAGAAGGTCAATTAGCCGAAGACTTTGCGCAACTCTTCCTGCCCGGGCCGGCAGGCCTCATTGGAACCGTCCCATGGCTGGGCGCCCGGAGGAGGGCGCCGTTACAGCAAGCGCCGCCGGAGGGGAGCCGACGGCGGTTTTTTACGTGCCGGAGGTCAACCGACGTTGGGGAGCGCCCCGACCTCCAGGTCCGCAGACTGCCATTCAAGCCTAGAAGCGGGGCGGCTCGCCCGCTCGGCGGCCGGCCCGAGCAGGCGGGAAAAGGCGTCGGAATAGCGGCTGGGATCGGGATCGAAACGGTCAGGGCTGTCACCGAATCCGGATAGCGCCGCGGCAACGCCGCTCTTTGTGGCCACCGCGGCCATGGCTTCGACGCCGACGCCGCGCAGCAGATCGCGGACGATCTCGCGGCTGTCCTTCCGGCTCGACCGTGCGCGCAGGAACTCTTGAATCGCCATCGGCTTCAGGTTCTTGCTGCCCGCTTGCTTGCTGTCTGTTCCCTGGCTCACCGGTCTCTCCTCGTCGTGCCCCTCGGAAAGGACACGCTGCTAGAAATTTTTCTTCCTCTCCTAAACTGTTTCCGCTCGACCCGTCTGAAGGGACAACCAAATGACCCCTTCGTGAAATTTGTTTTTCGGGTCGTCTCGTCCCGGCCTTGACGCACGATTCATGCCCGAAAGCGTGGCCGACGAGTCGGGGTATCCTTGGGAGGATGATGTTCCGCGTTTCGCGCTTCGGGTTTCGCCCGTTCGGGCTCTGGCTGCTGGTGTTTGTCACCTCCGCCGGCCGGCCGGCCGAGCAGACCGATCCGGCTAAAGCTGTCGCCGGGACGGAGATCTTGAGAAGCGGTGAGATCGCGCTACGGGTGTCTTCGGGCGATCCGCATCGCGCGGAGCTGGTCGAGCTGGCGGCCGATTTGGATCGCTCGCTCCACGCGATGGCGCTGCGCCTGCCCAACAAGGGCGCGCTCGGTGCCCTCGGCGGCCTCAAGGTTGAGATCACGGTCGAGCCGGACTTCACCGCTCAGGCGCGGGCGACCGGCGCCGTCGGCGAAGCGGTAGCGGGGGGACGAGCCGACCTGACCCTGGTCTACGATCCCGCCGACCGCGAGGCGTATCGATTTGCCGTGGCGCATCGGCTTCTCGCGCGCTCGGCACTTCCGGCGCTTCCGCCGGGGATCGCCGACGGCGCCGCGCTCTGGCTGGCCGCAGGGAGCTGGTACGGCCGCCCCTTCGAGGAGTGGCTCGGTCCTCTCGCGCGAGCCGGCGCGTTTCCCGCCGCCGCCGAGCTGCTCGCCGCGGATCGGCCGAGAGACGGCTCCCGGCTGCTCGCGACGCCGGTCGCGGCGGCGTGGATCGAACGGCGGCCGGGCAAGACGCTGGCCGAAAAGTTGAGCGGAGGGCTGCCGGAGCCGGCCGCGCTCGGGTCTCAGCTGGCGGCGCTCGCCGGTAGGGCCGCCGGGACAACCCCGAAGAACGCCCTCGCCCTGCCGGTCGGCGGCCTCGGCCCGAGCCGTTTCCTGCGCGGCGTCTCTTTCGCGATGCTCAACTCGATCGATGGCGGCTACCACGCACCGAGCGTCGATCGGGAGTACGCCCGGCTCTCCAGGCTTGGCGCCGACGCCGTTTCGTTGATGCCGTTCGCCTTCGAACGCGACCCCCACGCGCCGGGCCTGGCCTTCCTGGGAGATCACCCCTCCTCCGAGACCGATGTCGGTTTGATCCATGCCGCGCGGCGCGCCCACGCGCAGGGTTTTTCCGTGCTCTGGAAACCGCACCTCTGGGTGGGGCACGACAGCTGGCCGGGCGAGATCGAAATGCGCGACGAGGCGTCCTGGGGAGAATGGTGGAGCGGCTACCGGCGCTACGTGCTCCATCACGCGATGCTCGCCGCCTGGACGCAGGCCGAGTTCTTCTGCGTCGGCGTCGAGCTCGACCGGACAGCGATCGGGCCGGAACGGGAGCGCGCCTGGCGGGAGCTGATCGCCGCGGTGCGGGCGATCTTTCCCGGCCAGGTGACCTACGCCGCGAACTGGGACCGGGCGCCGGAGATTCCGTTTTGGGATGCGCTCGATTTCGTCGGCGTCGATGCCTACTATCCGCTCGCCGCGGGCGATCAGGCTACCGACGCGGAGCTTGACCGCGGAGCCCAAGAGGTCGTCGGCCGCCTCGCGCGGCTCGCCCAGAAGGCGCACCGTCCGCTGCTGCTCACCGAAGTCGGGTTTCCGGCGCGCCGCGCCGCTTGGCGCGAGCCGAACGCCGAAGGCGGCGACCTCGACGAGCGGGACCAGCTGCGCGCCTATCGCTCGCTGCTCACCGCGCTCGGCCGCCGGCCGTGGCTCGCCGGGGTATTCGTCTGGAAGTCGTTCAGCGACGAGAGCGCGGCGGGGCAACATTCCGGCCGGGCCGACTTTCGCTTTCTCGGCCGGCTCTCCGAGGCGGCGGTGCGCGACTTTTTCGCGCTCGGAAACGCGCGATCGACTCTTCCCGGCCTCACCGCTCCGCACTCGAAGGGAACCCCATGACGACTGAATTGCTCGCCGCAGCACTCGCCGCGGCCGATGCCGGAGCGGCCGTGCTGCGGCGCTATTTCCGCACCGCCGACCTGGAGGTGCGCAAGAAAGCCGAGAACGATTTCGTCACCCGCGCCGACGGCGAGAGCGAGGCGGCGATCGTCGGGCTGCTGCGCGGGCGCTTTCCCGATCACCACATCCTCGCCGAGGAGCGCGGGATCGATGCGGGGGGCGCGAGCGAATTCGAATGGGTGATCGATCCGCTCGACGGGACGACCAATTTCCTTCAAGGGCTGCCGGTTTATTGCATCTCGATCGCCTGCCGGCGCCGCTCCGGCGAGCTGCTGGCCGGCGTGGTGCTCGATCCGGAAGGGGGCAACCGGTTCGCGGCGGCGGCGGGTCAAGGTGCTACCTGGAACGATCGGCCGATGAGATCTTCCGCCCGGCCGGGCCTACGCGGCGCGTTTCTGGCCACCGGCTATCCCTGGCGCGCGCACCCGACGCTCGATCTCTACCTGGGGGCGTTCCGCGACATCTTTCTGGAGGTAAAGGCGATTCGCCGCTGTGGCGCCGCCGCGCTCGATCTCGCCTACACCGCGGCGGGGGTTTACGACGGTTTCTTCGAGTTCCGGCTCTCGCCTTGGGACATCGCCGCCGGCATTCTCCTGGTGCGCGAAGCGGGGGGAGTGGTCACCGACGTCGACGGCGGGGAGGGTTCCTTCGTCTCGGGCAACGTGGTGGCCGGCGGCTCCGGCGTCCAGCCCGAGCTGTTGGCGAAGATCGCCCGGCACGCGACCGAAGCGGGGATCGCCGAGCGCCTGCGCAGCGCTGGAAAGGGTTTGCTTTGAGCCGCCCGCGAACCCTGGGCACCGCGGCGGGTCCTCCCGCCGGGCCCTGGTTCGTCGAGGTGCAAATCCACCCGGCCAACGGCCGACGGAAAGTCCGCTACCTGGTCCTCGGCCGCTTCGCCCTGACCCTCGCCTGCTCGCTAATTCTGGGCTACTTGTTCCTGGTCTCGCTCGGGATTGCGCTGGCCAAGGACGTCCTCTCCGCGGCGCTCGGCGGCGCCGAGATTAAGACGCTGGAGATCGAACGGACGCACCAGGGGGCGCGGATCAAAGGGATGGTCGCCGAGCTGTCCGCGCTCGACGAGCAGACCAAGGGACTGCGGCTTCAGCACGCGAAGCTCCGGCTCGCCTACGGCTTGCCGCCCCGGCACATGGAGGCGGCCGAGGCCGCCTCTGGCGAGGATGATTCGATCTACGGCGGGGCGATCGCGGAAGGCGAGCACATTCGCTCGGTGGTGGTGCGAAACCTGACCGCGCTCGACAAGGGGCTCGCGGAGGTTCGCCGCTATGAAGAGGCGCATCCGGCCGAGGTGGCAGAGATCCCGTCGCGTTGCCCGCTCTCTGGCGACGACCTGGTGCTGGTGACGCCGTTCGGCAACCACCGCAACCCGTTCACCAAGGAGCTGGAATCGAATCCCGGCGTCGATCTCGCGGCGACCGGCGGGGCGCCGGTGGTCGCCGCGGCGGCCGGCGTGGTCGCATTCGCCGGGCAGGCATCGATCGGTTCGAGCCCGGCCTGGTTTCGCCTCGGTCAGGTGGTGGTGATTCGCCATGGCGATCGGTTCGCGACCGCCTATGGCCACCTTGAACGGATCGACGTCCGAACGGGCGCCCGGGTCGCCCGCGGAACGCAGCTCGGCACGGTCGGCAAGAGCGGCTGGGCGCTCGCGCCGCAGCTGCATTTCGAAGTCCGGAGGCGCGACCCCCGCGGCGAACTCGCCCCGGTCGATCCGCGGATCTACATGCTCGACCGCCATTGGCACGACGAGGAGCGGCTGATCGTCCGCGCCGCCGCGAAACCGTGGGCCGCGCCGGGCTCGTGGGAACCGAGGCCCGGTGTGCGGTAAAAGAATCCGTTAGAATTCCAGGAATGATCTCCAATCGACGTGAGAGCGACCGGCTCATCCGCCGCCTGCCGGTGCGCTTCTGGCGCGCGGGCGAGGAGCGGTCGGTCACCGGCTACACCACGAACATTTCGACCACGGGCATGTTCGTGGTGACCCACCAGCCGCTGCCCAGGGCCGTGCGGATCCGCGTCGAAGTACTGGATCAGCGCTCCGGGTTCGTCGTCGAAGCCGAGGTGGCGCACGCGCATAAGGTGAGCCTGGAGCTGTCCGCTCTCGGTCCCTCGGGGATGGGCGTCCGGTTCCTGCCGATCGAGGATCTCGTCCGCGAGCTGTTTCCCCAGGCCGTTCGCGATCGCGGCGTGCGCACCGCCGAGTCGCCGATCGTTTCCCTTCCGAATCCCTTGCCGCCCGCCGCGCCCGCGCCGGCCTTCCCGCCGAAACCGTCCGCCGCACCGCCCGAACCGGGTGCCAAGGCGCCGATCGCCGTCCGTTTCAGCTCGATCGAACAGTTCCTCTCGGTCTATGAGCGCGATCTGCGTCAGGGCGGGCTGTTCGTCTCGACGCCGGAGTCGGCGCGGATCGGTGACCTGGTGGAGATCGAGCTGCACCTGCCAGCGCCCCTGGCGGGAAAAGTCCGCCTCCGGGCTCGGGTCGTCCACCGGATCGATCCGCAAAGCGGAGAAGGCCTGGGAGGCCCCAACCTTCTCGCCGGCATCGGCGTCGAGCTGCTCGACGTCAAGAGCACCTTGGCCGTGCTCGAAACGCTCCTCACCGGGGCGCGGTAGGGTGTGGCGACCACCTTAAGCATTTGTCACCCAAGGAGGTAGTTATGTCTGACCCGGTGGCCTATTCCGTTCACCTGCTCGACATGGGCCTTGAGATGTACGGGGACTCCATTCTCGTTCAGGGTGGCGGCAAGATCATCCTGATCGACGGAGGCCATCGTGCCGATTGGCAACAACGGAGCCCCGGCACCCCAGCCCTCCCTACCCAGCTGCGCACACTTCTCGGCCTCGCAAAAGACGAGCCTATTCACGTCGATCTAATCGTCGTCACGCACTGCCACGCGGACCACATCGGCTGTCTTCCAAAACTTGTCGAGGATGGGGACCTGAAGGCCGAGTGGGCCTTGGTCGCCGATCCTGACCTCGGAACAGGCAGAATCGGCGGAGGGGATGCACTACAGGGCATGGTGCTTCCACAGCGGAACCTGATCGCCGCCCTGGCCGAAGAGGATCGCTCGCGTCTCTCGGACGCAGCCCTCCGCGAGTTCATCGCGGACGCTGCCACTCAGGATCAACGCTATCGCGCGATGATCCAGGCCCTTATCGAGCAAAAGACCCGGGTCCACCTATACACCCAGCCCTCGGACGCCAAGCCCGTCGAGGCCGCCTTCCGTGCGCTCTGTCTGCGCGTCGTTGGACCCACCCAAGAGCACCTGATGATCTGTGCGCGCGCTCTGGCCGCGTTTCAGGCGAATGCCCGCGACTCCCTGAGTCGCCGCCCGAATGCAGACACGGAAGATCTGGTCGGCGCCTATCGTGACGCTGTAGCGGTCTCGACCGACAGTCTTGAGGGTGCGGATCGCCCCGGCAAGGGTGCCGCGCTCAACAATCAGAGCCTCGTAATGACGATCGGCGGCAAGGGCCAGCGGTCTCTTCTCGCGGGTGATATGCAGTTCGCCAAGCCTGAGATAGCCGGCCTCGGCCCGGAAATACGGACACTCCGGGGCCAACTGGCAGGCGAGTATTCGCTCGTCAAACTCTCCCACCACGCAAGCTACAACGGCTTCGACGAGAGCGTGCTCGGCGAGATGAGAAAAACCGTCTACTACACGATGAGCGGTGGGCTTGAGGACGCCGGGCATCCGGATCCCGGCGTGCTAGACCTGCTCGACGCCAGCCGCAGCGCCATCAAGTGGACGCGAACCGATCGCAATGGGTTGATCGGTATCCACGTCGCCTCAGATGGCACGGTCAGCTGGTCGAAGACTCGTGGACAGTTCAATGACAGCACGCCCAACGGTCAGGACACCTTTCTCGAGGCTGCGGTGGTCGCCCCATCGGTATCCGTGACCCAAGTCGCCTCAGCGGTTACGCCGCGAGTTACGGTCGAACGATCAGAGACCGAGTTTGTCGAGGCTAAGATCTCGATACCCCACCGTGCGACGAAGGTCACGGTAACGATTGAAATTACCCCAGGCGACCCGCGGCAAGCGCTTGCTTCACCCAATCCGCCCAACCCGCCCGGCCCCCCGCCACCACCCCGTCCTCCCGGGCCTCGCTCAGACCCAACGGGTATGCTCGTTGCCGGCGGTCGCCCGCTGCCGAAACTTCTCTTCGTCACCCAACCCGCCGCGCTCGCCAAGAGCATCGGCAGGGCAGAGGCGAAGGAGGCCATCACAGCCGTGGAGCGGGTCGCAGCGCTCCTAAACCTCGACGCGGGCGTATCCACTCCTGACGCGGTCGGCACGGTCCAGGAAAACTCGGCGAAGTTCGACGGCGTTGTCCTTCTCGGCGGCTATGATGTCGTGCCCAGCTGTGTCCGAGACACCATCGGTGACCACCTCCGCTCCCTAATTTCTCCCTCTGCAGCGCAAGACGAGGATTCCTTCGTCGTTTGGAGCGACGACGACTATGGTGTCCAGGACAATCGTCGATTTGCAAGGCCGGTCTCTAGGATTCCTGACGGCCGATCGGCGGACTTGGTGCGGGCGGCGCTTGGAGCGAACCGCGCAGAGACCCCGAAGGCTCGGGCCGGTATTGTCAACTGTATGCGTCCGTTTGCGCGCGAAGTCTTCGACCGGCTTCTCCCGGGGACGGACTCGGCCTATGTGTCCGAGCCTCACGAGGCTCGCCAGCTCCCGGCCGACTCCTTGGAGCGTGACGTTCTCTACTTCATGCTTCATGGTGCGTACTGGGATGGTCGCGCTTTCTGGGGCGACCGGGCAGCCATCGGCGGCCAAGTGGAAGCTATTACTACCTCAAGCGTCAGAAAGGCGGCGGGTACGGTGGTTCTGTCGGGGGCTTGCTGGGGTGCCCTGGTCGTGAAGTCTCCTGCGGGCTTCATGCGTGCCGGCGAAGAGGTTGCTCCTCGAACTCCTGAGGCGTCCATCCCTTTGTCGTTTCTACTGGCCGGCGCCAATGCGTTCGTGGGTTCGACCGGAGTCCACTATTCCCCCCTCAAAGCGCCGTACGGGTACTTCGGCGGGCCGATGCACGAATACTTTTGGCGCTTCTACATTGGCGGCAAGGCACCCGCTCTAGCGCTCTGCGAAGCCAAGCGTTTGTACCTCCAGGGTATCCCGTTCGGGCCCGACAACCATGACACGCGCGCAATAGAGCTCAAGATCCTGGACCAGTTCACCTGTCTAGGCCTTGGCTGGTAAGGGGAGTACAATGACCAAGGAGGCTGACTATGGGTACCCCACAGAGAGCACAGTTGGTACGCGATCTCCTCGGTGGTCGCGTAGTTAGGATGCAAAAGACGACGGCCGATTCGGTCGAGGGCTATTCGCGCGTCCGCGAGTCGGTCTCTTCGACCAGCAGGGGGTTGGAGCGGCTCGAGGAAGCCGGACGTGGCGCGGATCGCGGCGAGCCTAGCCCTTCAGAAGGTGCCGATTCAGGCGCCGCAAACCCCTCTCCATCCGTACTGCGGCGGCCAAAGTTCAAGTCCTCGGGTCACTTGACCGGCTTGACCTTCGAAGTGGACGTGGACGCCTCTCCTGGCGATCGGATGAAACCCTCTCGCCAGCGCGCGCTTTTCGACGACGATGAGCTCATCGGCACGACCGGCTAGCAGCGAGGGTAGGTTGGAGAGCCAGGCGCGCTCCACGAGGTCCCTGCTTTACTGACCCGTCGGCATCGCCCCTGGCTCTACCACCCCCGCCGGCTCGCTCTCGATGCCCGGGGGCCAGGGGATCAGCAGACCGCGGCCGATGCCTTGGGCCGCCGGGAGACCGTAGAGCCGTTCGACCAGGTGCATTGCGGCGGTGTAGCTGCGGGCGCCCCCTTGGGACGTGATCACCTTGCCGGTGTCGACGTAGCTGACGTTGACCCGCAAATCGAGCGTCGGGAACTTGGCCGCGAACTTCTGGTAGTCGCCCGGGAAGGTGGTGACCGGCAGGCCGTCGAGCAGTCCGGCCTGGGCGAGCACGAAAGCGCCGTCGCAGAGCGACATCACGATTCGGGCGCTCTTTCCGGTTTTCCGCACCCAGTCGATCAGCGCGCGATTTTGCAGGTCTTTGGTCATGCTCCCTTCCGCGCTCGGAACCACCAGCACGTCGACGTGCGGCGCGTCGGCGAAGCTGTATTTCGGCGTGATGACCAAGCCCTCGAACGTCGTGATCGGCTTGCCGTCGGGCGAAACGGTGAAAACGCTCATCCCCGGCTGGGCGTGAAACACCGTGTGCTGGAACACGTCGTAAGGCGCCATGAGCTCGGTGTTGTAGACGCCGTCGACCACCAGAAAAGCGACCGCGAGCGGTTTTTCGGCCGCCGGTTGTGGCGCCGGGGTGGCGGCACCGGCGCAGGCGGCGGACAGGAGGGCGAGGGCTAAGGCCGATAGGGTACGCATCGCGAGATCTCCGGGGAGGAATCCGCCGAGGGCGGTGAGCGTTAGAATAGCGGAGATCCCCAACCGCGGCGCCTGTAGCGCCTGCGGATCGCAGGAGGTAATTCCCATGCCTTACAGCCCCCTTCTCGTCAGGCCCATGCGCGAAGAGCTCACTTCGATCGGCGTAGAGGAGCTGCTCACCGCCGACCAAGTCGACGAATGGATGAACAACAAGTCCGGCACCGCGATGCTGGTGGTTAATTCGGTCTGCGGCTGCGCCGCCGGCATGGCCCGTCCGGGCGTGCGCGAGGCGCTGGCAGGCGACGCGCGGCCCGATCGGGTAGCCACGGTGTTCGCCGGCCAGGATCTCGAAGCGACCGCGCGCGCCCGCGGCCACATGCCGCAGATTCCGCCGAGCAGCCCGTCGATCGCAATCTTCAAAGAGGGCGAGCTGGTCTATTTCCTCCCCCGGCACCGGATCGAAGGGCGCTCCGCCGACCAGGTGGCGGCCGATCTGTCGAACGCGTTCGCTGAGCACCGCGCGGTTCCGGCATAACGGCGGCGCGATGGGTACGTTTCACCAGGGCAAAAGCAATCTGCACGGCATTACCGTGGTGGTCGAAACAAGCGGCCCGGAGCTGTACGTGGGCCGCTGCGACGACGTCACCGACCGCGGCGTGATCTTGAACGACGCCGACGTTCATCGCGAAGGGGATGAAACCCCGCGCGAGAAGTATCTGGAGAGCGCCGCGCGCTTCGGGATTTGGAAAAAATTCGACCGGATCGTGATCCCGAACGACGCGGTGACCGGCATTCGGCCGCTCGGCGAGATCGCATAACCGACGAATGGCGAATCAAGAATCGAGAACCCCTTGGGTTTCGGTCGGCGCGGTGGGCGCAGCGCTGGCGGTGGTCGCTGGGGCGTTCGGCGCCCATGCCCTGGCCGGAAGGCTCGACGCCCATGCCATTTCGCTTTGGGAGACGGCGGCGCGCTACCTCATGTACGGCTCGCTCGGCCTGATCGGGCTCGGCCTTTCCCGGACCGCGAGCCCGAGCCGGCTCCACGGCGCGGCGGGCCTCGCGATGGGTCTCGGCACCGTGCTGTTTTCGAGCACCGTGTTTGCTCTGGCTCTCGGCGGCCCAAGAATCTTGGGAGCGATCACGCCGCTCGGCGGGTTGGGGATGATCGCCGGCTTCCTTCTCTTCGCGCTCGCCGCGCGACCTGGTAGCATCTATTAGATCGCATCGCGACCGGCGGGGAGGCAAGAGCATGACGAAGTTGAGGGCTGGCCGCTGGCGGGCGGCTGTCTGTTCGGGGGTGGCCTTCGGCACCCTGGCGTTTCTGCCGGCGGTTCTGGGGGCTCAACCCGCGGACCCCTGCGCCGCTCCCTCGGCCGACACCGGTTTCGCCGAGGTCGCGGTCAATCTGCAAGCCGGTACGATCGATCGAGTGTTGCCGTTCGACGTTCCGATTCGCTTCTGCGGCAGTCTGCCGACCGGCGCGAAGCGCGTGACGCTCCAGTACGTGTCGGACCGTAAGAATCCACCGCAGGTGGACGACGACTGCCGCGGACCGAACGGGGCGCCGATCGCCTGGCTGCCGGCCGCGCCGATCGACGGACGGATCGACGGCACGACGTTTCGCACCGTCATCCCGCGGCTCGAAGCGCAGCGGTTCTACGCCTTCTGTTTCCGCAACGAAGCCGAGGTGACCGCGGAAGCGGCGGCGGCCTTCCGGCCGGTCGCGCGCGAAGCGCTCGATCAGGGGCTCGCGTCGATCGAACGGGGCGATTTGACCGCCGACCAGAGCGAAACGCTGCGCCGGAAATTGCTCGCCGCGCTGCTGGTCCAGATGAAGTCCGACCAGGCGATCGCCCCCGGCACCCTGTTCGACTCGCGCACGCCCCACGACGACCTGGCCGACCGCTTCAACGGCCGTGTTCGCCAGGTGCTGGAGCCGCAACTGCGGCGGAACGCGCTTCTCAAGACCTACGCCACCTTGCAATTCGATCTCGCCCAATCGTTGCGCGGGCTGGCCGGCGACCCGGCGGTCGGACGGCTTGTGGCGGCGCTGGCCGCACCGTCCGATCCGAACCTCGCGGCGTTGTCGAACGCTTTCCGCGGCGTGCTAGATACGATGGAAATGTCGCCCGACGCAACCGCCCGCGCCGCTCAAGGGCTCGACCCGACGACGGCCGAGGGCGAAACGCTCGACGCCACCTTCGACCCGGGCGTAGCCGGGGCGATCGCCGGGAGTTACGATTCGCTCGCCCAGGCGCTCGCGGGCTTTCCCGGGTTGGTCGAGCGCGCGACCGGACCGGGCGGCGTCGAGCTGCCCGAGGGGGATGCGGCGGCGCTCCAGCCTCTGGCCGCGCCGCAAGGCCCGGCGGCCCGGGCGGGCGCTCTGGCCGCAACTCTCGCTTCGATCGCCACCAACGTCCAGGCGAGCCTCGCAGCCCGCGCGAGCGCGCTCGACCTGCTGGCCTCGGAGGTGGCGCTTCGGGCGGTCGGGGCACAGGTCGTCAATGCCTCCTCTACCGGCGGCTTCGACACCTTCCAGAACTATTACGTCAGCGCCGACGCCGGCCTGGTCGCGGCGCCCGAGCTGGACTCGGTGGTCTCCTACATCGGAGTCAACCTCTATCTGCGTCCGGTCAACAAGAACGCGCCGCTGCGCCAGTTGGGGAGTTTCGGGAAGACGTTCAGCCGGCGCTTCGCCTTCACGCTCGGCCTCACGGTACAGAGCATCGCCGACGGCGACAACGGCGGCGGCCCGACGCGGCAGGATCTGTTCGGCAACCAGTCGATGCTGATCGGCGCGGGCCTGCGGATTACCGACATGATCCGGCTCGGCGGCGGTGCGCTGGTGTTCAAGAAGGACGACCCGAGCCCGTTGATCACTAAGTTCGACACGGCCGTCTCCTACTACTTCACGGTGTCCTTCGACCTGAACGTCGCCCGCGCCTTCAAGGGCGGCTTGGGCGGCCTGTTCCCGGGCCAGTAGATTTTCCGGCCGGCGAGAGAGAAACGGAGAACGGCAATCCATGGCGATCCAGATCAAGAAGAACCTGACCGCGTCCCCGAACCCGACTTCGCTGCCGAAGCGCATCGAGTTCGTGCAGACGCTTCGCAGCACGCTCGCCTCCGAGCCGATCACGCTCACTTACAAGCTTGCGCCCGGCCATCAGATCTGGTTTCAGGACGGGAACGATCCGCCCGCCAAGAGCTTTACCCGCACCGAAACCGTGGGCTCGGCCGATCAGATCTGCCGCGACCGCATCGAGCTGGTGATCGGCAAGGGAACCGGCCCGATCGAGCTGGTGCAGATCGACCAGACGATCACCGACTCGCTCGGCATTCCGCAGCCGGACCTCGTGCTGGTCCAAATCCAAAAAGCTTGAGCCGCGCGGAGGATCGAATCATGCGCCGTTTCTCCCTCCGCGTCGTGGCGCTCCTCGCCGCCCTCTCGGCCGCCGCTCTGGCTTCGAGCGGCTGCTACAAGCAGAGCGATTTCGAGCCCCCGGCGATCGTTGAAGAGTCGCTCGTCCTGGGGACGGTCGGCGGCGTCACGTCGCTCCCGGCGGATGGCGTCTCACGTCTGCGCCTGGTGGCCCAACTCGATCCGCGCGCCGATCTGAACAAGTGGACGGTGATCTTTTCAACCAACGCGGGGACATTGGTCGGCGGAGCCCCAGCGGCCCTGGCGGGAGGGCGCGAGGTGGCGGCCGACGGCACCGGCCAGGCGACGATCGAGCTGGTGAGCGCCCAGCAGGTGGGACCCGCTGTGGTGCTCGCAAGCGTCAAGGAAGTCCCGGGTCTCTCGCGTTCGATCGCGATCGGATTTACCCCGGCGGACGTCAACGGCGTCATCCGCTTCGTCGCGGCCCCTACTTCGGCCCCCGCCGATGGAGCCTCAAGAACCGTTTTCACGGTCGAGGTCTCCTCGGCGCTCCCGCTCGGAACGCAGGTCGCGTTCGCCACCTCCGGCGGGCTGTTCGCGCCGGAGAGTTCCTCGTCCGCCACGCGCTCGATCGACGGTTCCTTTCGCGCCACGGTCGAGTTGGTGAGCCCGTCGGCGATCGGCACCGGCATCGTCTCGGCCACCGCGAACCAGGTCACCCGCCAGACGCAGATCTCGTTCGTCCGCGCGCTGCCCGACCGCATCCTCGTCTCGACCGGCGGCAAAGTGACCGCGCAGGCGGGCCTTGCCGATCCGGTCACCGTGACCGCCAGTTTCCAGAGGGACATCGGCAAGGTGACCCCCGGGACCTCGGCGATATTCTCCGCCACCGACTCATCCGGGCGCGAGATCGGAATCTTCCGCGACGCCTCGACCGTCAACGACAGCGGCAGCGCCGCGGCCACTTTCCTTGCCGGAACCACCACCTATCGCGGCCCGGTAACGATCGCGGTCTCGGCTCAGGGGGGAACGGTGCGCGGGATCGCTACGATTGAGATCGTGGACTAGGGTCGCAGTTACTTCGGCCACACGGCAGGGAGGTAGGTTGCAGTCAGGATCCCTCAATCGTGATCGTCAAGAAGATCGATTTGACGCGCCGCGGGTGTAGACGCGGCTTTCGGCGCCTTCTTGAAGGTTACGTTGGCGCGGCTGGGCGGGTAGTCCAACTTGGTGCCGGAGAGCAGCTCTTCAATGGTGAGAAGCTGGATCCGAGGATGTTTCGTCCCCCAGGGTGAGGAGTAGTAGCCCGCGGAGGCCGCCTCTTTGCGCATCTCTCGGGTCGGCTCCTGGAGTGAGATCAAAACGCCGATCTGAGCCTTTTCGCGATCCAGAACCCCGAGTAGGTCCCGCAGGTGCGCGGCTCCGGTCTTCCCGGCTTTGACCGAAAAGATGATCTGCTTCGTCGTACCTCCAGTGCTCTCGTCGTGGAAGTAGAGCCGGCCGTCGATCCCCTTGTCGGCGCCTTTCTTCTGCTCTGCCGGGCGGGCGCCGACCAGGCCGAGTGCCCACCACTGAAATTGGTAGGGGTCGCTTTTCGCAAGCTCCGCGGCTCCATGCTGATCGACAGGTTCGCCGATCACCTGATATCGGGCGTCGGCACCGAATGCGTTGACCAAACGATGTTTGATCAGGTTGATCGCAAGGTGGGTGATGTCGATGCCGATCCAGCGGCGACCGAGCTTTTGCGCGGTGGCGATGGCCGTGCCGCAACCGCAAAATGGATCCAGCACGACGTCTCCGGGGTTGCTGCTGGCCGCGACGATTCTTTCGAGCAGCGCCTCTGGCTTCTGCGTCGGGTAGCCAAGCCGCTCTTGAGCTTGTGAGTTGATCGGTTGAATGTCGGTCCAAACATCCTGTAAAGCCACTCCCGGCATCTCGTCGAGATAACGCTTGTACTCAGGGATGCCGGATTTGGTGTAGATGAGGCGCCCCTGAGCCTCGAACTCTTCCATTTTCAATCTTGAATACGCCCAGTAACGGCCCTTGTAAGGTTTGACGCCATGCCATTCATAGGAAGTATCTCCGCCTGGCTTATTGGCGGTGAGATCTCCTTTGCGATAGAGTCGACCGGTTCCCTCTTCGACGTAACGGTAATGAGTGGCGATGTAGTCCGCGGAATAGTCTGTGAAAACCGGATTCCAGGTCCAATGTCCGCCTCGTGTGTAAAACAAAATCGTGTCGTGAAGATGGCCGGGCTGTTTCATGCCCTGCTTGGTATCGCTATGCGCGGCGCTGCGTTGCCAGATAATCTCGGCTCGGAATGATTTCAAGCCGAAGATGGAGTCGAGGAGAATCCGGAGGTAGTGGCTGGCCGTTGGGTCGCAATGGAGGTAGAGGCTACCCGTAGCCTTGAGAACCCTCCGCATTTCGACCAGGCGCGGCGCCATCATGGCCAGGTAGGCCAGCATATTGCTCGATCCAAGTAGGGTTCGAAACGCGATCATCGCTTCGGCGACCGGCCCCCCGGATTCGACCACTTCTTGGTAGGCGAGTGCCGATCCGGAATCCCATTGCCAGGTGTCGCCGAATACCTTGATTTGAGCCGCCGCGCGGGAGCCGTCCTGCTCGGCGAAGAGGACGTTGTAGTTGGCGTTTGAGTTGAACGGCGGATCGAGGTAGATCAGGTCCGCTGTTTCAGAGGAAATGTGTCGGCGCAGGACATCTAGATTGTCCCCGAAGAAGAGCTTGTTCTCGGCCATTTCCGGAATGCTAGCAGAGGATCGCGTTGGAGCAGCGATCCCCGGGAGTGGAGGAGCGAGGTATTTGGATTCCAGGATCATCGTGGCCTCACCGAAAGTCGTGGCTCGGCGTCGCCGCGAGATCGCGGAGCGGCCAGAATTTCTCGGCGCGGACGGAGAGGGTGCCGTCGCGCTTTTGGAGCTTGCCTTCGACCGCGAGCCCCGGGTTCCCGACGATCATTTTGCGGTTCTCTTGGAACAGGTCGGGGGCGACGATCGCCTGGCACATTCCGGACTCGTCTTCGAGGGTGAGGAACAGCATTCCCTTTGCGGTGCCCGGGCGTTGTCGGACGATCACCGAGCCCGCGATGCGCACGAGCTCGCCGTCGCGGTGGCGCGGCAGATCGGCCGCAGGGACCACGCCTTGGCGGGTAAGCCCTTGGCGGAAGAACGCGACCGGATGGGGTCCGAGCGTGAGCTGGAGTCCGGCGTAGTCGGCGAGGGTTTTCTCCTGCGTCGTCATCTCGGGGAGCGGCGAGGGCGCCTCGTCGGCCAACGATTCGAGTAACGGCCCGGCCGGCCGGGCGACGCGGGCGGCCTGCCAGAGCGCGGCGCGGCGGGGGAGAGGTTTTTTGCCCTTGGCGCCGCCGAACGAGGTGCCGCCGAGCGCTTCGAGCGCGCCGAGGCTCGCGAGCGTTTCCAACTCCGGCGCGTGAAGCCGGCAGCGCCGGCCGAGATCCTCGACGCTGGTAAAGAGGGCCGTCGCCTGTTCCGCTTCGATCGCCGCCGCGGCGT
Source organism: Thermoanaerobaculia bacterium (assembly GCA_038250865.1). GTDB lineage: Bacteria > Acidobacteriota > Thermoanaerobaculia > Multivoradales > UBA5704 > DASYKS01. The sequence goes on along the minus strand of JBBSBW010000042.1, from coordinate 19,925 downwards.
GGCGGCGCAGGCCGCGGACGAATTTGAAGCCGAGGCGGATCGCGCCGGCCGGCGGTTGTTCCAGAGATCCCGCCTTCGCCCCTACGCTAATTTCCTCCCGCTCCTCCCAGCGGCAGTTCCAGCCGGAGGTCTGCACGTCGAGCGGCCGGACGAGGACCTCGTGACGCTCGGCGTCTTTGATCAGCGAGGCGGGGTGATAGAAGCCCATCGGCCAGGCGTTCAGCAGCGAGAGGTAGAACGCGGTCGGGTGATGGGCCTTCAAGTAGGCGCTCGCGTAGGCGATCAGCGCGAAGCTCGCGGCGTGCGATTCGGGAAAGCCATAGAGCGCGAACGAGGTGATCCCCTGAACGATCTGGTCCTGGGCCTCACCCGTGATGCCGCGCTCGGTCATGCCGGAGCGCAGGCGCGCTTCGATCGAGCGCATGCGATCGACCGAACGCTTGAAGCCCATCGCGCGGCGCAGCTCCTCGGCCTCGCCGCCGGTGAATCCCGCGGCGACCATCGCGATCCGCAGAAGCTGCTCTTGGAAGATCGGTATGCCGAGCGTGCGTTTCAAGATCGGTTCGAGCGAAGGGTGCGGATAGGTCACCTTTTCGCGGCCGATCCGGCGCTCGAAATAGGGGTTCGCGAGGTTGCCCGCGATCGGGCCGGGACGGATGATCGCCACTTGGATCACCAGGTCGTAGAACTTCTCTGGCCGGTTGCGCGGTAGCGCCGACATCTGCGCCCGGCTCTCGACCTGGAACACGCCGACGGTGTCCGCCGCGCGGAGCATCTGGTAGACCTTTGGGTCGTCGGCCGGTAGATGGGCGAGATCGACGTGCTTCTTCTCGTAGGTGCGGATGGTGGGCACCGCCTCTTCGAGCGCGGCGAGCATGCCGAGGCCGAGCAGGTCGACCTTGACGATCCCTAAGTCGGCGCAGTCATCCTTGTCCCATTGGATCACCGTGCGGCCGGGCATCGAGGCCGGTTCGAGCGGCACCACCTCGTCGAGCCGGCCGGCGGCGACCACCATGCCGCCCGAATGCTGGCCGAGGTGGCGCGGCAGGTGCTGGATCTTCTCGAACATCTCGGTGAACCGCTGGAGCCGCGGCTCGGCCGGATCGAAGCCGGCGGCGGAGAGTTCCGCGTCGAACGATTTCGTATCGCCGCGCGACCGGTCGTAGCTCCAGCGGCCGAGCTGCTTGGCGAGCTTGTCCACCTGGTCGGGCGAATAACCGAGCGCCTTGGCCGTTTCGCGCGCGGCCGAGCGGTCGCGGTAGGTGATGACGTTGGCGGTCATTGCCGCGCCGTGCGGGCCGTAGCGGCGGTAGACGTACTGGATCACCTTCTCGCGCTGGGCGCCGGAGGGGAGGTCCAGATCGATGTCCGGCCACTCGCCGCGCTCTTCGGAAAGGAAGCGCTCGAACAGCAGATCCATTCGCACCGGGTCGACCGCGGTGATCGACAGCGCGTAGCAGACTGCGCTGTTGGCGGCCGAGCCGCGCCCCTGGGCGAGGATGTTTTCGGCCAGGCAGAAGCGGACGATGTCCCAAACGATTAGAAAATAGCCGGCGAGATTGAGCTTCTCGATCATATCCAGCTCTTTCTGGATCTGCGCCTGCGCCTTGGCCGAGAACGGCCGGAAGCGGGCGGGCGCGCAGTTCCAGGTGATGTGGCGAAGGAACGAGGCGGGGGTCTCGCCGGAGGGCAGGGGATACTCAGGGAAGCGATAGCCCAAGTCGGCGAGCGTGAAATCGAGCCGCGCCGCCAGCTCGACGTTGCCGGCCAGCGCTTCAGGCAGATCGGCAAATGCCTGGGCCATCTCGGCGCCGCTTTTCACGTGCCGCTCGCGATGGGCGGCGAGCAGCTTGCCCGCGGCATCGAGCGGTGTGCGATGGCGGATCGCGGTCAGTACGTCGAACAGCGGCTTGTCCTTCTGACGGGCGTAGCGCACGCCGTTGGTCGCCACCAGCGGCAGGCGGAGGCGGCGCGCCAAATCGACCAACGCACGGTTCGCGTGCTCCTCCTCGCGCAGGTGGTGCCGGCCGATCTCGACGTGGACCCGGCCGGAAAAGAGCGCGACCAGCCGCTCCAGCTCGCGCCGCGCGCCGTCTAATCCCTCTGCCCGCAGCGCGCGAGCGACGGTCCCCTCCTCGCCGCCGGTCAAACAGCGCAGGCCGCGGGCGTACTGCTCCACCAGCTCCCAAGAGGCGCGCGGATCCCCCTTCGGCCGCTCGCGCGCCGCGGCCGAGATGAGTTTGCAGAGATTCTTGTAGCCGGTCCGGTTTTCGACCATCAACGTTAGGCGAGGGAGATCGGGAACCGCGCCGTCCGCGCCGGGCGGGGCGATCAGCGGCGGCTGCTGTTCTTCGGTTTCTTCCGCATCGCGGCGGCGCCGGGCGGCGCGCACCGCGATCCCTGCGGCCACCGCGGCCGGAGGAGGAGCGTTCCGGTCGCCGATCGACACCTCCGCACCCACCAGCGCCCGCATTCCCGCCTGCTTTGCCGCCCGATAGAAACGCGGCGCGCCGTAAACCCCGTTGCGATCGACCAAGGCGACCGCGGGAAGATCCAACTCCGCCGCCCGCACGATCAAATCCTCGGGAGGAGACGCGCCGTCCAGGAACGAAAACGACGATGCGGCGCGTAGCTCGGTATAGACAGGCGCCCCGCCCTTACCGCCGCCGCGCGGCCCGATCCGCCGCACGTTCTCGGGCAGCTTTCGCAGCGCCTCCTTTTGCGCCCCAGGTCCGGCATAGTCGCGCGATGGAGGGCCCGAAGCCATGGCGGAAGCATAGCGTAAGTTGGGCGTAAATTGTCGCGGCCGGCGTCTTTCCCAGGACCGCCGAGCTGGTGCTGGGCGCTCCAGAGGAAAGCTCTCGCGCTAAACTCCCGCGGTCGCTCCGCGTATCTCTTGGCTGCCAACTCTCCCCACGAGGTCCGAACCATGCTCAGCTGTTTGCGTCCGGTCGTTCTCCTTGGTTTCGTCGCGTCCCTCGCGAGCGCTCTGGGTGCGCAGCCGTTGCCGAGCAAACCGCCGGAGGCGGGGACTCCCGGGGCCGGTACCGGGGCGACGGCGTTTGCGCAGCTCGAATGGCTGTTGCCCACTCCTACCGAGACGCGGCTGGCTTCGGGCGCTCCCGGGCCGGCGTATTGGCAGCAGCGGGCGGATTACAAAATCGAGGTGCGGCTGGACGACGCGAAGCGGCGGATCGAGGGGAAAGAGCGGATCACCTACCAGAACCGCTCGCCGCATACGTTGACCTACCTGTGGCTTCAGCTCGACCAGAACCGTTTTCGGCCGGACAGCGACAACGTGCTCACCCAAGTAGCGCCCACGAGCTTCGATGAGCTGGGGTACGACGACCTGGCGCAGCGGCTGGAGATGAGCCGGTTTGAGGGCGGTTTCGAGATCGCCTCGGTGACCGACGCCAAAGGCGCGGCTCTTAGAGCCACCCAGGTAAAGACGATGATGCGGGTCGATCTGCCCGCGCCGCTCGGTCCGGGCGGCACCTTCGTGTTCAACGTGGTGTTCGCGTTCAACGTCATCGACGGCACAAAGATCCGCGCCCGCACCGGGTACGAGCTGTTCAAGGACGGCAACGCGATTTACGAGATCGCCCAGTTCTATCCGCGCATGGCCGCCTATCTCGACTACCAGGGGTGGCAGCACAAGCAGTTCCTCGGCTCGGGTGAGTTCACCCTGGAGCTGGGGAATTACGACCTGTCGATCGACGTGCCGGAGGATCACATCGTCGCGGCGACGGGGGTGCTCCAGAATCAGAACGAGGTGCTCTCCGCCAATGAGCGTGAGCGCCTCGCGCGGGCGGCGAAAAGCGACAAGCCGATCTACGTGGTCACGCCCGAAGAGGCCGCCTCGCGCGAGCGCCGGACCTACATCAAAGAGCCGGGTCGGCGGGTCTGGCGTTTCAAGGCCGACAACGTACGCGACGTGGCGTTCGCCAGCTCACGCAAGTTCATCTGGGACGCGATGGGAGTCCAGAGCGGCCCGAACCGGGTGCTCGCGATGTCGTTCTTCCCGAACGAAGGCGATCCGCTCTGGAGCCAATATTCGACCGAGGCGGTCGCCCACACGATCGAGACCTACTCGAAATTCACTTTCGATTTTCCCTATCCGGTGGCGATCTCGGTGAACGGCCCGGTCGGCGGCATGGAATATCCGATGATCTGCTTCAACCAGCCGCGCCCTTATGAGGACAAGACCTATTGGGGCGATCCGTCGGACAAGGACAAGACCTGGAAGCGGAGCAAATATGGCTTGATCTCGGTGGTGATCCACGAGGTCGGCCACAACTACTTCCCGATGATCGTCAACTCCGACGAGCGGCAATGGACCTGGATGGACGAAGGGCTGAACACCTTCCTGCAATACCTCGCCGAGCAGTCGTGGGAGAAAGACTACCCCTCGCGCCGCGGCGAGCCGAAAGACATCGTCTCCTACATGGTTTCGGCCGACCAGACCCCGATCATGACCAACTCGGAGTCGGTGCTCCAGTTCGGCAACAACGCCTACGGCAAGCCGGCGACCGCGCTCAATATCCTGCGCGAGAGCATTCTCGGCCGCCCACTGTTCGATTTCGCATTCCGCCAGTACGCGGAGAGGTGGAAGTTCAAGCACCCGACGCCGGCCGATTTCTTCCGCACCATGGAAGACGCCTCGGGGGTCGATCTCGATTGGTTCTGGCGCGGCTGGTTCTACGGCACCGGCCACGTCGACGTGGGGATCGACAAGGTGAGCGAGTACGTGCTCGATCCGCAAGACCCGGAAACCGCCCGGAGGCGGCAGAAGGACTATGACGACGTCGAGGCGAAGACGCTCTCGGCCGAGCGCAACGCCCTGCTGCCGAAGCGAATCGAGGCACGGCCGGAGCTGGCCGATTTCTACAACAAGCTCGATCAGTATCGGGTGACTCCGGAGGACTCGGCGGACTACCAGAAGCTACTCGCGACACTCGACGCCTCCGAAAAAGAAGTCTTGTCCTCGAACAAGCGGTTCTTCGCCGTCGATCTGGTGAACAAGGGCGGGTTGGTGACGCCGCTGCCGATGCGGATCTCCTACGCCGACGGCAGCCACCGAGACCTGGTGATCCCGGCCGAGATCTGGCGCTACAACGCGGAGCGGGTGAGCAAGCTGTTCATCGAGGACCAAGAGATCACCGGCATCGAGATCGATCCGAAGCTCGAGACCGCGGACAGCGACGTCTCAAACAACAGCTGGCCCTCGCGGCCGGGGAAGACCCGGTTCCAACTGTGGAAGCCGGACGAGAAGGCGAACCCGATTCGGCGGGATGCGGCCGAAAAGCCGAAGCCTTGAAACACCCGTTCGCTTTCGTCCTGTTCGCGGTCGTCGCGGCGGCCAGGCCGGCTACCGCCCACCCGTTCCACGGGAGCCATGCGGAGGTGGATTTCCGGCCTGAGTGTCGCTGCCTCGAGGTGGCGCTGGCCGTCGTGCCGGAAGAGCTGGAGGCGGCGCTCGAACGCATTTCGGGCAAGCGCATCCCGCTCGAAGCGCCGGAGGCGGAAGCTGAGATCGTCGCCTATCTGAAGACCCGCTTCGTGGTGACGCCGGTGGCTTCCAAACCGGGCGAGCCGCTGCCGATCGAATGGGTGGGGCGCGAGGTGAGCTACCGCGAGGCCTGGCTCTATTTCAAATTGACCGGCGTGGTGGGAGATTTCGATCTCGCTGACCGCGTGCTGTTCGAAGCCGAGCCATCCCAAGTGAACCACGTCCTGCTGCGCGGCATCGGCGAGCCGCGGACGTTGACGTTTCGCGCGGGGGAGCCGGTGGTGCGGGTGAATTTGGCTCCATAGTTCCTGGGTGCGCGGGCCTCCGGCCCGCATTGGAAATCAAAATGCGGGCGAGACGCCCGCGCACCCAGGGGCTTTTACTTGCCCGGCCGGGCCGGCCGTTTCGGCAGGTCGCGCTCGCGCGAGATCGCTAGCCGTTGCCCGGCCACGCGGACGTTCTGCAGGTGCTTGAGCGTGGCGGTCGATAGTCCGATCGGCAACTCGACGAGCGAGTAGCCGTCGCGGATGTCGATCTTGCCGATGTGCCGGCTTTCAAGGCCCGCCTCGTTGGTGATCGCTCCCACCAGGTTGCCCGCTTTGACCCCATGGACGCTGCCGACCTCTACCCGATAGCTCGCGAGACCGGGGGAGGGCTCGCGGCCGGCCGGAGGGCCGGATTGGGCGCTCGGCTTTTCACCGCGCGGAATCGAACGGGGGTATTCGGTGCGATCTGGCTGGTAGGACGCCGGGGGATACGGGGATCCGGAGGGGGGAGAGGGGCGCCGAGGGGATTCCATCCGCGGGTCGACCCGCGGCCGAGGCGCCGGTTTTTCGAGCAGCAGCGGGGTGTCGCCGTGCGCCATGCGGGCGAGCGCGGCGGCGATCTCGACGGCGGGGATGTTGTGCTCCTGCTCGTACTGCTCGACCAGCTTCTGGAACAGCTCCAGGCCGTCGTTTTCGAGCGTTTCGGTGATCTTCTGCTTGAACTTCTCGATCCGCTGGTCGTTCACCGCATCGACCGACGGCAGCTCCATCGGCTGGATCGTCTGCTTGGTCGCGCGCTCGATCGCCGCCAGCATGTGGCGTTCGCGCGGGGTCAAGAACAGAATCGCCTCGCCGCTGCGGCCCGCGCGGCCGGTGCGGCCGATGCGGTGGATGTAGGCCTCGGTGTCGTGCGGGATGTCGTAGTTGAGGACGTGGCTCACCCGATCGACGTCTAAGCCCCGGGCGGCGACGTCGGTCGCGACCAGGATGTCGAGCTGGCCGTCGCGCAGCCGGGAGATCGTTTTTTCGCGCGCCGCCTGCTGCATGTCACCGTGGATCGGCGCGGCGGCGAAGCCGCGCGCCTCCAGCCGCTCGGCCAGCTCGGCGCAGGAGAGCTTGGTGCGGGCAAAGACGATCATCGCCTCGAACGGCTCGACTTCCAGAATGCGGGTGAGCGCGTCGAGCTTGTGCAGGCCGCTCACCAGCCAATAGCGCTGGCGGATCTTCGGCGCGTTGGTGGTCGTGCCGCGGATCGTCACCTCGACGGGATTTTTGAGGTGCTCCTTGGCGATCCGGCGGATCGGAGCGGGCATGGTGGCCGAGAACAGGGCGACTTGGCGCTCCGGCGGGGTCTTCTTGAGGATCGTCTCGACGTCGTCGATGAACCCCATGCGCAGCATCTCGTCCGCCTCGTCGAGCACCAGGGTGGTGATCCCGGAGAGATCGAGCGAGCCGCGCTCCAGATGGTCGAGAATGCGCCCGGGGGTGCCCACCACCACATGGACGCCGCGGCGAAGCGCCGACAGCTGCGGCACGTAGCTCTGGCCGCCGTAGATCGGCAGGACGTGAAATCCCGTGACGTGCGAAGCGTAGCGCTGGAACGCCTCGGCCACCTGGATCGCCAGCTCCCGGGTGGGGGTGAGCACGAGAGCCTGCGGTTTTGAGGGCTTCGGGTGGAGGCGGGTGAGGATTGGCAGGGCGAACGCGGCGGTCTTGCCGGTGCCGGTCTGCGCCTGGCCGACCACGTCGTCGCCTGCCAGCATGCGCGGGATGGTCGCCGCTTGGATCGGCGTCGGCGACTCGTAGCCGACGTCGTCGAGCACGCGAAGTACTTGAGGCGAAAGGTTCAAGTCACGAAAAGTGACGGTCGCTTCGGAAGGGGAGAGGCTGGCGGGCTTTGGAGCCGTGGGGGGTATCGGGGATGCAGTGGTTTCTTCAGTGGACATAGGTTGCCCTGGAGAGTATCGCGAAAAGGCCCGCTGAGGGCGGTAAAGCGACGGAGGATTGGTCGAAAAGGCCGCGGGCAGGCAGAGCGGTCGCTCGGCGGCCCGCGGCGAGGGCTTTCCGGTCCGGTACGTGGAACGAAAGAAAGGGTGGCTAGGGACGCCTGATAGGGCGCCGTTTGAGGCGGGCGATCAGCGGACTTTTTCGGCCAGACCGCGGGCGACCGCTTCGTCGGTGAGCTTCTTGAGCTGCACCTCGGCTGCGCGGGAGGCTTCTTCCTGCTGGCGTCCCAGCTCCTCCTGCTGCTCGCCCAGCTTTTCCTGCTGTTTGCCCAGCTCCTCCTGCTGACGGCCGAGCTCTTCCTGCTGGTTCCCCAGCTCGTCCATCTGCTTGTCGATCTGCGCCGCCTCCTTCTCGTCATCGCGATCGGCTCGCGCCAGGCGCGCGCCGAGGGCTCCCTGCTGGGCTCCCAGCGCACCCTGCTTCCCACCGAGGACTCCTTGCTTGGCGCCGAGAGCACCCTGCCGGGCTCCCAACTCGCCCTGCTTCTTGCCCAGCTCGGAGACCGGGCGAAATGCTTCCGTGGCAGCCTTGACGGTCGCTGCATCGCGGATCACGTACTCCTGGCCGCCGCGGCGGAACCAGACCAGATCCTCGCCACCCTTGCGGAGGGCTTGGGCGCTCCGGATGTCGCTCGTCGAGCCGGACATCGTGGAATCGTCGCCGTGAAGGATGACGAACGGATCGTCGCCGTCGTGGCTCCAGCTCATCGAGTGCGAGGACTTCGACGGTTTCGGCGGCGCGGGCGGGGCGGGAGGGGCCGGCGGCGGCGGGGGAGGTGGCGGCGGCACGGGCCTCTTGGCGTTGACGTACCGGTTTGTGGAGTCCGTCGATTCGGAGAGCTGGGCCGTGACCGCGGAAGGCGTCGGACCGAGGAGCCGTGGCTCCTCGGTCTTGGCCGTCAAACGGAACGGGGCGAGCGCAACGACGCCGATCGCGCCGGCCAGCACCAGCCAGGGCAGCGCGCGGCGGCCTGCGGGGGTGGGGTTCTGCAACATGAGAAGTCTCCTTTTCAAGAGGTCAAACGTGGGGGATGCGCCGGTCGCCGCAAAGGCGGCTCGGCGGGGGATCGCGCCGAAGCGGATCAGCAGGCGTCCGTAGCGTTCGGCGGGAGCTTCGAGCGCGCCGAGCACCCGGGCGTCGCACGCCGCCTCGCGCGCCAGGGCGTACTCCCGGGCGGCGAGACGGGCGAGGGGGTGAAAGAAGAACATCCGTTCCGCGAGGGCCGGCACCAAGCCGAGCCACAGATCGTGGCGCACCAGGTGGGCGAATTCATGGCCGAGCGCGAGATCGAGATCCGCTTCGGCCAGGTCGGCCGGCAGTAGCACCATGGGGCGCAGCAGGCCCATCACCTGCGGGACCGAAACCTCGTCGGAGACCGCGACAAGCGGCGCGCTCGAAAGGCCGAGCCGGGAGGCGATCGAAGAGGCCCGGGCCAGAAGACCAGGGTCGTCGACCGGTCTCGCCGAGCGGCGAAGCGATCGAGAGATGGAAAGCGCCCGCGCTGCCCGCGGGACCTGGGCCAGGCAGCCGAGCAGCCAGAGAAATGCGAGAGCGGATCCCGACACGGCCCTCACCCCTGGCCCCTCTCCCACCCGCACACCCTCCCTCCCGGAAGAGGGGAGCAAAGCGAGGACGTTTTTGCTGTTCTCCCCTCTCCCCTCGGGAGAGGGGCCGGGGGTGAGGGCTGAACCGATCATCTGCTGCCGTGCGGGCAAAATCGGCACCGCGATCGGTTCCAGCCAGGCGAGCGCGAACAGGAATTGGAACGCCACCACCCACCAGAGCGCGGCGACGAGGCCCGCGGGCAGGTGCCTGCCGCGGCGGGCAACCAGCCAGACCAGGGCGGCGAGCAGGCCGCCGAGCAACGAGGCGCGCAGGAGCGGAGCGAGCCAGGCGAAGAGGCCGGGCCACAGATTCTCGAAGCTCATACCTCTTCCCTCCGCTTCTCTTGCAGCTGCTCGACCAGACGCTCCAGCTCGGCCAGCTCGCTGTTCGACACTTCGCCCTTTTCGGCGAGGTAGCTGACGAACGGCGAGACCGAGCCGCCCAGCGCCCGGTCGACGAACTGGCCGACGAGACCGCGCATCAGCTCAGCCGCCGGCTGAGCCGTCGAATAAAGGAACACGCCTCCGCCCATCTCGCGCTTCAGATGCCCCTTGGCGCGCAGCCGCTCCATCATGGTGAGCACCGTAGAGCGCGCGAGATCGCGCGGGGTGCCGTACTCCTCGGCCGCCTCACCCACCGACACCGGGCCGCGTTCCGCGAGGAAACGCAGCAGCGCCATCTCCTGATCGCCGATCGATTTCGTGCTGGGGGCTGCGTCGTGGCTCAAGGCGTTCTCCCTGGCGGCTGGTTGTTCTGCCTACATCTGTCGTCAGGAGGAACGATACGCGTGACGACATCTGTCGTCAAGTGGTACGGAACCAGACGGAGAAAGGTTGCGCCCGCCGCCTTCGTTCGACCGAGATAGGCTTGGCGCCGATGGACCGACCCGAAGCACCGCGCACAGATCCTCGCCGTCCTGCGCCGTGCCGGGCATGAGCCGCCGTATGTGGATTTCATCCACGCGGTACGGTGCGGGCGGCTGGGCTGACGGGGCTCAGGGCCAGAGCGTTCCCTCCGCGAGCGCGGAGAGGAATTTGGGCAACGGGCCAGCCTTTGCGGGACAGCGTGCGATGGGAGCCCGTCTGGCGTTTGATCTGCCAGCCGAGCTTGATCAGAGCAGCCAGAACATTCTTGGCCTTGGCCGAAGGCCAGTGGCTCATGCGGCAGCGGGCAGCGAGATGCTGATTTCGATCGGGCGGCTTTCGCCGTGTTCAAGCCGTTCCGCCAGGACGCGCAAGGCGAGCGCTTCAGCTTTGGCCATCGCGTCATCGGCTGAACCGCCATATGCGAGAGCACCGGGTAGATCGACCACTTCGGCTAGCCAGCGGCCGTCGTCTTCGCGCTCGCATTCGAGGGTGAGATTCATCTTGGAGGCCTCCGTAGACCGTTCCGAGATTATCACGGGCTAGATTCGGGCCGCTTCAGTCGATGGCTTTGACGGGCGCAATGACCTTCAATTTAAAGTCGACCGAGACGGGCAACCCGGAGTAGGAGGAGGGCGGCTGCCACAGGGCCACCCCCCTCCGTCGATCGCTACCGCACCAGAAACGTCAGCCCGAAATTCGCCACGGCCTTCTCCGTCTGGTCGCCGTCCAAGTGGTCTGCGACCGGGATCTGGAACGACAGCCGCCCGACCACGCCGCGGCCGAAGTCGGCGGAGAGGCGGGGGGAGAGATAGAGCACCGAGCCTCCGGTGTTCGGATCGAACCCCTCCTCGGCGTCGATCCGGTCCTTCCCGGCGTCGCGGTAGTTGGCTTCCAGGCTGGCGTCGAGCCTCTTTCCAAGCTTCCTCTCGTAACCGAAGTTGAGCAGCTTGACGTCGCCATATTGGTAGCCGAAGTCGTTCGTCCCCATCCGGCGGTATTGGAGCGAACTGAAAAGGGACGACTGCGAATCGAGCAGGTAGACGCCCGAGAACCCGCCGACCCAGTCGGTCGAGCCGGTGCCGCTCTGGAGGTGTTCCTCCAGCCGCTCGTCGCCCGATTTCAGGTTGTTCTCGCCCCAAGGGGTTTTGACCCCGCCGACTGCCGAAATCCAGGCGCGGCGGCCGAGGTCTCCTTTGAACGGCGCGGACCAGAGCCGGACGAGCGCGTACAACTCCGGATCGGCGAGGCCGTTCGAGGTCTCGCTGCCGCTTTCGCCGATCGTCTTGAGCGAGCGGTCGCTCCAGGGGATGCGGGCGACGAGGTTCAGCCGATCGAACGCGTACGAGAGCGTCGCGGTCACCCGCCGCTCGGTCTGGCTCTCGTGGCCGGGATCCTCGGCGACCGCCGCGCCTTCGGGAGCGTCGGAGATCGCCTGCTCCTTCTCGAATCGCTCGCCGTCGAGCGCAATGCGGAAGTTCCCTTCGGCGTAGACCTCCGTGCCGAGGGCATTGAACGTCGGATCGCCGCAGCGGCACATCGAACAGGCGTGGGCGGGGGAGGCGAGAGTCAAGGAGAGCAGCGCGAGGGCGCCGAGCGTGAGCGTGAAAAAGCGACCCGGGACGACCGCGGGGCGCGTAGGTACTTCGTACATGGAGATCTCCTCCGAAATCGAATCCGTTGAACGGAACCCGAGCGCGAGACCCCGAACGGGAAGTTCGGAGCGCAATGCGCGGGGGCGCTGAGGTTCAGGCGGCGGGGGAGGAGAAGGTGCGCGGTGGGGGAGTCAGCAGATCCTGCGGCGGTAGGCTCAGGAAGCCCAGACGAAGGGCGAGACCGGCGCCCGAGAGTTCCACCGGCGGGACGATCTCTTCGGTGCGGAGCGGCAGAGCCGGCCGTTCGGGCGCGCTCGCGCGGGCCGCGGGAAGCGGATGGCGGAAGCCGCACGGATTCCCCTTCCGGAGAGCGCAAGACGCACCGCGCGCCGCAGCGGTCTCGTGGCGGCAGAAGCAGGCTTTGCCACAACAGTCGTTTGCGGCGACTGCGGGGGCCGAGGCGAAGATCGCGGCGACCAGGGCGAGGAGCGTAAGTGCTCCGGAGATGCGGCGCAACACGGGACGATGATAACCCCCTACCCCTTACGGAGGAATGACAGGGCGATCGGTTACAACGCGAACTCCGCCACCACCGGCGCGTGGTCGCTCGTGCCGTAGTCGGCGAGGACGCCGCTTCGGGTCGCGGTCGCGGCGGCTGCGTGACTCGCCGCGACGTAGTCGATGCGCCAGCCGATGTTCCGCTGCCGCAGGTTGCGCCAGGGCGCCCACCAGGTGAACAGGTTGTCGTTGTCGGGATCGAGAGCCCGGCCGACATCGGTCAAGCCATGGCTGAGGATGCGTTCGAGGAGAGCTCGCTCCTCGGGGCGCGTGCCGATCTGGTCGGGCTTCCTCTCTTTCGGGTGGATGTCGCGCTCCTCGCGTGCGATGTTCCAATCGCCACACAGGAAGGTCGGCCGGGTGTTCTCGCGAAGTGTTCCGGCCCAATCGCGCATCCCTTCGAGAAACGCGATCTTCGCCGGGTAGTTCTTGCCGCCGTTCGGCACGTAGATCGAGGCGAAGAACATCCCCTCCGCCTCGGCGGTGACCACCCGGGTCTCCATGTCGAACGACGGATGCTCGAACCGCGGCAGCTCGGGGAAGCGCGATTTGGCGAGCAGCAGGCAGACGCCCGAATAGCCGCCCGCCCCGTGCCAGAACGACCAATAGTCGGGATGCTCGGCCAGCGGCGCGGGAACCTGCACGGCGGTGGCCTTGATCTCTTGTAGACAAAGGACATCCGGGCGGTCCCGGGCGAGGTATCCGAGCACCTGCTCGGCCCGTCCACGGACGCCGTTGACGTTCCAGGTGGCGATGGTGAGCGGGGTGAGAGGCATAGGGCGGATCATATCGCTGGAACGATCCCGGTTTTTCCGGTCGAATCGCAACGCCCTCTAAACGAATGGCCCTCCCAGCCCGTAGGTATAGGCACATAAGGGGTAACACTCGTTGACCTTGATAAGGGGGCCCGGTCTTCCGGGTCCCCCCGATCTCTTCCGCCTTGGGAGGAGAACCGGCGCCACGCCCTCTCGCTCCGACTTGAGTTATCGTTCGCCGGTTCTGGAACTGCTCCGGGCGGCAGGTTGCGCCGCCGCCCCCTTCCGAGGTGCCTGGTGAACAAGCTTCTCAAGAGTCTGCTCGTCCTGTCGATCAGCCTGCTCCTGACGTTCGGAGTCGCGGAAGTCGCTCTGCGGGTCTTATCCAAATACTCCCTCCACGTGTTCGATGTCGAAATGTGGCGCTACGCCAAGGCGATCAAAATCGAGTCCGACGTTCCCGGTGTGGTCGAAGAGCACCGGCCAAACGCCGACGAGCTGTTGATGGGGGTCACCGTCCGCACTGACGACAAGGGTCAGCGGCGCGCCGATCCGGCGACCGAGGCGGCGCGGACCCCGAACGACCGGCTGGTGGTGGCGCTCGGCGACTCGGTGACCTTCGGCTGGGGCGCGGCGGAAAAAGACACCTTTCCTTCGCAGCTCGAACGGGTGCTCGCCGAGCAGTGCCCGAAGGAAGGGGCGCCGCGAGCGACAGTGCTAAACGCCGGGATCGGCAACTGTAATACCTCCATGGAGGTGAAACGATACGAGGCGCGGCTGCGGCCCATGAAACCGAAATGGGTGATCGTCGGCTATTCCTATAACGACGCCGAGCCGGACGCGGTGCCGAACTTCAACCCGTTCTTATGGAACTCCGCCCTGATCTCGCTCGCCTCGGCGCGGCTGCAACGTCTCTCCGGACCGTTCCAGCACTATGAGCCCTATTACCAAGGTCTCTATAAGGACGGCTTGCCCGGCTGGGAAGGGACGAAGCGGGAAATGGCCCACCTGGGCCAGATGCTCCGCGAGGACGGTATCCCCGGCACAGTGCTGCTGCTGCCCGAGCTGCACGAACCGAAGGACTTCGGCCCGTTCAAGGGCCTGTTCGGCCGCGTCGCCGAGCTGGCGAAAGCGAATGGCTTCGAGGTCATCGACCCCTCGCATGAATTCCCGCCCGGCCCCGGAAGGCGCTTCTGGGTCAGCCACGAAGATCCCCACCCGACAGCGGAAGCCCACGCAATCTACGCCGCCGCGCTCGCCAAGTCGGCCTACGCCTGCCGATAGCCGGAGAAACCCTGATGACACAGAAATCCATGCCGACTACGACGGTCGCCATTACCTACCAGGCCCAGCCCGACCAGATCGACAACGCCGTCCGCGCGCTCACCGACCTGATCGCGATCGTCGTCGAAACCGAGCCCGACTGCTTCGGCATTCAGCTCTACCAAGATCCGGCCGACCCGGCGCGCATCTTCCTGTTCGAAGAATGGACCCGCCGCGAGGCCTACCTCGGTCCCCACCTCCAAACACCGCACCTCCTCGCCTTCAAAGCCAGCGCCGGACCGCTGTTCGTCGGCCCGCCGGAGCGGAGCTTTTGGCGGTTGCAGGCGGAATTTCGGGCGGAAGGTGCTTCTCCCCCTCGTTGAGAGCCTCCACGAAACACGTCGACGGATCGCGAACCTATAAAAGGGAGGGGAGCAGACCATGGCCGAACCCAAGACCAGGCCGACCGGCGAAAGCGTCGACGCGTTCATCGATCGCCTCGAGCCGGAAGCGCGCCGCGACGACTGCCGAACGCTTGTGAAGCTCTTCAAGAAAGTAACCGGCAAACCGGCGATCATGTGGGGGCCGGCCATCGTTGGATTCGGTTCCTGTCGGATGAAATACGCCAACGGCAAAGAAAACGACTGGCCCGTGGTTGGTTTCTCACCCCGGAAATCAGACCTGACGCTCTACTTGAGCGGCCTCGACGACGACCTTCTCGCCCGCCTTGGAAAGCACAAGCGAAGTAAGGGGCTGTGTCTTTATATCAAGCGGTTGGCGGACGTGGATCTCGCCGTGCTGGAAGAGCTGATCCGCAATCCGCCGCGCCGCTCGACCGAAGAGAGTTCCTGGAAATACGAGGTGAAGACCTGAACCCTTCGCCGTCAGGCGATATCGTCCATCGGCGGCGGTACTTCCGGATAGGGCTCCAGCCGTTCGCCGAGAGAGCCCATGGCGGCAAGGAAGAAATGCGGAAAGCCAATCGGGACCGTGCGGCAAATGTGGACGATTCGCTTCCGCAGTGCCACCGCCGACGGCTCGGAACCGGTCGCCAAGCGATAGATCTCCCGCCAGGCTTCCATCTCGCCCCGATCGAGGATCTGGGTCAACACCTCGTCGCTTTCGAGGTTGAGGCCGTTCCGGTTCCACAGGGCCTGCGAGCGCTCCAGCTCGAAGCTCATTTCCCTCACTCCGCCCGAAGCGCCGCGGTCGGATCGGCCTTCGCCGCCGCTCGGGCCGGGCGGATCACCGCCAGCCCTGCGGCGGCGAGGAGAATCGCCGCGGCAGCGCCCAGGGCCAGGGGATCGAAGCCTTCAAGGCCGTAGGCGACGCCACGGGCGGCGAACGCGAGCGGTACGGTGAGCGCCGCTCCGATCAGCGTGCCTAGGATCGCCGGGCGGATGGCGTCGGCCGCGACCAGACGGAGAATGCCCGAGGGCCGGGCTCCGAGCGCCATGCGCAGGCCGATCTCGCGGGTGCGGGCGGCGGCGGCGAAGGCGACGAGGCCGTAGAGGCCGCTCGCGGCGAGGAGGGTTCCGATCCCTCCGAACAGGCCGAATAGGGCGGCGGCCAGGCGCTGCGGCGCGACGGTTGCGGCGTAGAGGTCGGCGAACGTGCCTTCCGGCGAGATCGGTGCGCTGGGGGCCGCGGCGAGCAGCGCGGCGTGGACTTCCGGCAGCGCCTCGGCCGCCGAGGTGCGGGCGCGGTAGATCACCGAGAAGCTCTCCGGCGCCTGGTCCGTGGGGATCTGTGCGAACGGCAGATAGACGGCGGGCGTCTGAACCTCGCCGAGCCCGTGGGCGTGGACGTCTTCCGCGATGCCGACGATCGTGGCCTGGCCGGCGAACATTTCGAGCCGGGCTCCGAGCGCTTCGTGGCGGCCGGTACCTTTGCCGGCCCCCTTTCCGGAAAAATACCTGTTGGCGAAAGAGCGCGAGACGACCGCCGCGCGTTCCGCGCCTTGGCGGTCGCGCTCGTCCAGCTCGCGGCCGGCGACCATGCGGGTGCCAAGGGTGGAAAGCGCTCCGGGGCCCACCAGCTGAATCTCCGCCTCCACCTGTTCATCAGGCGCCGGAACATACCCTTCGATCGACAACGTCTCGCTGTCGGCTCCGTGGTCGAGCGGCAGCAGGGAGACGAGGGAGGCGCTCGCCACCTGCGGCAGCGCGCGAACCGCCGCGAGCGTTTCGCCGCGGAGCGCCGCCACCTGCTCGCCGGGCAGCCGCGCGAGGCCGGGATTGAGGGTTGCGAAGCCGAGGTTTGCGCCGTCGAATCCGGTTTCGACCTCCGCGGCGCGCGAAAGCGCTCGGGCGGCCAGAGCGGTTGCTGCGACCAACACGAGGGCGACCGCCACCTGGGCCGCGGCGAGGCCGCGCCGGCTGCGCGAGGCGGTTCGATCGCCAATTGAGCGAGCCGCGAGTGCGCGGGCGAGATCGGTGCCGAGCAGGCGCCGCGCGGGCAGCCATCCCGCGGCGAGCCCGGCGATCAGGGCGAGAGCGAAGCCGGACATCGCCACGCGCGGGTCGATGGCCAAGCCGAGATCTCCCAGGCGCATCCCGCCGGGCAGGTACCACTCGGCGAGCAGCGCGAGCAGGCCGCGTGCCGCGAGGACCGCAAGCGCCGCGGAGGCGAGCGAAGCCGCGATCGGCTCGGCGAGCAGGAGGCCGGCGAGCGCCCGCCGATTGGCGCCGAGCGCCAGACGGGTCGAAAGCTCCCGGCGGCGCGCTTCGCCGCGGGCAAGGAACAGATGCGCGGCACTCGCGACCGAGAGCGCCACCAAGAGGGCGACCAGGGCGGCCAGCGCGCCCTCGGCCGTTTCGGCCGTGCGCGCCGAGCCGAATCCGGCGGCAAATCGCTCGGAGGGAGCCAGCTCGACCTCGAAGCCTTTTCGCGTGTCGTCCGGATAGGCGCTCTCCTGCCGCTTCGCCTCGGCGTTCAGCACCGCCGTCGCGCGGGCGAGATTGCCCTCGGGGGTCAGGCGGCCGAACGCGCGCAGCCAGTTCCAGCTGCGCGTGCCGAGCCCCAGGCTGGCGAACGAGCGCGGGGCGGAGCGCATCCAAGCCGAAGCCGAGACCCAGAGCGCCGGTTCGTGCTCGCGCGTCAAGCCGCGAAACGGCGGCGCGACAATGCCCACGACCTCGAACGTCACGCCGTTCAGGCGGACCGGCCGGCCTACTACGTCGGCCCGGCCACCGAATCGAGAACGCCAGAGCGCGGAGGAGAGAACGACCGCGGGCGCCGCGTCCGGCGCGTCGTCGATCGAGCCGAGCAGGCGGCCTTCTGCGGCGTGCGCGCCGAGCAGCGGGAAGTAATTCCCCACGACCGCAGCGCCCAGCAGCCGCACTGGCTCCCCCTCGATCTCCAGCGCGAACGACCGGTGGGAGTAGCCGGCGAACCCTTCGATCCCGGTGCCGCGCGCCTCTGCCGCCGCGGTGAAATCGCGCAGCGACAGATAGGAAAGATTCGGCTGCGCTAGGGTAAACAACCGTTCCGGATGCACCACCCCGGGCAGAGGGTGAAACAACATCGCGTCCGCCACCGCGAGCAGCACGAGCGAACCGGCGAGGCCGGCCGCGAGCGCCAAGGTGGCGCCGACCGGAGGGCGGCGGAACAATTGACGAACGGCCGGTGCGAGCGAGGGCATGGGCGTACCTCCCCGAAAGTTGGGTCGAATCCTGGCGCGAATTCAATGAATGGGCAAGAGGCGCCCGCTACTCGTCAGCTACTCGTCCAAGTCGAGCCGCCAGACGCTCCTGGCGAGGGTTGCGGCGTAGAGAGTTTTCCTGCCGACCGGATCGATCTGAATGCGCGCGTTGAAGACATCGAGCGGCAGCCCGGCCCCGGCGCTTTCGAACCGTCCGGTTTCCGGGTGCCAAAGCTCCACCCCGCGGCGGGCCGAGGCGATCAGCACCCGGCTGCCCGCGGTGATCGCGATCCCGCGCCGGTCCGCGCCCGGCAGCGCGGGACCGAGCCGCTCGAAGCTCGCGCCGCCGTCCCGGCTGCGATAGATCCCGAGCGCCGCGGCGACATAGACGTCCTGGTGCCGTTCTGGATCGATCGCCAGGCCGAAGCCGTGGGTGAGCCGCGGAAGACCGGCGTCGAGGCGGAGAAAGCTCCGGCCCCTGAATGCCGGCCCAGAGCGCGCCGTTCGCCGCCACCGCGAGCGTGCCGATGGATTGCGCATTCAGGCCGCGGCTCGCGGCGCGGAACGTCACGCCGCCGTCGGTCGAACGCCAGGCGCCGAAATCGCCGACCCCGAGGACTTCGCGCCGTCCAAAATCGGGGCAGATGGCGGCGGAAGAATGCGACGAGAGGAAGGTCGTTCCGTCAAAAATCCGGGGACCGGCAAATCTTCGCTCGTGGCGCGCGAGACCCGGATGCCTCGCCCCTCGACGAAGTTATCGCCTGGGGGTATCCTCCTCTCAGAAATGCGCAAACGAGGATGTCTCTTCCGCTGGGGCCTGGGCTGCGCATTCGCGGCGGCGTCGGTGTCCCATCCCGCCGCCGCGCAGGAGATCGTGCGGCCCCTGCCCTACGAGCTGATCTACGTCCGCGCACCGTATTTCGGTCCCGGGCCGGAGGCTCCTAACAGCGTCTGGCCGGACGTGGTGCGGCCGTTGATTCCCGATCCTGGCGCGCAGCTTGTATTGATGAAAACCTCCGGTGAACGCGAGGTGCTTTTTCCGCTGGAGCGCTACCGAGGGCAGGTCGACACGCCCGCGGGCAAGCCGCTGTCGGCCGGCTCGGTCGCCGATCCGAACGTCTCGTTCGACGGCCGGTCGGTGCTGTTCACCTGGTACCACGATCTGACGGAAAAGAACGATCAGCGCGGCGGCCTGTCGCGCCGCGGCGCGGATCTCTACAAGCTCGATCTGGCGAGCCGGGCGCTCGTGCGCTTGACCCGCCAGCAGTTGACGCCGAACACGGGCAACGGCGCGCGCTTCGGCCCGAACGATCCGGGGAGCAACCATCCGCGAATCGGCGTCTTCAACACGGGAGGCACTTGGGCCGCCGGCAACCGGATCGTCTTCACCTCGACGCGCGATGACTTTCTGCCGCCGAAGGCGATGTCGTCGGTCCAGCGCGCGCTTCAACTGTTCGCGATGGACGCCGACGGCGGCAACGTCGAGCCGATCGGACCGCTGAACGTTGCGATGGCGCTCCACCCGATGGCGCTCCTGGACGGCCGGATCGCTTTCACCAGTTGGGAAGAGCAGGGCCTGCGCGACACGCGGCAGTTCGCGCTCTGGGTGATTGCGCCCGACGGCCGCAGCTGGAACAGCCTGTCCGGTTTCAGCGAGAACGCGCTCGCGCATCACTTCATGACCCAGATGCCGGGCGGCGATCTGGTGGTATGCCGCTACTCAGTAGTGTCCGGTTAGAAGTCGAATAGAATCAGTTGGTTAGACGAAAGCGGTGGTTCGGATTGGGACCGATCAGGTCGCAAGGCGCATGAAACCTGGGTTTTCTCGAAAACCGAGACCGACAAGATCTGTAGACATGTG